>CAJYWN010000006.1 GCA_913778275.1 uncultured Chryseobacterium sp.
AAGCTCCTGAAGAAAAATAGAGAGGGTGAGAGTTTGAGGGTGAGAGGGCGTAAGAGTGAGCGGGAGTGAATCAGAGTTTTAGTGTAATAACATTGAGATGTCCCGGATTTTGGCAGGCTCAGTCTGAGATAAGGATCAAGTATGAATTCTGAAGAGTTTATTGCCACAAAAAAAGCAAAGTTTTCACTCTGCTTTTTGTTTGTTGTAAATAACGCTAAGGAATTCGGCGTACGATTTTTCCAGACCTATAATATCCCCGCTTTTTAAGTTGAGTCCGCCCACTCCTGTTTCGTCTGATTTTATTTTTGCGGCCGAAATCTGAAAGTATTGGTTGGAACTGCTTTCTTTCGGCTGAATTTTTATGGTTGAACCCAACAGCTTTTTTGTTGAAATGGTATAGATCTGGTCGGGTACTGTCCGCATCATAAGATATGACCTGGGAGAAAGTACATAATCCGTTTTGTTAATCGCAATCTTCTGGTCTTTTTCTGAAGAGGCAAATAAATAGAGATTTCCCGTCTGATTCAATAATTTTTCTTTCGGAAGGTGGTACAAAGCTAACCTGTAATTGGCAGGATTGAAATTTTGTACGGACCCATCGACGGTTTCAAAAGGTTTTAACGCAAAGGTATTGGCCCCAATTTCTTTTGCTTTTTTATAAATCAATGAGAAAATATCTGCATCATTTTTTGAGTACCCCTGAACTTCGACTTCTCCAAGATATTGTGCATCTTTTATTTCTTCATTAATTTTATATAAAAAACGGTCTGTGTTTTCGTGTGTCTTTTCGACTTTTGTTAAAAATACATTTTGTGCAAGGAACAGCTGAGCGACAAAAACTAAGAGTGCAATTATTATTCTTTTCATTCTCTTATATATTATTGTGCAAGATATCCAGACATTCTTCGAGGCTATTTTCCCAGTGTTTGGGTTCAATTTTATAGACTTCTTCAATTTTATCGAGACACATTGTGCTTCTTTTCGGTCTTTTTGCGGGAGTGGGGTATTGTTCGGTGGTTAAAGGATTGAGTCTGATTGACGATTTTGAAAGTTCGGCAATTTTCCCGGCAAATTCAAACCAGGTAGTTTCCGGATAGTTTGAGAAATGGAAAACGCCATAGCTTTTTTCAGAAGCTGCAATGATATTCATGATGGCTTCTGCGAGATCATTGGCATTGGTTGGCTGCCCGAACTGATCGGCCACAATTCCTAATTCTTCTTTTTGCGAAAACAGGTGAAGCATGGTTTTTACAAAATTTTTATTGAATTCTGAATAGAGCCATGATGTTCTTAGAATTATTGTTTTTGGATGTATCTCTAAAGCTAATTCTTCTCCTTTTAATTTGGATTCTCCGTACACGCCGATCGGATTTGTAAAATCGTCTTCGGAATAGCAAAGATTGGTCTCACCGTCGAAAACGTAATCTGTGGAGACATGGATAAATATTGCATTGTGTTCTTTACAGGCCTGCGCAAGGTGGGCTACTCCGCCTGCATTTACGGCAAATGCCTTTTCTATTTCCTTTTCCGCAAGGTCAACTGCAGTGAAAGCTGATGCATTAATACAGAAATCCGGTTTGTTATCATAAAAAAATGAATTTACCTGACCTTCATCTGTGACATCTAATGTTTGAGAGTCTGTAAAAATGAACTCGTAATGCAGCTCAAAATCGGGAGCGATCTTTCTGATACAATTTCCCAACTGTCCGTTTCCGCCTACTACCAATATTTTTTTCATTATGAATTTTTTGCGTTCTGTGATCTTAAAAATTTAACTCTTGACTGAAAATCTTTCTGCTCTAAATCTACGTAGAATTTATTAAAAGTTCCTTTGATATCTTCCGGATGCACTTCCGATTTTCTTGTTTTCACATTAAAGTAGATTACGGTAACCCACAATACGGCATGAATGGTTTTTTCGTCCGAACTTTTCATGAGGATTTCAACCTTTGCCGTCCTGTCCTGAACTTCTATGGTTTTACTGCTGATGACAACCGAAGTATTATATCTCACTTCTTTCAAATAGGCAATCTCATTCTGAATGGCAATCCAGGTACAGCCTGTAAGCTTTGTGTACTCTTCATAAGTAAATCCGTAGAATGTTTCTACATGATCTTCCCTTGCATTGAACATATAGTCCAGATATTTCACATTATTTAAATGACCAATCGGATCACAATCACTAAACCGCACCTTTACCGTGGTTGATACTTCTTTTTCCATGCTGCAAAAATAAAAAAACCACCCCGATGAGAGATGGTTTTTTATAAATGTTTTAAGATATCTTAAAAATTATTGAACACCTAATTCTTTCTTCACGGCAGCAGTAGCATCCGGACCTCCTTTGAATACGAAGGCAGAAGAGTTTGCATCCATGATATAATCATATCCGTTTGCTTTAGCAACTTTAGAAACGGCGTCATTCAGTTTTTTCTCGATTGGTTCATAAGCAGCGTCCTGTTTTGCAACAAAGTCTTTTTGAGCTTTATCGTTCATATCCTGAATTTCCTGTTGCATTTTTGCTAATTCAGCTTCTCTTGCTTTGTTTTCATCAGCTGTTTTCTTAGGAGCTTCTTCGGAATATTGCTTTAATTTAGCCTGTCCAGCGTCAGCTTTTTTCTTAATTTCTGCTTGTTTTGTATCTAAGAAAGCTTTAAGATCAGTATCCGCTTTTTTCTTTTCAGGCATTGCATTAAGAACACCTATAACGTCTAAAGTTGCAATTTTTTGAGCTTTTGCCATACCTACCGATACAACCATCATTACCGCTGCAAATAATACACTTAATTTTTTCATAATTGGTAAATAAATAATTTAATTTGTTTTTAGATCTGTAAATTTAATAAAAGTTAAACTTTTATTTTCGGGTTTTAGTTTTTTCTTTTTTATCGGTATCTTTTAATAAAATATCAAGTACTTTATCTGAGTAATCGAATCTTTTCTGAAGGAAGAGTACATTATTGCTTGTTTTATCGATCACAATGCCTATTCCGTTTTTTTCCGCCATTGTTTTTATTGCTCCCCAGATCTGGTCCTGAAACGGCTGAACCAGATTTGTTCTGAGTTTTTTAATTTCTCCTGTAGCACCAAAACGTAAGCTGGTAGTGGTTTTGATATTTTTTTCCAAATCCATTACTTCTTTTTCTCTGAGTTTCAGCTGATCTCCTATCAGTAATACTTTCTCACTTTCAAAGGCAGATCTTTTACGTTCATATTCCGACTGCAGATTCTGAAGTTCAGACTGCCAGGTATCAATCTGGGCATTGAGCCTTGCCTCGGCTTCTTTATACTGAGGCATTTTATTCAGGATATAATCTGTATCTACAACACCTACTTTCTGTGCATTGCTTAAACCAAAAAGTAAAAATAAGAAGAATAAGAAAACGGTTCTAAAATTTTTCATATCAATTATAAAGATTGGTTCATCAGGAAGTGCGTTTTCCATCCGGAAGGTTCTGTTCCTGAAATCGTTTTATCGAATCCATAGGCGAAGTCAAACCCAATCAATCCGAATGCTCCCATATAAACTCTTACCCCCACCCCGACTGATCTTTTCAGCTGGAACGGATTATAGTTTCCCCATGAATTCCAAACGTTACCTCCTTCCGCAAACGTAAGTGCATAAATTTTCGCAGTTTGGTTCAATGAAATCGGGTATCTTAATTCTAACGTAAATCTGTTATAAATAGTACCTCCACCTGTAGGGGTAATATCTTCGGAAGTACCTCCGTACGTAGAGGCATTTTCGTATCCTCTTAACGGAATCAATTCTCTACCGTCATAACGGCCTCCGAAAAGCCCTGTACCTCCTACATAGAATCTTTCAAACGGCGGAGCTCCAAGCTCCTTGTTGTAACCGTCCATGAAGCCCATTTCGGCAGAAGATCTCAACACGAGTTTTCCGGCTATTTCATTGTAGACATCAGCTTTGAACTTTACTTTATAGAACTCCATCCATTTGTACTTTTCCGTAGGAGTCATAGTGGAGTACTCCTTATTATTGAACAATGAATACGGCGGCGTGAATTTTACCGAAAGATCAAGATTTGATCCTACTGTAGGGAAAATCGGGTCAATCCCTGCTGAGTTTCTGCTTAGCCCCAGATTGATACTGAAGTTATTTGCCGTACCGTAATATTCTGTAGTTCCTCCGAAGTCGAAAGGATAGTTCTTAAAGTCGTATTTCTGAAACTGAAGTCCGGTATAGAGTGAAAAATAATCATCCGGCCACTTCAATAATCTGTTTAATCCAACTGATGCAGAGAAAATATTCAATTTTTGGGAGCTTCCATAAGCATCCGAGTACTTCACTCTGGAGTTATTGAGACTCACAGAAAGTGCGGTTGGTCTAGTTCCGAATAACCAAGGTTCTGTAAATCCAATACTGTAATTCTGGAAATATTGTCCGGCCTGAGCCTGAAGGGAAAGCGTTTGCCCATCACCTTGCGGAACAGGTTTAAAATCCTTAAATTTAAGGAAGTTCTTCAAGGAGAAGTTATTGAATGTCAATCCCAGAGTTCCTATAAAGCTGTTACCTCCGTAACCTGCCTGTAACTGAACTTGGGAAGACCCTTTTTCAACAAGTTTCCACTTGATATCCACGGTATTATCCTGCTGATTGGGCTGAATATCCTGGCCTACCTGCTGCGGATCAAAAAACTGCATCCCGGCAAGATCAAAATAGGTTCTTTTGATATCACTCTTAGCAAAAAGATTGCCTGGCTTGGTTCTTAAAGCTCTTAATATAACGTGGTCATGGGTGGTTGTATTCCCTTCCCATGTCACTCTGTTCCAAGTGGCTTTTTCGCCTTCGTTGATACGGATTTCAAGGTTGATTTTGTCTCCGTTTACTGATTTTTCAACCGGTGTTACATTTGAAAAAAGGTAGCCGTTGTTCATGTACACCGATTTGATGTCTGAATCATCTTCTTTACCTCCGTCTTCTCCAACTTTTTTGTTGAAACCTACTGCATCGTAGATATCTCCTTTTTTATATCCTAAGAGTCTCTGTAAATAATCTGTAGAGTACACGGTATTTCCGGTGAATGTAACATCTCCGATATAATACTGCTTTCCTTCATTAAGCTTTACATTGATCTCGTAATTGTTTCTTTTATTTCTCCAAACAGAATCTGAAAGAACTTTTGCATCTCTGTATCCTAAAGAGTTGTAATAACTGATAAGGTTCTGCTTATCTTCCTGATATTTTTCTTCAATAAATTTTGAAGATTTCAGGATACCGCCAATACCGAATCTTTTCTGTTTGGTTTCTTTAAATGCTTTTTTTCTGAGCTTCCTATCAGATACAGCTGTATTTCCTTCAAACTCGATGTGATCGATTTTGATTCTTTTTCCTTTATCTACATTGATCGTCCAGTCCACAAGATTAGGATCTCCTGCATTTACTTTATCCTGAATGGTAATTTTTGCATCAGCATATCCTTTTTTAACAAAATCTTTTGGTACGTTGGTTTTAAGACTTGAAACCAAATTCTGGGTAATCTTGGTTCCCGGCTTCAGATTATTATCTTTAGCCATCTTTTCGTTTTTGGATTTTCCGATGCCTTTTCCAACAAATTTTACCTCACCCAGATCTTTAAGATCCTGAAGGTAGAATTTAAGGATGATTGTTTCACCCTCAATGCTCTGCACGTATACTTCAACTTCGGAAAAAGATTGTGTATCCCAAAGTTTTTTTACGGCATTACTGATTTTCTGTCCCGGAATGTCTACCGTCTCACCTTTTGATAATCCTGTAAATCTGAGGATTTGAGCCGGTGTATATTTTTTAACCCCATCTACAACGATGTCTTTCAGTGTATATGTTCCTGCCTGGTTTCCTGCCTGTACAGATGTGTTCACCCGTGTGCTGTCCTGTGGAGTTACCTGTCCATAGAAATGTGCAGAAGCAACAAACATAATGATGGGTAATAGTCTAAACTTCATTTTATCGTAGTCTTTCTTTTCTTAATTTTACTGGATTTTTATTTGTTCACCGGTCTTTCCGAATCTTCTTTCCTTGTTTTGATAATCAACAATACACTGAAAGAAAATATCTTTCGTAAAGTCCGGCCACAGAACATCTAAAAACTGCAGTTCTGCATAGGCGATCTGCCAAAGGAGGAAATTACTGATTCTGATTTCGCCACTGGTCCTTATCAAAAGGTCAACAGGTGGAAAATCTTTAGTGTAGAGATAGCTTTCAAATAATTTTTCATCGATATCAGCTGCATCTATTTTCCCTTCTTTTACATCTTCGCTGATGTTTTTTACGGCATTCAGTATTTCATTTTGTGAGCCATAGCTGATGGCAAGTACTAAATTACCTTTTGTGTTTTCTTTTGTAAGTTCCACCACACGATTCAGCTGATCTTTTACGAGTGGGGGAAGCTTTTCTAAATTACCAATCACATGCATTCTCAAGCCTTTGCTGAAAATCTCCTCTGCTTCGAGCAATAAAGTCTCAACAAGTAAATTCATCAATGTATTTACTTCTTCTGCAGGGCGGTTCCAGTTTTCCGAAGAAAAGGTATAAAGCGTTAAGTACGGAATATGTATTTCGTTACACGCATTAATGGCATTTCTTACTGCATCAATGGCATTTTTGTGACCGAAAGTTCTTTCTTCGCCACGGGATTTTGCCCATCTTCCATTACCATCCATGATAACAGCAACATGCTTTGGTAAATTATCAGGATCTATTTTATCTTTTATCAACGACATATTAATCACAATAACACGGAGGTCTTCCGAACGAATAAGTCAAACCTAAACTTACCGTATTCATCCAGTCTTTAGACCTCTGATCTCCAATATTTCTTTGTCCTAAAAAGGCTGCTTCCCGTTCTTTAGACACTACATAATAAGCATCAGTTTGAAGAAGTGAACCTCCTGTAACAGGGCTCAGGATATCTCCGTTGTAAGTAGAGACCACATCTTTACTGAGGATTTTGCTGTAATCAAGCTGATCCGTAAGGGTATATCTGAATGTTGCTTCAGCAAAAATGGCCCAGTTATAATTAAATTTATATTTTAAACCTACTCCAAAAGGGATATGCATGGTAGTTTTTGTTCCGGTAGAGTACTGCGCAGTAGTCGTAAAATCAAGCTCATTGATAGGAGCCTGCGCAACACCATCTGCATCTCTCCTGAAATCGTTAACGAGCGTAGCTTTCGGCGCGTCAAACATTAAAGCTCCTACCCCACCAAAAATATATGGACTCACCATACCTTTCTGTTCGTTATTTACCGGGAAGAAATTATATTCAAAAACAAGACTTGCTTCATATACATTGTTTTTCCCGAAAGAGTTTCTGTTTTGTCTGTATTCTTCCTTCGCAACTTTGTCATTAAACTGAATTTGATTATATCCAAGATCCAATCTTACCGTCTGATGAGGATTAAAATTAAATCTATATAAAATCCCCCCGTAAAACGGAACTCCCCAATCCGACGCTTTACTTAAATCCAATGGCTTTTGTAAAATATAATTCGTTCTCCCTATATCCCCAACTAGGTTACTCATACCTAGACGAACTCCCAGTTCGTTTCTTTGTGCTTTAACACTTACCACAGTTCCTAGGGCGGCAAGGAAGCTAAACAATAATTTTCTATTCATAAAAGAATATGGATTTATGGTTATTTTAAAATTTAATTTTTGCAAATATAAAACATTTTTATATTAATGATAATCTTAATGTTTAGTTAAAAATAAACAAAAAAACATAATTTGTTATAAAGTAAACGATAAAGTATGTAAATTATTCTTTTTTTATCAGACACAATACTGCGACTGCAAAATAAACCCTCATATAATGAGGGCTTAAAAGTATTATTTTTTATTGAATATTTGCCGTACTTTATTTCTAATTGTTATTAACAATGGTTCTTTATAGTTTTTATCTTCATCAAAATATCCGTATCCATAGCCATATCCGTACCCATAACCATAGCCATAACCATAGCCTTGTTTGGTATTATAGTCATTATAAACAAGCCCGAGGTTGCCAGTTTCTGCGTTATGATATTTTTCGGCAATCATTTTAATCATATATTTTTCGGTATATTCGTGGCGGACAACATAAATATTGGCATCAGAATATTTCATTAATTCGAAAGAATCTGCAACCAGGCCGACAGGTGGAGAGTCAATGATAATAAAATCATACATTTTTTTAAGATCTTCAATAAATTTAATATTTCTTTCGCTCATCAAAAGTTCGGAGGGATTGGGAGGAATCGGCCCTGAAGTAGCCACATCGAGATTAGGAATCCTTGTTTTATTTATGATCTGGCTCATTTCCACTTCCGCGGTAAGGTAATTTGAAATTCCGTATTTATTATCAATCTTGAAATCTCCGAATATTTTCGGTTTTCTGAGGTCCATCCCCAGAAGGATTGTTTTTTTGTCACTTAATCCCAGCACGGAAGCCAGATTGATGGAAACGTAAGTTTTGCCTTCGCCGCCAATGGATGATGTAATGAGTATAACTTTACTTCCGCGCTCGCTTCCCGATAAAAATCTCATGTTGGCCCTGATACCTCTGAATGCCTCTGATACTGAAGATTTAGGCTGATCAAGAACGGTAAGCATTGTTTCATTGGTGTTGCTGCCAATCACTCCGAGAAGGGGAATTCTTGTTGCATTCAGCAATTCTTTAATATTTCTGATTTTGGTATCGAGCACTACTCCAATAAGAATAAATAATGCCGGAAGTATCAATAACCCACCAATAATCCCTGCTTTTATAACCTTTATATTTGGCCCTATTGCGGGTTGTCCTATATTCTTTGCAGGATCTATGACGTTGATATCAGATTGGTTTCCGGCTATTTTTAATTGGGTTTCATTCTGCCTGCTGAGCAGGCTGTTGTAGGTAGCTTCAATCATATTATATCCTCTTTCAGCATCCAGATATCTTCTTTCTTTTTCCGGATATGTATCAAGATCTGAATTTGTTTCCGCTACTTTCTGGCTTATTTTACCAATTTCTCTGAGATACTCTGAATAATAATTCTTTAAAACCAAATTGGAGTTGGTGCGTGCATCATTAATGAGTCTGTTGATCTCGACCATAGGTTCTGAATTTGGTTTATAAATGAGGGCCATTTCACGTCGTTTAAGATATAAATCCTTGAGCTCCGAGACAGTTGCTGAAAAAGCACCATCCTGAAAACCCGCTGCCGTGGTGCTGATCATTTTATCATAATTCTGTGAGGCGAGCGTACGTCTTATCTGATCCAGGGAACTGATCTTGCTTTCGATATCTGCTTTTTTGGATTCAAGCTCTTTAATTTTATTGAGGGATTTTTCGTCTCTGTCTTTAATGTCATAGAGCTTTTCAGTGGTTTTCATATAATTCAGAACATAGGCGCTTGAATCCAGCTTTTTCCTTATTTTATCAAGATTTTCCTGTAAATATTCATTTGTATTCTTATCGACAATCAGTTTATCGGCCTGGCGTTTTTTTTGGAGCTGACTTACAGATTTGTTGAGGAAATTAACGGTACCGTTGAGATTATATCCTTTTTTGGTAATGATCATGATCGTACTGATTTCCTTATCAAAATCTATTGAAATGGTAGATACAATATCTTTTACTGCATTATTTACGGTACTTAGTTTTACAATAATATTCTGAAGATTGATTTTTGTTATAACAGGATTTTTCACCAGCCTGAATCTAAGATTAGGGGAAGTGAACCACTCTCCGATTTCAATGATCCGGTTATTGGGTTTATCATATGGATTAATTGTTGTGAATCCTTCTGTTTCATAGCTGTATAAAGTTTCAGAACTACCCTCTTCCGGCAAAACAACTTCAAATCTATTGTTTCCTTTTGGGATAAGCGTAATGGGATATTCCATCTGCTGAAGATGCTTTTTATCCACCTCAAGTAAAACCGGCACGTCATCTTTGTCTAAGTACGTTGATTTGATCATGCCTTTGGTAGAATAATTGATGTAAAGGCCTAATTCTTTTACCAAAAATTCATTATGAGTTCTTGATAAAAGCATTTTTTTCAAATAAATTCCATCTTGGTTTCCTCCCTGCCCCCAAATAAAATTAATAGACTGGTTTGGAGTGAAATAACTTGCCGTATTGTTGGATACGCTTAACGATAAGCTTGAGGCATAAACATTCTGTGCATAATATTTGGTATATGTCCACGAGATACTATAGCCGATGATAAACATCAGCACAAACCAATACCAGTTATTAAGAATCCTGTAAAAAAAATGAGCAATATCGAACGACGTAAACGAACCGTATTTATTTTCCTGAGAATCAACCTTCTCTATATTTGTGTCTTTTTCCGGGATCATACTATTATAGATTTTTAAGGAGAAGATAGATAGACAGAGCTGTTGTAAAAACCGACACTCCGGTAGTTAATGTCTGGATAGGATCTTTTCCCAAACCATTCAGACTTTTTGCTCTTGTATTAAGGTATATTTCGTCCCCGTTCTGTACATAATAATAAGGTGAGTTCATTACATCTTCACGGGTAAGGTCAATTTTGGCGATTTTGATTCCTTCGGGCAGTTTTCTGTGAATAACGATATTCTTCTTATCGACGGTTCTGTTGAGTCCGCCATTCATGGCCAATGCTTCCGTAAGATTAAGTGTATTCTTATGCGCAACTTTTTCTCCGGTAAGCCCTGTTGATTCAATGTCTCCCAGTATATAGTAAGTAATCCCGTCCGTATTCAGCCTTACCTCGGACTTTCCTTCCTGGAAGTTTTCATTCACTTTTGTCTGTATTTCCTGGGCCACTTCTTCTATGGTTCTTCCTTCTGCTTTGATGTAGCCAATACCAAAAACATTAATATCACCATTGGAATCTACCTTTAATCCGTTAAAGTAAAAAACGGAATTTCCTCCACCCCCTCTTGCAGTAGCCTGATTTAATGTTGAAATATTACCATTGCCTGCCGCATTAGCACCTGAAGTGTTCATTGTGGAATAAAACTGGGCCGCATCTCCTTTCGGTGTTGTGACAATATTAAGGTTGAGTATATCATTTCTGGTAATTCTGTATAGGGGAATATTGTAGGGAATAAGCCCCTCTTCATTGATCACCAGACTTTCATTCGGCTGCATATACCGTACGTCCCTTGTTGTAATGCACGACCCCATCAAAAAAGCCAGCATGAGTAAAAATAAATACTTATAGTTCTTCATCATATTGTGAAATTATTGTGAAACAGATTAATTTTCGGAATCTTTAATATGTCTGAACGCATAAATAAAATGAGGGATGTATGCGCCCAAAAAGCCAAAAAATATTATAATAAACAGTAAGAGATTTACATTGGCATGTCTTAAGCAATAGGCCAAGCCAACTACAAAAAGGTAATACAAGATGATGTATCCCGACGATCTTCTGTGCGTAAGATTAAGTTTTAAAAGCCTGTGATGAATATGGTTTTTATCGGCATCAAAAGGGGACTTTTTGTTGAGCAGTCTGATAATGATTACATTCAGGGTATCCACAATCGGCAGAATAAGGATGGCAACCGCTACCACTGGAGCAGACTGCAGGTGATATCGGGGAACATCAGGGAGATTTTTATCAATAAAGATATCAATAAAAGAGATGGAGGTAAATGCCAGTAAAAACCCTAAAAGCATTGATCCCGTATCGCCCATAAAAATTTTACCGGTTTTATAACTGGAAAGATTATAGTACAAGAAAGCAAGTACAGAACCAATGATGATTACCGATAATACGACCAATGGATAATTGTATGCTCCTAACCGGTAATAACTTACTCCAAAAAGACCGCTGCATATGAGAGAATACCCCCCAGCAAGACCGTCAATCCCATCAATTAGATTAAAGGCATTGATAAGAATAATAAATGTAATGATACTGAAGATGACACTTACAAAATAATTGATTTCGTATATCCCGAAGATCCCGAAGAGATTTCTTATCCTGATATCTGATCCGATGACAACCAGCGATGATACGACAACCTGCGCAACCAGCTTCTTATAAGCCCTCATTACGACAATATCATCCATAACGCCTACATATAGCAAAATTACAAGTGAGGCGAATAGAAATTTGTAAAGGTCGAAAAGTTCATAGGCAAAGATCGGTGCACAGATTCCTATTGAATAAAATATGGCAACTCCCCCGAGGTTGGCGATTTTCCGCAAATGGGAGCTTCTTACTCCCGGCTCATCCATCAGATTTTTTTTTCTCGAAATCTTAATAATGGTGGGAATGGAAAAAAAAGTAATTAAAAAAGAAAATAAAAAACCAAGTCCTATTTTGATGTAAAATATAGGAAGACCCGATTGAGCTAGAAATAATTCAAAATTTTTCATCTTTTTTCATTTAAAAGCGCTGTCAATTTGTGTTTAAATATTGGGAGATCGTTGTGTAAGCTTTTCCCGAGACAGCACTTACATTTGTGTTTTATATAAATTTTCTTATCAGTTTTTTCTGCCCTGCAAAAAATAAAAGATAGAATATGTTTTTTTTCAATGACAAAGATAATAGATAATTCTTACCAAACCGATTAAAATTCAATAAATTTTTAAGTTTAATATCCCTTTTCTTCATAAAATATTCAAGCTTTTCACACATTTTATAAAAAACATCATCATTTTTAACAAAAGCGAGATAGGCAATAAAAGAGTATACCCCTTCAAAAATCTGAAAATTCTTAAGTTCTTCCAGTTTATCTGAATATTTTGTTGTTTTAAAATATTTTTCCACATCTTCAACCGCTTTCAGGATATCAAGTCCTTTTTCTGTATGGGTTTTGCTGATAGAATCGATTCTTTCAAAATACTGATAATGGTAATTCTGCGTCTGTGCGATGGTTGTACAAGCAAGCAATAGCTGTGGAATAAACTGGATATCTTCAAAATGAATATTCTTTTTAAATCTTTTTCCCTTAAAAAGATTTCTTTTAAAAAGTTTATTGCAGGCAAAATAGCTGATATCCGAAAAAACAGAAAAATTACTTTCGAGATCGATTTTTTCCGGCATATTGGGAACCTGTGTAAGATTTTGTATAATCTTTCCCTTCTGATCTACTTTCCGGATATTACAGATCACCATTTCGGCATGATGTTTTTCCGCCAGCGCTGTCATTTCTTCGAACATGAAAGGACTTACATAATCATCACTGTCTACAAAGCCGATATACTCTCCTGTTGCCCGGTCAAGCCCGAAGTTCCGGGCATCGCTGAGCCCACCGTTTTCTTTTTGAAAAGCTGTTATTTTATCTGGGTATCTTTGTGCATAATCCTGGATAATTTCTCCGGAACAGTCTGTACTTCCGTCATTCACCACGAGGATTTCGATATTCTCATGAGTCTGGCAGATCAAGGAATCCAGACATTTGGCAAGATATTTTTCAACATTGTAAACCGGAACAATTACAGAAACTTTTGAGGGAACATGTTTCATATATTAAATTTTCGTCAGTCGTGTGTTTAGCCAGCCTTTTTTAGCCTCATCAAAATCCTTCCGGGAACAGGGAACGCAGTTTTCTATATTTTCATCTTCCCCGAAATACCAGAGATTACTGAACGTATCCCGTTTGAAAGTATACTGCCGGTCATCAATCAAAACATAAAATATTTCATAATGTCTTTCTTTAGGATGAGATTTCTGAATATTGATTCCTTCAATAAGGTACCAGATCATTTGTGCAAGAAGCTGGTGGTTGAGCTGATTTTCCGAGTAAATGTTATAATTAAAAATCCCAACGGATTTCAGATTTTCACTGAGCCCGATCTCTTTCATATAGGCACAGATCTCCCTTCTGTTCAGTCCGTTGACCTGCGGATTCATAGAAAAAGGCTCACTAAAGCTTTCAATGGCATCACAATTTACGGTTACCAGGTCTGCTTTTCTAAAAAACGGTTCTGTTTTCTCAGTGGAATTCATCATTTCAGCAAGACGGATAATGTCAAATTCCACTTCTTTTATGAGTCTTACAGAATCAATTTCATTGAGATGCTTCTGATAGCCGAGATGATGATAATTTTTTATTGAAAAGTTTTTAGCTCCGAAAATTTTGCTCAGAAAAGTATATTCATTGATTATTTCTCCCTGCTGAAGAGAAATAATATTGCTTATTTGCGTATAATTGATATTCTTTGTATGAAAATTAAGCGCTGAAAAAAGGGAAAACGAAAAGTCGTTGGAACCTCCGATAATTATCGGAATTGCTCTTTTATAATGACATGCCGAAAGGACTTCCTGTAAGATATAATGAGAATCCTGAACCGATTTTCCGGAAACAAGATCACCGAGATCCACAACAGGAATTTCAAAATCAAGCTGCGACAGCTTATAAAACTCTCGTCTGATTCCGGTAAAATCCTGTACCTCGGCATCACCGCCCGCACCTCTGTAATCCGAAACAAAAAGAAGAACAATGCTGTCTTCTTTAATATCCTTCGTTATGCTGTTTCCGATCTGCCAGCTTTCTGCTTTGAAATTTCTTGGCGAAATAATAAAATCTTCAAAATCCATGATCCCTTTTCAATATTTATATTGAGATCAAAAATATTAAAATTAAATTATTCTTCAGCAAAAAACACGAGCTGTTGTTGCACTTTGTCAAAGTTTAAATCTTTGACAAAGTTATCCAAATAAAAACTATTTATTTTTGAAAATCTCAAAAACAAAGTACCAGAAGTTTGAAAATCTCCTCCCTGCGTGGCTCCAAATAAAAATCGCAGCGTTTCTCCGTCTTTATCCAGCGGAAGTCTAATCATAATTGTTATATTTGATTTATTAATAACATGAATAAACTTTTATGATCAAGGTGGCCAAACTATTCATTTTTACCATTATATTTTTGGTAGGAACAATAAAAACATTTGCAACAACTTGGGATGAACCGTGGACTGACAAAGTAATCAAAGAAGCAGATTACTTTGTTTTCGCTGATATCATTTCTTATGATAGAGAAAAAGGAATAAAGATTAAAGTAATAAAACAGCTTGGAGGAGAAAAATTACCATTAGAAATTGAGATAACAAACTTTTATTTATTAGATATAACAAGTAGTTCAGGAGGTCATAGACCAGAGTTTCCAGATTTTGAAGGTATTAAACAAAGTTATTTCTTTATCAAAAAGAACTCAAAAGATAAATTTTGTATTTCAACACCTACATCTGGCTTTGATTATATTGAAGATGATAATGTTCATGCAACTTATCGACATTCGTATCATCAAGCATCCATTCCAATTGATACTTATGAAATGACGATGACAGCAATTTTTAATAATTATCATCATCTCGATTACGACAGAGTACAAGTAACCAATTTTATTAATCAAGCTTTATCTAAAAAGCCAGCAGGATTTGGTGACAATGAGATTAGAACATTTTTCCTTCAACATGTCGCAATGGAAACCATATTTCATCTGAAAATAGATGGATATTACAATCTGCTTCTGCCATTTTTTAATGACAACTCAAATTTTCACCATAGAGTTTCTGCATCCAGAGCTTTAGCTGCAAGTAATTATCAAAAAACTATAAAAACTTTAGTAAATAAAATTGCGGCCAACGAAGATGACGATTTTACAACAGTAATTTGTATATGGACTTTAAAAGAACTAAAGCCAAAAGACATTAAAAAAGATTTACAAAAATTAATTGCAAAAGCTTCAACTAAAGATAATGGATTTGGTGGTAATATTATGGATCCTCGGGTAGGAACAGATTTTCCAACAGTAAAAAGAGCTTTGGAGGAATTAATAAAGACGTTAGAATAATTTCATATTAAAAAAACAATCCCCCCTTTGAATAACTCAAGAGGGGATTAATATTTAATATAAACTATTTTACTTCTTCGCTGCAGGTTTCTTAGCCGCAGGCTTTTTTGCTGTAGCAGTTGCCTTTTTTGCAGCTGGCTTTTTTGCAGCAGGTTTCTTTTTCTCCGCAAAAGCTTTCGGATCCTGATCGGTGATCCATTTTTTAACCTCATCCAGAGAAACTTCTTTCAGTTCTTCTCCGTCATATTTGGTATCATCTGCTTTTTTCGGAATCTTGAACATCGCCTTTCCGAATTTAATGAATGGCCCCCATCTGCCGTTTTCAATGGAGATTTTTTCTTTTTCCCATTGCTGGATGTATCGGTTGGCTTCTTTTTCCAGTTTAGCATCAATCAGTTCATTGATATCACTTTGGGAAAGATTCTCAAAATCATAACGCTTCGGCACATTCACGAAAATATCTTTATACTTGATAAACGGACCGAATCTTCCGGAACCTTTCGTTACAGGCTCACCTTTGTATGTTGCAATCGGTGCATCTGCAATTTTCTTTTCGTTGATAATTTCTTCGGCGCGTTTCTGATCTACGGAAAGAGGGTCTTCTCCTTTAGGAATGCTGATATAGGTTTCGCCCCATTTCACATACGGACCGAATCTTCCGACCCCCACCGAAACCGGCTGTCCGTCTACTTCGCTGAGATCAAACGGAAGCTTAAATAATTCCAGCGCTTCTTCTAGGGTGATGGTTGCAATATTCTGACCTGCCATTAATGATGCAAAGATCGGTTTTTCTTCATCTTCCGTTTCTCCGATCTGAATCATCGCTCCGAATCTTCCGATTCTTGCGTGAACGTTTTTTCCGGTTTTAGGATCGATACCAAGAAGCCTGTCTCCGGTTGCTCTGTCTGCATTTTCTTCCACATCTTCAATTCTCGGATGGAATTTCGAGTAGAAATCCGTCATCATCTGTTTCCATTTCTGATCTCCGCTAGCAATTTCATCAAAGCTTTCTTCCACTCTCGCAGTAAAACCATAATCCAGAATTTCTTTAAAATTATCGGTCAGGAAATCGTTTACTACTTCGCCGATGTCGGTGGGAACAAATTTGTTTTTATCCCCCCCGAATTTTTCTTCAAGGACTTCTTTCTTTATCTTATCTTTTACCAAAGAGATTTTTACCACCTCCCGAGTTTGCGGCTCAATTTCACGTTTGTCTACATATTCACGATTCTGAATGGTCTGAATAGTTGGTGCGTACGTAGAAGGACGGCCAATTCCCAGTTCTTCCAGTTTTCTTACCAGTCCTGCTTCGGTATATCTTGCACTTGGTCTGGTGAATTTTTCGGTAGCGGTAATTTTTTTATAGTCTAAAACTTCACCGACATTTACTTTCGGAAGCAGTTTTTCGTTGTTTTCTTCATCATCGTCTTCGGTTTTTACGATGCCATAAGCTTTTAAGAAACCATCAAAAATGATTACCTCGCCCTGTGCTTCAAAATTCTGCGGTAGTTTTGCATTTCCGATCTCAATAACTGTTTTCTCAATTTTAGCATTCGCCATCTGAGAAGCCAGCGTTCTTCGGTAAATCAGCTGGTATAATCTGTTCAGCTGAACATCACTTACTGTTTTCACACCGAAATCCGTAGGACGGATCGCCTCGTGAGCTTCCTGGGCTGACGAAGATTTTGTGGTATAATTTCTTGGTGAAGAATATTCTGCGCCATATTCTGAAGTAATCTGTTTTTTTGCTCCTTCAATGGCTTCCTGGGAAAGATTTACGGAGTCGGTTCTCATATAAGTAATGTATCCTTCTTCGTATAACCTTTGTGCAAGACGCATTGTGGTTGTTACGTTGTATCCTAATCGTGAAGAAGCTTCCTGCTGCAGCGTAGAAGTTGTAAAAGGTGCAGAAGCGGATCTTGTTCCCGGTTTTGTTTCAACATTTAGAACTTTAAATTCTGTTGTTTGGGCAAGCTCAAGGAATTTTTCAGCGTCCTGTTCTTTATCGAAATCCTTTTTCAGCTTTGCCGCAATTTCCTGATGGGTTGTATTAAGAAAAACCCCGTCGAGCTTAAAACTCGCTTTCGGAACAAACTCGCGGATTTCTTTTTCTCTTTCCACAATTAATCTTACGGCTACCGACTGCACTCTTCCTGCAGACAATCCCGGTTTTACTTTTTTCCAGAGTACGGGAGACATTTCAAATCCCACAATTCTGTCCAAAACCCTTCTGGCCTGCTGTGCATTCACCAGGTTCTGGTCTATATCTCTCGGGTTTTCGATAGCTCTCAGAATGGCATTTTTAGTAATCTCATGAAAAACGATTCTTTTCCTGTTTTCCGGTTTCAGCTTCAGCTCGTCGGCCAGATGCCATGCAATGGCTTCCCCTTCGCGGTCCTCATCGGATGCGAGCCAAACCATTTCGGCTTTTTTCACGGCAGCTTTCAGTTCGGTCACCAATTTCTTTTTGTCAGCAGAAACTTCGTAATCCGGGCTGAAGGTAGACAAATCGATTCCCATCCCTTTTTTAGGCAGGTCACGGATATGTCCGAAGCTTGATTTCACTTCAAAATCCTTCCCCAAATACTTCTGAATCGTTTTTGCTTTTGCCGGTGATTCGACGATTACTAAATTTTTCGACATTCTAAAAATTTTTGCAAAAGTAAAGTTTTTTTATTAGATAGGTTTTGTGAAATGATTTAATTTAATAATATGAATGATTGGAAGTATTAAACTAATTAAAGACAATTAAAAAAATATTGGTTATAATGACAAATTTGCCTTTTTAAAAGCGGAACATCCATGAATGTTCCGCTTTGAGATCAGTTTAGATTATTCTTTAATTATTTTAGTTATGTTATCTGAATTATTGATTCTTATTAAATAAAATCCTTCCGTTAGTGATGAAAGATCGGTTTGCTCGTTTATAAATTCTCCTGATCTTACAAGCTGTCCAGACATATTATAAATTTGATAATGATAGTTTTGTACTTTATCATTTCCTTTTATATACAATATATTTTTTACTGGATTAGGGAAAAACTCTATTTTATTTTGACTCAGTTTCTCTTTAATAATGTTTTTATCAAGGCTTTTAGTTGCTTTATTGACAGAAACAGAAGTTACTTGCAATCTTGGTAACGGACCTTCTTCCATAACTCCATCCGCTTTTACTTTTACACAGCGGCAACTTGCTCCAAAATAAGGATCATTATCCTCTTCAAAAACTTGTAGATTGGAAGCTGATACATTCGCTCCTACGGATATTGGTCTTCCAAAAGTATTTGATAAACCAGCTAACCATATCCTGAAAAAACCTCTGTCAACAGTAGAGTTTATAACTGAGTTTGGACTACCTGTTACGGTTCTTAATCCTCTTACTCCTGCTATTGGATAATTACCTATTTTATACGCATCACTATCAAAAATATAACCCCAATGTCCACTGTAAGAAAATGTTTTGCCTTGATATTCATTCGTTACCTTATAATAGTAAGATTCATTTATATTTTTCTTATAGAAAGGTGTAAATCCATAATTACTATTTCCTAAAACCACTGATGTGACGTCGGGAATTCTCCATCCTTCAGGGCATGGATCAAATGGTGATTTACCTGCTCCATGTCCCCATCTATCTGCAGCCAGATTTGTCTCATTGCTCAACCAGTCAGAACCATTAGTAGTACCTGCCTTATAAGGTTGTTTTGTAGTAGGCTTCATGAAAGTTAATGGATTATTAACGGCATACTTTAAAATTTTCGAGATTTTGTCAGAAATCTTATCAGTATTTAAAATATTTGCGTTATTAAAATTTCTATAAGTATCTGATTCAACAACATAATTCGCATCATATGTATTGGCCGACAAGGTTACGGGATAAGTAATATTACCAACATTGTCCACATTTCCTAAGAAAATATTATATGTTCCACCACCAATATTAACAAATGGAGGAATGGGATCTTTTCTGCCCCATTGATAATGCAATCCACCAGAAAGCTTTATTTTTGACAAATCTGAAGCATTTGGCGTTCCTGAAACAGTAGGCATTGCATCGTATGCTCCCAGGTTTCTATCCATAAACTCAGTTTCCAAGACTCTTCCTGTTTTTATATAGTTTACATAATTTGAAGCTTCATTAACAGGCTGATCTGTTCTATATTTAACAGATGTTACTGGAGTATTAGCAACCCATATATGCCAACTCCAATATACCGGATTTGTAACACTACCATTATGCAATGTTATTACTGCATTTCCTGAATTATTGGGTGCTACTTTGACCTTAATCTTTGTATTTGAAACTTGATCCAATGAAGAAGGGCTTGTATTAGAAAGCTTAACTTCAGTTATCAGATTTTTATTATCGCTCCACAATATATTCACTTTCAAATTATTAAAATTAGAAGGATTTAATATGGTATTATTATTTAGCAATTTACTTTGGACAGAAAAAGCCTTACTAATTGGAATTTCTAAATCAATGGCTTGTGTAGACTTAGTTAAATTATAGCTGTTTGGATTATTAATACCTGTATCATAATCTTCAGTGTCATTGAAAAACTCCGTTGGGAAATCATACAGATTTATTTTATACAACGGATCCATAATACATCTGCAAGCTGCTACATCATTTGTTGTGGCACCATTGAGAGGACTATACCAAAATCGTCCAGTTACATTTGACAATCCGGTTGCATCCGCCTGATCTTTATCCGGGATTATACTTAAAGAAGCTGCTCCAGTAACCGGTATGTTATTACCCGCTTTCTGCATCGTAGAAGTCCAAACAGCAATATGGTGCTGATCAGTATACATTCCATCATGATAACCTCTGAGAATGGCTCCGGTTCCAGGAAATATCCCCATATTATTTCCTCCTACATTAGACATATCAACGCCAAAATTAGAATATACCTTAAATCCTTTAAAATGATCCGGAATATTGGAATCGTTTGGTCTTATTTTGTATAAATATGTTCCTGTTGTAGGATTGCTTGGGTTTGGTAAAAAATCAAGCTGATTGAGCTTTATATTTTTTTTAATTCCAAAAGGACTGAAATCTAATCTTAAGTCGTCCCTTAAATTTGAAACTAGCAAAGAAGGCATACGCCAACCGTTCGGACACGGGTCATAAGGCGACTTATTTCTATATGGTGCAGCAGCTGCATCTTCATTATAGTTTATCGTATTTGTACCTTGAGAATTATCTGACCATAAATTCAATTCACTTAGCCTGTCGTCGGGTAATGTATCGGATGTTCCAAACCAGTTAATCGGAGCATTTAGATTATCTGTTCCATTTGAGTTTTTGTAATAAGCTTGTGTATTGCTTGCATCCTTGTCTACATAAATAAGACCTAATGGATTTTTTACAGAAAAACGAATATTATTTACTGTTTTTGCATTAGATAGTTTGATGTATTTTGTAAATAAATTTATTTTCTGCCATGATGTACTGTTTGTATTATCAATAAATCCTTGGTGCCTGATTCTCCCTACCGTTCCGGTTATTTCATAGAAGTCATTTTTATTTACTAAAGGAGGTTGTGGATCTTTTCGTCCCCATTGGTAAAGTAGGCCACCAGACCTACTCCATTCACCTGATGTAATTGTACCGGTCAATGCTCCCAAATTCCTATCCATCCAACCCCAATCTGTTGCAGGGATATCTTCAATTGTTCCATCGTTTCTTTGTCTTTTAATCCCATCGAAACTTTTATATTTACTACCATTACTTGGATCATCAGTAACCCAAACGTGCCATGACCAATATATTTGCCCGTCAGAGCCTCTTAATGCAATTACGGCATTTCCCTTTTTTGCTTTATTAATAGGAATTTTTATTTTTGCATTCTCACCATTACCTATAAGTTCCAAAGAGTAGTTCGTTCCTGACTTTATTAATCCCGGAACGTCTTCCCAATAAACATCTGCTGTAATATTTCCATCTGGTACGGAACTTCCGCCCATTTCAGTTCCATTCTTCCACATAGCAAAAGCCTTCTTAACAGGAATGTAAATTCCGTCATTTTCCTGATTAGGTATAAAAATATAACTGTTAGGAGCTTTTGTCCAATCAGCAATAACATTTTCCGGTTGAGCTCCATCTTTTATTGCAAAGCAGTTGTTAACACATTCCCCTTCATTTAAAACATTATTGAAAACCCCTACGTAATTGATGAACTTAGCAATTTCTGTTTCTATATCCTGCAATGATCTTGTGGTTTGATAGCTTGTTGACACATCATTTCGAAGTGCTCCCATGCCATATAATGTCATTTCAGGTGTATTAGAAATAATCAGATTTTCCGAGCCAGGTCCTCTACGAACTCCGAGGCCATTCGTATACCCAAAATACGGACTTCCATAATTACTTGTTGTATCTGCCGTGAGATCAATATAATTTCCTGTACTCTTATATATCCTTAATCCCGTAGTAATACTGGAAACAATTACAACAGGTTCCTGATCAGAAACGAAATCAGAAAGCTTTTTCCATGTTCTGTTGTACAAATTAAAATATCTGCTTTCCAAATAATCGGGATTTTTAAAATTGAAATATCCCGGGCCGTCTGGTTCTCCTGGCCATTGACTGAATTTCATCATGAACCCCTGGATTGAAAACTTTCCCGCAAACATGTATATAGGGTCATTATAACTATATAAATAGGGAATTGGATGACCGCTCTGTTCGTTATAAACAGATTCAGGAGTAGATGCCAATGTATCACCTACAGCACCGTTATTAATAAGTTTAATAGCTTTACTACCATTCGCATTTATTATTAAATCTGAGGGTTCAACTAGAGAAAAGACGACATCATCTTTTTTATTATCCATTATAACATTACCTATCTTATTCCACGAGTGTGCTGAAGTTACCCTATCTTTAACACCATTTACTTTTCCTGTACTATTTGTTATCAGTGTTCCGTCCTTTCTAGGAGTAAGAAGAATCGTATATTCATTTTCATCAAGATCGCATCTTGCCGGTACATAATCATTAGATTTATAATGACTAACGTTTTTTTCCCATGTCACACTATTAATGTTACTAATATTGGTATTTGAACTTAATTCTATCTTAATGTTATAAAGACTTTGAGTGGAAGCTGGCAGTTCAAAACGGGCAGTAAGAATTTCGTTATATTGATTATAAGAATATAATATTTTGCACCACCCTGTAATCCAACTACCTTGTAAATCCTGATATTTGATTGATAATTTTACATGATCATTCAGAAAGGGCTTTGTCAATTTCCCAGTTATTACAATAAGTCCTTTTTCATTCGCATTTTGATTAACAACCATAACAGGCCCCAAATCATATGTAAATGTGGTTGCAAATTGATAAATATTTGGCCGTGGTGATTTTTCACTGTGTTTGGGAAGCCCCCTTGCAAAAGCCTGATATGATAACATGCATAGCAGTACTGCTAAAATTGAAATTAATTTTTTCGTCATAATTGTTGATTTATAAATGAAAGTGTTTTATTAATAAAAGTATTTTTACTTTGAATATTGGAGAATTATGGTAATAAATAGTTTTTGTATTGGTCTATCGTAAACCTTCCCGCAGTAATGTTTCTAAATGATGAAAAAAGAATGAAATTAAATACCACGAGCAGAATTATAAAACTATATATTAACCTTTTGGTATTCTGCGAAACGACATACATAGCATTAGGAATAATTATATAAGAAAAGCCTATAAATGCTCCTGCCATTCGGGATGAAAATATTGGATTATTCCTGAATATAAAATACATACAGATCCCAAAGACTGCAAAGACTTTGTGATATTCATAATAAGGATATTTTTTCTCCATTTGATTGTCGAATGTGAATAGAAAAAATGTGAGAATAGCCATCATCGCTTCAGGCACTCCAAAGCCACCGTTAAGTCTTTCAATAGATTCGTCAACGTAGCCGTTAAAACCTTCTACAAGTGTACTATCGGATGCTATATTGTCTAAGAAGTCTCCAAAAACTTTATAAATTTCAAAAGGAGACGCAAAAATTGACGCAATAATCAGAGTCAACATCACATATCTGTTTAAACGCAATTTGACGAGCCAGTACATAGGCAGAAAAAGATAACAGACATTGTGTATTCCGGTTGCTATAAATACCCAGAAGAGATATTTCCACAAATTCCTTTCTTTAATATACCTTATGGCAAAGTAAATGACAAAGGTTCCTAAATTTTGCCTGATCTGGCCGCTTTCACCAATAAAGAAATTGGGAATAAACATAAAGAGCGTATATGTAAAAGGATAGAAAGTATTATCTTCCGTATATTCTATCTTAAAAAAAATTGCAAAAATTGCAATCACCAATGTTACCACATAAAACGGAGCATTGAATACATTCAGCAATATTTTATTGATCAAGGCATACAGCCATTCGATTTCAACGGTTTCAGAACCTTCCATGTGTAAGGCTTTCCTGATGATACTGATATAATCTTTTGTATCCGAGTAGATATAAATACCCTTATAACTTCCGTAATCGGGACCTACATTATCCCGAAGCCCGGCTATGATAATCAGGTAGACACCCAATACCCAAAACCACTTTTTATCTACTTTTTTTCCAAAGACTTCCTGCATACTGAAAAAAAGCATGTAAACTATTGCGATGATATAATACGGATGCAGTAAACTCATAAATCAAGTTTTAGAGTTTCAAATTTGTAAAATGCAATAATTACAGAAGTAAGGATAATCGGCAAGAAAAGCCTTACCTCCCAAAAAAGCCCTACCATTGTAATCATAAACAGATAGGGTAATGCGAAAAATAGATATTTTTTTAGTAATTTTTTATTTACATTCTCTACACACAGCTGATTAATAAAATGCATTATCACACAGGCAAAAACCAACCCCGCCAGATTAAAAGGACTTGTAAAATTTCTGTTGATATAAAATCCTTCCACAAAAGTTGTTTCTTCATTTACAATTAATTGCCGTAGTCCCAGATAAGGAATTATAAAAGCCAGGATTAAGGGGACGATCTGAATTACAGATTTAAATTGAGACTTTCTCAATTCACCAAAACTAAGGAAAAGAACAGCAAAAAAAGCAATATTAAGACACGCCGTTTCCCTTACGCAGGTAGATACCGCAATAAGAATCACCAGAAGAATATAGAATTTTGTTTTCCGGATAAGGTAATATCTAAAAGTAATATATATACCTGACAAATAGCAGAATAAAGCAATCGCATCACAATTTGTAGGAGCATATTGCGTAATGACGATAAAGAACATGGAAAGGAGATGAACCATTCTTCTCTCCATAATATCCGAAGTAAAATTCGATGGTCTTAATTTTAGGATAGCATTAAAAGTCAAAGAACTCAATATAAAAAATATACTATTTACCAAAAAAAGCCCATGATAAAAAGGAGTTCCGTTTTTTGCAAGAAAATCTTTAAGAAAAGAAAGCTTATGCACGATAAGGTATTCCATAAATACAGTCATCTTTACGCTGATATAATTGGGAATCACCCGATACGCGTAAACAGAGTGGAATAAAAATTCAGGAGGTTTTTCGGATGTTTTTAATCTCGTGTAAGAAGATTCAAATCCATAGTAGGACATGAAGTACAGCAGGAACGGAAGAATTATTACGAATAAAAATCCGTTTATTTTATCATCATTTGTTGTCAACATAATAAATTCTAAGCAATGCTTAGTTTTTTTTACATTATTAATAGGAACTTCTGCAAATGTATATTTTTTTTCATTACTATTAAATATTTTATTGATTTTCAGACAAACTTATTATAAAACACTTTGAACTAATGATGAAAAAATTAAATTTGCAAACTTGATTTTACCATGTGATGCATCGTTTTTTCATCTTTTTATATTATCTCATTGCTAAAAATAAACTTCTCTCTGCATTTTTTGCAGTCGGAGTGGCTTTGATATGTACATTCTTTGCTTCAAAAATTAATTTCGAAGAAGATATCAACCAGATTATTCCTAAAAATGAAAAAGCCGATCTCACGGCAAAAGTGCTCAAGCAGCTCAATTTTTCAGATAAAATTATTGTGATCATTGAAAATAAGTCAAAAGAAGATAATTTTCAGTTGTCCGAGACAGCGGATGCTTTTCTGCAGAAGACAGAACCCCTACAACAATACATTGGCTCCGTTCAGGGAAAAGTAAACGACAGTGAAATTTCTGAAACCTTTGATTTCGTTAATCGAAATCTTCCTTTATTCTTAGATGAAAACGATTACCCGGAGATTGAGAGGAAACTCAATAAAGACAGTATTGCGAAACAAGTAGAAAGCAACTACATCTCGCTGGTTTCTCCTACAAGCCTTGTAACAAAAGAATTTATCAAAAAAGACCCGCTCGGAATTACTTTTTTAGGAATAAAAAAACTTAATGCCTTAAATATCAGCAAGGATTTTAAACTTGAAAACAGCTATATCGTCACAAAAGACGGGAAAAACCTTCTGCTCTTTATTGATCCTAAAAATAAAAGCAGCGACACCAAAAACAACGAATCATTCATCAATGATTTAAATCAAATAAAAGATAATCTTAATAAGCAGTTTAAAGGAAAAACGGAAATCAGCTATTTCGGATCTCCGGTAATTGCAGTTGCCAATGCACAGCAGATTAAAAAGGACATCCAGAATACAGTACTTATCTCCCTTACTATTTTACTAGTGGTTCTGATTTATTATTTCCGGAACTTCTTTACGCCGTTCATTGTATTTCTCCCAACGGTATTTTCCGTTTTGCTGGCTTTACTGATTCTGTATTTCATAAAAGATAAAATTTCCGCCATTTCATTAAGTGTAGGAGCAATTCTGATTGGCATTACAATAGATTATGCCCTTCATATTCTTACCCATTATAAGCACAATAATAATATAGAAGAGCTTTACAAAGAAATCACCCAGCCTATTATCTTAAGCAGCGCCACAACAGCAATTTCATTTCTCTGCCTTGTCCTGGTGCGCTCTGAAGCATTGAAGGATCTGGGACTTTTTGCAGCCATTACCGTTATGCTATCCTCTGTTCTGGCACTGATTATTATTCCTCAGCTATACCGCCCCACAAAACAAAAAGCAGCAAATGCCAACTTTATTGATAGAATCGGGTCCTATCCTTATGAAAAGAACAAACCTCTCATTATTGGCTGCTCACTGATCATTATTGCCTGTCTTTTCGGGTTTCGCTATGTAGGATTTAACGAAGACATTGGAGATTTAAATTATATTCCCAAAGACCTAAAAATAACGGAAGCCAAACTTCAGAAGCTTTCCGACATCACCTCAAAATCCATTTATACAATTTCATACGGAAACTCTTCAGAAGAAGCGCTTACCAAAAATTCGCAGCTGAGCCAGTTTCTGGAAAAAGAAAAGCAGGAAGGGAAAATTTTAAGCTATAATTCTTTAGGAAAAGTAGTGCTATCGGAAAAAGACCAGCATAAAAAAATTGCAGACTGGAGAAAATTCTGGACGTCGGATAAAAAAACAAATACCATCTCCCAACTTATCCAAAACGGCAGTCAGTATGGTTTTAATCAAGCTGCATTTAATCAGCTTAATGATAATCTCAATAAAGATTACACTCCGTTAAGCCTCAAAGAGTATGAAAAAATAAAAGCACTGCAGGTCTCAGAATTCCTGAGTGAGGAAAAAGGATTTTATACCATATCGAATGTGGTAAAAGTTGACGAAAGCAAAAGGGAAGCATTCATTAAAGATGTTGAAAAAAAGTATGATGCACTTGCCATCGACCGGCAGCAGATGAATGAAAACTTTTTGGGACTTCTGAAAAGAGATTTCAATACCCTGATCAATTATTCTCTTTTAGCCATTATTCTGACGATCATCGTATTCTTCAGGAATTTTGAACTTACGCTTCTTACGATGTTCCCGATTGTGTTAACAGGAATTGTCACAGCCGGAATCCTATATTTTCTCGAACTTGAACTTAATATTTTCAGTACCGTTGTCTGCACGCTGGTTTTTGGAGTGGGAGATGATTTCAGTATCTTCCTGACACAAGCGATGCAAAAAGAGCACACCACCGGTAAAAACGAGCTTCCTACGTACAGAACCTCCATCATACTTGCGGTTTTCACTACCATTCTGTCTATCGGCTCACTGATATTTGCCAAACATCCTGCACTCCACTCACTGGCATTGGTTGCTTTAATAGGAATGTTCTCGGTAATCATCATCACTTCAACATTATATCCATTCTGGTTTAGGCTACTCATTACCAATAGGGCAAAAAAAGGCCTGTCGCCTATCACCTTAAGGCTTTTCATACACTCGGTACTGTCTTTCCTGTATTACGGTTTGGGAGGATTGTTTTTCTCATTGTTTATCAGTCCCTTTACAAAGAATTCCAAAGGCAGAACCTTAAACTTTTTTAAATTAATTTCTGCAAAATTTTTAACTTCCGTGTTATTTACCAATCCATGGGTTAGGAAAAAGATCATTAAAGTTACGGTAGAAGATTTCAGCAAACCGGCAATTATTATTGCGAACCATACTTCATTCCTTGATATACTGGCTGTTGCTATGACTACACACAAATTTATTTTCCTGGTTAACGATTGGGTATACCAATCTCCTGTTTTCGGGAAAATGGTGAAAGCATTGGGATGTTATCCTGTTTCTCAGGGCATAGAAAACGGTCTTGACAAACTTAAGAATAAAGTAGATCAGGGATATTCACTGGCCGTGTTCCCTGAAGCAGAACGTTCTTACACAAACGATGTAAAAAGATTCCATAAAGGAGCATTCTATCTTGCAGAGCAGTTCGGGTTGGATATTGTACCAGTCTATATTCACGGAAATTCCGAAGTGTTACCGAAAGGAGATTTTATCATTTATGACGGAGCCATTACCGTGAAAATTGGTGATAGGATAAAAAAAGAAGATGAAAGCTTCGGGAAAAATTATTCTGAGCGTACCAAAAAAATAAATGCCTACTTCAGGAAAGAGTTTGCTGCGCTCAGAAATGAGCTTGAAGATGAAAACTACTTTAAGAAAAAACTGTTTTTAAGCTTTTTATACAAAGACAATGAAGTGGTGAACGAAGTTAAAAAAGATTTCGAGCACAACAAATCAATTTATTTTGAACTCGGCAAACATATTCAGAAGGACGATACTATTCTTCACATTGCTGATGATTTCGGGCAGAAAGATGTTCTGCTAACGCTTCAGCAGGCAGGAAGAAAAATATTCAGTTTTATCAATGATCCTGAAAAAAGACAGATCGCCGAACAGAACTACCTGGTAAAAAGAAGAAAGATCAGCCATATTAAAAAGTTTGATGAAATCACTAAAAACATTGATGTTTTGCTGATTTCAGATGAAAATTTCAACATCGGTTCTTTGGAGAAACTTCCTGAAATTATTATCTTTTGTAATGTAAAAAATAATACATTGAATAATGCTGATTATGCATTGAAATTCAGTTATGGCTCATTAAAAGTATTTGCTTCTCAATAATAAATATGAAAAGCATATTTTTGTAAACGGATAAAAAGAATTAATGAAAAAGAATATACTTGTTATATATTATACTCAGTCCGGACAGCTGGAAGATATTGTAAAAAATATGGTGCAGCCGTTTGAAGAGAAAGATCAGGAGTACGAGGTAACCTATTATAATATAAAGCTGAAAAAAGACTTTCCATTCCCATGGACAGGAGAGGTATTTTTCAACACATTTCCAGAATCTTACCTGCAGATTCCGAGCGAAATTCTGCCGCCACCGGAAGAAGTCCTGAACAAAAAATTCGATCTGGTTATTTTCGGATATCAGGTTTGGTATCTCACCCCGTCTATTCCCATTATCTCTTTTCTGAAAAGCGGATTTGCTGAAAACATACTTAAAGATACTCCTGTCGTTACGGTTTCGGGTACCAGAAATATGTGGATGTTTTCTCAGGAAAAACTTAAAGTATACCTAAAACAAATGCAGGCTAAGCTTGTGGGAAATATTGCTTTGGTAGACAGGCACGATAATTATACCAGCGTACTTACCATCCTTCGCTGGATGACCACTGGGAAAAAAGAAAAATCCGGAATGCTTCCCGCAGCAGGAGTTTCAGATGAAGAGATTAATGGTGCCGGAAAATACGGAAGAATTATTGAAAAAAACTTTTCCGCCAATACGCTGGAAACCCTTCAGCCGGATCTTGTAAAAAACGGGGCCGTAGAAATCCGCGCCTTCCTGGTAAGAGTAGAAAAAGTAGGAAACAAAATTTTCAAAGTATGGTCCGGCCTCATCATGAGGAAAAAAGAAAAGCGACCATTGCTGATCAAATTCTTTAAGGTATATTTGATGGCTGCAATATGGATCGTATCACCGGTAGTTCTGGTATTACATTTGCTTACCACACCTATCTTTTGGTTTAAAAGAAAAAAACAAAGAGAATATTTACAAGGAATTAATATAAAATAGAATGAACGACGTATTTATCACAAAGGCTTCAACATACCTGCCGAATGAACCGGTTTCTAATGATGAAATGGAAACGTATCTTGGCTATATCAATGAAAAACCGTCAAAAGCAAAGGCTTTAATTCTGAGAAACAACAAAATTACCACAAGGTATTATGCTTTAGACCAGGAAGGAAAACCTACCCATACCAATGCCCAGATCACAGCAAAAGCCGTAGAAGGTCTTTTTGATGAAAATTTCGGGAAAGAAGATATAGAATTGCTTTCATGCGGAACTACTTCCGCAGACCAGATCCAGCCTTCTCATGCATCCATGGTTCACGGAGAACTTAACCTTAATAAATCAATCGAAATCAACACCTCAACCGGACTTTGTAACTCCGGGATGAATGCCTTCAATTACGGATTCCTTTCCGTAAAAGCAGGAGTTAAGAAAAATGCAGTGTGTGTAGGCTCGGAAAGATTTTCAGCGTGGATGACTGCCGATAAATTCAATCACGAAGCAGAAAATTTAAAATTGCTTGAAGAAAGACCGATTATTGCTTTTAAAAGAGAATTTTTAAGATGGATGCTTTCGGACGGTGCCGGTGCTTTGCTTCTGCAAAACAAACCAAGACCCGACAGCGTTTCTCTGAAAGTAGAATTCATCGATTTCTATTCGTATGCCCACGAAATTGAAGCGTGCATGTACGCAGGATGTGAAAAGCAGGAGGACGGAAGCCTGAAATCTTGGGCAGATTATCCTTCAGACGAATGGCTGAAACAATCTATTTTTGCTCTGAAGCAGGATACAAAAATTTTAGATCAGTATATTTTGGTAAAGGGTGCAGAAAGTTTAAGATCATCTTTCGATAAACACAACCTTGATCCAAATACAATAGACCACGTACTGGCGCATATTTCGTCAGGTTATTTCAAAGAAGGATTAAAAGAAGAATTTGCGAATGTAGGATTGGATTTTCCTTGGGAAAAATGGTTTTACAACCTTTCTGAAGTAGGAAACATTGGTGCAGGTTCTATTTTTATCGCCCTCGAAGAATTAATGAATTCAGGAAAATTAAAAAAAGGTGAAAAAGTACTGCTTTGTGTGCCGGAAAGTGGAAGATTCGCCTACTCATGTGCCCTGTTAACGGTTTGCTAAATGGAAAACCGACTGCCTACATCCGACCGTGATTTTGTTGAGAGCCTGATTCCTCAGCGTTTTCCTTTTGTCATGGTAAACAGCATTGCAGAATATTCAGAAAATCATCTGATTTCAGGTTTCAGGCCGACGGAAGAAAACATTTTTATGCAGGACGGAACTTTCCAGGCTTCAGGATTACTGGAACATCAGGCGCAGAGTGTAGCCCTTCACACAGGGTATAAATTCTATCTTTCAGGAAAAGAAGCACCTACCGGATACATCGGCGCCATTAAGTCATTTGAGGTAACAGCACTTCCAAAACTGGGAGATCAGCTAACATCAGAAGTTTCTATTCTCAATGAAATGATGGGTGTAACTTTGGTAGATGTCGTTACAAAAATTAATGATGAGGTCATTGCAAAATCTCAGATGAAAACGGTTGTTATGTAAGTATTTAATACAATTTAATGGAAATCAAGGAAGAAAACATAATCAATATCCACCATTTTCTCCCGCATCGCGATCCGATGCTGATGGCAGATTATATCCTGGAGCTGAATAAAGAAAAAGTGATGACTTCCTTCGAAATTCAGCAAAACAATATTTTTGTACACAATAACGAATTTGCAGAAGCCGGCCTTATCGAAAATCTTGCGCAGACCTGTTCTTCGATTTTCGGACAAAGCTTCTTCGAGGATCCTGATGCAGATACCAAAGTTATTGGCTTTATAACTTCTATCAAAAAAATAGAGGTTTTTGCACTCCCAAAAGTGGGTGACAAAATTATTTCCAAAGCTTCGCTTATCTCTCAGTTCGGGAATATATGCAATATCTTTTGCGAAACTTTTCATAATGACCAGCTTTTGATCAGAGCTGAAATCAATTTGTTTATTCAAGAAGTTAAAAACTGACGCCCATGAAAAAGCAAGACCTTCCTCAGGACGAAAGCAATCTAAAATCCGCCAACATGACCGAAGTGCTGTATGTTACGGATGAAAATGACAATTATACCACCGCCAACAGTATTGGCTGGGATGCCAAAAAAGCGGCACTGGAAGAATCTATGGAACTTATCCACGAAAGAATTGAAGAAGCCAGACAAAACGTAGCCAATAATATGGTAAGTCCCATTATTTATTTCATGGAACTGAATAAAATGGATCTCCAGGTATTGGCAGCCTACGTCGGAATGTGGCAGTGGCGGGTCAAAAGACACGGAAAACCAAAAGTATTTAAAACACTAAGAGACTCTGTACTGAAAAAATATGCCGATACATTCGGTATTACAGTAGACGAACTGAAAAACTTCAACGGAAAATAAGGTAAAGTTGAAGGTTAATAACCAAGCTAAGAATGAAAATTAATTTTGAACACCATCAGACTGCGCATTGCGAGAACGGGGTGGCTTCCAATTTATTATTAAACAAAGGATTGAAACTCAGCGAACCTATGATTTTCGGAATCGGTTCCGGGTTGTTCTTTGTTTACCTCCCTTTTTTAAAAGTAAATTTTGCACCCGGCTTCAGCTATCGTCCGATGCCCGGAGCAATTTTCAGCAAAGCCGCAAAAAGACTGGGAATTAAAATTAAAAGGCTTAAATTCTCTAATCCGCAGGATGCTCAGAAAGCCCTTGAAAAAAACCTGGAAAATAATATTCCGACAGGGCTTCAGGTAGGTGTTTTCAACCTTACGTATTTCCCGGAAGAATATAAATTCCATTTCAACGCGCATAATCTTGTGGTTTACGGAAAAGAAGACGGAAAATTCCTGATCAGTGATCCTGTGATGGATTATGTAACTACCCTTTCTGAAGCCGAGCTGGAAAAAGTACGATATGCGAAAGGAGCACTTCCCCCGAAAGGCCACATGTACTTTCCTACTTATATTCCGGAAAACATTCATCTGGAAGAAGCCATCAAAAAAGGAATCAAAGACACCTGCAAAAATATGCTCGCTCCCGTTCCGATCATCGGCGTAAAAGCCATGAGATGGGTTGCCAAAAGCATCCCGAAGTGGGCTGAAAAAAAAGGAACAAAAACAACCAATCATTATCTGGGACAGCTAATCCGTATGCAGGAAGAAATAGGAACCGGAGGCGGAGGCTTCAGGTTCATTTACGGTGCGTTCTTACAGGAAGCAGCTGTTATTCTTAAAAATGATGAATTAAAAGAACTGTCTAAAGAAATCACCATGATTGGTGACCTCTGGAGAGATTTTGCAGTGGATATTGCACGGGTTTACAAAAACAGAAATTCCAAAAGCGATATTTATAACAACCTTTCAAAATCAATGCTTCACATTGCAGATCTGGAAGAAGCCTTCTATAAAAAACTAAGAAAAGCAATATAACGTGGAACATTTTATCGAAATAAAAAACCTCTACAAAAAATATAAGAATGCAGAAGACTTTTCTGTAAATGATATTTCGCTGAATATCGCCAAAAACGAAATCTACGGAATCCTTGGTCCTAACGGAGCCGGAAAAACCACATTGATTTCCATACTTTCCGGATTGATTAAGCCTACCTCAGGACAGTTTACCATTGACGGATTATCACCTCAGAAAAACGGATTCAAATTAAGACAGATCATTGGCATTGTCCCGCAGGAATATGCTTTATATCCAACTTTAACAGCAAGGGAAAACTTAATATTCTTCGGAAGCTTATACGGTTTAAGCCATAAAAATTTAAAAACTTCCATTGACGAATCTCTGGAGATCATGGGACTCTCAAAATTCGCTGATAAAAAAGTAGAACAGTTTTCAGGAGGGATGAAACGCCGCTGCAACCTCATTGCAGGAACCCTTCACAACCCGAAAGTTCTATTTCTGGATGAACCAACGGTAGGCGTTGATGTACAGTCTAAAAAAGCAATCATTGATCATCTTTTAGAACTCAATAAAAAAGGAACCTGCATTATTTATACCTCGCATCATCTTTCCGAAGCCGAAGAATTCTGCACCAAAATTGCCATTATCGATCATGGAAAAATCCATGCGGTTGGGACACCCGAGGAATTGGTCAACAGAGTATCCAACGCGGAAAACTTGGAAGATGTTTTTATTTCATTAACCGGAAAAGAATTAAGAGATGTTGTTGTATAAACTTTGGCGAAGCTTTATTAAAGAAATCCTTCTCCTGAAAAGAGATATCGGCGGAATCGTCATCATTTTCGTGATGCCTTTGCTCCTTATTGTTACCATCACTCTAATTCAGGATTCCACCTTCAAAAACATGGAAGGTTCAAAAATTCCGATTATATTTATTGATAACGACCATTCTGAAATTTCAGAAAACATACAGAAGCAGCTTGAAAACAGTAAAACGTTTGAGCTGCTGACTGATTTTAATGAAAAATCTGCCGAGAAAGCTGTCTTCGGAGGAGATTATCAGATGGCCATTGTTATCCCTAAAAATTTAACGAAAGACATTAATGCCAATATTGAATCTAAAGTTCAGGCTATCGTAAGTTCCTTCGGATTGGAAACAGATTCTTCAGCCGTAAAGCAAAACATTTCCAAAGCAAAAGATATCCGCCTTTATTTTGATCCCGCAACCAATATCAGCTTCAAAAACAATGTAATGAATGCGGTCAACAAAATGGTTTTTGAGATCGAAAATAAAAAGATTTATAAGGCATTTCAGGATCAGCTGGGAACTACGGAAGACCTCAAAAACAACAGTCTGATTGCGTTTAAAGAGATAACTCCGAAAAAAGGAAATATGGATATATTGCCGAATTCCGTTCAGCATAATGTTCCGGCGTGGGCACTGTTCGCTATTTTCTTTATCGTTGTTCCGTTGTCTATTAATTTAGTTAAGGAAAAAAGCCAGGGAACCAGCGTAAGGGCGAGAATAAGCCCTACTCCGTATTTCATTCATATTTTAGGAAAAACTTTTACGTATCTTATCATTTGTGTTATTCAGTTTTTACTGATGGTTGCCGTAGGAATTTACCTGTTTCCCTATATGGATCTTCCGCAGTTTGATGTAACCGGGAAAATGCTTCCGTTAATTATTGTTACCATTTTTGCGGGATTAGCCGCTATTGGATTTGGTGTATTGCTGGGAACTGTTGCAAATACTCAGGAACAGTCGGCCCCGTTTGGAGCAACTTCCGTTGTGGTTTTGGCAGCAGTCGGCGGAATCTGGGTTCCGGTATTTCTGATGCCTGAATTTATGCAGTCCATTGCAAAGTTTTCTCCTATGAATTGGGGATTGAATGCTTATTATGATATTATTTTAAGAAACAGCGGAATCGGAGGTATTGCCAAAGAAATCATTTTCTTATTTTTATTTTATATAGCCATGGTTGCTATTTCATTATTTTATGAAAGAAAACAGAATGCGGTTTGACTTTAACCACAAAGGGCACAAAGTTTTCACAAAGAGCTCAAACATTTATTTTGTGTCCCTTGTGGAGCCTATTGTGACCTTTGTGGTAAAATAAAAATCTAAAAAACACAAATAAATATGAATGAAAATGAAGTTTCGAAAGTTATATTTGATGCAGGATTAAAAGTTCATCGCCAACTCGGAGCTGGACTTTTAGAAAGCGCATACGAAGAATGTCTGTACTATGAGTTACAGAAATCCGGTTTGCAAATAGAAAAACAGAAACCAATGCCATTAATTTATGATGATATAAAACTTGACATTGGCTATAGAATTGATTTATTAGTTGAGAGAAAAGTTGTTGTTGAAATAAAATCCGTAGAATCATTAAATGAAATCCATATTGCTCAAGTTTTAACTTATTTAAAATTAAGCAATTGCAAATTGGGTTTAGTGATTAATTTTAACTCAGTTTTATTTAAAAATGGTGTTAAAAGATTAATTAACGGAACGATATAAAATTTAGAATATTCATTGTGCATTGTGTATAACTTGTGAACTTAGAGATTTATTAACTACGAAGATCACGAGTGCTTAACACAAACAGAAATGTGAAATTTATTTTGTGAACCTTGTGGAACCTTTGTGCCCTTTGTGGTAAAGAAAAGAAAACAGAATGCAGTCTAAAGAAAATTTAACCTGTACAGAAGAAGTCCGTGTACGATTTAATGAAACCGATCCGCTTGGAATTGTATGGCATGGTCATTACATCGTGTATTTCGAGGACGGAAGAGAAGCTTTCGGAAGACAGCATGGTTTGACGTATCTTGATATTCAGAAAGCAGGTTATGTGACACCGATCGTAAAAAGTACCTGTGAACATTTTCTGCCATTAAAATACGGGGAAACATTTAAAATTGTAACGACTTTCGTCAATTCAACTTCAGCGAAGTTAATTTACAGATACGAACTTTTTAACGAAGACAATAAATTGGTCTGTTCAGGAGAAACCACCCAGGTCTTTCTGGATTCCGATAATAATTTATGTTTATACAATCCTGATTTTTTTCAGGCATGGAAAGATAAAATGGGATTATCATGAAGGATATTTTCATCACAGATTACAACTGTATCACCCCACTAGGTTTTGATGTTTCTTCAAACTGGAAGGCTCTTCTGGAAGGTAAATCCGGAGTTGCTTTACATAAGATTATTGAAAATCATGAACCCTTTTACGCTTCCATGATTGATTCTGAAAAGCTGGAAAAAGAATTCAGCAGATCCTTCGATTCCGCTCAGCATAACATGACTTTTACAAGATTGGAAAAAATGTTTTTGCTAAGCTTACAACCTTTGGTTGAAAGACGTCAGATTACGGAAGAAACAGCATTTATCCTTTCCACGACCAAAGGAAATATTAGTTTACTTAAAAATAAAAAAACTTTACCTACAGAGGTTTTTCTATCAAATCTAGCTCAGAAAATCGCTGATTTTTTCGGATTTAAAACAAAACCAATTGTTGTTTCCAACGCCTGTGTTTCCGGAGTAATGGCCATTGCTGTTGCTAAAAATATGATCTCGGCCGGAAAATACAAAGATGCTTTTGTCATTGCCGGAGATGAAATTTCAGAATTTGTGATTTCAGGATTCAACTCTTTTCAGGCTATCGGAAGCGCAATATGTAAACCTTATGATAAAACCCGCGACGGCATCAATCTTGGTGAGGCAGCAGCAGCAGCATATATCACTTCAGAGCCAACTCAAAATGAAAAATTTAGTTTTAAAATTTTAGGAGACTCCGCAGTCAACGATGCCAATCATATTTCCGGACCATCCAGAACAGGAGATGGTTTGTTTGCAAGCATTAAAAATGCGATGACAGAAGCACAGGTTTCTGCAGAACAGATTGATTTTATTTCTGCACATGGAACGGCAACCATCTACAACGACGAAATGGAAGCTATCGCTTTTAACCGTGCAGAACTACAAAATATTCCTTTAAATAGCTTAAAAGCATATTACGGACATTGTTTAGGCGCATCCGGATTGCTGGAAACCATTATTTCGATCGAAAGTGCTTTACATAAAACATTAATTCCATCTAAAAATTTTGAGGATATTGGAACTTCCCAATCTTTGAATATTATTAAAGAAAATCAACCTGCAGAAATTAAATATATTTTGAAAACAGCTTCAGGTTTTGGAGGATGCAATGCGGCGGTTGTTTTGGAAAAGTATAAAGAATAATTTCGTAATTTTGATAGACTTAAAGGTTTGGAAAAATGGACTCTACTATAGAAATCAGAAAAAGAATTCACAAATTCATCGACATTGCGGATGAAAGAATTTTAAGAATCATCAACAGCATTATTGATGCAGAAGAAGATTCAGAACTGGAATCTTCAGAATATCCACAAGTTCCGGATCATATTTATGACCGAATTGAAGAAGAACGTGGAAAATATCTAAGTGGTGAACTTAAAACTTCTTCGTGGGAAGAAGTAAAAGAAAGACTGATGAAAAAATTATGATTTATCAATTTTCTTTATCTCCAAATGCCGAAGCTGATCTTCTAGAGGCTGCATTGTGGTACGAAAGTAAACAGATTGGGCTTGGAGTAAAATTTACCAAAAAAGTTGAATCTTATTTTTTCAGAATTCAAAATAATCCATTGCACTTTCCTTTAAAAAAAGGAAACTTACGTGAGGCTTATATTCAAAAGTTTCCGTATGTCATCATTTATCAAATTATAGAAAATAAAATTATTGTTTTTGCTGTTTTCAACACCCATCAAAATCCAACAAAAAAGCCCTAAACCTTATTCATGAAGAAAACAGACATTTGCAGCATAAACAATTCAAAAATTATTCTTAACAACGAAATTATTTTTGAAACCCAGACTGAAAATTTTTCGGACTTTGCAAAGGAAGCCTACAAAACTTTAGAAATCAATTATCCGAAATTTCATAAGATGGATAACTTGAGCAAACTTGCCTTTCTTGCCTCTGAAATGATTCTAAAAAATGAAGATTACAGCACAACAGCCATAGTTTTTGCGAACAAATCCTCAAGCCTGGATACGGATTTTAAATATCAGGAAAGCATTAATTCTCAGGAAAATTATTTTCCAAGTCCTGCGGTTTTTGTGTATACATTACCCAATATTTGCGTAGGAGAAATCAGCATCAAACATAAAATGCAGACTGAAAATGCTTTTTTTGTACTGGACGCATTTGATGAACAATTTTTAAACAACTACTCGGAACAGATTTTGCAGTCAGGAAAAGCCGATAAAGTATTATGCGGCTGGGTAGAGTTATATCAGGAAAGTTATAATGCTTTTGTATATTTGCTAACGAACTAATGTAACAATTTAATAATATAACAGTGTAACAATGTTTGCAGTCAGTCAATTGATAAATTGAATACATTGCCAGATTGGTACATTAAAATAATTTTTATGGAAAACTTAAGAGAAGAATTAAAACACAAAATCATTGAAGTTCTTAATTTAGAAGACGTTGCAGTAGAAGAAATCCAGGATACAGATCCGTTGTTCGGTGGAGGACTTGGCCTGGATTCTATTGATGCCCTGGAATTGATCGTTCTTTTAGATAAAGAATACGGCATTAAATTATCCGATCCTAAAAAAGGAAAAGAAATTTTTGCATCCATCGAAACCATGGCAAAATACATCGAAGAAAACAGAACAAAATAATTCAATCTAACAATGTATTCAATTTAACAATGTACCAATCTGGAATGACAATATTGTTACACTGTTAAATTGGTATATTGTACATTATTAAAAGATGAGTCAAAAAATTGCCATAACGGGAATGGGCGTTATTTCTTCCATCGGGAACAATGTGGAGGAAAATCTGCAATCCTTACAATCCGGAAAACACGGAATTTCAGACATTGAGCTGTTTGAAACACGGCACGCCGGGAGTATCAAGACAGGTGAAATCAAGCTTACCAATACAGCGCTTGCAGAAAAACTTCATCTGAAGGATGTAAAAAATGCCACAAGAACCGCTTTATTGGGAATGATTGCTGCAAAAGAAGCCATAGAAAGTGCCGGAATTACAGACATCAACGAATATAAAACAGGCCTTATTTCCTCAACCAGCGTTGGCGGAATGGATATGACCGAAAAATATTTTTATTCCTACGAAGATTTTCCTGAAAAGCAAAAATATATAGACTCTCACGATGCCGGAAATTCCTCCCTGTTAATTGCAGATTATCTCGGTCTGAAAGGTCTGGTTTCAACGATCAGCACAGCTTGCTCTTCAGCAGCCAATGCGATTATGATGGGAGCCAAACTGATTAAAAACGGCGTGTTGGACCGCGTCATTGTCGGTGGAACAGATGCCCTTTCAAAGTTTACGTTAAATGGTTTCAATACATTAATGATTTTAACGGATTCTTACAATACACCCTTTGACAACGACAGAAAAGGTCTGAATCTGGGAGAAGCAGCCGCTTTCATTGTTCTGGAATCGGATGAAGTCGTGAAAAAAACAAATAAAAAAGTTCTGGGCTACCTTTCCGGATATGGAAACGCCAATGATGCACATCATCAGACCGCTTCTTCGGAAAATGGGCAGGGTGCCTTTTTAGCGATGGAAAAAGCCCTGAAAGTTTCAGGTCTGAATAAAGAACAAATTGATTACATCAACGTTCACGGAACGGCAACACCAAATAATGATTTATCAGAAGGTATTGCGATGATCAGAATTTTTGGTGAGAATAAAGTACCGGATTTCAGTTCTACAAAAGCTTTTACCGGCCATACGCTGGCTGCGGCAGCTGGAATTGAAGCGGTTTATTCTCTGTTGGCCATTCAGAATAATATCATTTTCCCGAATCTGAATTTTAAAACTAAAATGGCAGAATTCGACCTGACTCCCGTTACGGAGCTCAGGGAGAAAAATATCAACCACGTTCTTTCCAATTCATTTGGTTTTGGCGGAAACTGTTCAACCTTAATTTTCTCAAAATCATGAGTGCGGTTTATATCAACAGTGCAGCCTGCATTTCCGTTCAGGACACTTTAAATGAAAATTTCTTAGAGAATTTAAAGCCGGAATATTCAACTCTGGTTTTAAAAGCCATTGAGCCTGCTTACAAAGAGTTCATTCCTCCCGCCATGATCAGGAGAATGTCCAAAACAGTAAAAATGAGCTCCGTAGCTTCACATTACGTGTTGAAAGAGGCCGGGCTTGAAAATCCCGATGCGATTATCGTAGGAACCGGTATAGGCTGCTCTCAGGATTCTGAACGATTTTTAAAAAATGTGCTGGATAATAATGAGGAGTTTCTCACACCCACCTATTTCATCCAGTCAACACACAATACAGTGGCAGGGCAGATCGCTTTAGGGCTGCAGTGTCATGCGTATAATTTTACGTACGTGAATACCTCTTCGTCCCTGGAGTTCTCGCTCCTGGATGCAAAACTACAGATTGCAGACGGTGAAGCGGAAAACGTTTTGGTAGGATCAACAGATGAGCAAACGGAAAGAACAATGGAATTGTATAAATTAAACAAAACCATTAAAAAAGAAGAAAATCTTCCTGTTGATTATCTGAACTCAACAACCGACGGCGTTGTTTGGGGAGAAGGCGCAAGCTTTTTTGTGCTGGGAAAAAACAAAACAGAAAGCACATATGCCCAACTCAAAGATATTCACATTGTTAATGCATTAGAATTAGAAGAAACGCAGAAATTTATTGAAGATTTTTTATCTAAAAATAATCTGTCGGCTCAGGATATTGATGCAGTAATATTAGGCTTCAGCGGAGACGCAAAATCTGACGTATATTACAAAAAAGCTGCGGAGGTGTTTACAGGTTCTTCGTTGCTGTACTACAAGCATTTAAGCGGCGAATTCAATACAGCGAGTGGATTTTCTACCTTTATGGCCTGTCATATTCTTAAAAACCAAGAGATTCCGGATGTGATGATGATTAATGATTTTAAAACACCAGCAATAGAAAACGTGTTGCTGTACAATCATTTGGGCGGAAATGATCACAGTCTGGTTTTGTTAGGTAAAGCTTAATTTTTAACACAAGTTTGTCATTCTGACGAAGAAAGAATCTTTACTTTTTTATTTTAGATTCTTCATTTCGCTTCGCTATATTCAGAATGACATTATGCATATAAATTGCGGATATTTTAAACCAAAATTCAAAAAAAGATGAAACATTACCTGTTTATCCTGTTTTATATTTTCTGCAATGTTTTTATTTACGCATTTCAGGGAACATTCTGGGTATATCTCTTTTGTTTTTTAATGTTCTCTGCAGTTGTTGTCTGGGGATCTTTTGATATCGGCCTGAATTATTTTGTGAACAATTTTAATCATAAAAGAACGAAAATAAAGGAAGTAGCCCTGACTTTCGACGACGGTCCGACGGAATTAACCCCTAAATTTCTGGATCTGCTTAAGGGAAACGATTTAAAAGCCACTTTCTTCTGCATCGGAAAACAGATCGAAAAATATCCGGAAACCTTCCAAAGAATAATTGCAGAAGGTCATACTGTTGGAAACCATACTTTTTCACATGCTGACAACACCGGTTTTTTATCAACTACAAAAATGACAGAAGAAATTGGAAAATGTGATGAAGTGATGCTGAAAATCGGCAATTTAAAAACAGATTTATACCGTCCTCCTTTTGGCGTGACCAACCCGAATATTGCCCGAGCCATCAAAAGAACAGGCAAAAAAAGTATCGGCTGGAATGTGCGGTCTTTAGATACCGTTACGCAGGACGAAAAGAAAATTTACCGGAAAGTCACTAAAGGTTTAAAAAAAGGGAGCATTATCCTTCTTCACGATACTTCACAAAAAACATATAATGTTTTGGCAGATTTATTGGTATTTTTGAAAAAGAATAATTATTCAGCCTTCACGGTTGATTCAATGATTAAAAGTCGAAAAAATGATTAAAAATATTGCTTTAGGAGCATTTTTGCTGGTTTCAGGAATTTTCTTTTCACAGAATACTGCAATGTCCGGAGCCGAAGCCAAAGCATTCGTAACTAAAGTTTCTTCAGAAACAAAAACGATAAAAACATTACAGGCAGATTTTACCCAGACCAAGAAAATGGATTTTTTGGATAAGAACATTGTTACGTATGGACGAATGTCTTTAAAAACCCCGAATATGCTGAGCTGGAAATACACAAAGCCTTATCAGTACAGCATAGTTTTCAGGGATAATAAAATTTTCATTAATGATCAGGGGAAAAAATCTTCTGTAGATGCCAAGAGCAAAACTTTCGAAAAAATCAACAAACTGATTGTCGGAAGCTCGAACGGACAGATGTTCAGCGATCCTGAATTTTCGGTGACCTATTTAAAGAATGCCAATTTCAATATTGCAAAATTTACCCCGAAATCGGCCCAGCTGCTGAAATATATTAAGCAGATTGAGCTGTATTTTCCAAAAAATCAATCAACCATTTCTCAGGTTAATATGACAGAAGCTTCGGGAGATACAACCAATATTCTTTTCAAAAATACAAAAGTCAATGCGCCGGTTGCTGCTTCGGAATTTAGCTTATAGCCTGATTTTCATTTTGTTTGCATCGTGTAAAACCTACAGGCTTAATGATGTAAAACCGATCACGGCTTCTGAAAAAACCGTTGAAAATTTATACTTTTCATCAAAGGAAGATTATGTGTATAAATGCCAGATGGATATTTATAAAAATCATGTAAGCGGCATTTTAATTATCAAAAAAATTGATGCAACGATTCATCGTGTTGTTTTAACTTCGGATTTTGGGAATAAACTGATCGATTTTGAGATTTCGGAAAATGATTTTAAGCTGAATTATGTCCTTCCCGATCTGGATAAAAAGATTGTTATTAATTTTTTAAAAAATGATTTCCATGAACTTTTAAGACAGAGTTATCCCGTATCGGAAAGTTTTGAAAACGGAAATTCCAGGATTTACCTATCAAAAATTGATAACAAGACGTATTATCTATTCTTTAACAAAGATAACCACTTGCTAAAACAAATTGTTTACACCAAAAACAATAAGGAGAAAATAGATTTTACATTCGACGCAAAAAAACATATCTTCGCGGATAGTTTGAATCTTCAACATAAAGATTTTAAAATCAATATAAAACTATTTCAAATCACTGAAACAGAATAAACAATGCAGACTATTCTTACCGATTTTTACAGTTTAGAATCCTACGAAAAAGCAGAAAACGGAAGTTTCACCGCCCATATTTTGCTTAATAAAGACCATGATATCTTTAAAGGGCATTTCCCTGGAAATCCGGTAACACCGGGAGTTTGTATGATGCAGATTGTGAAAGAGCTTTCTGAAGAATTTACGGAACAAAAACTATTTTTGAAATCTGCTTCCAATGTAAAATTTATGGCAATCATTAATCCTTTTGAAACACCGGAACTGAAATTACAGCTGGATATTAATGAATCAGAAGAAGACGTTAAAGTAAAGAATACCACTTCTTTTGGCGAGACTATTGCACTAAAAATGTCAGTTAACTATAAAAAACTGGCAAAATGAAATTAATTTTTTCGTTCATCACAGCATGTATCCTTTTCTTTCAATCCGGAATTGAGTCTTTACGGGACAGCTATGCAAAAGCCAATGCTTCTAATGCCAATACCGAAGCTTTTATCGACACTGCTGAAAAAACTTCCGGATCTGATGCTGTAACCCAAGGCTATAAAGCGGCAGCTAAAATAATGGAAGCTAAAATCGCTAAACAAAACAGAAAAGCATTGGTAAAATCCGGAGCAACCAGCCTTGAAAGCATTATCAAAAGCAATCCTAATAATATCGAGCTTCGTGTCATCAGGATGAGCGTTCAGGAAAATATTCCGAAAATTGTGGGATACAGAGGAAGCCTTAAAGATGATAAAGCTTTTATTCTGAATAATTACAGCAAACAAAATTCAGCCTTAAAAAACTATATTAAAAAATTTGCGGCACAATCTAAAACAATGACGGCGGCCGAAAAAGCAAATTTTAAATAAACCATGACCCTCACTGAAGTCCAGCATGCAATTTCCGAAAAGAATATCTGTGTTTTAGTTCCTACCTACAACAATGAGAAAACGCTGAAAAGAGTTATTGACGGTATTTTGGAATATACGGATCAGATCATCATTGTAAATGACGGCTCTACCGATTCTACAGCGGCTATTTTATATGATTATCCCGAAATCAAAATTATTCATCTGCCTGAAAATAAAGGAAAAGGAAATGCTTTGAAAACAGGTTTCAGAGAAGCAGAAAAGCTCGGCTACAGCTATGCCATCACCATTGATTCCGACGGACAGCACTATCCGGACGATATCCCGGTTTTTGTGGAAGCTTTGCTAATGGAAAATCAGGAGGTGCTTCTGATAGGAAACAGAAACATGGCTCAGGACGGAATTCCCAAGAAAAGCAGCTTCGGGAATCGTTTTTCCAACTTTTGGTTTTGGTTTGAAACAGGGATTAAGCTGGAGGATACACAATCAGGATACAGATTGTACCCGCTTCATAAAATTCCCAGAAAATATTTTACTCCCAAATTTGAATTTGAGATTGAAATCATTGTACGGACAGCCTGGAGGCATATTCCGGTGAAAAACGTCCCGGTAAAAGTATTGTATGATCCTGCTGAAAGAGTATCTCATTTCAGGCCTTTCAAAGATTTTACAAGAATCAGTATTCTCAATACAATTTTGGTATTCATCACGCTGGTTTACATTATTCCAAGAAATTTCATCAACAATTTCAAAAAAAAAAGTTTTAAAAGGTTTATAAAAGAAGATGTACTTGAAAGTGACGGGAGCAATCGCACCAAAGCATTTTCCATTGCCTTAGGCGTATTCATAGGATTTTCTCCTTTTTGGGGTTTTCATACTCTGCTTACTATTTCTTTAGCGGTACTTTTCAAGCTGAATAAAGTGCTGGCTTTTGTAGCGTCGAATGTAAGCATACCTCCTTTTATTCCTTTCATCATTGCAGCGTCATTATTTCTGGGTGCACCCTTCGTCGGTGGAAACAGCAATATTTTAAGTCAGGAGCTCAATTTTGATCTGGTAAAAAACAATCTGCTTCAGTATCTTATCGGCAGCGCTATATTATCGGTTACTATGTCCCTCATTTCCGGAATTTCCGTTTTTCTGTTCCTGAACAAAGTAGATCCGGAAAATACATAAATTGAAATAAAAACTGCAAAGCCTTCAGACCCTGCAGTTATATTAAGTTTTATTGTACTGTTATTTTCTGTGAATAACTCTTTCCTTTTTTATCCGTTACCTGCAACAGGTAATTTCCAGGCTTTAAGTCTTTCACGGAAATCTGGTTTCTTTCAACGGTAACCTGCAGAACAATCCTTCCGCTCATCTCATAAATTTTAGCCCGTTCCGGTATAAAATCAGGCTTTGTCTTGAACTGAATGATATCGTGTGCCGGATTTGGATATACCGTAAACATCTCTTCTGCAGCCTGAATTTCTTTTGTGCCCAGGAACGAACCTTCCACAACATTTAACGTCGTATTCGGCGTTACATTGTAAATCGTATCTACCAGTCCGGAAGGCCAGCGTACAATCACTTTTGTAATGGCTGTAGCCTGACCGATTCCGAAATGCGCATTCAATGTGCTCATATTTCCAAAACCGGTTCCGCTTTGTATATCTCTGATCTGTTTTCCCCAGGACCCGTAAATTTCAACTCTTGCGCCAATTCCACTTCTGTTGCTTTGGGTTCCTCTGAGAGTTACTTTCAGCCATTTGTTGGTATTCCCGGCATTCATCATGATTGTACTTCCGTTTTGAATATCCAGAAATCCATCATTATTCAAATCCCCGATAGGACGATCAAAGTTACTCAGGTTATAAGGATTAGGATTAGGCGTAAAGGTAAAATCTCCGTTTCCGAACATGATGGTATTTCCTGCTCCCAGAACATCCAGAAATCCGTCGTTATCAAAATCGTGAGCCACATATTCCCTGCTTAGCGCACTGGTGGTATCATAGCCTGATCCTGATGATTTATCGGTAAACGTTCCGTCCCCGTTATTTTTCATTACTTTACTCAGTCCATTTGCCGTGGAATTAATTCCCACCACCGCGTCCATCCATCCGTCATTATTAAAATCTCCCCATGCGGAAGACCATGTCTGAACCGGGTTTGCCATATTGGCTGCCGCCGCAACATTGGTGAACGTGGCGTTCCCGTTATTTCTGTGAAGTTCATCGATGTTCCCGCCCGGACCCGAGCCTCCGCCGCTGCATTTTGCAATAAAGAGGTCCATATCTCCGTCATTATCATAATCAATCCAGATAGAACCGTAATTTCCTCCGGAAGGGAAATCTCCCAGTCCGCCCTGATTATGATTCATGTCTGTACCGTCGTTGATATAATATCTGTTCGGCGCATTATCATCACAGACGAACGCATCTAATTTCCCGTCGTTGTTGATGTCTATAAAATTGGTTCTCTGAACTAAAAAAGACTGCGGTTTCCTGTCGGATGTATAGGCTGTTCCGTTGGCATTGGCCTTTAAGAAGGCGATTCCGCTTCCAGAGCCGTAAATCAGATCATTAAAACCGTTGTTATCATAATCTCCTGCAGCAATACTCCAGGAAGGTGTTATAACAGTAGTAGGAACCGTATACGTAACGTTACTGAATGTTCCTCCAGGCTGTTGATAAGAAATAATAATCTGAGTAGCACTTACCACGGAAACAATATCATCAAGATAGTCTCCGTTCATATCTACAATACAGTTGTTAAAATTCCCTGCAACAGAAACCGGCTGGGAAGTAAAGGTCAGTCGATCAGGCTGCACCACTACTTCTGAAACATTGATATTAAAGCCTAATGAAGAAAATTTGTTATCAAATACAATATAATACGTTGTGCCCGCAACGGCATTAAAGGTGACCTGAGAAAACTGTCCGGTGTAATCGTCGTTGGCGGCAATACAATTGAGCGCAGTACAATTTCCTGAAAATACGATTAAACGCGTATCTGCGTTTTGGCCAGCAGACGAAGTGTTAATTTTAATCGTTTTATTAGCGGTGGCTGTATATTTATACCATAACCCTTTTGTTCCGGGCCCGCCCGTTAAAGTACAGACCGTTAAAGGCGGATCTCCTGTAATACTGGGAGCGATAACCGTTCCTAAGCCGAGCGGAACTGCTGTGGCGCATGTAAGCTGTGCAGAGAGCCATGTACTGTTTAATAATAAAACGAAGAAGGGGAATATTTTTTTCATGGATAAAAGTTTTTATTATTGTTTTTATGGACAGGTCTGATTTAAAGAAGAAATCCATTGCTTAAGGAGTTCTACTCCTTCATCGTGAACGATCGTTCTTCCGAGCAGAGGCATTCTGTTGTTTTCATTGGTAGAGCTCAATCTGAAATGCATTACCGATTTGGCAGGATTTCCAGGTGTAATAATTCTTTCGAGTGAAGAATTAAGGGGTTCATCAGCCATTACGCAGACTCCCATTTTTGTTAAGTTTGCAGTCTGGCTGAAGCTTAAACGTATTGCTCTGTAATCGCATCGTGCATTTTCCTGATGACAGTGCGCACAATTGATATCAAGATAAGACCGAAGGCGAATATCCAAAGGTTTACTGGTATCTTTATAATTCACTGTAGAGACAATACTGGATGGATAACTTTGGAGATAACCCTCATCAACAAACTTTTGAAGCTGGTTTTTAATGCCATTGGAATAATTGTAAGTTCCATTCAAATTTTGAGGCTTCATACCGATGGGAATCGGTTTGTTGTCCAATTTATGACAGGCCAGGCATTCTGTCTCAGAAGGAATCCTGTAATCTGTTGTTATAATATCTCCATTATTTTTTTTGAACGTAATATTTTTAGAAGTGCCACTTGCAAAGTTTGCTCCGGTAACCAGTTCTGCTTCAGTCTGGGCATCATTCCAGAGATATTCTGCAAAAATCCATCCTGTAGACTTTTTAATCATCAGGCGTGTCTCCAGAATCTTTGTTGTATTGCCCGGTTGTATCGTATTATAGTAGAAATTTTTAATAAGGACAGTACCTACGGGAAAATTCAGTATTTTATCATCAGTATCATAGCCTGCTTTTACTCCGCCAGGCATCCAGATGAACCTCTTCTTTAATGCATAATCGGTAAAAAGCGAGCTGGCCGGCTCATAAGGAATAACCTTGGTATTAGGTTGCAGATTTTTCAGTTCACCGGTAAAAAACATATAAGTCGATAACTTTGCGTACGGAACTGCATCAATATTAAAATTAACAAAAGAACTCTCCGTTTCTACGCTTTCAATTTTTTCATCACTTTTACAGGAAAACAGCACTAAAAAACATAATAGTGACAGCAGGTAGACTTTTCTCATCCATTAATAATTTAACGGAAACGAATTTAATCAATTAAACAATACAAAATAAAAAAATCAACAATAAAATCAATATTATTTTAAATAACAAACATTTTAAATGTTATTTTATGAAATTTATTCTGTTAAAATATGATAAAAAGTAATCACTTTAAAAATCATAATTTAAGATATCTATTCAAGAAAATAGTAGTATAATGCAATATGTTATAAATAAAATTTATCTATTTACTTTTCCGGAAGATTTTCGGAGATAACGTTCCACATTTCTTCTGTCGGGAACGGTGGTAATTTCTTTCGTTAATGCTTTTTCAAATGCTGTCTGTGCTTTCACATAATCTTTTCGGTTGAAATAATATTTTCCGGTTTGATAATACACCAGCCAGTAATCCGGATTTAGATATTGGTAATGGGTAAGAAAGTCATCTGTTAACGATACTTCACCCTCAATTCCCTTTTCCACTTCGTGATTAACCATTTTGTATTGCTTATAATTTTCAAATTCCTCAGAGTTGATGAAAGGATCTTTGGAAATGTTTAGTTCAGATCTGGCAAAGTCTCCGTTTTTTAATTGTTCCTCCGAAAAAATTTCATTAAGGTCATAACATACGAATTCGCCGAGCTGATAAGGATTCGCCGAAACCCATACTAACTTTTTCAGAGGAGAAAAGATCACGGCGTGATGTGCCAGAAGCTGATTGATCGCCTTTTCGTTTCCGTATCCTATCTTTTCTCCTTTCAGTCCGGATTTATCCCTTAGGATGGCAGCCATTTTTTCAGGATTCAGCTGTTTATTTTCCGCTAAAAGTTCCCGGAGCTTTTCGTAACGGTATTCGGAATGGCTCTCTGCAATATGCTTCTGATTCCTTCTATCATTTTTATATGCCTCTGACTGAAAATGGTTGGTACAAAACACACGGCTTGTATTTTCGGCCTGATATACCCCGAAATTATCCGGTGACACTTCAATGATGACCGCATTTTTATCATACGCACTTCCTACAAGGATAGATTCCGAGACAAAAACCTTTCTCTTCTTTACAATGGCAATCGCTTCATCAATATTTCTCGCATACTGCAGAATTTCCCTTGTAACAAGAGAAATCGGTGTTTTTGCAGTTAGCGGAATTTTAGATTTTCCGGCATTGATGGTTACCGTAATTCCTTCTTTATTCATTCCGGAAACCACTCCTATCATTCCCGGCCAGCTTATCGAGAGATACGGAATTCCATCTTCGGGCTCTACCATTTCAACGACTTTATTTTGAGCAAAATCGTCACCCACGTAAAAATCAAAATTTCTTCCGATCAGCAAATCTCCGTCTTCAGTATTTTCATTCCAAACGGCAAGAGAAGTGCACCCTACCATCATGAGATCCTGCATGGCGTGACCAATATCGTGAGCACCGTGCAGGTAAAGATTCCGAAGATATTTCGGAGCTATAAAATCGTATTCATCCGACGCATATTGGGATAATCCGTATAATTCTGCCTGATAATCTTCACGGACATTGAGATACATTTTCCGGTTGTACCATTTCAGAAAACCACGAAGCAGATTTTGTTTAAATTTTGAAGGAACAAAGCCTTCCACTTTTGAAAAGAAAATTTTTTCCTGCTTTTGCATGAGATTCTGCGTGAGTGCTCCATTATTGTATCCCAACTGCAGTGGATTTCCATTAATATAAAGCTCCCAGAGCTGCTGCTTATTCTTTGTTAAATAATTTTGCTTAAAACTAAAAGTAGAATCGTTAATTTTTGTAACTTTTGGAATTTCAAGGGAATACTGCTTCACCTCGGGAAGATGATGTACCGATTTTTGGATTCCGCAAGAAGTGAGGTTGAGGATAAAGATCAGGCTGAAAACAAATAAAATGATAGATCCATTTTTGCGAAAACATTGAATCTTGTCACTCTGACGAAAGAAGAATCCCGACAAAGACAGTTGAGATTCTTCAATCCTTTTCGCTTCGTTCAGAATGACAACCCGCATATTATTTCTGACTTTATTAACCATTTTCATCCTTTAATAAATTGAATTAATCTATTATCTATCAGTTCTTTGCCTAAAATTTCCGCACAGGTATTAAATGCTCCGATGGTACAGCCTAAAATTCCGTGCATATTTACAGATTGGCCCGTTAAAAAAAGGTTATCAATCTTAGTTCTTGGTGAAACCATTGTTTTCAGAGGATTTTCCGAGCTTTTGATGTAGCCGTACATGTTTCCGTTAAAACTTCCGATGTAATCGCGGTAAGATAAAGGTGAAGAAGTGTAAAAGGACTTTATGGATTTTCTCAGATCCGGAAATTTCTTTTCTAAAGCATCAATCATTTTTTCAGCCTTTTCCTGTTTGAATTTTTCGTACAGCACCCCCCTTTCATGTTCCTCTGCAACAGTATTGAAAGTATCTTTCCAAGCTTCCACTTCTTCAAAATCCATATAAGAAATTGCGGTAAGACTTTCCGCAAAACCGGGATCATGTTTTGATTCCGTTGAAGAAAGCATATATGTTTCGGGCCAGGATTGTTTTTGATAACGATGAGCACTCCAGACCATTTCTTCATTGGAAAAATGATACAGATTATAATTAAAATCAGGAATTGTACGGGGCTTTAAAACCAAATATACACTGAAACAGGACGGGACCGGCTCCCAGCTCATTATCCTGTTTAAAAAAGATTTTTTCAGCCTCTCTTCACCAAGAAGTCGAAGGGTTGAACGAATTTCTATATTCGAGATAAACCTTTTGGCAGAATATTCTTTTCCACCTGAAGTTTTTACGCCTGATAAAATATTATCTTCATTAAATATAAAATCAGAAACTTCGGAATGCTTATGCACTTCTGCTCCGTATTCACGCAGCCTGCGAATCAGCAGTTTCGAAATCTGGCTCCCGCCATGTACACACTTGTAAGCACTTTGAATATAAGAATTTACCGTAAGTGCATGAACATAAAACGGGACATTTTCAGAATCTCCTGCGTATAAAAAATTTGAGCCCAACAAAACGGCCTGCAGCTTTTTATTCGTCGTTAAAGATTCGATAAATCTTCTGGTGTTTAAGTGAAGGATTTCTTCATTATAATTGTCTTTTCCTACCAGATTGTATCTGGGGAACAGACTGCAAACTCTCTGAATTTCTTCACAATAGTCTTCTAAATTTTCTCTTTCATCCGGAAAATATTTTGACAGCTGTTCAACAAAATTTTCATTGCCCTGTGCATGAGGATATTCAATTTCATCGTCGCCAAAAGTAATTTTATCGTAACCGTCTTCATCCATTTTCCTGAGCTGAAGGTCTTTCATTATCTCCAGATAGGAAAAAAACTGATGCAGGTTCTGCCCTTCCGACAGTCCTCCCAAATAATGGACTCCCGTATCGAAGATGAGTTTATCGCGGGAGAAGGTCTGTAAGTTTCCTCCATACTGGTTGTTTTTCTCCAGGACACACACTTTCAGGCCTTCTTTCGCCAGAATAAGTGCCGAAACAAGACCGCCTAATCCGCTGCCGATTACAAGTATGTCGAATTGTTTTTTCAAGGAGATTAATTTTTTTATCAGTTTTTGGAAGCCTTGTCAACGTTTTATGCTGAGTTATTTGCAGCCCGGCTTGAGCGGAAATCCTTTTTTTGCGGAAGCGAAAAAAGATTGGGAGCGGAAGACGGAAAAGCTGCCCTAAAAATATTGAAATTTAATTAATATCGTCCCAAAAATCGAAATAATTGAACCATTGAAGCGGATATTTCCTGATCATGGATTCGAGGTTTTGCGTGTAGGAATTGAGAAGTCCCTGGGCATCGCGCTTTTTTATATTTTCAGCAACTCTCGCGTACAAATGATAATGAAGGTTTTTCTCTTTCATCACATACACATACACAACAGGAACGCCCAGCCTTGAAGCAATAAGAAAAGGGCCTGCAGGAAATTTCGCGGTTTTTCCAAGCAATTCACCTTCTAAAAATTTTGAGCCTTCGAAATAACGGTCGCCGGTAAAACAGATAAGCTCGTTTTTTGATAGTGCTTCATTGATTTCGAAAATATGAGACATATCTTCTTTTACATAGATGAATTTAACGGTACTTTTTTTAACCGACACACTTTCAAGATATTCTTTAATGACTGTAACTTCCTGATCTGTTGTTACTAAATTAATCTGGCAATCAAAATCGATATCTGCAAAAAAATGCTCGGCAATCTCAAAATTACCGATGTGTGCGCTGATGAGTACACCGCCCTTTTTTTCCTCTAAAAGATTTCTTAGATTTTCAATTCCGTCGAATTCATAGGTGTATTTATTCCGAAATCCGGCTGAAATAGCCGTTTTATCGATAAGTACGGTCCCGAAAGTAAAGTAATTTTTAAATAATGAAATTTTAGTTTTCCAGTACCCGTAGTTGAGCCTTTTCCCAAAATAATATCTGTAATACCTGTTGCTGTTTTTTTCGAATAAAAAATAGTAGAACGCAACAAAATAAAGCACGACGTATGAACTTCTGATCCCGATATTTCTAATGCACCAGACGAAAATCCTGTAACCCAGAATTGTCCCTTTAGATTTACCTTTCCACTTGTTCATAGCAGTAATTGAACAATTTACCAATATAAAAATGTAACAGCGAAACAATTACTCAATCAGACATTGATAAACTGTTATATTGGTATATTGCTACATTATATTATTTATTTTTTTCAGCGGTTTTGTTTTCGATAATTGAATAGAAATTATCAAAAGTCACGATATTTTTAAAATCAGCCTCGCCCAATTTCACTCCGAAATTAGATTCGATAACTACCACCAGATCAATATAATCCAGGCTGTCTAATCCTAATGTCTTTTTAAAGTTTGCATCATTGCTGATTTCATCGCCATCTACTTCGAATTCATTGACTAAAAAGTCATTGGCAATCGCAATAATTTTCTCCCTTTCCATGTTTTTAATTAAATTTTTTAACAATTAATGCGGAATTGGTTCCCCCAAAACCGAAAGAATTCGACAAAAATACGTCAATTTTTTGACTTTTTGTTTGGGCAACCAAATTTATCTTTTTTGCCTCATCATCAGGATTTTCAAGATTGATATTCGGCGCAATGAAATCGTTCTGCATCATGAGAATAGAATAGACTACTTCACTGGCTCCAGCCATCCAGCACTCGTGCCCGGTCATGGATTTTGTGGAGCTTACCGGAACTTCACTTCCGAAAATCTCATAAATCGCTTTAGCTTCGTTGGCATCACCAATAGGCGTGGAAGTAGCATGCGCGTTAATATAGTCGATATCTTTTGCAGATAATCCGGATTGCTTCAGAGCTCTGTCCATTGCCAGAGCCGGCCCGTCTACATTCGGTGTGGAAATATGGCCTCCGTTGGAAGAAAATCCGTAGCCTACGATTTCGGCAATGATATCGGCACCTCTTTTTTGGGCAGATTCCAGGCTTTCAACAATCAAAGTCGCCGCTCCGCCGCTGGGAATTAAGCCATCTCTGTCTTTATCGAAAGGCCTTGATGCTTTTATGGGTTCGTTTTCTCTTACTGAAAACACGCCCAATCCGTCAAAGCTCGCCATGGAATATTTGTTGGTTTCCTGAGCGCCACCACAAACAATCATATCCTGGAAGCCGTTTTTAATCATCATAAAAGCCAATCCCAGAGAATGAGAGCCACTGGCACAGGCTGCACTGATGGTAAGGTTAATTCCTCTTAATTTAAAAATGGTAGAAAGATTCATGGTAACGGTAGAGTTCATCGATTTGAAAATAGCGCCAGAACCCATGAGCGTTGTATCTTTTTTCTCTCTTGCAATGTCGATAGATTCTACCACTGCCTGAGAAACACTGTCGTTTCCGTATAAAATCCCGACTTCGTTATTGTCTAAAAAATCCTGATCGATATTGGCCTGTTTTAAAGCATCTAATGTTGCGATGTAGGCATATTCACTTTCTTCCCCCATGCTTACACGCTGCCTGCGGTTCAGAAGATTTTTAAGATCCGGCTTAGGAACAACTCCCGTTAATCCTGATCTGAAACCGAAATCTTTTCTTTCATCCACTAAAAAAATTCCGGATTTTCCCTGAAATAAAGATTCTTTCACCTCTTCCAAAGAAGTTCCGATGCAGGAATAAATTCCCATCCCGGTAATGACAACCCTGTTTTCCATGTTAAAAAATGTAACAATTTATCAATTTAACAGTGTAACAATTTCAAGTTGTGGCAATAATAAATTCTGTATTCTGAATGAAGTGAAGAATCTTACTATTGGTACATTGTTAAATTATTGCATTGCTAAATTATTATGAGTAGATTCCTCCGTTAATATTAATGATTTCGCCTGTTATATATGATGCTTTTCTCGAAGCTAAAAATGCGACTAAATCTGCCACTTCTTCGGCTTCTCCGAATCGGTTTGCAGGAATCATGGCTTTTAATTCGTCTTCGTTAAATTCCTGAGTCATATCCGTTTTAATAAATCCCGGAGCAACGGCATTTACCGTAATATTTCTTTTGGCAACTTCCTGAGCCAGGGCTTTTGTAGCTCCTACCAAAGCTCCTTTTGCAGCAGAATAATTAGTTTGTCCTGCCGTTCCCTTTACTCCGGAAACAGAAACCATATTAATGATTCTGCCGTATTTATTACGCAACAGCTTCTGAATGAAGAAATTGGTTACGTTGAAAAAACCATTTAAACTGGTGTTAATCACCGAGTTCCAGTCTTCGCTCGGCATCCACATGAACAGCCCGTCTCTTGTAATTCCGGCGTTATTGACAATCACTTCCACCACAGCATTGGGATTGACATCCTGCCATTCTGTTAAAACGTTCTGCGTTTCTTCAGCATTCCCTACATCGAATTTAAGAATTTCTCCCGTTGATCCCAATTCTTCAACTTTCGCCAGCGTTTCCTTCGCTGCAGTTTCGTTGGAAGTATAATTAATTAAAATATGATAATTCTTTTCTTCTGCCAGTTTTATACAGATGGCTCTTCCGATTCCCCGCGAGCCGCCTGTGATGATTGCACATTTCATGTGTAGTGTATGTTAATTTAGTTTTTAAGTTTATTTTAAGACAATTGATTTCAGATGAAAGTTACATTGTTTTTAAATAATTTTTCACTTCTTCCAAATATGGATACATCACCATATCATTTGAAAATGCGGGAATAATCTTTCTCACTTCATCATACAATTCTTTGGTTGCCGATGAAATTTTATCCTGAAAACCAAGATATTCGATTGCCTGAACAATCGTAATCGCTTCAATCGCCAATACCTCGAAAGCATTTTCAATGACTTTTCTGCAGATCACTGCAGCATTGGTTCCCATGCTTACAATATCCTGATTATCATTATTATTAGGTATACTGTGAACATACATTGAATTTGACAACATCTGGCTTTCCGCAGTAGTTGAGGTTGCCGTAAACTGCACACCCTGCATCCCGAAATTAAATCCTAATTTCCCTAAATTCACAAATGGAGGTAAAATTTCGTTGATTTTAGAGTTCAATAAATAATTCAATTGTCTTTCGGCAAGCATGGTTAATTTCGTTACCACAATTTTAAGCTTGTCCATTTCAAGGGAAATATAATCTCCGTGGAAGTTTCCGCCATGGTAAACATGCTGATCCTCAACATTAATGATCGGGTTATCATTCGCGGAGTTGATCTCATTTTCCAATACTTTTTCCGTATATTCCAATGTATCTAAAACAGGTCCTAAAATCTGCGGAACGCATCTCAGGGAATAATATTCCTGAACCTTTTCTTTAAACACTGTTTCTTTCTCTTCAAAATGAGTATATAAATGATCGGCTCTTTTTCTGATCAGTTTGCTGTCGGATAAATGAGCACGCATTCTTTCTGCTATTTTCTGCTGGCCGGCGTGAAGTTTTGTTCCGTTTAATGCTTCTGACAAATGATCATCATATGCCTGAACAATTTCATTAATTGCACAAGACAAGGCAACTGAAATGTCAGTTAACTGATTTGCTTTGTGCGCATTAATAACTCCAATTCCAGACATCACGGAGGTTCCGTTCATTAAAGCTAACCCTTCCCGGATTTCTACCTGGATTGGTTCCAGCCTTTCTGATTCAAAAACTTCTTTGGTTAATCTTCTTTCTCCTTTATAGAAAACTTCGCCTTCACCAATCAGCACTAAAGCCAAGTGCGCCAATTGCACGAGATCACCACTTGCTCCGACACCGCCGTGTTCAAAAATCAACGGTGTAATATCCCTGTTTATTAATTCTTTAAGTAAATAAACAACAGACTCATGGACACCCGACTTACCCAAAGACAATGTATTTAATCTTGCCAGCATACAGGCTTTTGCTTCGTCTGCCGGAAGAGGATTTCCGATTCCTGAGGAATGACTTCTTATCAGATTATACTGAAGCTGATGGGTGTCTTCGTCACTGATCTTAAACTGGGCCATCGGACCGAAACCCGTATTCACACCATATATTACTTTGTTTTTTGAAAATTCCTTTAAAAACTGAAAGCTTTCTTTCACTCTGGCAAGAAGTGTTTCATCCAGTTCTATTTTCTTATTCTCAATGATGATTTTTTTAAAATCGCTCAGTTCTAAAAAGTTATTTATTTTCATTTATCGAAAGTAATGATATGATAATTTTGTAATTATTAATTAATTGTCATTAATTTGCGGCAAAGATAGAAGTTATTATTAAAATAAAAAATCAAAGATGAGCAAAGAATTTGTTGACGTTCTTGTAATCGGTGCCGGCCCTTCCGGATGCGTATCTTCTTCATACTTAAAGAAGAACAACGTCAACGTAAAAGTTGTTGAAAAGACAAAATTTCCAAGACTGGTTGTAGGAGAAAGCCTTATTCCTCGTGTGATGGATCATTTTGATGAAGCGGGATTATTCCCTGCTCTTGATAAAATGGGTTTTGAAAAGAAACTGGGCGCCCGCTTCCTGAGAGGAAAAGAAGTCTGCATTTTTGATTTCAGCAATAAATTCGGCGAAGGCTGGGACTGGACCTGGCAGGTTCCGAGGGCAGATTTTGACAATGCCTTAGCTCAGGAAGTAATCAATAAAGGAATCGACCTGGAATTCGAAACGGAAGTCATCGGGATTGAATTCAACGGTACAGATTCTTTGACCACAGTAAAAGATAAAAATGGCGTAACCAAAGAAATCCATGCTAAATTCGTAATTGATTCAAGTGGTTACGGAAGAGTTTTACCAAAACTTCTGGATCTGGAAAAGCCTTCAAAATTATCCCCTCACTCCGCTATTTTTTCCCATGTAAAAGATATTAATAGAGAAGAAGGTACAGAAGGAACGTTGATTTCTTTTGATATTATTGAAACGGAAGTATGGCTTTGGGTAATTCCTTTCTCCAACGGAAATACAAGTGTTGGAATTGTAGGTCCGACTGAATATATTGACAAGCTTTCCGAAAATGGAGATCCTGCAGAAGCTTTAAGAAAAGCTATTGCGCTCTCCGATTATTATGTAAAACGTTTCGGAGACGTAGATTTTTTGTTTGAGCCTAAACATCTGAAAGATTATTCGTGTTCGGTAAAAAAATTATATGGTGATGGTTTTGCTTTAACCGGAAACGCTTCGGAATTTCTTGATCCGGTCTTTTCTTCCGGAATGGCTTTCGCGACAGAAGGCGGAATGACAGCTGCAAAATTGGCATTAAGACAGCTGAACGGCGAAAAGGTAGATTGGCAAAAAGAATTTGCAGACTATATTTTGTACGGCGTTGATGTTTTCACAACGTATGTAAAAGAATGGTACACCGGAAATCTTCAGGAATTATTTTTCCATCAGCCGGAAAATCCTGATGTAAAGAGAAAAATCTGTGCAGTTCTGGCTGGCTATGTATGGAACAAGAAAAATACTTTCGTACGAATCCACGATACCGCCATCAAAAATCTGGCGGAGTTCATCAAAAAAGAAAAACAGCAAGCATAAAAAAACGGTCTGAGATTTTCAGGCCGTTCTTATTTATCTTAAATCTGTAAATGTAATTGGCTTTCTGCTGTTCGGATTAAAAACAATTTTAGATAAAATATCAAAATCAACCAATTCAATTTTCGGACTTACTCTCAGCTTTGCCCTAAAATGGTCCCTTACCTCATTTACAAAACTTTCCGAGTTGCTGTCTGTGCTTATTTTAATGATAATTTCATCCAACCCGATTTCGTTTGACTGAATCACAATCTGATAACACAAAATATTTTCGAAATCATTTAAAATATCATTCATTGCAGGCGGATACAATGTTGTTCCTTTGTATTTGATCATCTGCTGTTTACGCCCGATCACAGGACCCAGCCTCATCGTGTTTCTTCCGCATCTGCAGGGTTCATAATGAGCTTTTACAATATCACCTGTTTTAAATCTCAATAAAGGAATTGCCTCAACCCCTAAAGTTGTTATCGTTAATTCTCCGCTTTCGCCTTCTTTTACAGGATTTCCGTCCTCATCAAGAATTTCGGTAATGATTAATTCCGGATGATGATGGCCACCGATTTGCTGCTCACATTCCGTAAAGGCAGTGCTCATTTCTGTGGAAGCGTAAGTTGAGAATAACTTAATGTCCCATTTTTCTTTAATTTTCTGTGATAAAATATTATCCGTAAAATCCTGGTTTTTAATACTTTCTCCAATACAAACCGCACCGTAAACACTTGAATTTTTATAATCGATGCCATGTTTTTCGGCATAATCAATCATCTTCAGCAAAAACGACGGAACGGTAATTAAATATTTTGGCTTATACCTAAAAATCGAATCCCATTGCAGTTCCGGAATTCCGGGTCCCATCCTGACAACGCTCGCTCCCATTTTTCTTAAGCCTAAAAAATAAGCAAGTCCGGCCATGAATCTTTTATCGATGGTTGTAATCATTTGAACAACATCTCCTTTTTGAATTCCGGCACAGGCAAAAGAAACAGCCTCATTGTAGGCTAATCTTTCCAGGTCATTATCTGATAATCCGAAAGTTACAGGATCGCCCAATGTTCCTGAAGTAGTACTGTAGTCAACAATTTTATCCGGAGTAACACAAAAAAAATCATCATTATGCTGCTGAATATCATTTTTGGTCGTCGTCGGGATCTTCTGCAAATCTTCCAAAGCCTGAATATCTGCAATACTGATATTATTGTCCTTGAATACTCTTTGATAAAAGGGGGAATGTGTTTCAAGATATATTAAAAGTTCCTGAAGTTTTTGCTCCTGAAACGTTTTGATTTCCTGAATGGCTGCTCTTTCGATGGATGGATAAAATTCCAATGGTTTTATTTTTAAAAGACAAATTTATTTAATTAATATTAATTTTCTTGTGAAGATTTTATTGCTACAGATTAATGTTTAGACGCAAAGTTTTTATTTTAAATTATTTTTAAAAGAAATAGGCAAATAAATTTGCTGCGCGAAGCGTGAAAATACAGCTTCACCAAATCAGCTTGTTGATTAATTCTTGCTCCTTGAAACATACAGGAATTAAATAAAATTTGTGTTTAGATTGTAAGAAAAAATGTAAGTTTTGGTTAAAACCAATTTGCAACGTTATTTTTAACGTTATTTTTAAAGCGGGCTAAAGACCGCTCCTATACAAAGATTTCCATATTCGTTTCTGCTTAAAATGAAACCTAAATATTGACTTATTCACTACTTATCATTCAGTATTCTTCTATATTTCTGAAACAGAACTTTTTCATTGCAAATATCAAAATAAAACATATATTATAAACCGGTAAATTTTAGTAAATTTGCCAACTTAATTAATCAACGATATTGATATATTACAATGAGCCAATTTAAAGAGTACAAAAATCTCAACCTTATTGACGTAGCCGAGAATGTAGCGGAATTCTGGAAACAGAATAAAACTTTCAATAAGAGTGTTGAAATTCGTGAGGGGCAGCCCGAGTTTGTTTTTTATGAAGGTCCGCCTTCCGCAAACGGTATGCCCGGGATTCACCACGTAATGGCCAGAGCATTAAAGGATATTTTCTGTCGTTACCAGACCCAGAACGGAAAGCAGGTTTTCCGTAAAGCGGGATGGGATACACACGGACTTCCGGTAGAGCTTGGCGTGGAAAAAGAATTAGGAATCACTAAAGAAGATATTGGCACTAAGATTTCAATTGAAGATTATAACAAAGCATGTCGTGAAGCCGTAATGCGTTACACCGACGTCTGGAACAGCCTTACCGAAAAGATCGGATATTGGGTTGATCTGGATGATCCGTATATCACGTACAAGTCAAAATACATGGAAACCGTTTGGTGGTTGTTGAAGCAATTGTATGATAAAGGATTATTGTACAAAGGTTACACCATTCAGCCATATTCTCCGAAAGCGGGAACCGGACTTTCTTCTCACGAAGTAAACCAGCCGGGCGCTTACCGTGATGTTTCGGACACAACGGTGGTGGCACAGTTTAAGACATTACCGGAAACCTTACCTTCATTTTTACAGGGATTTGGAGATGTACATTTCTTAGCATGGACCACAACTCCCTGGACTTTGCCTTCCAACACCGCGTTGACAGTAGGACCGAAAATCGATTATGTTTTGGTTAAAACATTCAATCAATATACTTTCGAACCGGTAAATGTAGTTTTGGCCAAAGCTTTAGTAGGAAAACAGTTTGCTAAAAAATACAGCGAAGGCACAGAGGAAGATTTTTCAGGCTTTACACCGGAAACGAAAGTTATTCCTTATCAGATTTTAGCAGAATTCAAAGGTGCTGATCTGGTTGGAATTAAATATGAGCAATTATTGCCTTATGCACTTCCTTACCAAAATCCGGAAAATGCATTCAGAGTAATTTCAGGAAACTTTGTTACAACGGAAGACGGAACCGGTATCGTTCACACCGCACCAACGTTTGGTGCCGATGATGCGAAAGTGGCGAAAGAAGCAACTCCTGAGGTTCCGCCGATGCTTGTATTGGACAAAAATGGAAATCCTGTGCCGCTTGTCGATCTACAGGGAAGATTTTTACCTCAGGTAAGCGACGAAATCTACGGTTTCGCAAATGAATATGTGAAAGGAGAATATCTCAGCGAAGCAGAAAAAGAAGCAGAATTCAAAATACAAAAAGAAAACCTCAAGTCTATTATCTCAGATTTAAAATCGTATCTTTCTGTTGATGAAAGAATTGCTTTAAAGCTAAGAAAAGAAAACAAAGCATTCAAAGTAGAAAAATACGTTCACTCGTATCCGCACAGCTGGAGAACAGATGAACCGTTACTATATTACCCGCTGGACTCATGGTTTGTCAAGATGACCGCCGTGAAAGACAGGCTGGTAGATTTAAACAAAGAAATCAACTGGAAACCGAAATCAACGGGAGAAGGACGTTTCGCCAACTGGCTGGAAAATGTAAACGACTGGAATCTTTCCCGATCAAGATACTGGGGAATTCCGTTGCCAATCTGGAGAACAGCTGATCTGAAGGAAGAGAAAATCATCGGTTCTGTAGAAGAACTATACAACGAAATTGAAAAATCTGTTGAAGCAGGATTGATGAAAGAAAATCCGTTCAAAGGTTTTATCATCGGAAACATGTCTGAATCCAATTATGAACTGGTAGACCTGCACAAAAATGTGGTTGACAAGGTAATCCTGGTTTCAGATTCAGGAAAACCAATGAAACGCGAAAGTGACCTGATTGACGTATGGTTTGATTCAGGATCAATGCCGTATGCGCAGCTGCATTATCCTTTTGAAAATAAAGAATTAATTGACACAAATAAAGCGTTTCCGGCAGATTTTATTGCGGAAGGTGTCGACCAGACTCGTGGATGGTTCTATACGCTTCATGCGATCGGAACGGCAGTTTTTGATTCAGTGGCTTATAAAAATGTAATGAGTAACGGACTTGTTCTGGATAAAAACGGTCAGAAAATGTCAAAACGTTTAGGAAATGCAGTAGATCCGTTTGAAACCCTTGCTGTTTACGGCCCGGATGCAACACGTTGGTACATGATTTCAAATGCCAATCCGTGGGAAAACTTGAAATTCGACATCGAAGGCATTGATGAAGTAAGAAGAAAATTCTTCGGAACATTATACAATACTTATTCGTTCTTTGCTTTATACGCGAATGTAGACGGATTCAATTATTCTGAAAAAGAAGTTGAAAACAGACCTGAAATCGACCGATGGATTTTATCAGAACTAAACCTTCTCATCAAAGAAGTTAAGGCATTTTACGAAGATTACGAACCGACTCGTGTAGCGAGAGCGATCAGCACTTTTGTGAATGATAATTTATCCAACTGGTATGTAAGATTATGCAGAAGACGTTTCTGGAAAGGAGAGTATTCTGAAGATAAAATCTCGGCTTATCAGACTTTATATACCTGTCTTGAAACGGTTGCCAAATTATCTGCTCCGATTGCTCCTTTCTTTATGGATCAATTGTACCAGGATCTCAACAAGGCGACAGGTAAAGAAGGCTTTGAATCTGTTCATTTAACAGATTTCCCGGTTGCCGATGAAAGCTTAATTGACCAGGATCTGGTTGAAAAAACGCATCTCGCACAGAGCATTACAAGTATGGTTTTCTCTTTGAGAAAGAAAGAAAATGTAAAAGTTCGTCAGCCTTTACAAAAAGTGTTGATCCCTGTTTTGGATGCTAAAACAGAGGAACAGATTTCTGCCGTTTCGGAACTGATCAAACAGGAAGTAAACGTTAAGGAAATCCAGTTAATTAACGCAGAAGAAGCGTCACATCTTATTGTAAAACAGATCAAACCGAATTTCAAAGCGCTGGGTCCTAAATTAGGAAAAGACATGAAAGCGGTTGGAGGTGAGATCGCCAATTTTAATGCAGAGCAGATTTCAACCTTAGAAAAAGAAGGAAGATTGGATATCCAAGGGTACGAAATTACGCTTGATGATGTTGAAATTTCTACAAAAGATATTCCGGGTTGGACGGTAACTTCCGACGGAAAAACAACTGTGGCATTAGATTTGACGTTGACAGACGAATTAAAATCTGAAGGTATCGCAAGGGAATTCATCAACAGGATTCAGAACCTGCGAAAAGATAAAGACTTCGATTTGACAGACAGAATTGTGATCTCTATGGAAGACGGCTCGCCCTTCATTGAGGACATCAGGAAAAATGAAGAATATATTTCTTCGGAAGTCTTGTCAAATAAAATAGAAATTGTATCTTCACTTTCAAATTTTAACGAAATCGAAATAGATGAAGTTAATTTTAAGATAAATGTTGAAAAAAGTTAACATATAGTTATTGTTTTTCAAATTCCATTTCATAATTTTATTAAAAAAGAGAAAAGAACATGTCAGACGAAAGAGTAAGATACAGTGATGCTGATTTGCAAGAATTTAAAGCAATCATTAAGGAAAAAATAGAAAAAGCTGAAAATGACCTGAAACTGATCAGAGAAAGCTTTATCAATGACCAGAATAACGGGACCGATGATACTTCGCCAACTTTTAAAGCGTTTGAAGAAGGTGCCGAAACGCTGAGCAAAGAGCAGAATTCTATTTTGGCCGGAAGACAGGAAAAATTTGTTCGTGATCTTAAAAACGCGCTGATAAGAATTGAAAACAAAACTTACGGCGTTTGCAGGGTAACCGGAAAACTGATTCCTAAAGAAAGGCTTCTGGCTGTTCCTCATGCAACGCTGAGCATTGAAGCGAAAAATATGCAGAAATAACCGGGAAGGTTTATTACAATAAATTTGGGTTTATATCGTATTTTTGACAAATACTTTATAAACCTAATTTTTAGTTTATATCCATGAGCGATTTATTCATTTTAATCATTATCATCGTAGTCATTCTGGGCTTTATTTACAGAGACCGGATCAGGGAACGGTTTTTTCCTCAAAAACAAAAAAACTATACAATTGATGATAAGTTTAATGCTGATAAACGCGAAAGGGAAAAAGAAATAGACCGGCTTTTAAGCAAAATGGGAAAGAACGGGATCAACGACCTTTCGCCTAAAGAAAGAAAAAGGCTTGATGAGCTGTCCAAAAAATAATTTAAATTAAAACAGTGGAATCCATTATTGTACATCCTAAAAATGCAATGGAACTCAGCGCGCTGAAGAGCGTTCTAAAAGAAATGAACATTAAGTTCGAAAAATTCCATACCAAGAACATGCACCATAACCAGAAGACGATCAAAAAAATCGTTGATAAGAAGAACGAGAAAACGGGAAAACCAACAAAACCTAAAGGATTATAATGAAAAAGATAGTATTGGTAACCCTTCTTATCCTATTGATTGACCAGGCATCAAAAATTTATGTAAAAACTCATTTTAACCTTGATGACAGTGTTTCTGTTCTTCCTGGCTTCAAGCTTACTTTTGTAGAAAATCCGGGGATGGCGTACGGTCTTCATTTCGGAGGAGTAATTGGGAAATATTTTCTGGTTATCGTAAGAATTTTCCTGATCGGTGGCATGATTTATTTATTCAGAAAATGGCTCCAACGCGGAGAATCCAATTACCTCCTAATCCCGATGGCTATGATCTTTGCAGGAGCAATCGGTAACCTGATAGACGGTATGTTTTACGGGCTGATTTTCGACAGCGGTACTGTATATGACGCAAGTATTGACCGATGGATCGGATACGGAGGAATTTCGAAATTCACTACTTTCGGTGAAGGATATTCTACTTTTATGAGAGGCTGTGTGGTGGATATGCTCCACTTTCCTTTGGTAGACTGGAACGTTCCTGAAAGCTGGCCGCTGATCGGAGGAAAACACATTGAATTTTTTAAATATATTTTTAATGTAGCGGATTCTGCAATTACCGTAGGTGCAGCATTATTGCTAACTTTCAGAAAAAAAGCATTCCCGAACGGCCTGGAATTTTAAAGAATTTAAACACATACATGAAAAAAATAATCAAGAACTTATTTAAGACTTTCCTGCTTCTTCTCGTTGCAGGAATTCTTTTTATCGTCTGGGCCAATTACAGCATTAAAAAAGAGAGTGATCCCTACATCTCCTATAAATCCTCAGACATTCCCAAAATAAAAACAGCTTTATTACTGGGTACAAGCAAAAGCTTAAACAACGGTTTTCCGAATGCCTATTTCTACAACCGGATTTATGCAGCGGTGGAACTGTATAAGACCGGCAAAATACAATACATCATTGTAAGCGGTGACAACAGCAGGAAAGATTATAACGAACCTGAAGATATGCAGCTGACCTTAATGCAACATGGCATTCCGCAGGATAGAATTTTCCTTGATTTTGCAGGCTTCAGAACATTAGATTCCGTGGTGCGGGCAAAAGAAATTTTCGGGCAAAAGAAAATAATTGTAGTTTCCCAGAATTTTCACAATGAAAGAGCCGTATTTCTGGCCAGACAAAACGGGATGGAAGCATATGGCTATAATGCTGCCGATGTAAATAAATATGCAGGCTTTAAAACCAATATGAGAGAATATCTCGCTAAAGCAAAAGCCTATTGGGATTTGATTTTTGGTGTTAAGCCTAAGTTTGGTGGGGATAAAGTTTTAATTCTTTAACTTTTCTAGCGTGTATTTTTTTTAACGCAAAGTTTACATTAAATGATAAAAAAATTCAAGTAGGCAAAGAATAAATCAAGAAGTTGATTTGATGAAGCTTCGCGCAGCAAATATATTTGCCTTTGCTCTCTGATATTAGAAGTTTAATCTTTGCGTTTAATAGAGCTTAAACTAACCTATATTTTAGAGAATTAATTAAATTTGCACTTCATTAATTTTAAAATAAATTTTAACAATGTCAAGAATTCTTACCGGCATACAAGCCACCGGAACTCCGCACCTGGGAAACCTTTTGGGTGCTATTATTCCTGCAATTGAGCTATCAAAACAGGAAGGAAACGAATCATTTTTATTCATCGCGAATCTGCATTCTTTAACTCAGATTAAGGATGCGGAAGTGCTTAAACAAAACACCTACGAGATTGCTGCGGCTTGGCTTGCTTGTGGGCTGGATACCGAAAAAACCTATTTTTACAGACAGAGTGACATCCCTGAAACCTGTGAACTTTCTTGGCATTTATCATGTTTTTTTCCGTACCAGAGATTAACGTTGGCACATTCCTTCAAAGATAAGGCAGACCGGTTACAGGACGTAAACGCAGGTCTGTTCACCTACCCGATTCTGATGGCTGCCGATATTTTGCTGTATGACGCAGAAATTGTTCCCGTAGGAAAAGACCAGCTTCAGCATCTGGAGATTGCCCGTGATGTTGCCTCCAGATTCAACAATCAGATGGGTGAAGTTTTTGTACTGCCTCAGTCTGAGCTTCAGGAAAACACGAAGTATGTTCCTGGAATAGACGGCCATAAAATGTCTAAATCCAGAGGGAACATCATCAATATCTTCTTACCTGAAAAAGAACTGAAAAAGCAGGTAATGAGTATTGAAACGGATTCTAAATCGCTGGAAGAGCCTAAAGATCCTGAAACCGATAAGGTATTTGCGATCTATCAACTGATCGCAACTCCCGAACAAACGGAAGAACTGAGAGCGAAATATCTCGCCGGAAACTTCGGGTATGGTCACGCAAAAAAGGAGCTTCTGGATTTAATTTTAACAAGATTCGAAAAGGAAAGAGAACTTTTTTCTTATTACATGAACAATCTTGAGGAACTGGAAGCAAAGCTGCAGGAAGGAGCTACCAAGACGAGAGTAATTGCTACGGAAACGATTACAAGAGTGAGAAAAAGCCTGGGAATTTAATTGTTAGGCAAAAATGATATAGTTTCGGCGGCACCTTTGGTGCCGCCGAAACTTTTTATAAATTTATAAATATTCTTTAATCTGCAAAAGATGCTGTATAACTTTCAGGCCTTCTTCCTGTCTGTTTTCCTTTAGCACATCAAAGAAAATTACATCCATTCCGAAATTTCTTGCTCCGACAACATCCGCGATCCAATCGTCGCCAATGAGAATGCTTTCTTCCTTTAATGCTCCTGCAAGCTTTAAGGAATATTCAAAGATTTCAGGACGCGGTTTTCTGACACCGACTGAATCTGCGCTGGTAATGGTCTGAAAATAGGGCGCAATTCCGGATAAAATGCATTTTCTTTCCGTTACTTCTTTAAAGCCGTTGGAAATGATGTGCAACGTGTACTGTTTGGATTTAAGATACTCCAGAATATATTCTGTTCCTTCGACGAGCTCGTTATAATTAAGGATTTTATCCAGGAAATGTTCTTCAAAATACATTGACAGTCGTTCGTCATCTACATTGAAACGCCTGAATGTATCATAAAAACGATGCTTCCTGAGATATTCTTTATCAATAATTCCGTCCCGGATATCTTCCCAGAGTTTTTCATTGATCTCATGATAAACCGAGTGAAATTCCTCAAAATCAATATTATATCTTAGTGCTATTTCTTCTTTTTCAAAAAGGTCTTTAATGGTGAGATAGGCATTTCTGCGGTGATCCCAGAGTGTATTGTCGAGATCAAAAAAAATGTGCTGAATTTTCATACAGCACAAAAATAATTTTAATTTTTGGAAATCGGATAATTCTTGCTCTTGGTTTTTACAACATCAAGATTCTTCGAAAAATTGAGCAGAAACTCAATCGTTTGCTTTTTTGGTTTCAAAGTTTTCACTTTTAAGGAATCATTTTTTCTCATAGGCGGTTAAATGTTTTTCCTTAAAACGAGAATTTTCCGAAATTATTATCTATCGTGTCAAGATAATATGGTTTTCATCCATGATTTTTCTCAGGTTGATTAAAGCATATCGCACTCTTCCCAATGTGGTATTGATACTCATATCGGTATGATCTGCGATTTCCTTAAAACTAAGTCCGTCAAAAAACCTTAATTTGATTACTTCCTGCTGATTTTCAGGAAGAAATTGAAGCATCCGTAAAAGATCCTCCTGAATCTGGTTGGTTACCAGCTGGTCTTCAATATTTTCGGAAGGCTCTCTCAACAGGTCGAAAATAGAATATTCTTCGGTTTCAAAAGTAGTTTCCGACACTTTGATATTCTTTGATTTTGCCCTGAAATGATCGATAATAAGATTATGAGCAATTCTTTTTGCCCAAAGAATGAATTTTCCTTCTTCGTTATAGCGTCCTTCCTTCAGCATCACAATGATTTTCATGAATGTATCCTGAAAAACATCATTTGCCAGATCTTCATCATTAATTTTGTAAAAAATGAATGTAAACAGTTCTCTCTGATGGCGGTGAATAAGAGTTGACAACGCCTCTTCGTCTCCTTTTTGATAAAGGGAAATAAGTAAACTATCCGATTTTGATTTCATAACTTCTTCTCAATACTATTTTGCTGAAAAAATACTTTCCAGATTTTTCATCTGGCTTCAGCTGTAAATACAAAACAATTCTTCAGAGTAAAGTCTAATCAATAGGCGGATACAATTTTTAATGATGTAAATATAATAATTTTTTAATAACTGTTAACCTATTATTAAATTTTTAAGAGAAAAATTTAAAAAAAATCATTTAAACATGTCGTGAATGAATACAGTAGGGATATTTAGTGTAAAATTAATATTCAATCCTTTTAGTTCTTTACCGTTTATTCCGCTGTTTCCAATCGGAAAAGCGTAACCTCCGGTAAGATCCAGAATTCCGAATAGGGTAAAACCAACTTTCGGAGCAACATATTTATTCGTTCCTTCAGCACCGATCAGAAAATAATATGAGTGGTAAAAATCTACATTTTTCTGAAAATTGAGTAGTACGTCCGCAGAAACTTTCGGCATAATTGCGAACTGCGAATTGGCCGATCCCATCAGCGCAGAGGCTCCAAGCCTGTAAATAACATCATCATTCTTCAGGAAAAGCAACTTTCCGCCTACTTCTCCAAAACTTTGATTCTGGTAGGTATAACCAACGCTCACCATTTTGTGTACAGTAAGCTGGGCTTTAGCAAAAGTGCTGAGAAGAAAAACGGTAAGGATGGTAAGGACGAATCGTACTTTGTTCATATTCTGTTCTATTTTATGTAAAATTAAAAAAAACTGCCTTACCTGAAAGATAAAGCAGCTGTTTAATGGTATATTTTGAAGATTAAATTCCGAAAACGGACTTAATTTCTTCTACTTTGTCCAGTTTCTCCCAGGTAAAGAACTCCAGTCCTGTAAGCGTAAGCTCATTTTTATGTCCTTTGTTGAAGGTTTTATCAGCAACATAATGTTCTTTTCCCATATGTCCGTAAGAAGCGGTTTCCTGATAGATAGGATTTCTCAGCTTCAGGTTCTGCTCAATGGCATAAGGCCTTAGATCGAATATTTCAGAAACTTTTTTAGCAATGTCCCCGTCATGAAGATCAACTTTCGCAGTTCCGTAAGTATTGATGTATAATCCGCAAGGTTCTGCCACCCCGATCGCATAAGAAACCTGCACCAAAACTTCGTCTGCAACACCTGCAGCAACAAGGTTTTTAGCGATATGTCTTGTAGCGTAGGCCGCACTTCTGTCTACTTTTGAAGGATCTTTTCCGGAGAAAGCTCCACCTCCGTGAGCTCCTTTTCCACCATACGTATCAACAATAATTTTTCTTCCTGTAAGGCCGGTATCTCCGTGAGGACCTCCGATCACAAATTTGCCGGTAGGATTGATGTGGTATTTGATCTGATCGTTAAATAACGCTTTAATCTCTTCTGACTGCAACGCTTTTACTCTTGGAATCAGAATGTTTTTGATATCTTCTCTGATCTTGTTCAGCATTTCTTCTTCAGTTCCGAAATCATCATGCTGTGTAGATACAACGATAGAATCGATTCTGATCGGTTTATGATCATCAGAATATTCAATCGTCACCTGGCTTTTCGCGTCAGGACGAAGATATCTGATTTCAGAATTTTCTCTTCTGATGGCAGAAAGTTCTTTAAGAATCGTATGGGCAAGGTCAAGCGCCAATGGCATATAATTGGCCGTTTCATTGGTCGCGTAACCGAACATCATTCCCTGGTCTCCTGCTCCCTGAGCATTGGCTTTCGCTTCAAAAGACTCGTCTTCTACCGCTCTGTCAACTCCCTGGTTGATATCCGGAGACTGCTCATGAATTGCCGAAATAACTCCGCAGGAATCTCCATTGAACATATATTCTCCTTTCGTATAGCCAATTCCGTTGATTACTTCTCTGGCAATCGTCTGAACATCAAGATAAGCATCAGACTTTACTTCACCGGCAAGAACAACCTGCCCTGTCGTAACAAGCGTTTCACAGGCTACCTTTGAATTTTTATCGTATGCTAAAAAGTGGTCGATTAATGCATCTGAAATCTGATCGGCAATTTTATCCGGATGTCCTTCTGAAACGGATTCAGACGTAAATAAATAAGACATATTACTCTATTGTTTTAGATTAAAATTAACGAAGAAAAATAAGAATAATTGTCGGGACGGCTAAAAAGAAATACTGTTTTAGCATTTTTTTATAGAGGTTGCAATCAGGACAAATTTTTCCTCGTTCGTAAACGTGCGCAAATTTAAGTACTATTTTTTTAATACTCAAATTTTTGCCCGCTTATTATAATTTTCGTGAAAATATCGGTTTATCAGCGCTTTAACAATAAAAAACTATTGTGGTTTAATGCTTACGAATTCTTTTGGATTTTCGTGGTAATTGAGCTTTTTCTCCAGCGAAGTTCTTATAGAATGTGATAATTCGTCAATAATCTTCTGCTTGAACGTCGGCTTATAATAAATAATGCTGATCTCTCTATACGGAAAAGGCTTTTTAAATCTGAACACATTTTCTTTCTGCTGATCGGAAAGCTGACTTAATGCAAGCTCCGGCAAAATACTGATCCCTCCTACTTTGTCTACCATGTGTACCAGTGTCTGGATATTGGATGCTAAAAAATCAAGGTTTTTCGGTTTCAGGGTATTTTCTTTCAGATGGCAGATATTTTCAAACTGATTTCTCAGACAGTTTCCTTCTTCAAGCAGCCATACTTTTTCAACATTCAGCTCTTCCGGAACCACGTAAGAATTTTTCTTATTGGCTTCCGTATCCGAGCTGTAAATCATCAGTTCTTCATTAAACAGGAAATCCTGATAGAACTCATCTGCGGAATCATAAGGTGTAGAAATAATTCCGGCATCCAGCTCACCGGCCTTCAGAGCCTTAATGATGTTGTCTGTCGTCATTTCCTTTACATTCATCTGGATTTTCGGGTTATCTTCCAAGAATTTGAAAATCTCTGTAGGAAGAATAAAAGAAGAAACCGTTGGAATGATTCCGATATTGATGGTACCTCCCAAAATATTATTTAGAAGATTGGCTTTGTTCTTTAGTTCATTGACAGATTCTATAATCACCTTCGCCTGATCGATGATTTGAAGGCCCACATCTGTGGTACGGATCGGGTGTGTCGTTCTATCAAAAACTTTTACATCCAGTTCGTCCTCAAATTTCTGTATCATTGCACTTAACGTAGGCTGCGTAATGAAGCACGCTTGAGCTGCTTTACCAAAATGTTTATACTTATCTACAGCGATAAGATACTCCAGTTGCTGAATGTTCATCTGATTAATATTATCTATGACAAAGATAAAATGTTTTTGGTATTTGTAATTAAAAATTAAAGTAAATTTGATATTTTAATACGTCTATACAGACAACTAATATTTAAAACCCGCGAAACAAATCATAAGTATATGGATTCTAAAAAATTAACGTTAAGCAATGGTGCCCCTTATTATGAGCATCAGGATTCGCAGACTGTAGGACCAAGAGGTCCGGTTTTATTGCAGGATTTTGTTTTACAGGAAAATCTTGCCCATTTTGTAAGAGAAAGAATCCCGGAAAGAATTGTTCATGCCAAAGGTACCGGTGCCTACGGAACGTTTACCGTAACGCACGATATCAGCCAATATACAAAAGCAAAATTATTTTCCAAAGTAGGAAATTCATGCAGGATGTTTGCCCGTTTTTCTACAGTAGGGGGCGAAAAAGGAAGTGCGGATACCGCAAGAGATCCAAGAGGTTTTGCGCTGAAATTTTATACAGAGGACGGAAACTGGGATCTTGTAGGAAACAACACTCCTGTTTTCTTTATTAAAGATGCTAAAAAATTCCCGGACTTTATCCACACCCAAAAAAGAGTTCCAAAAACCAATCTTAAAAGTGCTACTATGATGTGGGATTTTTGGAGCCTCAATCCCGAATCCCTTCATCAGGTCCTGATTTTGATGTCCGACAGAGGAACACCTTACGGATACCGCCATATGCACGGTTTCGGATCGCACACTTTTTCGATGATTAATGATAAAAATGAGAGAGTATGGGTAAAATTTCATCTCAAAACAAAACAGGGAATAAAAAACTTTACCGATGCGGAAGCTGTAAAAATGGCCGGTGAGAATCCCGATTTTGCACAGGAGGACCTATGCAATGCCATTGAAGAAGGAAACTTTCCGAAGTGGACCATGTACATCCAGGTAATGACGGAAGAACAAGCCAGAGATTTCCGATGGAATCCTTTTGATATCACCAAAGTATGGTTTCAGGCAGACTTTCCTTTAATTGAAGTAGGTGAAATGGAACTAAATGAAGTTCCTGTCAATTATTTTGCTCATGTTGAGCAATCCACTTTCTCTCCGAGTAACCTGATAAACGGAATCAGCTTTTCTCCGGATAAAATGCTTCAGGGAAGACTGTTCTCTTATCCTGACGCACATCGCTACAGAGTAGGTGTTAACGCCCATCATCTTGAAGTAAACAGATGCCCTTTTGCGGTAAACAATTATCAGCGCGATGGTTTCATGGCAGACTCCGGCCAGTATCAGGACAAACCGAATTACCATCCGAACAGTTTTGATGATATTAAGCCGGATCCATCTTATAAAAATTACGAATACGAACTGGACAGCGCCCATGTAGCCAATTACAGCAGAAATGAAAACGATGATGACCACTACACTCAGCCCGGATTATTATATTCTAAAGCTATGAGTCCTGATGACAGACAAAATCTCGTTAACAATATCGTGGGAAGCATGAAAGGAATTACGGGTCCTAAAAAAGATGAAATCATCAACCGACAGCTTTGTCATTTTTTCAGAGCCAATATTGAGCTGGGTATGAAAGTTGCGACACAACTTAATGTAGTTATAGACGCCAATATGATGAATCATTCTAAATAAATATCATTAATTACACAACAAATACAATAAAAAGGAAAAAAGATTGACTTTTTTTCCTTTTTATTATAAAAAATTTATAATTTGCACGGAATAATATTTTATATGTTGAAAAATGGGTTACGAAAATATATTATTAGATAAACAAGATAAAATATCTACTATTATTATCAACCGTCCTGAAAGTTTAAATGCATTAAATGCCAAAACAATCAGTGAATTAAGCTCGGCTTTAGAAGAATTAAATACAGACGCAGATTGCAGAGTGATCATTCTTACAGGAAGCGGCGAAAAGTCTTTCGTTGCAGGAGCTGACATCAAAGAATTCAGTGATTTTGGGCAGGAAAGAGCAGAAGAACTTGCCAGAAACGGACAAAATTCATTATTCAATAAAATAGAAAACATGACCATGCCCGTAATTGCAGCTGTAAACGGCTTCGCTTTGGGCGGCGGTCTGGAGCTTGCTATGGCATGCCACATCAGATACGCATCGGAAAATGCCAAACTGGGATTACCTGAAGTAACATTAGGACTTATTCCGGGTTATGGAGGAACCCAAAGACTTCCGAAGCTTGTTGGAAAAGGTATTGCCAACGAAATGATCTTCTCTGCCAAAATGATCCCGGCTCACAGAGCAAAGGAAATAGGGCTGGTAAATGAAGTATATCCTGTGGAAGAATTATTAACCAAAACAAAAGAATTGGCCAACGTTATTGCTCACAATTCCCCGATGGCAATATCCAGAGCAATTCATGCTGTAAATTTATCAGATACGGATAAAGGTTTTGAAACCGAGATCAGATATTTCGGAGAGCTTTTTGACTTAGATGATAAAAAAGAAGGAGTTTCTGCGTTTCTTGAAAAAAGAAAACCCAACTTCTAAATGTACCCTTAATAAAAATTATTTCGAAAAACGATGTTGTTGTATGAATAAGTTTGATAAAGCTTATCTAAAGATGGCTCAGGAGTGGGCAAAACTTTCCTACTGTAAACGAAAGCAGGTAGGAGCTCTTATCGTAAAAGATAGGATGATTATTTCAGATGGTTACAATGGTACCCCATCAGGTTTCGAAAACTGCTGTGAAGATGAGGAAGGCAAAACACACTGGTATGTCCTGCACGCAGAAGCCAATGCCATTTTAAAGCTGGCCGCATCCACACAGTCTGCAAAAGGAGCTACGTTATATTTAACGCTGTCTCCCTGCAAAGAATGCAGTAAGCTCATCTTGCAGGCCGGAATCAACAGGCTGGTCTATATTAATGAGTATTCGGACGATGACGGAATATCATTTTTAAAAAACCATGGTATTGAAATAATCCAGATTTCGGACTATGAACTAAAAAAATAACACAACATGACTTGGGATGAAAAAATTAAGGATTTTGAAATTTTTCTTCGTTTCGAAAGAAATTTTTCAGAAAACACTCTTGATGCGTACATTAGGGACATTAAAAAACTAAAAGAATACGCAGAAGAAGATTTAGAAAATGTGGGGCCAGATACTATTCAGTACGAAAACCTGCAGGAGTATATTTTTAATCTTTCCAAAAAGAAATTCAGCGAACGGTCACAGGCAAGATGGATATCGTCTATAAAGGCATTTTTCAAATATCTTGTTGAGGACGAATTTCGCAAGGACAATCCGGCTACTTTACTCGAAGGGCCAAAACTCGGGCTATATCTGCCTGATACTTTAACACTTCCGGATATCAACAAAATTATCGGCGCCATTGAACTTGACTCCGATCTTGGAAAACGAAACCAGTGCATTATTGAAGTACTCTACGGATGCGGGCTGCGGGTATCGGAACTTATTGAGATTAAGATCTCCAATATCAATTTCCAGGAACACTATATTAGAGTATTGGGGAAAGGTAACAAAACGCGTTTTGTTCCGCTTGCGGATTACACTGCCGGATTATTGTTAAGCTATATCTCGGATATACGTTCGAAAATTAAGGTCAGCAAAAGATATGAAGACACTCTCTTTCTGAACAGCAGAGGAACGTCCATGTCAAGAGTTATCGTTTTTTTAATTATAAAAGAACTTACGGACAAGGCGGGGGTGAGCAAAAAGATTTCACCGCACACCTTCAGGCACTCTTTTGCAACACACTTGCTTCAGAATGGCGCAGACCTCCGCTATATTCAGGAGATGTTGGGCCATTCAAGTATTACCACAACGGAAATTTACACTCATCTTAAAACAGAAGAACTTCGGGATGTAATTTTAAATTATCACCCGAGAAATATGAATATTGCTCAATGAAAATATTGAAATATTGCCCAAGCTGCGGCAAAGAATCTCTGAACTGGGACAGCGAAAAGAAGTGGAGCTGTCCCGAATGTAGTTTCACTCTTTATAATAATGTAGCCGGAGCGGTAGCAGTGGTTATACGGTATGAAAATGAAATTTATCTTACAAGAAGGAACAGAGATCCGAAAAAAGGAAAGCTTGATCTTCCGGGAGGCTTCGTAGATCCTCGGGAAAGTGCTGAAGAAACCTGTAAAAGAGAGCTTTTTGAAGAACTGCGGCTTGAGGTGGATATTTCAAATCTAAAGTATATCACAAGCCTTCCGAATGTATATCAGTATAAAGAAATAGACTACAATACGATTGATCTTTTTTACGAATATAACGTTTCGGAAAAGTTTAAGGGGCAACTTGATATTTCTGAAATTTCAGATGCAGTTTGGATTCCTTTGAAAGAATTAAATCCAGAGGAAATTGCATTTGATTCACAGAAAAAGTTTTTTGAAAGCTACTTACAGAATTAATACCCAATACAACTCCACAGATAAATCAATTATAATCTGTGGAATTTTTTAATACGATTTTGCATTCAGCATTTCCTGGAAATACTGAATAAGTAACATCCGTTCCGCTTCAGACAAGTTAGCCTCTTTATGATAAACAATGTAGCCGGGCAAAGGCATGGTTTTGTCCTGTATAGTCTGAACAGACTTCTCCAGCATGCTTTTTTTCAAATCCTGATTATAATTTTTCCAGATCGAAAAGTTCAGATGCTCCCTGCCTTCGTTAATATGGCTTTTAACAGACCAGGAAATTGGTGCTACATAAGCATAGCCGGGATATATCGTTTCATCGGAATGGCAGTCGTAACAGGCACCTTTAATCAGTCCCCTGATTTTTAAAGGCGTTTTCTTTACATCGACAAAATTTACTTTATGGTCAACCGGCCTGTTTATATTATCTGTAGGAATAAATTGAATGAGTGCAAAACCCACCAGACACCAAAAAAGTATTTTTTTAAATATTTTCATGATTACCTAACCGGTGTGAGCGAAGCTTTATCTGTTTTTAATTCCTGCTTTACTCCTGTTTTTGGAGTATCAGATAATGCCGGAGATGTACTGTTATTCGTATTTTGAGTTCCGAATTTTGCTGTATCCAACACTCTGGTATCTTTCAGGTCCCATTTTTCGTTGCTGTCCCAAAGGGGCCTTACGATAACCGTTTTGTAATAAATATAAGAGTCTTCCGCAAAAATACCGTTTTGGAAGTCAGCTTCATCCCAGTATTTATTTTCATTATTATCAACAAGAATTCTTACAATATATTCCGCAGGTTTAAGGATATCAAATCTCACATCGCTGCCTTTGGTATATTTCTGGTACAAGACTTTTTCCGAGCTGTCTACCAGCTGAATCCAATAACTTGAAGAAGGAGTATTTTCCAGCTTAAAGGTAAGACTTCCGTAGTTTTCGACTTTATCGATCTCAAAATCAAAACGTTTTGACTGATAATTTTTAGCATAGAAAGAAGAAACCGTTTCTTTAGGGACGGTAAGCTGGTATTTTTTACCCGAAACAAAATCTGCATTTACGATGATCTGATAAGGGTTAGTCGCAGAAATCCTTGCGGTGAAAGGAAGTGTATTCAGGCTGTCTCCTGCCACCCTGAAAGCCCATTTGTCTGTATTAAGGTTTGTGATATAGTAATTTGAACTTATTTTAAAATCTTCCTTCGGAGCAAGCATTCCGCCACCGTTGTCACTGTTTACATCCATTGTATTCTTCGTGTTGTAACGGTAGAAAAGAGAAGCAGCGTAGAGTGTATCCTTTTTATTTCCGGCATTATATCCGAACTTAAGGTTTTCAACGGTGGTTTGTCCGAGATTACTTTTTACCGCATCAAACCAGATTCTCACGGAATCCGATTTAGGAGCGTGGGTCACTTTATAGTCCGTAAGCTTTTCATTTTGAGACTGTACCTTAACACTATCCGGTCTTCCTTCAAAAGTCATTAACGCACCTCCCGGTACTTCCTTCATCTCTAGGTATTTTAAAGGCTTTTTAGACGGATATAGCTTTATATTTAATCCTGATATGGATTTTTCTATTATCACAGATTCTTTCTGAAAGCCTACCTTTTCCTTTCCCGGATCGTATATGGAATTACCGTTATCATCTTCAAAAGCAATGATTCTGTACTTGCCCGGAGCCAGATAGTTCAGCTCATAATAGCCGTCATCATCAACTTTCGTTATATAATAAGGCTTTTGTCTATAATCAATAGTATCTTTTTCCTGATAAAGACCCACAACAGATTTATTCTCAGCTGCTTTTTTGAGTGAAGAAGCATCTCTTACTTCTCCGCTGACATAAAGATCATCCAGCTTGTCACCAGTCGAAAAAGCGAAGTTGAAATATCTCAATACATTATTTTCGTTATTATCCGAAATGGAGTTTCCGAAATTGAAATTGTACGTTGTATTAGCCTGCAGGGTATCGCTCCACTGGATAAGCACAAACTTATTGGCAATACTGGAAGGAATAATCCTGGTAATATTTTTAATCGGCGGAGAAATGCTTAGATTCTTATTAATGTCTTTCAGCGTCACATATTCATCAAAATCAAGGCGCAACTCTTTAATATCTCGCGGAACATTAATTCTTGCAGTATCGATATTTGAGCCTAAAAATTTTGGCGCTAACGTATCTTTCGGGCCTCCTACAGGCGATCCAACTCTTGCACAGGACTGCAAAAGAAAGCCAATGACCAATAATAAAAGAAGTCTTTTCATGAAGATGTTTACGCAAAAATAAACATTATTCTCCATAAACGTCACCATGTCCTTTTATTGTATCTTTCCCGTCGCTCATTACACTGTGGAGTTTATCTTTCTGAGCCGGAAAATCTTCAAACAATCCTGACAGGGCAAGTGCCGTATACACTTTCCCGGAATATCTGTTTCCAATGGCGATAATCGTGACTTTAGATTTCAGAAGGTGTGCAAATACAGAGTTGGTACCGTGCCACCAACCGTTATGGTATGTGAGTTTTTCGCCATTATCAAAAATTTTCATTCTGAAACCCAATCCGTAATTATTCGTTCCCAGCTTTTCGTTGCTGTATGGCGTAAAGACCTGCTCCATGAGTTCAGGCTTTAAAAAATCTTTGGAAAACATTGCTTTGGAGAAATTGTAAAGATCTCTCGGCGTGGTGTACACATTTTTGTCTCCATAAATGAGATCCAACCGGTCTAAAGGATAGAGTCTGTTTCCGCCGTAATAAAATGACTGTGAGGCAGTGGAAATATCTTTTTCCTGAAAGATAAACGTATTTTTCATTTTAAGTGGATCAAAAACCATTTCTTTCATGGCCTGCGGAAAAGGAGTGTTGGTAACCTTTTCAATCAGCAGCGCAAGCATGGCAAAATTGGTATTGCAATACATGAATCCCGTATCTGTATCTCTGGCAAGATCCGGCTTGTACTTAATGATCATATTTAAAATATCCTGATTCGTGATGAATGCTTTGGAAAGTTCAGCAGGGGCCGGCTGTATTTTGGTGATAAAATACTCATATTTCGGGAGGCCGCTTCTCTGATCAAGTAATGTTTTAACGGTAACATCCGGATAAGGAAATCCCGGGAAAAACTTCGTAAGATGATCGTCGAGATTTATTTTACCGGCTTCTACCAGCTTGAGCATTGCCATTGCCGTAAGAGTTTTTGATACCGAAGCAACATGAAGCGGAGTATTTCTGTCAATAGGATTCTGATTACCCTCTCTTGCAAAACCCCTGTAATTTTCATACAGAATATCGTCGCCTTTGGCCACAAGAATTCCACCGCTGAGATTGCCTCTTTCCCATACTCTTTTATAATACTGATCGATATATCGTGAAAGGGATGCTTTATCCGGAATCTGGCTGTCTTCTTTCGTAAAAACTTTACTTAAATCTACGTTTCCGTAATTCGGGAGATTGGTGGTGCTTTCAGTGGCTGCTTCCTGATTTTCAGCTTTGTTTTTACACGAAAAAAGAGTCACACAGGCAGTGATAATAAGTACAAGATTACGCATCCTCATGAATTTCAAAATGAGCGGCAATTTAATAAAACTGAAAATAATGAGTAAATATTGATTATAAATTATGAATTATTTAACATAAAAATAATTCGTAATTTATGCTTCATAAATTTATTAATTAATGAATCGACTGAAAATGATCTGAAAACTGAGCAAGAATTTTATCAACGATTACCTGCGCTAGTTTTTCTTTACTTTGAACTGTCCAGCCTGCAATATGGGGTGTTACGATCACTTTATCGGATTCGAGCAGGAACTGCAGATCTTCGTTTTCGGTTTCGAGCTTTTCAAAAGAAGATTTTTCGTATTCCAGAACATCAAGGCATGCTCCTCTTATTTTCCCGGATTTTATAGCTTTCACAAGGCTTTTGGTTTCCACATTTTTTCCACGGGCAGTATTGACGAAATAAAAGTCCTTCTTCATTTCTGAAATAAAGGGGCCGTCCACAAGATAATACGATTCTTCCGTCAAAGGAATATGGAGACTAAGAACTTCTGCTCTTTCTTTAAGCTCATCCAGAGAGACCTGAGTAGCATATTCATCAGAAAGGCCAGGAAGAATATCATGGAAAATCACGTTACATCCGAAACCCGAGAGTCTTTTAGCAGTCGCTTTACCCATATTCCCATATCCGATGAGGCCTACCGTTTTTCCCAAAAGTTCATCACCTCTGTTTTCTTCCCTGAGCCAGATTCCGTTTTTTACTTCCTGAGATGCGATAAAAAGCCTGTTCATAAGGATCAGCAACATTCCTACCACGTGCTCCGCTACAGAATCACGGTTTCCTTCCGGAGAATTGATCAGCTGAATTCCCAATTTCTGCGCTACAGGAATATCAATATTTTCCATGCCCGCCCCTACTCTTGCAATGAATTTCAGATTTATGGCATGTTCCAGAAAATTTTTGTCTAAAGGAATTCTGCTTCGGATGATGATACCGTCATAGTTTTCAATCTTACGGCAGACCTCATCATAGGAAGAGGTAAAATCTTCTTCCAGAATAAAGTTTTTAGCCAGAAGCTGTTCGGTAATCAGAGGGTGGTTTTTATCTAAAAGAAGTATTTTCATGCTATATTTTTAAAACACTAATGACACTAATGGTTTTGCACAATGGCACAAACGAAATTACGTTAATATTTTTTTATATTTGTTCTGCAAAGGTAGTTACAAAGATTCAGAAACGGCTTTTGTAAATCGAATTTTTTAGTTTTCTATGAAGTTACCTAAAATTATTTTCGGCATTTCCGTATTGCTGCTTCTTGTGTATATTCTTGTGCTTTCAGTGCAGTTTTCTTCCGTACAGGAAATTATTCCCATTCACTATTCCGGAGACGGAGCAGACGGTTTTGGAAGCAAGAACTTTTTATGGCTTGAAGTTGGCCTTAATATGTTGCTATTATGCCTTTTAGCACTGCCTATATTCTTTCCTGAAAAAATGTTTGGAAAAAACGGCGGTTATTTAGAGTCTTCTGCTGAAACAGCAATAAAAAACCGACAGGTATTTTTGTCGGTTCTATCTGTGGTCGTTACAGTAATTTTTTGTGGTCTTTCGCTGAAAGAAATTATTTAGGTTCTTCCCCGAAAAGCTTTTTAAGTTCAATCGATTCAGAAGGTTTCATTCTCCCGGAAAGGATGAGTGAAAGCTCTTTTCTTCTCAGTGCTGCAGCGTATCTTTCTTTTTCGAGATCGGTTTCGGGTTCCATTTCAGGGATCGGGATAGGCCTGTTGAATTCATCAACCGCAACAAAAGTATAAATCCCTTTGTTAGTCTGTATTTTTTTATGATTAATAGGATCGTCCAGCCATACGTCCACATAAATTTCCATTGAGGTGGAAAATGCCCTGGAAACTTTGGATTCCATTACAACAATACCTCCTTCGGGAATCGGGTGGTCAAATGAAACATGGTTCACGGAAGCTGTTACTACTCTTCTCTCGCAGTGCCTTGTTGCTGATATAGAGGCACATCTGTCCATTCTTGCCAATAGCTCGCCTCCGAAAAGATTCCTCAGCTGATTGGTATCATTGGGGAGCACGATATTCGTCATTACCGTCAGTGATTCTGACGCCTTCTTTATTTTTGCCATTTCTTCTTAGTATAGTTTGTAGGAGCCGGACTGTTTACCGGCTTTTGCGCTGCGGGCGGAATATTCTGCTTTGCCACAGTATCTTTTTTCAGGGTATCTGATGGTATTACCTGCGGATTAATCTTGTATGCTTTTGCCGTATCTTTTTCAATCCTATGGGTTCTGGTTTGCACAGAAGGGGTGATTTTGCTGAAAGACTTTTCGCCGAAAAGCAGCTCCTGCTGGGTATACGCTACATACAGAATTCCTAAGACAGGAATGATGATAAGAAAAATCCAAAGAATTGATTTATTGAAACGGTAATCTTTTCCAGAATTTCCGGCTACAGCTTTTTGAGACTCGTTATTATGAATATCTGAAAGTTTAATTTCTTCAAGGCCGTAAAAATCGGGATGATCCGACTGGAGCCTGTTTCCTTTGAAATGCGTTTCGCCTTCTTCAATGTAAATGGTACCAAGCCCCTGAATCTCCAGCATCTGATCTGCCTGCAGTTTCTTTTTCCAGAAATCGGTCTGGATCTGCAGATCTGTTTTGGACGCTTCTAATGTCATTTGTTTATGACTGGCAATAAAAGCAGCAAGCTCATTAGATTTCACTTTATAATCCGGATTATATACAATTTTACTGGCAGGAGGAAGGATGCTCCCGTTTTCGGAATTGATAATAGCCTTGGAGTTTTCAAGCGAAAACACCCCAAAATCAGGAACCTTAACGGTTCCGAATTGTTTCAAATATTCTAAAATGTAAGCTGAAATATTCATTTGGCAGCAAATTTATGACTTTTTCATGACTTTTTGTTATATAAGAATTTTTCAATATTAAGTTTAAATATGCATTTTTAACCAGAAATCTTTCCTTGATGGTGAGGCGACACCTAAAATAAGCTTTGGCTAAAGCCAATCGATGGTTTACTTTTTCTAAAGCAGGCTAAAGCCCGCTCCTATTGATGAATGTTCAGGCTAAAATATGAACAGCTGACTGCTACCATAGCCGCGATTGAAGCAATTGTCTGAGCTCATTTCTTTATCATCTGCGGCGCGGCGGAGCCGCGCCGCAGATGATAAAGAAATAGCGAGTGCGGAAAGCGCGAAAAAGCTCCTGAAAAAAAATAATTACTGAAAAGCTTTAATAAAAAAGGCCGCCGGAGCAGCCTTAAAAATCTAACTTTACTTTTTACTATAATTATTTCAATATAGTCTGTTGGTTACTGTATTTTCCAGCTGATGCCGAACATAAAATTGGTTCCGGCCTGTGAAAAATAATAGGGTTCTCCGTCCCATACCGCACCGTTGTTCACATATTTCCTGTTAAAAACATTGTTAACAAGAAGCTTAAGGGCGATGTCGTTGTTTTTGATTTTGAATTGGTATTGTGCATTAAAATCAGTCAGGAAATAATCGTTCAGTTGGAGATTTTTGTCTTCCGAATTGTCGAGATACTGTTTTCCTACATATTGATTGATCAAGGCAAACTGGAAATTTTTATTTGGGTTGAATTTCACGGTAAGATTTGCGATGACGTCCGGAGAAAAAGAAATCTGCGTGTTTCCGAGATTCTGAACGCCGTTTTCATTTTCCACTTTGAAATCTAAATTCCTGTTGTTGCTGAAACTCACATTACCGTTAAGTTCCCATTGCTTTGAAAGTTTAGCCAACGCACCTAATTCTATCCCGCTTCGGAAACTTTTCCCGGAATTGGTTCTGATGAAGGCTCCTACATTATTCAGCTCACCATTCAAAACAAGCTGATTCACATAATACATGTAATAAATATTGGCGGTGAAAGACAGGGCTCCAAACTGTCTTTCAAGACCAGCTTCAAAATCGTGGAGTTTCTCTGCTTTGACATCATTGTTTGCCAGAAGGTCGTCGCGGTTCGGTTCGCGGTGGGCATGTGCGTAGGAAATAAAGATTTTCCCGTTGCTGATCTTGTAATTGATTCCCGCTTTTGGATTGAAGAACAGCCAGTTTTTATCGAGATTGGCACCTTCATCATCTCCGGATGTAATGATTTTCGTATCGTAATCTACATTTCTCAACTGAAGATCCCAAAAAAACTCGAAATCATTTACCTTTACCAATGCTTTTGCAAAACCTGCCATTTCATTTTTCACGGAGCGGTTTCTGTAGTATTCGTATTGATCAATCTGAGGAACGAAAACTCCTGTTACATTTCCGAAGTGTCTTCCGTAATACTGATTGGCCACTGCCCCAAAGTTCAAATCTACGAGACCCAGTTTTCCGTAAAGCGTTGAGACAATTCCGTAGAAATCGTTATTCAGCCATTTTTTTCTGATAAAGTCCGAATATTCTTCACCTCCAATATCAGGTAAGTTATATCTGGCGAATGGATCACCCTGCTTATAATTTTCATAATAGCCTTTTCCTTTGGTGTAATGTACGGTCGTTTCCAGATTCCATTTATCATTAAACTTCTGCTCCCAAAGCAACTGGTAATGGTTTTGTCGGTAATTATCGGTTTCGTTATCGTAAAAGCTTACAATATTCTCCCAGTTGGCATCGTAAATTGCTCCTGAATAGTTGAATTTCGGATCGGTTTCCCAGGTTTTTCGGTCGATTCCGTTCCAGGCTTGATAGGTTTTCTCTTTTCCGCCGAAGGCCATCAACCGGATTCTGGTATTTCCTTCCTCATATAAAGCCGTGAAATTATAAGAATGCAGCTTTGAAAAAGCTCTGTCGATATACCCGTCCGAATTGATGTGCGTATATCTACCCATTACCGACAGTCGGTTACCCCAGAATTTTCCGGATCCGATTTCCGCAGAATATTTGTAGGTGTCGAATGATCCGTAGCTGCCGTCTGTTTTTACATAAAACTTTTCTTCAGGATCTTTTAAAAGAATATTTACACTCGCTCCGAATGCTGCGGCCCCGTTGTTGGAAGTTCCAACTCCTCTCTGAATTAAAATCTGTGAAGCCGAACTTGTAAGATCCGGAACATTGACGAAGAAGGTACCCTGACTTTCGGAATCATTATAAGGAACACCGTTCATCATAACATTAATCGCGCTTCCCGAAACACCTCTGATTCTAAAACCCGTATATCCTACTCCATTTCCTGCGTCTGACGTCGATACAACGGAAGTCTGGTTTTTTAAAAGAATCGGAAGATCCTGCCCGAGATTTCTGCTGTCCAGGTCTTTCTGAACATTAATGATCTCTTTGGCAACAGGAAGTCTTTTGGTGAAATTAACGGCTTCAATTTCCTTTATTTTCAAGGAATCGGTGTTTTGTGCCTGGATAAAGGCGACCGAGCCTATGGTGAGGCCTAAAAAAAATAATCCTTTCATTCTATAAATTTTAACATTTAATGAATAAAAGGGGCGGATTAAATGAATGTAACAATTTTATTAATTGAACAGTCTAGCAATAATTGTTACACTGATCATCGGTACATTTTAATTTCCCTAAACGGCATTACCCGTTCCAGGTTCATTGGGTATAATCTCAGCTTATCACAGCACCCCTTTATTTCTGCCGCAAAATTACAAAATAATTATCAGATACACCCCAAAAATTAAAACCGTCCTTCTTAAAAGAAGTTTAAAACAAAAAAGCCCCGTTTTCCAAAGGGTAATTAATAAGAATTATTATTAGAATCGATGTAATAATAATTTTTTCCATCTTTTGAAACATCAAACATTTTACCGAGTTTCCAGCTGAAATTGCGTTTGATATCACTATATTCAAATGGAATGATTACTCTGTTGTGGACATCTATAACGCCAAACCTATTATTTTTTGAAGCAACAATCATCGGATTGGCAACATCATCGCCTTCCAGAATGAAGAGATATTCATACTGAGGATAGATCTGAAACTGCCTGTAATCCGCAGGGTCCTTAAAGGTAGCTTTTTCAATGATCCCGTAAAAGCCATTTAAAACATAAGCCTGATACAGCTGCTGAACATATTCTTTATGAACACATTTTCCCAGATCTTCCTGGCGGAAACGGTACACCCTTTTCCCTTTTCTGTCTACCCTGTAAGATATTTCATCTTTTTCTACGGTTGCATATTCTGCCGTACCGAATTTCCGCAGCTTTTCGTTCGGTGAATTAAGAAGGCTGCAGTCTTCATAGAAAAAGACAGCAATATGGTATTCCGGCTGAATGATAAACTTACCTTTCTGATTGACATACCCGAAATTACCGTCTTTTTTCTTTGGAATCAGAAGCGGAAGATCCTGATTGACAACAGGTAAAATATCGTTTTGTCTAACAATTGCCGCCTTCTTTTTGACAGGTGCTTTCTTACGAGATGATTTTTGCGGGAAAACTGCAACCGAAATCAATACAGCCAGAACCAGAATTATTTTTTTTAAACCCATATTACCTGCAAAAATACAAGGAAAATAGAAATTATAAAACTCATATTTATAAAGAATCTAAATAATATAGCTCCCATAAAATATTAAAATTTCGTAATTTTGGGAACATTTATAATTGTTTGATAATTTTAAAACATTTTTGAGATATGACATTTGATATCGATATGATCAAAAAAGTGTATGAGCGTTACCCTGAAAGGATTGCAGCAGCAAGACAGGCCGTGGGAAAACCTCTTACATTATCAGAAAAAATATTATACACTCACCTTTGGGAAGGAAATGCTACACAGGCGTATGAGAGAGGAAATTCTTATGTAGATTTTGCACCGGACAGAGTAGCAATGCAGGATGCAACCGCACAGATGGCGCTGTTGCAGTTTATGCAGGCAGGTAAAGCGAAAGTAGCTGTTCCTTCAACAGCACACGCAGATCACCTTATCCAGGCCAAGGTAGGTGCTGATAAAGATTTACAGGAAGGTATCAATAAAAACTCGGAAGTTTTCAATTTTTTGAGTTCTGTTTGCGATAAATACGGAATCGGCTTCTGGAAGCCGGGAGCCGGAATCATTCACCAGGTAGTGTTGGAAAACTATGCGTTCCCTGGCGGTATGATGATCGGTACCGATTCTCACACGGTAAACGCCGGAGGTTTGGGAATGGTTGCCATTGGTGTAGGAGGCGCTGATGCAGTAGACGTAATGGCAGGTATGGCCTGGGAACTTAAAATGCCTAAGCTGATAGGGGTAAAACTTACCGGAAAAATGTCCGGATGGACTTCCGCAAAAGATGTTATCCTTAAAGTTGCAGGGATCCTTACCGTAAAAGGTGGTACAGGATGCATCGTAGAATATTTCGGTGAAGGAGCAGAGTCTCTGTCCGCAACCGGAAAAGGAACGATCTGTAACATGGGTGCTGAAATCGGTGCTACAACTTCTACCTTCGGATATGATGATTCCATGAGAAGATATCTTGCTTCTACAGGAAGACAGGATGTGGTGGATGCAGCCGATCAAATTGCAGAACACTTAACAGGTGATGCTGAAGTATATGCAAACCCTGAACAATATTTTGACCAGTTAATAGAAATCAACCTTTCTGAACTTACCCCTCACTTGAATGGGCCTTTCACTCCGGATTTGGCAACACCTGTTTCTGAATTCAGAGCAAAAGCGGAAGCTAACGGATGGCCTTTAGAAGTAGAATGGGCTTTGATCGGATCTTGTACCAACTCTTCTTATGAAGATTTATCAAGAGCTGCTTCCATCGTGGAAGATGCCGTTGCTAAAGGGGTGAAGCCTAAAGCAATTTTAGGGATCAACCCAGGTTCTGAACAGGTAAAATATACCGCTGAAAGAGACGGATTCCTTGATTCTTTCAGAAAATTTGAAAACGCAAGAATTTTTACCAATGCCTGCGGACCATGTATCGGACAATGGGATAGAGAAGGTGCTGAAAAAGGAGAGAAAAACTCAATCATTCACTCTTTCAACAGAAACTTCGCGAAAAGAGCAGATGGTAACCCGAATACACACGCATTCGTAGCTTCTCCTGAAATGGTTGCTGCGGTTGCGATTTCCGGAAGATTAGATTTTAACCCGATTACAGATACTTTAACCAACGAAGCTGGTGAGCAGATTAAATTAGACGAGCCAAAAGGTTCCGAATTGCCATCAAAAGGTTTCGCTGTGGAAGACAACGGATACCAAGCTCCATCTGAAGACGGTTCTCACGTTGTGGTCAACGTAAGCCCTACTTCAGACAGACTTCAATTGTTGGAAGAGTTCCCGGCTTGGGATGGTAAAAACATCTCTGGTGCTAAAGTTTTGATCAAGGCATTCGGAAAATGTACAACCGACCACATCTCTATGGCAGGACCATGGTTAAAATACAGAGGCCACCTGGATAACATTTCCAATAACATGCTGATCGGAGCGGTAAACGCTTATAATATGGAAACCAACAAGGTGAAAAACCAGCTTACCGGAGAATACGGTGAAGTGCCTGCTGTACAGAGAGCATATAAAGCTGCAGGAATTCCTTCAATTGTTGTGGGTGACCAGAATTACGGGGAAGGTTCTTCAAGAGAGCATGCTGCGATGGAACCAAGACACCTTGGCGTAAAAGCAGTATTGGTTAAATCATTCGCAAGAATCCATGAAACCAACCTTAAAAAACAAGGGATGTTAGGATTAACATTTGCTAATGAAGCCGATTATGACAAAATTCAGGAAGATGATACGGTTAATTTCCTTGATCTTGAGCAATTTGCTCCCGGGAAACAGCTTACTTTAGAATTCGTTCACGCAGACGGAACAAAAGACATCATCATGGCAAACCATACCTACAACGATCAGCAGATCGATTGGTTTAAGGCTGGTTCTGCACTTAATCTGATTAAGCAACAAGAAAATTAATTGTTAGATTTAATTAATAATAGAAAAAGCAGCTTCCATTGAAGCTGCTTTTTTACTTGATGCGGTTTAGAAAACTGATCCTATAATTCTCTCCTATCGGGATTTCATGTTCCGGATGAATGATGACTTTTTTAGTCCCGACATTTTTGATCTGATTAAGATTAACAATAAACGATTTGTGAATCCGTATGAAGGAACTTTCGGGAAGCTGCTGTTCCATTGATTTCAGAGTATCTAAAACGATGAACTCCTGTTCTTCAGTTCTGATATTAACATAATCTCTGATGCTCTCAATGTATAAAATATCTTCAAAACAAATCCTGTGCTGCCGCCCGGAAGATTTTACAAAAAAATGTTTTTGCTCCTGTCCGGCAAATGAAAATCGCTCCCTGGCTTTCTCAACACTTTTCATAAAGCGTTCAAATGAAACGGGTTTTAAGAGATAATCTACAATATGATGTTCATAGCCTTCCAAAGCGTATTCGGCATAAGCTGTCGTTAAAATATATTTCACCTTATCACCAAGGATTTTCATGAAATTAATTCCGGACAGTTCCGGCATCTGGATATCCAGAAACACAAGATCAGCCTCATTGTTCTGAATATATTCCAACGCTTTAATGGGATTTTCAGCGGAAAAGACCAACCCGAGAAAAGGAATTTCACGAATATAATTTTCCAGCAAAGAGATGGCAAGCGGCTCATCATCAACAATAATACATTTAATGGGTTTCATCTCTTAAATCAATTTTTAAATCTACTACAAATTCCTGTTCCGAGTCATTAATAGTAAGCATATATTGTTGTGGATATAAAATTTCCAGTCTTTTTCTCACATTTTCAATACCAATTCCTGATACCTGATCTTTTATCTTTTCTTTTTTATAATTTAAAAGACAGAAGTGTACTATCTTATTCTCATCGGAAATTTTCATGTTGAACCCTTTATCGAGGAAATCGCCGTGTTTGAAGGCATTTTCGACAAACGGAACTAGAATCATCGGTGATATTTTGAGTTCAGGATAAGCTATGTTTTTATCAAAAATCAATAATTCAGGGTTTCGGATCCTCAGCTTTTCAAGAGCGGTTAAACTGGTGATATATCCTATTTCTTTATGCAGCGGGATGGTATCTTCCGAAAGGTCTTTTGTGCTGTACCTCAACAGTTCACTTAGCTCTTCAATTGCCGGCAAAGCTTTTTCAGAGTTTTGATATACTAGAGAATAAATGTTATTTAGGGTATTAAAAATAAAATGAGGGTTGATCTGTGTTTTTAAAGCCTGCAGTTCGGCATTTTTCTTTGCTTTTTCCATCTCCGCTTTTTCCATCTCGGCGATGATGAAATATTTGAAGAACCAAAATGCGGTACTGATAAAAATCGTGGTACTGCTGTAAAATATATTGTCGAAGAAATAATAGCTGAAAGATGTTCCCTCCGGATAATTTCTGATCCCGAAAAAAGCAGGCAGAAACCATTCTTCTACTAAATACCGCATCACCACAAACAAACTGATGCTGATAACAAATGCAAAAACGGACTGGTACATTTTATCACTGTGAAAGAAACGGGGAACAATAAAAAAATAGTTGATATAAAAGCATGCGAAGCTGATGGCGAAGAAAGTAAGATCAAATACCAGGTTGCTGAAACCGCCGCTTATCCCGGGGAAAACAATGGCTGCCAGAATATATACAATCCAGAAAAAAATATGCAAATAGGTAAGCTGTTTCAGTTTCATATACAAATGTACAGCTAAAGATGAAAGTTTGCTTCCATAATCGATAAACATCAATTTTATCCCGATAAAATAATGTAATCGTGCAATATGTGGGTTTGCCTAAAAAAGGTTTCAAAAATTACTTTTAAAGAATAATTTTGAACCTGCTTTACTTAACAATCTAATATCAATAATCATTTTATGTAACAAAACTGAATTTACTTCGTCTAACCTGATAGTAGAAAAACATTATGAAAAAAACAATAACTGCTTTATCAATTCTTAGTACGGTATTGATTTTCGCCCAGGAAAAGGCTAACAGCCAGGTAAAAGAAAAACAAATTGAAGGGGTTACAATTACTAAAACTAAAAAAGCCGTTGAGCAAAAAGCTGACCGCACGATCTTCGATTTCTCAGAACAGCCTCAGTTGAATAACGGAAATGTTCTGGAAGGTATTAAGAAACTTCCGGGGCTCGTTTCAACTGATATTGCAGGAATGATGTATCAGGGAAAAGTTTTGGATGTGTACCTCAACGGAAGACCTTTAAATATTACTTCCAACGAGCTGAACTCTTTTCTGGAAGGCATGCCTGCCAATTCCGTGGACAGAATTGAAGTTATTACCCAGCCCGGCGCCGAATTTCCTGCCACTTCCGGAGGAGCTATCATGAATATTATCACGAATAAGAATGCGAATAAATATTTAACAGCAACCTATTCCGGAAATTACTCATTTACAAATTATGATCAATTCAGAAGCAGAACGAGCAACTCATTAAATCTTAATGCAAGAAATAAGATCTTCGGATGGCAGTTAAATGTAGGCCAGAATTACCGTGAAAGTATGCTGAATACCAATCAGGACTATTTGATGTTAAGCAATACGGACAGGATCGGACGAGGATATTTTGCTAAATCAGGGCTTACTTTTGATCTTGGGCAGGACAGGCTTTTGGTGAACTATGATATTTACCATAACAACAATGATAACTATACGTCCAGCAGCGGGCTTGCCGATCTTCCTTATTATCTAAATCCTAATATTATCCGGGAGGGCAACTTCTCATCTTTTGATGCGGCTCACACGAATAACTTAAGACAGGAAGCTGTTGTAACCTATCAGAAACGTTTTACGGATAAAGCTCAAAAACTGGATTTCCAATTTGGGTTTACAAAATCCGACAGTAAATTTATTCAGGATAATATTTTTACAGATGTCACTTATATCAACCCTGAGGAAGAAAGTCCCAGGATACCTTTTTCCAATAAGCTGAACAACAAATCCGATATGAACATTGCCAATTTTAAAGTGGATTATTCTCAGCCGTTAAAAATTTTGGACGGCGGAAAAGTAAGCTTGGGCGGTTTATATGAAAATCAGAATTTTGATACGGAAAGCAAAGGAATTACCAATCTGGATTATACAAGACAAACTACTGCCACTTACCTTGAGTTCCAGGCTAAGCTCAAGAAATTTGATTTCATATTGGGAACCCGTGCTGAAAACTATGACATTTCCGGTGTTACGAGATATTACAATCAAACAGATAACCTTATTGAAGCGGATCTGATTCCATTTAACAAGTTTAAAATATTTCCGAATGCAAGTGTTCAGTACAATCTGATGAATCAGGTCTATGTAGCGGCGAATTATAATAAAAAGATCAACTTACCGAGTATTTCTGCCCTAAACCCGAACAACACAACATTTCAGGGGCCAAATACGCAGGTTACCGGTAACCCTAACCTTCAGCCTACAATTTTCGACAATTATGAACTGAAGATTTCCGCTTTCGATTATGCATTTATCGGTTACAGTGTAAGTTCGGCAAAAAATCAGGTGGCACAGATCATCAGGAAAAACGGCAGGAATCTATTTAACGAACAGATCAATATTTCAGACATGAAAATTCATAATTTCAATGTCGGACTGCCGGTTCCTTTTATGATCTTCAGCAAACCCTTAAGCGAGATCATGAAATTTAATTTTAACCCTGATAAAATCAATTTCATGTATATTTACGCAGGGTATCAGAAACATGACATTGACAATCTGAACAATAAAGGCTTTTGGATTTTCAATGTGATGACGCAGATCATTTTACCGAAAGAAATTAAACTGACCGCAAATTACAGTTACCTGACACCAAAAGCAGGATATTTCTATTTCACAGCGGAAAAGCCTTTCAACAATTCTTTTGATCTTACATTAACAAAAAAGTTTATGGATAACCGTCTTACGGTTTCTGTTTTTGCAAATGATATTTTCAACGGGCAGGTGATGCAGGTGCGTTCCAATCCGCCTTCCGGCGAATCTGTTTTCCTGAGAAGTAAGTACGATACGCGAAATTTCGGATTATCTGTAAATTATAAAATCCCAACAAAAAATAAATTGGCCAAAGAAGATGCCAACATCCTGAATCAAACGAAAAAAGAGGAAAATGGCGGCGTGATGCAGCAGGGACAATAGTTTTAACATGAATATCTTCCACCAATATTTTACTTAATTTGGTGTTTATCAATAGGAGCGGACTTTAGTCCGCTTTTTTATGTCCAAAAGAAAGGCTTTAGCCAAAACTTAGAAAAAATGCTAATCTGTGACATCCGTGAAATATTAAAGTTATCCGCGCTAAAAATCAATAGTTTGAAAACGCCAGTTCAACGTATCAATCAGGGTTAATTGATTCAGCGGCAAAGGTAAGTCTATGATTATTTTCAACGTTAAATTCGCCATCATGCTTCCAACAATTCCGGGCAAAGCACCCAGCACGCCTAAACTGTCACAATCCGGAAGATGTTCATCAAAAGGCGGTTCGGGAAAAATATCTCTTAAATTTTTGCTTCCATTATAATTAAAAATCGCGACCTGACCGGAAAAGCCGAGAATGCTTCCATACACCAAAGGTTTTTCAAGCTTTACGCAGACGTCATTAATCAGATATCTCGTTTTAAAAGTATCGGAACCATCAACAATGACGTCAAATCCGTAAATTATTTTTTCTGCGTTGGATTCATCAATTTTATCCTCAATGCTAATGAATGTGATCTGATGATTCAAGTTCCTGACAAATGTTTCAGCACTTTTTACTTTAGAAATGCCAACCGTATTTTCATTATGAATGATCTGTCGGTTTAAATTATGCAGTTCCACCTGATCAAAATCTGCAACGCCCAATGTTCCGACTCCTGCCGCAGCAAGATATTGGATGACCGGGCTTCCCAAACCTCCTGCTCCAATCACCAACACTTTAGCATCCGTTATTTTCCGCTGACCTTCCAGGCCGATTTCTTCAATAAAAATCTGTCGGCTGTAGCGGGCAAAAATGTCTTCGCTTTTCATTACCAATTTATTGTTTTTAACATAGAGAACACAAGGTAGTTTTTAAATTATTCTGAATATTTTTTCGTTCGCAAAGGCTGAACTACCTTCGTACACTTTCAGTTTATATTCAGCAGATGATAACTATTTTTAAGTCTTTGCAGTTATTAAAATAGTTTTCAATTTTTAAATTCCGCTGTAAACAGCATCCCAGTCTTTCATTACCGGATCGTAGCCTGCTTTTCTGATAATATTTTTAATCTCCTCCATACTTCTTTCGTCACTGGTTTCAAACTGTTCCAGCGATTCTTTATCTACCGCATAGCCTCCAGGATTGGTTTTAGATGCAGCACTCATCGCTGTTGCGCCCAAAGAAATGATATTATTTCTGAACTTTTCATTTTCTCTCGTGGAAATAGAGATTTCCAGATCTTCATTCCAGATTCTGTAAGCACAGATTAATTGTAATAAATCTCTGTCGGACATAACGAAATTCGGCTCTATAATACCTTCAGCCGGCCGCAGCCTCGGAAATGAAACGGAATACCTGCTTTTCCAATAATTTTTCTGAAGATAATCAATGTGCAATGCATTAAAAAAACTATCTACCCGCCAATCTTCCAGCCCAAGCAAAACACCTAATCCAATTTTATGAATCCCTGAATTCCCGATTCTGTCCGGTGTTTCCAGCCTGAAATTAAAATTCGATTTCTTGCCTTTCGGATGGTATTCTTTATATACTTCCTTATGGTAGGTTTCCTGATAAACTAAAACCGCATTCACCCCTGCTTCATGAAGCTTCCGGTATTCTTTTTCCGATAAGGGCTGAACTTCAATCGAAATATTGGCAAAATGTGGGTTTAAAAGCTGTATGGCATTCAGAAAATAATCAATTCCGACCGTTTTATTGGCCTCCCCGCTTACCAGCAAAACATGATTTACGCCCATTGATCTCAAAACGGTAGCTTCAACCATCAGTTCGGTCTCGGAAAGCGTTTTTCTTTTAATGGAGTTATCCAGACTAAAACCGCAATACGTACAGATGTTCTGACATTCATTACTCAGATACAATGGCGCATACAGCTGAATGGTCTTCCCAAAACGTTTTTGGGTCATTTGCTGCGTCATTTTTGCCATTACTTCCAGTTTTTCAGCAGCAACGGGTGATAGAAAATTTAAAAAATCTTCCAAGGTTTTATTCTTTTTCTGAAGGCTTTTTTCAACATCATTTACCGTTACTCTTTCAAGCCTTGCTTTTATATCATCCCATTGATATATTTCAAAAAAATCTTTAAAACTCTTCATCTTAGCTTAATCTGAATGTTATTTTTTGATAGGATTACATCCTGTCCTTTTTTACTTCTATTTGTATAAAATTTATTAAAAAAACCGAATTGAATGCTATGTTTGACAGGACTTCATCATGTGCTTTTTTAAATGTCCCTTCGGGACTTCTATTTGTACAAAATTATTGATCAAACAGATTGAATACTTTTATGTGATAGAAATACATTCTATCGTATCCTTTTTTAGGTCGTCCCTTCGGGACTCTTTATTCGTATAAAAATTATTTAATCAAACAGATCAAATATTACTGTTTGACAGGACTTCATCCTGTCCTCTATTAAGTCGTCCCTTCGGGACTCTTTTATATTTTAATCAAAAAGAAAAGATGTTAAGGGACTTGAGGCTTCTGCATGGTTTGAAATGGCTCCTAAGCCGGATTCAAAAGCTCTTCTTCCCGCAATCACACCTTCTTTAAAAGCCAACGCCATGCTAACAGGATTCTGCGCCACCGCAATAGCTGTATTCACCAAAACCGCATCTGCTCCCATTTCCATCGCTTTCGCCGCGTCAGAAGGTGCCCCGATTCCCGCATCAACCACAACAGGAACATTGCTCTGACTGATAATAATTTCTAAAAAGTCCAGCGTCTTCAATCCTTTATTCGTTCCAATAGGTGCTCCCAGAGGCATTACCACTGCTGTTCCTGCATCTTCGAGGCGTTTGCATAAAACCGGGTCGGCATGAATGTAAGGCATCACGACAAATCCTAATTTTGCAAGCTCTTCTGTGGCATATAATGTTTCGATGGGATCAGGAAGAAGGTATTTCGGATCGGGATGAATTTCCAGTTTTACCCAGTTCGTTTCTAAGGCTTCTCTGGCTAATTGTGCTGCCAACACCGCTTCTTTTGCTGTCCTCGCTCCGGAAGTATTCGGTAAAAGATGAGATTTTGTGGGTTTTAAAGCTATTAAAATATCATCTTCCGGAGAATGGGAATCAATTCTTTTCAAAGCCATCGTTACCAGTTCACTTTCTGATGCAACGATGGAATCCGTCATTTCAGAAAGATTTCCGAATTTTCCCGTTCCCAGAAACAATCTTGATTTAAAGGTTCTGTCTGCAATTGTCAATTTTTGATTATTCATTGTAATGCTGTTTTAAATTTAGTGATAATGGACGGTTGTCCTGTAATCTGTCCCGAAACGGCTACTCCGTAGATTCCGATTTGCTGTAATAATTCTATATCATTCAGTAGTACGCCGCCAATGGCAAAAATTTTAGGGATTCCCAATGACTTTTCTTTTAATTCCTGTACAACATTCTGATATCCTCTGAATCCTAAGACCGGACTCAGCTGTTCCTTGGTTGTTGTAAATCTGAGCGGACCAAGCCCGATATAATTGCAGGGTTCTATCATTCGCTGCAGGACATCCTGAAATGTATTGGCCGTTCCGCCGATGATTTTATCTTCTCCCAGCAGATGTCTCGCCGTTTCAACCGACATATCATTGAGCCCTAAATGAACACCATCCGCATCCATTTCCCTGGCAATATGAACATGATCATTAATGATGCAAACCGTTCGATAATCTGCACATAATTTTTTTGAAATTTCGCAAAGCTTAATAAAATCTTTTTCGGGAGCATTTTTCCAGCGAACCTGAATCCATTTTACGCCGTTGTCGAGTACTTTTCGGATATTGGTTTCCTGCTCTTCTCTTGTTATTCCCTGAGAGATGTATTGTAATTTTTCCATTTATTTTTTAAACGCCAGGAGCGCAAAGATTTTTTTGACTACTAAGTGTTTTTAAGTTCTCAAATACGTTCACTTAACAACACTACAAAGCGTTAATACTAATTTTAAGAATGGTGCCCTACCAATGTTGGATTGCTTGCTAAAAATTTTTCGATGTAAATTTTTCCTCTGTGGCAGGCTTGTTCCAGATGTTCTCCTAAAGCTAAATAACTTGTAATCGCGGAAGAAAGCACACAACCCGAACCGTGTTTCGGATAAAATTCGGAGGCGGTATTTTTGGGTTCAATCGAAATTTTTTTCCCGTTTTCCATCAAAATATCTGTTCCGATCTTTTCTTCCCGGTGGCCGCCTTTCATTAATATGGAACATAAATTTTCCGGTTTTTCAAAAAGGCCTTCTTCTTTCAAAATATTGTATTCATTATAATTTGGGGTGATTAAAGTAATCTGCTGGATTATATATTTTAATTGTGAAATGGTACTAAGATCAAAAAAAGAAAATTCGGAGGTGCTTTTCAATACAGGGTCCCAGATAATTTTAGCTTCGGGATTATTGAATGCAATGGTTTTAACAATTTCATTTAAAAATTCTGCGTCTTTTATCACCCCTATTTTTACCGCTTTCACCTCATATTTTTTCATTAAAACATGAATGGAATTTACAATTTCCTCTAAAGACTGCCATTCCAAACTCAGGCATTGCGATTCTGTCTGTAACGTCATTGCCGTACAAACAGCCAATCCATTAACTTTTAACTGTTCAAATGTTTTAATATCCGCCAATACACCCGCTCCACCACTCGGATCGAAGCCGGCTATACTCATTACAAAAGGACGTTCTGCCTGCATTTTCTAAAAATTTGTAAAGGGTTATCACTCTTCCAAATTGCGCCCAATAAAGCTACTCCGTCTGCATTACTGTTTAACACTTCATTGATATTATTATCATCAATTCCTCCCAAAGCGATCAGTTTTACATTTGAATTATTTCGATTTTTAATGTCATTTAAAACACTTGAATTTTCACCATATCCTTTTTTTGAAATACTTGGAAAAACCGGACTGATAAAGGCATAGTTCCATTCTTCACTTAATTCATTAAAAACTTCAATATCATGAACAGAGGTCGAAATTATTTTATCTGTAAAAGATGAAAACATATTATTCTGCCTGTCAATTTCCCTGAAATGAAATCTTGAGATATTAAAATTTCCTGCCACATTATAATGACTGTGTAAAACCAACCGATGATGGAATTCAGCATTGATCTTTCGGATAAAATCCATCATTTCTTGAGAACTGATGAAAGGTTTTCTGATGTGAAGCAAATCCAAGCCTTCCTGAAATAATTCATTGATGACTTCAATCTCATTTTGAACAATTTCTTCGGGAGTGATAATGATGATCATATATAAATTTCTTTCCCTTTTTCGATGAACTCCTGCGATTTATCCAGCATTCCTTTTTCTGCCGACTCACGGATTTCCTGTGTTATTTTCATGGAGCAGAATTTCGGCCCGCACATTGAGCAGAAATGCGCTACTTTCGCTCCGTCTGCCGGAAGCGTTTCATCATGGTAAGACCTTGCGGTTTCAGGATCCAAGGAAAGGTTGAACTGATCTTCCCATCGGAATTCAAATCTGGCTTTGCTTAAGGCATTGTCTCTGTATTGCGCTCCGGGATGTCCTTTCGCTAAATCTGCAGCATGAGCGGCCAATTTATACGTGATTACTCCAACTTTTACATCCTCTTTATTAGGCAGGCCTAAATGTTCTTTCGGGGTTACATAACACAACATGGCACAGCCGAACCAGCCGATCATCGCCGCCCCGATCCCGGAAGTGATGTGGTCGTAACCCGGAGCAATATCCGTTGTTAAAGGTCCTAATGTATAAAACGGAGCTTCATCGCATACTTCCAGCTGCTTCTCCATATTTTCTTTAATCATGTGCATCGGAACGTGACCTGGACCTTCAATCATCACCTGAACATTATGTTTCCAGGCGATTTTCGTTAATTCTCCTAAAGTTTCCAGTTCTGCAAACTGGGCTTCATCATTGGCATCGGCAATAGAACCCGGACGAAGGCCATCCCCCAGAGAAAAAGCAACATCATATTTTTTCATGATTTCACAGATCTCCTCAAAATGGGTGTATAAGAAGTTTTCTTTATGGTGAAACAGGCACCATTTTGCCATGATAGAACCTCCTCTGGAAACAATTCCTGTTACCCGTTTTGCTGTTAAATGAATATATCTCAGCAAAACGCCGGCGTGAATTGTAAAGTAAGAAACGCCCTGCTCTGCCTGTTCGATCAACGTATCTTTAAAAATCTCCCATGTTAAATCTTCCGCAACGCCTTTTACTTTTTCCAATGCCTGATAAATGGGCACCGTTCCAATAGGAACCGGACTGTTCCTGATGATCCATTCTCTGGTTTCGTGGATATTTTTCCCGGTTGATAAGTCCATGATTGTGTCTGCACCCCATCGACAAGCCCAGACTGCTTTTTCGACTTCTTCCTCAATGCTTGATGAAACAGCGCTGTTTCCGATGTTGGCATTTATTTTAACCAGGAAATTTCTTCCTATAATCATGGGTTCGCTTTCAGGATGATTGATATTGTTGGGAATAATTGCTCTTCCGGCTGCAATTTCGTCTCTTACAAATTCGGGAGTAATTTTATTTTTTGGGGTTTTTGCACCAAAACTATTTCCCTGATGCTGAAAAGCCATTTCTTTTGAAACAGTATCGAGCTGTTCTATTCTCTGGTTTTCCCTGATCGCAATATATTCCATTTCTGGAGTGATGATGCCCTGTTTTGCGTAATACAACTGGGTAACTTCTCTGCCTTCTTTTGCCACTTTGGGTTTATGGTTGTACGAAAATCGCAGTTCATCTAATTTTGAATCTGAAAGACGGGCTTTTCCGTACTCTGATGTAATTCCGTCCAGAATTTCCACGTCATTTCTGTCTAAGATCCATTGTTCGCGGATTCTCGGGAGTCCTTTTTCGATATTGATTTCTGAGTTTTCGTCGGTGTAGGGTCCTGATGTATCGTAAACAGTAACCGGTGGATTGTGTTCTAATGCTCCGTTGGAAAGTTTCGTGGGACTTAGTTCTATTTCGCGCATCGCCACATTGATCGGATGTATTTTTCCTTCAACATAGATTTTTTTTGAGTTCGGAAACGGCGAACGGGTGATGTTATGAGCCATAAATAATTGTATTTGGAATTAACCGCCCTGTGTGGCAGTGATAATTAAAATTGAATCTTTATTGTTGAGGAATGTTTCCGACCAGGATGACTGCGGAATGATACGGTTGTTGAGTGCTACGGCGATGCCTTTCCGTTTTTGAGGAATTTCCATAGCCATTAATGCTTCCAGGGTTTGCGGAAGTGTTTCAAAAGTTCGTACGGTGTGGTTGATTGTGAGCTCCATTCCTAAATTTTTATGTATACTTTAGGAATGCCCATTATTGTACAATGGAATGTACAGCAAAAGTCATTTCACTTTTCCCTACGCTAGTATGATCTAGAAATCAGGTTCAAAGGGTAAAATCTCAGCCTGTTGTAAACAGACACCCCTAAAGTTGAAGCGAAGGTAGACATTTTTTTAGAACGGGCAAAATTTTTTTGTGGGTGGATACTGAAGGATGGATTTTGATTTTTTCTAACTCCCGCTGATTTCGCAAATGACGCAGATTTTAATTTTTGAATCATTTATTGAAAATCAATGATTTTGATATTCCGATATTGAAATGAATGACCACTGCCCTAGCCCTGATGTTCTATGTTCATATGCAAATTATCTAAGTTAAAATTTTCAAGTTTTTTTGATAATCTGCTTGATAAGCCGTCTTGTTTTTCACCACACCGAAACAAATTCTTAAAAGTTTGTTG
>CAJYWN010000007.1 GCA_913778275.1 uncultured Chryseobacterium sp.
CGGCACCTTTGGTGCCGCCGAAACTGTATTATACATATTCTTTTGCTAAGTATTGATAATTTTGTTATTAACTGTTTGGATTTCAAGTTTTAAACGAGGGTTTTGGTATGAAAATTGTAATAAAAAATCGATTGAAAATTTATTCTACAATGAAAAAAACACTTAAAATGATGACAGTTGCTTGTACAACAGCATTCTTCTTAACATCTTGTTTTTCTTATACAACAGTTGTGGGCAAAGGGGCACAGGGTAATCAGAAGGTTACAAAATGGAACCACTATTTAATTGAGGGGTTGGCTCCGGTAAGCATATCCGACTCGAAAGCTATGGCTGGTGACGCTGAAAATTATACGGTAGAAACAAAGCAAACTTTTGTTAATGGTCTGATTGCTGCAATAACATTTGGCATATACACTCCAACTGTAACAACTGTAACAAAGTAAAATCATTGGGCTGTTTAAAAATTTGCTTTAAAATACCATTACGATTTACAGTTTAGTATTTTAAAGATTATTTAACTTTTTAGACAGCCTTAAATTTATATATGAATGAAAAAAATGCTCTTTTTTTTTGCACAATTATTCTCATTTATTTATTCTATACAATAATAGCTATTTTATTTATAAGGTCCGGAGATTTAAATAGTTACAATAAGGGATTATTAACTGGAAAGATAGTTGTATTTTTACTTTTCGGCATACTCGCTTATAAAACTTATCCATACAAAAAATAGAAGCATTATGATTCGAAAACTTTCAATTACATTTATGGTATACCTCACAAATCGGCCCATTAAATCAAAAAAACTTCAATAGTTAATTACCGCAAGCGAAACTTTTTGAAAGTAATTTTCCCAAATCATCCGGAAGAAGGGATTACTTACAGTTTCTGTAAAACTTGTGGATTTCCGGACATATAATCTATAAGTATCTTATTTCTAAGATCTTTTGAAACAGGATCGATGCGTAAATTCTATTTATATGAATATTTCTCAAATAAATAGCTAAGAACTTTTTGCCTTTGAGCATTTGAGCATCATTCCAATTTAAACTTCCGATGTCGGTTTTGGAATGATATATTTTGTTGCTTTTAAATGTATAAACAAAATCATAGCCAGTGTCTCTTCCGTATCACTTAACTTCATTTATTTACCAACAGTACAGATTCCTTCTGATTTAAAAAGCTTAGCATATAATTTCCGTTCCTGATTATCATAAATCATCAATGCCGCAATAAGTACGGGCCAAATATAAATATGATATTTCCTTATAAAAGCAGGCATTACAAATAAATCAATCTTGTCTTCAATACCTTTTTCCCAAGTTTTTCCAGAATATTTTTATAATTCTCAATCTGGCGCTCATCTTTAGAAGATTCTTCTCCTGTTTTAAAATCAACAATAATATATCCCTCCTCACTTTTCAGCATACGGTCGGGGCGGTATACCCTGCTTTCACCATTTTCCGAAATCATGATATCTTTTTCAGTGATAACTTCCCATTTTTCATCAAAAAATTCGGCATGCGTTTTTATGATATTCTCCAGATTAGCTTGTATCGTACGGCTTTCTTCAAGCGTTATCTGACCTTCCAGAATATAGCATTCCAGTACTTTAGGAATGTCTTTCGCGGTGTTGATCTGTGACAAAAGCTCATGCACGAAAAGCCCGATTCTCACTTTCTCATTTCTTACCTGGTAATTTTTTGACGGAGTGGCAATCTTGATCGAAGTATTGCTTTCGCTGATATTTTTCAGAACCCGGATATCTTTGGTTTTAAAAGATGAAACTTTCTCCTTTGATTGTTTCTTTACGATTTCAGGAGTAACCTGGTACAGATCAAATTCATCAAGATTTTCCGGATTTTTTGACTGAAGAAACTCAAGCAGCTCAAGATTATTAGACGTTTTATTAGCCTTTTGAATATAAAAAAACAGCTGTTCCACAGGACGTGTTGTCGCTACATACTGCAGGCAGAGGCGGTCGACAAAATTTTTATACGAATTTTGTCTGTTGAATTTTCCAATTTCCTCATCGTAAATTTCCAGGTTCTTACTGAATTGGTTGATGTTGACCGACTTCAGCGGGGTGTCGTTTGACGTTTCAAACCAGTTGGTGAACTCGGCATCGCGGTTTTTATTCATCATCGGGATAAAAACAATAGGAAATTCGAGACCTTTAGCTTTATGAATGGTCATGATCTGAACTGCATCAATATTCTCAGATGCCTGAATGGTGTAGGCTGAAGCCTCTTCGTCCCAGTATTTAAGGAATTCCTTTGTACTTGCACCGGCATTTTGAGTAAAATTAAAAAGCATTTCCAGAAAGTTCAGCAGGAAATCCGTCTCCTTATTTTCAACAGAAAATTCATTGATGTAATATTCTACAAAATTATAAAGATTAAATCTCGGAAAATGATCCTGTTTAAGCTTTAAGGCATACCTGTTCTGGATAAAATCTAAAATATCTTCATGTGAACTAAGATCAAGAATTTCCTTCATTTCCAGGGTAAAATCCGCCATATGAATTCTTCCCAGCTGATTCAGATAATACATCATCATGATCAGGTTGGGTCTGTTCTTCGGATTGACCTCCCATTTCAGAAATTCGATAACGGCTTTCAGCGTATTGGAAAGTTCCAGGGTTAACCCTTTATCGGAAATGGTTTTAATATTCGTTTCTTCACCTTTATAATTTACCTTCAGATTTCCTAATTTCTGGGAATAGCTGAAAATATCAAAGTTACCGCGGCAAAGAATAGTAATGTCCGAAAATCGAAAGCCATTGTCCAGGCTTTCCTGAATATCTTTCCGCATTCTTTCGGAAGTATCACTGTAAAAATCTTCGTTCGTAAGATTTTCAATTAGATTGACTTTAACACGCCCTTCAATGGAAGATCTGGGAGTCTGTTCTGCATCTGTTCCGAAAATATTTTTATGCTCTTCTTCTAAAATATCAGAATGAAAACGGTACAGATCATTATTGAACCGGACTATATTTTTGGCGCTCCGCCAGTTGTCTTTCAGTACCAGAAGCTCAGCTTCTTTGGGAGTGATTTCTTTTTTGTTGATGATATCAAGCATCAGTTTGCTTTCTCCGCCCCGGAAACGGTAAATACTCTGCTTAGGATCTCCTACGAGCGTAAAAGAAGTGTTTTCAATAGAAATGGAATGATCTCGCAACGGTAGAAAATTCTGCCACTGAAGTTCGGAAGTATCCTGGAATTCATCGAAAAAATAATGCTGAAACTGCGAGCCTACTTTTTCATAAATAAAAGCAGAAGGTTCGTTCTTAAGATTTTCATTGATCAGGATATTGAATTTGCTCAATAGCACAAGATCATTTTCCTGTTCGATCTTTCTCAGCTCGTCCTGAATATCTTTATTTACTTTCAGCGGGAGCAGTGCAGAAAGAATTTTTTCCTTTTTCTGCGTTTCAATATATAGAAGAATGAGCTGCATTCTGTTTTCCAGAAGCTGATCAAGGATTTCAAGAATGTCGGCCTCTTTGTTTTTTGATTTTGCAGAAGCGCCTTTACGGTAATTATTTACCACCGATTCCTCTGCGGTCGTCGGAAAAGGAAAACCAATTCTTTTCTGCTCATAAAAATCTAAAACTTTGGTGAAAAAACCACCGATTCCGTTTTTGCCCTGCGCAAAATCTTCAATCTCAATATTCCTTGATCTGAACAGTTCGATGGACTTTGCAGCAAGCTCAGCAGACTTTTTTTTATTAAATACAATTTCTTTACGAAGCGTATTTTTAATGTTTTCGTAATTTGTACTGTCGAAATCCTTATTGTTTTTCAGATGTTCATAATGGATATCTTTTACGAACTCCTTAGCCGAATCATACAGGTTTTTATTTAAATTAATCCTTTCATTATTCTCCAGGCTGTAATCCACATAATCCATAAACGACTCGGAAATCACTTCATTTTCCCCAATTTGGTCAAGCATTTTATCAACAGCTTCAATAAGGAAAGGTTCCGCTTCAATTTCAAGATTAAAATTTTTAGCCAGTCCCAGCTCATAAGAAAAGCTTCTCACCAGTCTGGAGTTGAAACGGTCTATGGTTCCGATGTTAAGCGTGGAATAATTATGAAGAACATAATCCAGCAGCTTTTTTGCGCGGAGATGAAGCTCGTCAATGGTAATCCTTATGCCTTCCTGCTCAAATGCCTTTTGGATGTTTTTCAGATCCCCGTTTTCTACAAAATCATCTGCCGAAAAATTCCCAAGCCATGTGAGAATTCTTTCCTTCATTTCATTAGCTGCTTTGTTGGTAAATGTCAATGCAAGAATATTCCTGATCGACTGTTGCTGATTAGGATACCGCAGGCAGATCATCAAAAGCCGCTGTACCAGTGCATAGGTTTTCCCAGAGCCGGCGGAAGCATTGATTACGGTATAAGAATTTTGCATTTTTGATTGGAATTCAATGTGCAAGTTACTTATTTTTTAAATTGAATTTTAACAATTAACGTTTGGGATTTAACAGTTTTAAAGCTAAAATTAAAAAAGAAATGCTAAAAGCCGTTAAGGGTGGTTAAACTTCCCGAAATATTTAAAAATATTGATAGTTTTGCTCTAATAAAAAACGTTCCGTGAAAATTAAACTATTCTTTTTTTTATTTACTGTTTTCTTTATCAATATCCAGGCTCAGGATTATATTTTTGGGAAGGTGACTTCTGAAGAAAATACTGAAATTCCCGATGTTACGGTTATCAATATAAGAACCGATGAAAGGATATCAACCAATCGTGACGGCCATTTCATGATTTCAGGAAGAATCGGAGATGAGTTTCGCTTTGTGAAAAACGGCTACGAACGTGCAAACAGAAGAATTACTAAAGAAAACATCAGTGCCCCCATTAACATTACCCTTGTAAGAGCTGCAGCACTTATCGCAGAAGTCGAAGTAAAAAAGGAAATCACGGGAGATATTAAAATCGATTCCAAAAATCTGAATCCTCCGCGAAAAGTGGAAAAGCTTAAAAGTGATCTCGCTCTTTACATATCACAAAGGTCTGCGCCTTCCGTTCTGGCAGCAAGGCCGGGAGAATTTGTACAGCCGGTAACGAAAGGTGTATTTTCTTTTGGAAAAGTTAAAAACAAGTGGGATGACATGGATCTGTTGAATTACCTGCAAAATGCCCTCGGAACAGCGTTTTTTGAAGACCTTAAAATTGATAAAGCCCAGATTCAGCATTTTATCCTGTATATACTGAATACCGGTTTTGAAAGAAAAAATATCCTTAAATACGGTTATATGACCGAAGCGGATCTCAACAGATTCAAAAGTGTGGTACTAAACAGAATTTCGGCTTACAAAACTCCATAAATTGGCGGTATAATTTAAAAGTCATGAGAATAAAGCTTTTAATTTTTATTGTATTTCCTTTCCTGAGCGTATTTTCACAAAAAACGGTGGGAGGATCAGTCTCCGATGAAGACGGAGTTGCTCTTCCATCTGTTATGATCATGAATATTTCCTCACAGAAGAAAGTCTACACCGCTTCCGACGGAACTTTTTCTATTGAAGCAGCTCCTGAAGATGAATTACGTTTTATACGCTCCGGCTATGAAAGATCTTCCATACAGGCGAAATATCTGGCAGATAGAAAATCTACTATTAAGTTAACTAGAATCGCGGAGCAGATTGAGGAAGTTGAAATTGCAAATCTCACCGGTGATATTAAAAAAGACTCCCGAAAGGTTGCCAAAATTGATAAAGGAAAAATCGTTGAAGAAGCAGTAGGGCTTCCACAGCCTACTGGAAAAATGCGAGAAACACCTGCCGACATCAAACAGGTGTTGTTGCCTATTTTGTTGGGAAATCTCAATATACAGGGGCTATACGATCTCATCAGCGGAGATGCGAGGCGTATGAAGAGGCAGTACAAATATGATGATCTCCAAGAAGATATTTCCTGGATTCGCGAAAGAGTGGAAGATGATTACTTCATTAAAGAAGGCATTCCGAAAGAAAGAATCCCCGAGTTTATTGAATTCTCCTTTTCCGATAAGCCGCAGACAAGAACTTTTGTAAGAGCCAAAAATCTTACCGGCGCTTTATCAAGAATGGAAGAATCTTTTCCTGTATTCGTTAAAAGATTAAAAGAAAATACTATCGAAAAATAATCTGTTCTGAAGATTAATGGTAAACGATATCGTAGATTTCGTCTTTAATTTCTTTTAAATTTTCCGGTGTGTAATTGGATAATAACCATAAATCGAGTGGCTTTTTGCCTTTTCCGTAGCTTGGCTGCACATACATTTCATCAATAAGACGAAAACCGTTTCTCTGATAAAAAGCATAGCGTCTCGCCGCATTTTCATTCAGGTGCTCCGGTTCTATTTCCAGAATGATTCTCGGATAGTTTTCAAAAAGATAGTTAGTAATATAGGATCCCAGCTTCTGGCTCCGGAACTCTTCAAAAACTTCAAAATGTTCCACGAAAATATAATTGCTGAGTTCCCACAAGATAAGGTATCCAATGTTTTTAGAATCGTGCAGTACAGATATTATTTTCGCTTTTGGATTCGAAAATAGGGTGATCAGTTTTTCCCAATCTCTTCTTTCATCTTCAGGGAAAGTTTTGCAGTACGAATTGTAAATTTCTTTGACTCTATAGTCTTCAGAGGATGTAATCTGTAAAAATTCCATAGTTTAAAGATCAAAAACATTAGGTCTTCTGGTGATGAAAATATCTTTCACCCACAATGTAAATGCCAGTGCGAGATAGATCAGAAAGAAAAATCCTGCCGTAGCAAAAGTAGAGTAGATAAAGAAAACCCTGAGTTTGGATACCGGAATACCCAGTTTAGCGCCGGTTCTTGTAAGAACACCGAACCATTCTCTTTCCATTTTGTGGCGGATGTTATCTAGCATTGTGAGATTCTTTAAAAGTTTAATCCAATGCTGCAATTTAAGCAATTTTTTTGTACACAAAAATGATTGAAATGATAAATGAAACTTTGGCTTTCCAGAGAGCTGGTTATTTTCACATTCAGCTTCGTCCAATTTTCAATCACCGAATTTTTTTCTGCGGGCAGATTTTTGTAAAAAACAAGCAGCTGTTCTCCAATTTCTTCGTTGTGATGTTGATGGTAGGTATATTTTAAAGGTAGAATAGTATTCAGTATAATTAATTCAATAAAATCTCTGCTCAGAACTTTGGGTTGGTTTACACCGGAGATTTTTCCGAAATTGAAATGATTGTCCCAATATTCCGAAGCTTTTACATTTTTAAATACGCTGAATAATTCTTCTGCAGATTTTATATGAATGATTTTTGAGAATAGATTCTGATGCCGGTGATAAAGATCTGCAAGCTGTGCTAAACGGAGCGTCGGGAAATTATGCGGCCGCAGCCGTAAAAATTTAGGATGAATTCTTACATCAGGGATATTGAACTTTACTTTTAAAAAATCAAATTCCCTTTTCCAGATTTTCATAGTCTCATCTTTCGGGTCTTCCAGCCATCCCGAAATGCCAAATAATAATGCTTCAAGCTGGGTTCTGTTTTGGCGGACTTTCAGAATAATCGTAAAATCGATGCTTTCTGCAATCTGTCTGAAAATTTCAGCATTGATTTTTAACCCGAAAGAGTAGGCAAGGCTGTGGAACAGCACGGCTTCAAAGTTATTTTTAAACTTTTTCAGGTTTCTTTCGAGCTCTTTGGATTTTTCATTCAGCTTTCTCAGAATATTTTCTTCATGAAATCTTGCAGGAATATATTTTGGGTCGAAAATATTTTCACAGGCAATAAAGTGGTTTCCGTTTAACAGCTTTTCATATTTCCAGAGCATATCCTTGTCAATATAGTGCTTCAGCTCTAGTGTCGGAATATTTTTATACTTCAGCTCTTCAATGTCCATATCATGTTCATAAACGGCATGGAGAATAATGTTTTGGTAATTCGGATTCTGGGAATGATTGTGAAAGATCCAGTCGGAAGATTTTATATGAAGTTCTATATGTCCGGCTAAAGTAACGCCGCCGACTATTATTTTAGCATCTAAGAAATCCGGGCCGGAATCGGTATTCCATTTCCCGAAGTCAATAATTTCGACAGGATTTCCTTCCATATCCCTGAAGTCGAAATAGGTAAAAATCTTATGGTTCCAAAGATATTGAAGTAGTTTTTCCGTCATAAGTGTTTTTTTGTGTTTCGCTAATTTAGGAAATTGTGCTGATAATAATAAAGTGGCTACCTCATTTGGGTTAGCCTCTGTAACAATTATTAAGAATGGCCTAAGGTCAGTCTGTTAATATAAAAGAATTTAATTCAACATGATAAGTCTGATCTTAAATCTGCAAAATCTGTGTGATTGTGAAATACTTTCTTAGAATTTTGGTAATCAAAAACAAAAAAGGCTGCACCAGAGATGCAGCCTGTATTTTATGCTAAAAAAACTTATACTTTCGTCAGCTCACTTTTAAAATTTTCTATGGTCGTTCTATACATTTCCTCATAGATAGGAAGAATGTTTTTCAAATCGAATTTTATCGCCTGTTCTTTCGCATTTTTTTTCATTTCGGTTAAAAGCTCTTCATTGCTTAACAGTTTGATGGTGTAGTTGCTCATGGCTTCTACGTTTCCGATCTCTGCTAAAAATCCGGTTTCACCCTGAATGTTTACTTCCGGAATTCCTCCTGCGTTGGAACTGATTACCGGTGTATAAGCGGCCATCGCTTCCAGTGCGGCAAGACCGAAACTTTCCTGTTCGGAAGGCAGTAAAAATACATCGGACAGCTGAAGAATTCGGTACAGGTCGTTTACCTTTCCAAGCAGACGGATTTTTGAAATCAGCTCCGGATTTTCCTCCAGGAACTGGTTCACCTTTTCCATATCGGGACCTTCACCAATAATGATTAGTTTCGATTTTACCTTTTTCTGTACGTTTTTAAAGATTTGAAGTACTTCATCCACCCGCTTTACAGGGCGCAAGTTGGAAACGTGGATCAGGATCTTTTCATCTGGATTGGCAAATTGGGTTCTCTGACAGTCATTAGGCTCATCGAATTCAGAATTATCAATAAAATTGGTAATCACCTGAATCTCTTTTTTAATGTTAAAAAACTGGAGCGTATCTTTTTTTAAACTCTCGGATACAGAAGTAATGGCATCCGACTGGTTAATGGAAAATTCTACGGCATGTTTGTAGCTGGGATGCTGCCCAACTAATGTAATATCTGTCCCGTGAAGGGTAGTGACCAACGGGATGTCATTATCATCTTCCTTCAGCATCTGTTTTGCTGTAAATGCCGCATACGCATACGGAATGGCATAATGGGCATGAAGAAGATCCAGCTTATATAAATTCACGACGCGATAGATCATTGAGCTCAGTGCAATATCATAAGGCTGATACTGGAACAGCGGATAGGTCTGAACATTTACCCGATGGAAAAAAATATTCGGGTTGGTAATGTCTAATCTCGCCGGAAGTGCATTACTGATAAAGTGAACTTCGTAACCTTTGTTGGCAAGTGACATTCCCAGTTCTGTTGCTACAATTCCGCTTCCTCCGTAAGTGGGATAGCAAAGTATGCCTATTTTCATTGATCTGTTGTTGTTTGATTTGTAAATATAAATTCAGGTTATTTTTCGGCTACAGGCTCAAGGTCAATCCCCGTTCCTGCTTTTAGTTTGTCATTTACCAAAACCGGAAGTCTGCCCCATATTTTTGTTTTCCCTTTCAATGCCTGGGCTGTGGCCGTCATGGAGTCGTCATTGTTTTCATAAGAAACCAATACCGTAGAAATGTTTGAAATGTCAATATCTTTTAATGCATAAGCACTTCCGAAAACATTCAGGATAACATTATGATTTTTTGATATATCAGATAACACTTTTTTGGAAGTTTCGGAAATTTTGTATGATTTATAAGCAGTTGCGTTATCTTTATGCAGCCCGACAATCACCGTGGAATTGGCAGGAATCGTATTGATCTCAATTGCTTTTTTTATGATTAAATCCGGTCCCATTTCATTAACAAATGTCTGATGAGGCGCCTCTTCCAAAGGAATGTAGTAAATTGGTTTTGTGCCAAGTGGAAGCAGTTTTTTTTCATCTTTCAATAATGTTAATGCATTTGAATATAAATTCTGGACCAATGTTTTATGCGAGTCATTATTCAAATCGTGGTTGATATTTTGGGGATCTTTTGGACTGTATTTATCCAGACCTAAAAAGTATTTTGTCAGAAGAATTTTCTTGACACTTTCTTCCACTCTTGACTGCGGAATTTCACCGTTCTCAATAGCTTTCTGAATGAGTTTTTTTCCTTCAGCAACACCCTGGGAGAATAGCATAATGTCGTTTCCTGCCTTAAAAGCAAGAGCATCCAGTTCGCCCGGCTTATACTTATTGGCTACCGCTCCCATGTTTAATGCATCGGTAATGATAAGTCCTTTGTAACCCAGCTTTTCTTTCAGTAAACCTGTAATAATATTTTTAGAAACCGAGGCCGGAATTCCTTTCCCTGATTCTAAAGTGGGAACATATAAATGAGCTACCATTACTCCTCCGATACCTTCTTTCATCAATGCTTTAAAAGGAGCCAACTCAATGGTATTTAATCTGTCCAGGTTATGAGGAACCACCGGAAGATCCAAGTGAGAATCTGTGCTGGTGTCTCCATGTCCCGGAAAGTGCTTAATGGCAGCCAGAATACTATTGTCCTGAAGTCCGCCTGCATACGCAGATGCGGAACTGATAACATTACTTACTTCAGATCCGAAGCTTCTGTTGCCGATAATCGGGTTATCGGGATTGGTGTTCACATCAACAACAGGCGCAAAGTCCCAGTTGATTCCCATTCTGTGGCAGTCTTCAGCTATTTTGGCAGACATCTGGTAGATCAGATTTTTATCCTGAATCGCTCCCAAAGTCATGGCCCACGGAAATTTATGTGCAGTTGCAATTCTCTGATACAGCCCCCATTCTGCATCCATTCCGATCATTAAAGGAACCTTTGATTTTTGCTGGAATTCATTGACGAGATTAATTTCTCTTGCTGCGTCGTCCTGCATCAGGATCAGGCCGCCGATTTTTTCATTAACGACAATATTTCGTACGTTATTGATCTCATTTTCACCTTTGTTAGTGTACAATGCAATAATAAAAAGCTGGCCGAGCTTTTCATCCTGTGAAAGGTGTTTATATGTTTTATCAACCCAGTGATTGGCTTTTCTAAGATTTTCTTTGGAAAGACCCTTCGGCATGTATTGAGCCGTGATTTTCGGATTTAATAATGAGATAATAAAGATTGATATAGAGACCAGTTTCTTCATAATTTTGAATAATAACAAAAATACAACTAAAAAGATGATGAAAACAATGTTTTTGAGTTTTTTGGTATATGATTTGAATATGCTTTATAAATAACAAAACAACTAAACTTTTATAAAATGAAAAAATATCTTCCAATTTTACTATTAGCTTTTGTAAGCTTATTCATATTCAGCTGCAGCGATGATAATGATAATGTTGTGGGAGACGGCGATACTTACTCTAAAATGAGGGATGTAAGTGGGAGTTTTACCAATGCAAACGGATATTCGTTCACAGTACCAATCAATATTCAGAGTACAGATGTGGTGTTGGTCTATAGAAGAGATCCTGCAGCGAGTAATGCATGGCAGCTGATTCCTAAAACATATTATCTGTCCGGAGGAAGAGAGCTTGATTATAATACACTTTTTGACTCTCAAAATGTGGAAATCTACACTGAGGCCAACTTTGACCAGACGACAATGACATCTTCTGAAGTTTCTCAATATCTTACTAATCAGACATTCAGAGTTGTTCTCGTTCCTGCAAGTCCTGCTAAAACAGCATCTACAGTGGATACGAGAGACTATAATGCTGTGGTAAAATATTACAATCTTGATGAATCAAGAGTAAAGACGATTAAAGTTAATTAACATATCTTTTCAGTTTTTTATAATTACAAAAAAGCTCCGGAATTTTATTCCGGAGCTTTTGCTTTATTGATCATTGTCATCTAGTAAGTGACCAAAATAATCTTTTTTTGTCTGCAGGTAGCCTTTGCTTATTTCGTTGGCAGGAATCTGTAAAGGAATCCTTGAATTGAGATGGATATTGCTCTCTTCCACATATTTTACCTTTTCAGGATTATTGGTGAGAAGATTGATATCCTGAATGCCCAATAAATTAAGGATTTCAATTGCAACACCAAAGTTTCTGTCGTCCGCAGGAAGTCCCAGCTTCAGATTCGCTTCTACAGTATCAAATCCTTTTTCCTGTAAAGAATATGCTTTTAATTTATTAATGATTCCGATATTTCTGCCTTCCTGGCGAAGGTAGATAATAACCCCTCCATTTTCATGGATATATTTCATAGCAGCATCCAATTGCTGCCCGCATTCGCATTTTTTTGAATGGAAAACTTCTCCGGTAATACATTCTGAGTGGAAACGCACATTGACAGGCTTTGAAAAATCTGTTTTGTGTGCGACAATAGCCATGTGAGGCATCCAGTCATTCTCATTTTCGGATAAAGCAATCATTCGGAAAGTACCGTATTCCGTAGGAACATTGGACTCCGCCTGAATTTTAATCATTGAACCCCTTAATTTATTTAATTTCCCTTTATGTAATCTTCAATTCCAGAAACGTTTGTTTTCAGTCTTACAAGATACCGGTTAAGAATCTCATCTTCATCTTTATTAAGATTTTGTCTTAGCTTCTGAACTTTTTTATAAGATTTTTCAAAGTCTTTTAAAGCTTTGTTTTTTCCATTCAGGTTATCTGCATCTATCGCATAAAGATAGTTCTGCAGGCTGTACTTTAGTGTGGTAATTTCACTATTTAAAGCAGTATTCCTGAATTTGGGAAAGGTTGAAATCAGATTGGAAATTTCGGAGGCATTAACATTGCCCTTTACGTTAATATCAATATTGTTTTTTCCTCCTTTGTCAGAATCTGATCCTTTAGTTTCGCTGTAAAAGCCGGTAGACAGCGGAGAAAAGTTTTGTTTTTCCGTTGCGCAAGATGTAATAATAAGTAATACCCCAAAAAAAAGTAATCGTTTCATTTTTGCTGCCCCTTTTGATACAGGACTGGGTTAAGACTTTCATCGTTGTACATTTTCATTTGTTTGTACACCTTCATCTTAACATCACCGTTCTCAATATCAGCAAGCAACTGATTAATAGAAGTTGAAAGATCTTCATGCTGTGCAAGAAGAACATCTAATTTTGCCTGGCAATTGGCTCTGTGCTCTTCAGAAGCTGAATCTCTGTTTGCCTCTAACGACATATGATAAACCTTGAGTGCGAGAATCGATAATCTGTCTACCGCCCATGCGATAGTTTCAGTATTGATCTTTGCGTCAGGTTTAGGAGTTACACTTTCATATTTTTTAAGGAACCAGCTGTCTATAAATTCTACCAAATCAGTTCTTTTCTGATTGGAGGCATCTATTGCTCTTTTAAGTTGTAGCGCTTCAGCCGGATCAATATTTTCATCTCTAATTATATCTTCCAAATGCCATTGAACGGTATCAATCCAGTTCTTTGCATACAAAATTCGTTCCAAAGTATCTTTTTCGAACGGATTATTAATTAGAGTGTTAACGTCATCAAACATGTGATAATCTTCGATAGACTGATTGAAGACTTTCCATGCGGTCTCTGTAAAATTCATCAGGTTGTAAGAATTTTTTTAGTTGCTTGAAGGATTATTGTTGGTGTTTTTGTTTTCAGCACCCGGTTTGTCTTCTTCCTTTACAGCATCTTTAAATTCTTTGATACCGGAACCAACTCCTCTCATTAATTCAGGGATTTTCTTACCTCCGAAAAGCAACAGAAGAATAATGGCTACGATCAGGATGTGTTGCCAAGATAATGACAATATTGTTAATGTATTCATTGCTAAATTTTTTACAAAGTTAATCTTTTTTTAATAAGAAACCCAACCTAAAGGATCAACTGGTGTGCTTCCGTTCCATACCTGGAAATCAAGGGTATACGTTCCGTCGAAGTCCTGACCTATTACGCCAACCGGAGTGCCTGCAGAAACCTGCTGTCCCTTGGAAACGCTTACACTTCCCAGATTGGAATAAATGGTAAAATAATTACCGTGTTTCAGAATAACGGTTTTGGTTCCGTCACTGTTTGCCAGTACAGACGAAACACTTCCCGGAAATACCGATTTTGCCCGTGTTCCGGACGGTACCGAAATTTTAATGCCGTTGTTTTCTTCGTCGATATTTTTAAATACAGGATGCGGATGTCTTCCGAAACGGTGCGTGATCTGTCCTATTTTATCAGCAGGGTAGCCCAATCTTCCTTTATTGTCTGCAAAATTGCTTCCGGCAACAGTAGTAACACCATAATTGGTCATCGCTTTTGTTTCGGCAGCTTTTTTGTCGTCTTCCTTCTTTTTTGCCAGGGCCGCTTCTGCAGCTCTTGCTGCAGCAAGTTTATCAGAGGCTTCTTTTGCTTTGGCTGCTGCTTCATCCGAAGCTTTCTTAGCAGCTACTTTTCTTGCTTCATCTCTTGCGGTTGCTTCCGATCTTGCGGCATCTTCGTTGCGCTTTCTTTCTTCTTCAGCTCTTTTTGCTGCCAGTTCGGATGCTTTTCTGGCCTCAGCTTCAGCAGCAAGCCTTTCTCTTTCCAGTGCTTCTGCACGTGCTTTATTTTCAGCTTCAATTCGGGCTTTTTCCCTTTCAGCAGCGATTTTGGCAAGACGGATTTTTTCGGCTTCCGCTTTTTTTCTTGCTTCTTCTTCCGCTTTGGCTATTCTTATTTCCTCCGCGATAATGGATCTGATTTGCCCTTCGAGGGCTTTAGATTGTGCCTGCTTTTGTCTGAGTTCTGAAGTGAGTTTGGATTCGTTTTTCTTAAATTCTGCCACAAGCTGCTCTTTCTGAGCTCTTTCAGCATTGATAGTCGTTAAATCTTTCTGTTGATTAACAAGAAGATTGGCTTTTTCTTTTACGGAATTCTGTTTCTGGGCGATGGATTGTTTAATTTTTGCCGCAACATTTGTGATTTCTGCAGCTTTTTTATCCTGATAATCGGAATATTGTTTTAAATACTGAACCCTTCTTATAGCTTCTCCGAGATTCTTGGCAGAAAGAATAAATGTTACTTTATTTTGAACCCCTTTGTTTTTATAAGCATTTACCAGTACTTTGGCATAATTCTCTCTCAGGATCTTAAGCTCCCTGTTCTGGCGGTTGATTTCCAGCTGACGAAGGTAAATTTCGTCTTCAATAAATCGTTTTTCCTTCTGAGTATTGTTGTATACTTTTTCTCTCAGCACCAGCTTCTTATTGACATTATCAAGATAGGCTATGGAAAGCTTTGATTCATTTCTTGTTTTTGCTAAATCGGTGTTTATCTGCGCAATTTGTTTTTTAAGTTCAGCATTTTGTTTTTGCAACTGTTCTTTTTTACCGCTTTGTCCATACTGCAGTCCGAACAATAAAATACCTATTAAAAAGCTAAATTTCTTAATCATTTAATCTCAATTTTCTTATAACTGGATGGTACAGAATAAGGTGTATCCATCCTCGAAAAGTCAAATTTCGTATTTTCCAGTAAAATCTGACTGCTTTTTGAGCCTTTTATAATTATTTTAACATTTTTTGGCAGTCGGATTCCATTGACTTCTTCCCAATTGCTGTAGGATACATTAAGCTCATCAGGAGATAAAACATCTTTAAGATTAACATTTAACAAATCATAATTGGTATCATAGTCCAATACAATTTTATATTCTCTGGTTCTGCCTTCTGTTTCTATTCTCTGATTAACATTGGAGGCCAGTTTAAAGCCCTGCGAATTTTGGGTGAGTGTAAATTGAGAGTCGTTTATTTTGACAAAAGTTCGCCCCAATAGAATTTTTTCTAAAGATTTATAATCAATAAAATTAACATTCAGAAGATTGTTAAGATAATCAAAATCTGAATCGATATATGTTTTACTGGTTTTATCCTGTCCCTTTATTCCTTCGGGAGTTGCAATTCCGCGGGCTACGGTGATGATAAATGCCTGAAGATTCATCCAGACTTTTTTATCTTTCTCAATATAGATGGTAGCGTCCAGTGTAGGAATAAAGCTTCCTGTTTCTACATTTACTTTACTGTTGATTTTAATTTGTTCAAATTGTACAGGAGGAATTACATGCTCAAAAAACGGAAGTTTATTTCTTATAGGTTCATTGACGTCTTTTGGATTCTGGTCTTCTTCCAGTACGAATGTACTGTCCGCTTTTATGTTTTTATTGGCTTTTCGGGCCGCGTTTCTCGTTTTACAAGAGGTTACAGCAAAAAGCAATAAGAGTACTATAATCCAGTTTTTCATGTATTTACCTTTCAATTTATAAAAATTACGTTGCAATATTAACGCCAAACCACACAAAATATTTGTGTGGTCTGAAGATAGTTATTTGCGTTGAATAATCTGTTCCAATCAAATTATTTCGATAAGAAATCAAGAACCGAATAATCTCCCAAGGAAATTTCTCTTGATACTCCGAAATATTGGGCAGAGTTCCCGATCATAGAATTGGAAAGATTTCCGTGATTAATCTGCGTATTTTCCTGAATCAGGGAATTTTCGATATTAGAATTAACCACCACCGTATTATTTCCTAATGAAACTCCCGGACCAATTTTTGAATTGGATATTTTTACATTTTCACCAATAAAGCATGGCGGAATAATTAATGAGTTTTCGATTTGTGCCGAAGCCGGAAATTGAGACATTGCCTCTTCTTCGTAAGCAAGAATTTTGCTGTTGGTCTCCACGGTAGCATTTTTATTACCGCAATCCATCCAGTCGTTTACCTTTCCTAAAGTGAATTTCGCTCCTTTGGCACGAAGGTTTTCCAAAGCCGTAGTCAGCTGGTATTCTCCGCCGTTTTTGATATCATTATCCATGAGGTAATTGATCTCATCCATCAGTTTTTCAGCACTGTTGAAATAATAGATCCCGATGATTGCAAGATCTGACACAAAGGTCTGCGGTTTTTCAACAAAATCTGTGATAAATCCGCTGTCGTCAAGTTTTACAACCCCAAAAGCAGAAGGGTCTTCCACGCTTTTTACCCAAATTACCCCATCAGCATTTTTATCCAAAATAAAGTCTGCACGGAAAAGGGTATCTGCAAATGCAACGACAACGTTGCCGCCCATGGATTGTTCTGCGCATTTGATGGCATGTGCAGTACCAAGCGGGTCATTTTGATAATAAATGCTTCCTTTTGCTCCCAGCTTTTCAGCAATTTGAAGAAGGGATTTTTCAATCTCAGGACCAAAGTCCCCGATGATGAATGCTACCTCTTCAATTTCTTCTCCTGCGACTTTGGCAATATCTTCCACCAGCCTCTGTACAATAGGTTTTCCGGCAATGGGAATCAAGGGCTTCGGAACGGTAAGAGTATGTGGGCGTAATCTGGAACCACGTCCAGCCATAGGAACGATAATTTTCATAAATTATATAAGTATGTTTTTTTATAGGTTATTTAATTTTTATAAAGATAGCAATAAAACCTTTGGTTGTGATACAAATTCCTGAGTTTTAAAGATTATGTAAAACCAGAAACCATACGCAGCAAATTAAAGACCAAATTACTTTTTGATCCTTGATAGAAGCATATCTTTTTCAGAATAGATCAGAATACCGGCATAAACCAGGAAAATTAAGTTGCCGATCCAGAGGTTATAATCAAAAAATTCTACAATAATATAGCTGAAAACTGCCAGAAGGATAACGAAAAAAGAAATTTTCTTCATTCGGTAAGGGATGGGATAATATTTCTGACCTAAAAAATAAGACAGAACCATCATCGTAAAGTAAGCTGCCAGTGTGATCCAGGCCGAAACCATAAAGCCATACTTTCTTAGCAGAAAAAGATTTAAAATGATTGTTATAATTGCTCCTATCCAGGAAATATAGGTTCCTACTCTCGTTCTGTCAGTCACTTTGTACCAGGTGGAAAGATTATAATATATCCCGAAAAAAAGATTCGCGATGACAATAATAGGTATGATGTTAAGGGCAATCCAGTAAGAACTGTTGGGAACCAATAACATCTTAAGCCAGGAAACATTGGCAATAATTCCCAGAGCCACTACAGACGCAAAAAACGAAAAATATTCGGTTACTTTGGCGTATGTCTTTTTAGCGTTTTCATTGTTCATCTGTTTGAAGAAAAAAGGTTCAATTCCCATTCGGTATGCCGTAACGAATAGCGTCATTAAAACGGCCATTTTATAGCATCCACCGTAGGCTCCCGCATCTCCGTCATCAATAATAAATTTCTGGATGAACTTATCAAAGTTTTCATTCACCATAAAAGCCAATCCGGCAATCATGATCGGCCACGAATATTTGAGCATCTGAAAGAACAGCTCCTTTGAAAACTGCAGCTTCACCTTCAGGATAACCGGTAAAACCAATATTACACCCAAAAAACTGGCTGCCAGATTACTGTAAAAAGGGTACGAAACTTTTTCTTTTAAACCCAATTTCAAACTGAATTCCTGTGGAATATAAAGAAATAAAGCAATCGCAAAAGCACTCTGGAAAACAGCCTGAATGACTCTTACCGCCGTATATTTTATCGGTCTGTTGTGGAATCTGAACCATGCCAGCGGAATTACAAGAATGTTGTCAAAGAATGCAATCCAGGCAAACCATCGAATGAATTCCGGTGTTTCCGAATACCCGAAAACATTAGCAATAGGCTGGTTGAACAGCAGTACCAACATCAAAAACACGGTTGATAAACCTGTTAAAAACCAGAATGATGTATTGAAAACCTTCTGTTCGTTATCGTTGTCTGATGAGAATCTGAAATAAGCCGTTTCAAAACCAAAGGATAAAACGATATTAACAAAGGATATCAGCGCATACAGATTGGTGAAAATGGCAAACGAACTGTTGTCAATATTTTTAATAAAGAGATAATTCAGCAGTACGACAATGATCCTCGGCATAATGGCCCCGATTCCATAGATAATCGTTTCGTTGAGAAGTTTCTTCAAAATCCGGAATTTTTATGCAAATGTAAATATTTAGAAATTGATTTTTATCTGCCACATTAAAATTCATTCATAAACCTTAATTTTGAAAGTCGAACTTCCATCTAATTTTAAAAAGTAAAATGAAGACCTTAATCAAAAATGTACAAATCGTTAACGAAGGAAAAATCCTAACAGGCGATCTTCTTATCGAAAACGATATAATTTCTAAAATAGATACGAATATTTCCGAAGAAGCAGACCACATCATTGACGGCTCAGGAAAATATCTTTTACCGGGAGTTATCGATGACCAGGTTCATTTCCGGGAGCCGGGTTTAACGCATAAAGGGGATATCGAATCCGAATCCCGTTCTGCTATTGCAGGAGGAACCACAAGCTTTATCGAACAGCCGAATACGGTTCCCAATGCCGTCACCCAGGAATTATTAGCTGATAAATATCAAATTGCTTCCGAAAGATCTTTTGCCAACTACGGTTTTATGATGGGCGGAACGAATGATAATCTGGAAGAAATTTTAAAAACCAATCCAAGAAATGTTCCCGGGATCAAATTATTTTTAGGTTCATCAACGGGAAATATGCTGGTTGACAATCCGGAAACCCTGGAGAATATTTTCAGCAATACAAAAATGCTGATTGCCGTTCATTGTGAAGACGAAGCAACTATCAGAGCGAATACTCAAAAATATATGGACGAATACGGCGAAGATATTCCTGTGAAATTTCATCATCTGATCAGAAGTGAGGAAGCTTGTTACAAGTCTTCTTCAAAAGCCGTTGAGCTGGCAAAAAAAACAGGTGCAAGACTTCACGTTTTCCATTTGTCAACCGCAAAAGAGTTAGAACTTTTCAGAAATGATATTCCTTTAAAAGATAAAAAGATAACAGCTGAAGTTTGTGTTCACCATCTTACTTTCACTAACGAGGATTATGAAACAAAAGGTTCTTTAATCAAATGGAATCCTGCCGTAAAAACACAACATGACAAGGACGGACTTTGGGAAGCGTTACTCGATAACCGGATTGATGTGATTGCAACGGATCATGCACCGCACACCTGGGAAGAAAAGCAGAATGTCTATACAAAATGTCCTTCGGGAGCGCCTCTGGTGCAGCATTCTTTGGTCGTGATGCTGGAAAATTATAAGAACGGGAAAATTTCTTTAGAAAGAATCGTTGAGAAAATGGCTCATAATCCGGCGATTTTATTCAGAATAGAAAAGAGAGGATTCATCAGAGAGGGGTATAAAGCGGATCTGGTTTTGGTAGATTTGAATGAAAACTGGACAGTGGAAAAACAAAATATCCTTTACAAATGCGGGTGGAGCCCACTGGAGGGAATGCATTTCCATTCTAAGGTAACCCACACTTTTGTTAACGGAAACCTGGTTTATGAAAACGGTACTATCAATGAACAAAAATTTGGGGAACGGCTGCTTTTTGAAGTTGAATGATAAATATAAAATACAGCGGTATCAATAGGAGCGGGCTTTAGCCCGCTTTTCATTTGTAAATAACTCAGTAGGTTTTAGCCAAAATCTATTAAAAAAGGAAGACTAACCAATTCGTAAGCCTCCCTATTCTAAACTATATCTGAAAAATTAATCAATAGTAATTCCTTCAATTGCTTTTTCCAGAGCGGTTTCCTGAATTCCCGGAATCGATAAACCTTCAGCCCGGAATACGCTCACATCAGTAATACCATAGAATCCAAAAACATTTTTGACATATGGAACATTGGAATCATAGACCTGGTAAGCCCCTTCGGAATAAATATTCCCGGAAGTAAAGGCAATATATAATTTTTTGTTATTCAATAAACCTTTCGGACCGTTTTCATCATACTTAAAAGTATATCCTGCTCTGGATGTAAAATCAAAATAGGCTCTCAGCCCCGCAGGAACAGAAAAGTTATACATGGGAGAGTCAACAACAATAATATCGGCTTCCTGTAATTCTGAAATTAATCCTGTTGAATAGTCATTAATTTCTGTCTGTTCCGAAGAATAGCTGTCTTCAGGAGAGAAAAATGTATTGATATGTCTTTCTTCCAAGAGAGGAACACTATCTTTCGTCAAGTCCCGTTCTTTTACAACAGCATTAGGATATTTTTCCTGAATTTTTTCAACAATCGCTTTTCCCAGTTTTCTACTTGCAGAAACTTCCATTCTCGGACTTGAAATAATGTGAAGTATATTTTTCATTTTTTTAAATTTTAATTCTTCAGCAAAATTATCTACATTTGCTTATCAAAAGTTAGTAGTAAACAAAAGGTTAGCAGTAACCTTCCGGTTAGTTAAACTTGAAATTATGAAAAATAAATTTCTTTTGGACGATCATATTACGGTTGAAGAATGTAGCGGACATCTTTCTTCTGTGGAAGATGCCATTTATGTAATTGGTGGAAAATGGAAGCTTAAAATTATTATTGTTCTGCAGGAAAGTGGTAATATCAGATTCAATGAATTGCAGAGAAAAATTTCGGGTATCTCAGCCAGAGTGCTATCTAATGAGCTTAAAGACCTGGAAATGAATGGGTTTGTAAAAAGAGTGGTCCACGCAGAACAGACGCCCGTGATCGTAGAATATATTTCAACCGATTACAGCAAAACGCTCAAGCCAGTGATTATGGCCCTATCGGATTGGGGAAGAAATCATAAAAATAATATCCGGGAGGACGTATTTTAATTAAACGACTGCCTGAATTCCATAGGCGACATATTCGTTTTCTTTTTAAAAAGCGTGCTGAATGACTGGGCATGTTCAAATCCCAGCTCATAAGCAATTTCACTTACCGAAAGCTCTGTTGTTGAAAGCTTTTCCTTGGCTTTGCTGATTAGCTTTTCATGAATATGCTGCTGCGTATTTTGTCCGGTATGAATCCTCAGAAGATCACTCAGATAATTGGGTGAAAGATTCATGGCTACTGCAATTTGCTGTACGGTAAGCAGTTCTTTTTCAGCTGTATTGTCACTAAAATAATCATTCAGATACGCTTCGAATTTTGCCAGAAGGTGATGGCTGCCATTTTTTCTGGTAATGAATTGTCTTTCATAAAAACGTTTGGAATAATTCAGCAGCAGTTCAATTTGAGACAAAATAATCTCCTGGGTATGATAGTCGATGTGCTGACATTCTTTATCAATCTTAAATAATATTTCAAGCAGATCATTTTCCTCGTCTTCGGAAAGATGCAGCGCTTCATTGACGGCGTAAGAGAAAAATCCGTAAGAAGAAATAGTTTTTGCGAGGGAATGCTTCAACAGAAAATCTTCGTGAAAAATTAACAGATAACCTGTGTTTTGGCAATCCATTGTCTGTAGATCCAGATACTGAACCTGATTAGGTGCTGTAAAGCTCAACACCCCTTTATCATAATCGTAATGCTGTTGTCCGTATTTTATTTTTCCTGTTGCATTCCGTTTAAGGGCTACACAGTAATAATGGCTCACAAAACCTTTCCAGACCTCGTCTTCAATAAAAACGCTTTCTGAAAGGTTAATAACACTTACCATCGGATGTTTGGGCTCCGGTAAAGATAATAGCCTGTGAAAATGAGAAATGGATTGTATGGTGTTCATACCTGAGATTTATAATAGTAAAGGTAACAATTATTTGAATTCATCAAACCGTTTTAGATTTGGGCGCCTTTTTCCGTCTTCCACTCCCGCTTTTTTGCTTCACTTCGTTGCGCAAAAAGAGCTCCGTTCAAGCCGGGGCGCATAAGAGTCTACTTTATAAACCTGACAGGTTTTTAAAACCTGTCAGATTTGAATTATTAATTTAAGATTTAGCGCTTATAAACGAAATATCAATAATCCAGCAATCCCATTCCGAATTCATCATACGTAGCTCCCGTATCTGTTCCCAACGGAACTATACTTTCCAGCTTATATATATCTGATTCGCTTAGGCGAATGCTTGCCGCTTCAATGTTCTGTTCCAGATATTTTCTTCGTTTGGTACCGGGAATCGGAATAATTCCTTTGCTGATAATCCACGCCAGAGCCAGTTGAGAAGAAGTGATCTCTTTTTCTTTCGCCATATTTTCAATGGCTTCCACCAGCTCGATATTTTTATGGAAGTGTTGTTCCTGGAAACGCGGAATTCCTCTTCGGAAATCATTTTCAGGTAAATCATCAATCGTTTTGATGTTCCCGGATAAAAATCCTCTTCCGAGGGGCGAATAGGCTACAAAACCGATTCCTAATTCATTCAGTGTTTTGATGACGCCCTTTTCTTCAACGGTTCTTTCAAATAAGGAATATTCACTCTGAACTGCAGAGATCGGATGAACAGCGTGTGCTTTTTTTACCGTTTCAGAAGAAACTTCAGACAGGCCTATGTAGCCTATTTTTCCTTCTTTTACCAGATCGCTCATGGCTCCCACTGTTTCCTCTACAGGAACATTTTTGTCCAGTCGATGCATGTAGTAGAGGTCAATGTAGTCGGTTTTCAGATTTTTGAGTGAACGCTCAACCGATTTTTTTACATAGTCTTTGCTTCCGTTGATTTTCCAGGTGATCTGTTCGTTGTCATCAATTTCCCAGCCGAATTTGGTGGCGATGATGTACTGATCACGCTTGCCCTCAATCGCTTTTGCGATAAGCTGTTCGTTTTTAAAAGGGCCGTACAAATCTGCGGTGTCCAGAAAATTACCACCCAGTTCTAAAGAGCGGTGAATGGTTGCAATTGCCTCTTCTTCATCTGCCGGGCCGTACATATGGGCATCCCCAAATCCTGTCATTCCCATACATCCTAAACCAATATTCGGGATGATAAGACCCTGGGTTCCTAATTTTACCTGTTTCAATTTCATATTGTTGATTTTTGTTGATACAAAATTGAAGAGAAATTAAAAACCGGATGTATGCAAAATGAAGATAGTCGTATGCAAATTACAGATTGAGTTTATTAGTGATGATACGTGGGGCATTTGCGTTAAAAAAAAAATTATTTCTTAGCCTTCGGACTCATATAAAAGCTTAACTTTCCACCTTTCATAATATCAGAATGTCTTAAGGTGAAATTTTTAATTTCTTTCCCATTTAACAGAATTTTTTGAACATACACATTCTTCGGGCTTTGATTAATTGCTTCGATTTCAAAAGTTTTTCCATTTTCTAAATTCAAAATAGCGTGATCAATTGCCGGACTTCCGATGGCGTAATCTTCAGAACCTGGGGCAACCGGATAAAAACCCAGTGAGCTCAAAATATACCAGGCACTCATTTGTCCGGCATCGTCGTTTCCACCCAATCCATCCGGAGCTGCTTTATACTGCATTTCCAAGATCTTTCTGATCTGCACCTGAGTTTTCCAGGGCTGTCCCGCCCAATTATAAAGGTAAGCCACATGATGTGCCGGTTCGTTTCCGTGAACATAGCCTCCGATAATTCCTTCTCTGGTAATATCCTCGGTATCAGCAAAAAATTCATCAGGCAAATGCATGGTGAACAATTCATCCAGCTTGGAGGCAAATTTTTTCTTTCCACCCATGAGCTGAATTAACGCATCCGGATTTTGAGGAACAAAAAAACTGTAATTCCAGGAATTTCCTTCAATGAAGCCCTGTCCATGAGTACTTAAAGCATTAAAATCCTTCTTAAAACTTCCATCTGCCAAACGGGGACGCATAAAGCCAATGTTTTTATCGAAATTATTTTTCCAGTTTTCAGAGCGTTTAATAAACTGGTTATACATTTCTGTTTCGCCTAAATGTTTCGCCAATTGCGCAATAGCCCAGTCATCATAAGCATATTCCAGCGTGTTGGAAACCGAGGTTCCGTTTTTTTCAGAAGGAATATACCCCAAATCAATATATTGCCCGATGCCTTCGTAATCTCTTTTGTCAGCCGTTGCAACACATGCCAGTAAAGCTGCTTTTGCGTCACCGTCATAATTTCCTTTAATAATGGCATCTGCAACTACACTTACGCTGTGGTAGCCGCTCATGCACCAGTTATCATTGGCGTAATGTGACCAGATAGGAAGCATTTTCATAGAAAACTGGTCATAATGCGCCATCATCGATCTCACCATATCGCCGTTTCTTTTCGGTTGAATAATATTAAAGAAAGGGTGTAGCGCACGATAGGTATCCCAAAGTGAAAAAGTAGTATAATTGGTGAAATTTTCTGCCCGGTGAATGTTTTGATCCAATCCTTTGTATTCGTCATTTGCATCCATATACGTGGTCGGATTGATAAACGTATGGTAGATGGCCGTATAAAAATTTGTCTTTTCCGTATCGGAACCTTTAATGACAATTTTATTAAGTTCGTTATTCCAGATCTTCTGTGTTTGTGCTTTTACCTGGTCGAAAGATAAATTTCCGGCTTCTTTTTCCAGATTTTCCAGAGCATTGGCCTGACTTACCGGTGAAATGGCTAATTTGATTTCAATGGCTTCATTTTCTTCCGTATCAAAATCAAAATACATTTTCAGATTTTTTCCGGCAATTTCGGGGAAATTTTTCGCCTGATCGAATTTTCTCCAGAATCCGTTATAAACCTGTTTTCCATCATAATTCTTTTGTCCGTAAGATTTGAAAGGCTTTGAAAATTTCATTGCAAAATAAACGGTTCTCGTTCTCGCCCAGCCGTTGGTCTGTCGGTAACCGGTTACTGTATTTCCGTTTTCCACACGGACGTAAGTCCAGATATTTTTTCCGTTGTAATTATAGATTCCCGCCATTAGATCAAAAATAATATGCGCATGCTCAGATTTCGGAAAGGTGTAACGGTGAACACCGACTCTTGTTGTTGAGGTTAATTCTGCAATAATATTGTGATCTTCCAGCTTTACCTTGTAATATCCGGCTTCTGCTTTTTCGTTGGTATGGGAAAACCTGCTTCTGTAACCATTTTCAGGATGGTCTGCTGTTCCGGGATTCAGCTGCAGTTTTCCGACTGTCGGCATTATCAGAAAATCACCCAGATCTGAATGCCCTGTTCCACTGAAATGGGTCGAACTGAAACCTACAATGGTTTTATCTTCGTAACGGTAACCGGCGCAGTATTTATAGACTTCGCCATTATATTTTCCGTTGAGCTCATAAGCAATGGTATCGGTTTCCGGACTTAACTGAACAGCTCCGAAAGGTGCGGTTGCTCCGGGATAGGTATGACCCATTTTCTCGGTGCCGATCAAAGGATTAACATATTGTATTAATGTTTCAGATTTTTGAGCATTAGTGAATATGCCCAAAAATAAAAGAATAAGAAAAACAGAAGTTCCCGTACTTTTCATGCATGAATTTTTTCAAAGCATAAATTTATATAAAATCAAATGATAATTGTTTATTGTTTTATTTGTTTAAAATCAAATGAATAAAATAGGATGTTGGTTAATTGAGAGATGCAAAGTTTAACTTAAAAAACACTGGACCAATTAAAATTTTTGCGATTTTCCAAAAACAAAAAATTATTTCTCAGAAAAACGGAACCCGATGCCGTGCAGGTTTTCAATGATAATATTTTCTTCCTCCGCCAGTACTTTTCGCAATCTCGAAATAAATACATCCAGACTTCGGCCCATGAAATAATCATCATCGCCCCAAATGGCTTTCAGAATGTCCTGTCTTTTCAGGACGGTATTTTTATGGCGGATAAAATAAAACAGCAGATCAGATTCTCTCTGGGTAAGGGTAATCGTATGTTGAGTATCCTGCAATGTATAGTTTTTAGGGTCAAAAGTATATTTACCGACTTTGAATTTTGATGGAGTGGTATGGGTTTTCTTAGACCGTTTCAGGAAAACTTCGATTTTCAGGATCAGTTCCTCAATGCTGAAAGGCTTTACCAGGTAATCATCAGCCCCGATTTTTAATCCTTTGATTCTGTCTTCTTTCAATGCTTTCGCGGAAATAAAAATGATCGGGATTTCAGTATTTTTTTCACGAATGTGCTGTGCCAGTTCAAAACCGTTAATTCCGGGCATCATAATATCCAGCAGACATATATCGAAATCTTCTTTATTAAAAGCTTCCATTGCCGATCTTCCATCGGAATAGCATGAAATGTTGTAATAATTTTCCAGGCTGTCCTGAATCAGGAAGGCAATCGTTTCGTCATCTTCTGCATATAGAATTTTAGATTTTTCCATGGCTTTCACATTATTAAAGTGGTAAAGAAAGGGTAATGGTGATTCCTTTGGCGGCATTATTTTCAACTGAAATTTTCCAGTTATGCTGCTGGACTATTTTTTTTACATAAAATAAGCCTAATCCGAAACCATTCACTTCATCACTTTTCTGGGTATTCACTCTGTAAAATTTATCAAAAATATGGGGAATGTTTTTAGCAGGAATTCCAATTCCGTTGTCTTTGAACTTTAAATATAATGCTTTTGAATCTTTTAAAGAAGAAATGATGATAACAGGATTGGTTTCACAATACTTTATGGAATTATCCAAAATGTTATAAACGATATTGGTAAAGTGAAATTCGTCGGCAATAATGGATATGTCGCTGTCAATATCTATTTCTACGGAAAGATCCTCGTTCTTTTGCTTCATATTATCGGCAATTTCCTGAATCAGTGGGAGTAAAGCGATTCTTTGAGGCTTTAAAGATAACCCTGAAGCATCGTTTTTGGCAATATTCAATATCTTTTCAATATGGCGGTTTAGTTTATAGCTTTGATCGGTAATTATCGAAGTATACGTCTGCAGTTTTGGATTGTTTTTTACAAGGTCCTGCTTAGTTAATGCTTCTGAAGCCAGCAATATGGAAGAAAGAGGTGTCTTAAATTCATGCGTCATGTTGTTGATAAAGTCCCGTTGCAGTTCTGAGAATTTTTTCTGCTGAATAATGGTATAAATCGAATACACATATACCAGGAGAATAATGATTAATGCAAACGTGAGCACATACCAAAAACGCAATGAACTGATAAGGTAGGTTGTTTTATCAGGAAAACGGATGGAAAAGTAATAAACGAGATTTTTGTGTTTAGGAAATTTAATAATCTTTTCATTCGGGCTTTCCTGGTGCTTTGAAACGAATTTTCCGTAAAGCATCTGATCGCTGTGGCAATTATAAAGCGCATAGACATAGTCCGTATTGATCTGGAAACGGTTAAATTCTGTCTTAAGGTAATATTCCAGTAATTCAGGGTGAAATTCATTATTGATGTTTACCACATAATAGTCATTAGAAATATTCTGTACCGGATTTTCACTGAAAGAAGTTTTTCCGCCGGATAATTTTTCCACCACTTCCAGCAGCGCAATATTGACGGTCTGGTTGAATTTTTTGTCTTCAAGATTATAGGCCTGCCGGGTCCACAGCAGCTGGGCTATCAGTATTCCGATGATTGCAACGAACCCGAGGGTGATGATAATATTGAGCTTCTTTATTTCCATTTTACCGAAACAATATTATCCAAAAATATCTGTTTATCTTTTATCATTAACAATTCGTTAACAAATGTTTGAAACCGGTTAACACACAGGACCCGTCATCACCTTTACATTTGCTATATCAAAAATAGCAGAAATTATTTTTTAATCATTAAAAATTGTATATCATGAAAAAATTAAAAATTACAGCGATTTTAGCCGTTTTGGCATGCGCTCCTTTTTATGCAGGAATCTTCCCGGCTGAAGGTACTCCGGTTGTAAAAATGCTTGCAGATGCCATTAAATGGAAATCAGAATCTATTGATGTGGGAAATATCCCTCAGGGAAAACCGAAAGTAATCCGTTTTGAATTCACCAACACTTCCAAAAAACCTATTGTTATTGAGAATGTGGCTCCATCTTGCGGATGTACAACAGCAGACTATACCAAAACTCCTGTTCTTCCGGGGAAAAAAGGATTTGTGGAAGCAAGTTATAATGCAGCCAATGCAGGACCGTTTATGAAAACAGTCAATGTTACTACAAGCGACAGCAAAACTCCAAAGACTCTTTCTTTCAAAGGCACAGTTGTTGCATCTTAATTTGAATTAATTTAATCTTGTTCAATATAAAAACAGCCTGATCATTTTTTGGTCGGGCTATTTTTATTTGAAGCTTTTTGACCTCGTCGATTTGTATTTTATTTCTTTTAAGGAGCCAATTTGATTACATCGAAAAGCAATATTTACTTTTTTATTTGAAGCTTTTCCGGCTTTCCGCACTCGCTATTTTCTTAGTTTCGGCGCGGCGGCTCCGCCGCCGCGCCGAAACTAAGAAAATA
>CAJYWN010000008.1 GCA_913778275.1 uncultured Chryseobacterium sp.
TTAAATACTTTGGCTTGGCCCCCCGGATTTACCAGTCGGGCAGGAAATCTTATTCACCGGGTAAATGCAGAACTTCCAAAACCCATATCCGCAGTCTTCTTTATGTCTGTTCTTGGACAGCAATAAAACATAATGTACCTTGTAAAGAACTTTACCTTCGTTTACTGGGCAAAGGAAAACCTAAGAAGCTTGCCCTGATCGCAGTTTGCAACAAACTTTTAAGAATTTGTTTCGGTGTGGTGAAAAACAAGACGGATTATCAAGCAGATTATCAAAAAAACTTGAAAATTTTAACTTAGATAATTTGCATATGAACATAGAACATCGGGGCTAGGGTTGCAGCTGCTTATTCACCAGTATGAAAATAACCTCACTTTGTAATTTCATAGGAACTGAAATTATTATCAATACTTTGTTTAGATCCTTTCAGGATGACAAATTTGCATGTTAAGAGTAAGCACTCAAGTCAAAATTCAGAATCTCGCCTACCTTCCTGAATTCTTCATCTATTGCAGCATTTAATGTAATTCTTTCATTAGAAACCGGATGATTAAATATCAGCTGATGCGCATGAAGTGTCATTTTATTAATCCCAAAAGTCTGAAGCCACAATTTGTTCTGTTTATTGCAGCCGTGCTTCCGGCAGCCTAAAATAGGATGCAGAATATGTTTAAAATGCTTTCTCAGCTGATGGAATCTTCCTGTTTCAGGGATTGCTTCCACCAGACAATATCTGGAAGTCTGATGTTTTAGAAAAGGCAAATCAATTTCCGAAATCTGCAAACGGCGGTAGTGCGTAATGGCATTTTGCTTCATTTCATTTTCATTAACCAGATCATAGTCAATGGTTTCCTCTTCTTTGGCCCAGCCGCGCAGAATGGCAATATATTTTTTCTCTACTTCTCTTGCAGCAAAACGGTCGCTCATCGTTTTAAGCGTTTCTTTATCTAAAGTAAACAAAAGAACACCGGAAGTTTTCCGGTCCAGACGATGTACCGGATACACTTTCTGCCCGATCTGCTTTTTCAGCTCCTGAATCGCATAGGTATCTGCCTCTCCGGAATAAAAAGATTTATGAACCAATAATCCAGCGGGTTTATTAATAGCAATAAGATGTTCGTCCTGATAAAGAATGTCTAACATTCGGCAAAAGTAGAGAATTTCTATTAACCCTAACGGGTTTTAAAAACCTTGAAGGTTTAGTTTTTAATAGTCCTGATTGAGCGGCATGTCTGAGCTCATTTTCGGGGATTTTGGGGGCGCGGCGAAGCCGCGCCCCCAAAATCCCCGAAAATAGCGAGTAGCGAAAGCAGGTTCCCGACTCCTGAAATTCTGTATTATAAAAACTTCTAACTTCCCGGTTTTTCACTATTTTTGCAAATTCAGACGTTAAAAAATTATGGCAAAGCAAGAAGATGTTTTCAAGAAAGTGATTTCTCACGCTAAAGAATATGGTTTTATTTTCCCTTCGAGTGAGATCTACGATGGTTTATCCGCTGTTTACGATTATGGGCAAAATGGTGCCGAACTTAAAAATAATATCAAGCAGTACTGGTGGAAAGCCATGGTACAGCTTAACGAAAATATTGTCGGCATTGATTCTGCAATTCTGATGCACCCTACAACCTGGAAGGCATCGGGCCACGTAGACGCTTTCAACGATCCGTTGATTGACAATAAAGATTCTAAAAAACGTTTCAGAGCAGACGTTTTGGTGGAAGATTACTGCGCCAAAATTGAAGATAAAGAGAATAAGGAAATTGAAAAGGCAGCGAAAAGATTCGGGGAAGCTTTTGATAAAGATCAGTTTGTGGCCACCAATCCGAAAGTATTGGAATACAGAGCCAAAAGAGAGGCTATTCTTTCCAGACTGGCAAAATCACTTGAAAATGAAGACCTTGCAGATGTAAAAGCATTAATTGAAGAGCTGGAAATTGCTGATCCGGATACCGGTTCTAAAAACTGGACGGAGGTAAGACAATTCAACCTGATGTTCGGAACCAAGCTGGGAGCTTCTGCGGACTCTGCGATGGACCTTTATCTAAGACCGGAAACCGCTCAGGGGATTTTCGTTAACTTTTTAAATGTACAGAAAACTTCACGCCATAAGCTTCCTTTCGGTATTGCACAAATCGGTAAAGCATTCAGAAATGAGATTGTTGCAAGACAGTTTATTTTCAGAATGCGTGAATTTGAGCAGATGGAAATGCAGTTCTTCGTGGCTCCGGGAACAGAACTGGAATTCTATGAACAGTGGAAGCAAAAACGACTCAGCTGGCATAAAGCCTTAGGTTTAGGAGATGAAAACTACAGATTCCATGATCATGAGAAACTGGCACATTACGCGAATGCTGCTGCTGATATTGAATTTAATTTCCCGTTCGGATTCAAAGAGCTGGAAGGTATCCACTCACGAACAGATTTCGATTTAAAAGCACATGAAAAATTCTCAGGAAGAAAATTACAATTCTTCGATCCTGAAAGAAACGAAAATTATGTTCCGTATGTGGTGGAAACTTCGGTAGGTTTAGACCGGTTATTCCTTGCCTTATTCTCTCACTGTTTAAAGGACGAAACCCTGGAAGACGGTTCAGAGAGAACGGTTTTATCGTTGCCTCCTGCGTTGGCACCGATTAAAGCAGCGATCCTTCCGTTGATGAAGAAAGATGGTTTAGCGGAATATGCGGAGAAAATTTTCAACGACCTGAAATACGATTTCAATTTATTCTACGAAGAAAAAGATGCGATCGGAAAACGCTACAGAAGACAGGATGCCATCGGTACTCCTTATTGTATCACGATAGACCACGATTCATTAACGGATCATACGGTGACCATCAGAGACAGAGACACGATGCAGCAGGAAAGAGTTCCTGTTTCAGAGTTGAGAAGAATCATTGATGAAAAGACCAACTTCAGAAATTTACTTTCAAAAATATAGATTAAAAGCCTTGAGAAATCAGGGCTTTTTTGTAAAAAAAGGTCATTTCTTCTGATGTTTTCAAATTTAGCTTACATTTGTTTTAAGATCTATTGATATGACCATTCTTATCTATTTTGTTACATTCATTGTAATTGCCGCGGTGCTTTTTTATCTTTTCGGATACAGCTATCTGTTCAGCGGAATATCAAAAACCTACCTGAAAGGAAAAATGAGTGCCCATATTGATGACGGAAAGTTTTTCTCCCATAACGTAATTGCTGCCGGAAATCCTATTCCATGGGAAAAAGATCCGGAATACAATACAACTTCATTACCGAAAAATATCGTTGAAGATCTTAGCCATTCTAACACCGCTTCTTTTCTTGTAATAAAAAACGGTAAACTCATTCACGAGCAATACTGGAACGGCTACAATGAGCGGTCAAAGACCAATTCTTTCTCGATGGCAAAAGCCGTTACGGTAATGCTCCTGGGAAAGGCGATTGAAGAAGGAAAAATCAGCAGTTTGGATGATCGTTTTGCCGATTATTTCCGGGAATTTAAAAACAAAGAATTTGCGGAACAGCTGACGCTTAAAAATCTGGCACAGATGGAATCCGGACTGAACTGGGAAGAAGACTATAAAAACCCTTTTTTACCGAACGCCAAAGCCTATTACGGAAGAAGCCTCATAAAAGCTACTTTTTCAAGAAAATTTAAGCAACATCCGGGAGAAAGATTTGAATATCAGAGCGGTTCTACCCAATTGTTGGGTTTTGCTGTGAGAAAAGCAATAAACCAGCCTCTTGCAAGCTATTTATCGGAAAAAATATGGACTCCGATTGGAATGGAACAAAATGCAGAATGGAGCACCGACGAAAGCGGAATGGAAAAAACGTATTGCTGCATTCACGCTTCTACAAGAGATTTTGCAAAGCTCGGTCAGATGTTCCTGAATGACGGAAAAGCAGGAGACCAACAAATCCTGAATCTTGATTTTATTAACCAGATGCGTGCCCCAACAGAAAAATCTGATGAGATCTACGGAATGGGATTCTGGATCAATTACGATAATCCGATTAAACATTATTATTTTTTAGGTTTGCAGGGACAATACATCATCATGGTTCCTGAGCATAATATGGTTATCGTAAGAACAGGAAGTTTCAACAATCTTCCAAAAAGTGACCGGGGAAGACCGGATCAGGTAAGATTTCTGGTGAACGAAACGGTAAGTTTATTTACCAAATAATGAATCTGAAATTACTTTTAACCTAAAATGTTTTTATTGAAAAGCGGCTTTCAATTAGCCCCGATTGCAATGAAAATCCTTTTTGCAAAAAAGATTGTAATGGAAAGCGGGAAACAGCTCCTATAAAACTTCGGTAGCTTAGCTAAATTTTCTTGACAATGCAATCTCATGAGCCTGAGGATAAGGTTCGCGGGAGGTCATGCTCACATCTTCCCTGATCTGCCGATGGATATCATATTGCTTTTCTTTGTCGTACGAATATCTGGGATCCGGAATCATCGGCATTTTTGCCATTTTGTGAATGGTAATGGTGGGAAAATGATAATCCACCTCCACGATTCCAAGCAACAAATAACAGCCGCCTCCCTGAAAGTCATACTGTTTCAGGCTGTCTGGAAAATGTGCGGTATCGAAATAGTCCCCGTTGCTGTCGATCCAGGTTCCGAAATACATTTGTCCTTTCTTTGTTGGAACATGTTTTCTGGCAATTAAATAAGCCAGCATTTTTACCTGTTTTTTATGATACTGCAAAAGATCTTTTACGAAAACCGAACCCCTGTATTTTGTTTTCAGTAAATCGAAAGGGCTGCATGAAACCGGAAACCCGATCAGTTCAATTTCATCAAAAGCATCTTCAAAATTTTCTCTCTTCAATTCGGGAAGCCTGAATTCCTGAACAGGTTCTTCAATCAGCATCAGTCCCCTGTTTTCAGGCTTAAAATTAACCAGCAGCATTCTTGCTTGCACCAACAGCTCATTTTTCTGTTTTCCCGTAAATCTGAATGCGCCGATGAAAATCAGAATCTGAATGGTTTCAATACCGGTCGGAATGCGTTTAATGAAGTCTTCCAAAGATCTGTAATTTCCGTTTCTATCCCGCTCTTCAACGATTGCATGAGCAATTCTTGTCTCCAATCCTTCTAAAAGCATGAGTCCCAAAAAGATATCCCTTCCTCTTAAAGTAGTCTGAAACTCACTTGAATTCACACAGGGAACCTGAATATTTCCTCCCGACATTTTGGCTTCGTGGATATACACTTCCGTACGGTAAAACCCTCCCTGGTTATTGATTACGGAAACCATAAATTCCAGAGGATAATATACTTTCAGATACAGGCTTTGATAGCTCTCTACTGCATAAGAAGCCGAATGCGCCTTGCAGAAAGAATATCCTGCAAAAGACCTGATCTGCCGGAATGCTTCAGCAGTAAGCGCTTCAGAATGCCCCTGTTTCTTACATGAGTTAAAAAAATTGGTTTTTACTTCATTCAGTTTTTCAATGGACCGTTCTTTTCCGCTCATAGCACGCCTCAGGATATCTCCACCGGCATGAGTAAGGCCTCCGAAATACTGCGCTATTTTGATGACATCTTCCTGATACACCATAATTCCATATGTTTCTTTTAAATTTTCTTCAAACACCGGATGGAAATATTCAAACTGATCCGGATGGTTATGCCTGAAAATATATTCGCGCATCATACCACTTTGTGCGACTCCCGGTCTGATGATTGAGGAAGCCGCGACCAATGTTCTGTAATTGTCACATTTTAATCTTCTTAGAAGTCCGCGCATGGCCGGAGATTCTATATAGAAACAGCCAATTGTTTTTCCTGCCGCTAAAAATTCATTGGATTTTTTTTCATCTTTGGAAAGTTTTGTATTGCGTATATCAACATCAATTCTCCGTGTTTTCCTGATGAGATCTACGGTATCTTTTATCGTTCCCAGACCTCTTTGGGATAGAATATCAAATTTTTCCAGCTTTATATCTTCCGCCACATTCATATCGAACTGAACAATCGGAAATCCCTTAGGAGGCATTTCGAGTGCAGAGTAATTGGTGATGGGTTCTTCCGAGATCAAAATTCCGCAGGCATGCATGCTTCGCTGGTTGGGAAATTTCTCCATCAGCCTAACATATTTATGAATAGTCTGAACAACAGAATTGGTCTCATGAGCTTCCATAGGCTTTTTCGTTAATTCATCCAGCTCATCTTTAGGCAGCCCAAAAATTTTCCCGACTTCCCGGAATCTTGATTTGTATTTGAATTCTACATTCGTTCCGCAGAAAGCGACGTGATCTTTTCCGTATTTTTTAAAGATATATTCGAGAATCACATCTCTGTTTTGCCAGCTCCAGTCTACATCAAAATCCGGAGGGCTTTTTCTGTTGAGGTTTAGAAATCTTTCAAAATACAGATCAAGCTCCAAAGGACAGATATCGGTAATCCCGATACAGTAGCTGACAATAGAATTGGCCCCGCTTCCTCGTCCTACATGCATGAATCCCATTCTGTTGCTGTATCGTACAATATCCCAGGTAATGAGAAAATAAGAACAGAAATTAAGCTCATCAATTACTGCCAGCTCTTTATCTACTCTTATTTTCGCGGTTTCATGATTTTTCCCATAACGTTTTTCCAATCCCAAATAGGCTAATCTTTTCAAAAGCTTAACATCAGATTGCTTGGACTTGGTATAAAATTGTTTGTTTCTTACTTTTTCGAAATCGAATTCAAAACTGCATTTATTGATAAGACCTTTTGTATTCTCTATAATTTCAGGATATCTTTCAAAGCCGCGCAAAATCAAATGTTCTGATGCAAAATATTCTGATCCTTTACAAATATCCTGATCCGTTAATTTTGATAATAGCGTATTATTATCAATAGCCCTTAAAATTTTATGGAGATTATACTGTTTTTTAGTACTGAAAGTAACGGGATGCAGAATAACCATTTTCGGAATCAGCACTTTAAGCTCGGGACGAATCAGGAGATTGAGTTCTTCTTCCCGAATCCCGATATATTCATTTTCTTTTAATTCCAAAGGAATATGATCTATGGGATACACTACAAATACATTTTTAAATGCAGGTGCTCTTTCGGAGAGTTCAGCTCCCTGGCAATTGTAATCCGTTAAAACTTTATTCACTTCACCAATTCCTGAAAATACTCTTGCAATGGCAATATACAGCAGCCTATTTTCTTTTCTGATTTCTATACCGGCAACAGGCTTAATTCCAGCATTTTCGCATTCCTTTTTAAAATCATAAATAGCAGTAATCGTATTAATATCCGTAATCACCAGTTCTTTAATGCCCAGACTACGTGCTTCTTCCACCAACTCTTTTACAGAAAGGGTTCCGTACCGAAGGCTGTGAAAAGAATGACAATTCAGAAACATTATTGAAAGAATTTAAATTATTTCCCAAAATCAAAACCGGATGCTCTTCCTACAGCATCGGCTCCAAAACGATTCTTAAGATAATCCATCGTTTGATATAAATTCATCTGTTCTTCCGTATCTTCAAACAGATTCATCTGATGGTTACCATGCACAAGTCCGGTAAACCGCAATCCAACCAACCTCAGTCTCATTCTTCTCGTATATACCTGATTAAAAAGTTCCAATGCTACTCTCGAAAGCGTATGATCTGCTGAAGTATAAGCTACTTTATGCTGTTTTGTTTCCGTATCAAAATTGGCATAACGGATTTTTACCACCACGGTTGAAGTCAGCCATTTCTCCTGTCTTAGCTGATAAGCCAATTGCTCAGCCATTCCTGATATAAGCCTCCTGAGCTCTAACATATCCATGGTATCATTGGTAAATGTTCTTTCCGTTGAAATCGATTTTCTCTCAGAATATGGCACAACAGGATTATCATCAATCCCGTTTGCTTTTTTCCACAGTTCTTTTCCATTGAGTCCTATCATCTGCTGAAGCACCAGTACCGGCATTTCGGACAACGTTTCAATGGTACGGATTCCAATCCTTGATAATAATTGAAAAGTCTTATCACCAACCATCGGAATCTTTTTAATGGACAGAGGATTTAAAAAAGGTTTAATTTCAGATTCTTTTATTTGCAGGCTTCCGACAGGTTTTGATTCTCCTGTTCCAATCTTTGAGACGGTTTTATTAGTTGACAAGGCAAAACTGATGGGGAGCCCGGTTTCTTTCTTAACTGCCGCAACAATTTCCTGCGTCCATTGATAACATCCGAAAAATTTATCCATTCCGGAAAGATCAAGATAAAATTCATCGATGCTCGCTTTTTCCATCACCGGAACTTTTTCCTGAATAATTTCAGTCACCATGTGCGAAAGATTGGAGTACAGCTCATAATCTCCTCTGATAATCTTTGCATCCGGACATAAACGGAGAGCCATCCGGATCGGCATTGCAGAACGAACCCCGAATTTTCTTGCTTCATAGGAACATGATGCGACAACTCCACGATCTCCCCCTCCGATGATCAACGGAATATTTTTGAGCTGGTCATTATTACGCCTCTCACAGGATACAAAAAATGCATCCAGATCCATATGTACAATCGAACGGTTCACGTTACAAAATTAGAGACTATTTGTCCCAAAATAACTATATTTGCTGGTACAATTTGTCCCAATGTCAATTTTTTCAGATAACATCAGGTTTTTAAGAGTTAAAAAGGGATTATCCCAACAAAATTTCGCAGATGATATTCTTATCATAAGCAGAGATCGTTATTCTAAATATGAAAGCGGACGTTCAGAAGCACCATATGAAGTTTTAATTAAAATTTCAAAATATTTCAATGTAAGTATTGATTTGCTTCTTACTGTTGATATCCGAAAATATCCTATGGAAGAGATCCTGAAACTTCCGGATAACAGGATTGTCTTGCCGGTTGTCGTTGACAAACTGGGCAACAACAGTATTGAGATCGTTCCGCAAAAGGCTTCTATGGGATACTTAACGGGGTACAGCGATCCGGAATACATTGAAAGTTTACAAAGGATTTCTTTTCCATTTTTAACGAACGGAAAATATCGTGCATTTCCGGCAAAAGGAGATTCCATGCCTCCCTTTAAAGACGGATCTTATATCATCGGAAAATATATTGAGAATATTGAGGAGCTGAAACCCAATAAAAGTTATGTTTTTGTAACCTTGAATGATGGTATTTCTTATAAAAGATTGAAAGCCAAAAAGGAAAAATTCATCACTGTAGCTGCAGATAATTCGTTTTATCAGCCATATGACATTCCTTTGGGAGAAATTGTGGAAATATGGCAGTATGCTTCAGGAATTTTCCCGGAAGATTTTGAACCGGATCATTTGGAGAATTATAGTTTAAAAGATATGTTCCTGGAATTGCGAAAGGATATTGAAGAGTTAAATCACAGACTTCCTAAAAATTAGTTTCATTCCCATTCTTTTATATCAATATTGGCAATATGACCTCAAAAACAAACGCAGAGGATATCGTATCCGAGCGAGGTTTCTTTTAAAATATTACTGAGTTCATTGAGCCGGAGATTCATATCTTAAAGGAAACAGATTCCGGCTCTCTCCACTGTTAAAATTAATTATTATATACGGTTATTTAAATTTATTCTAACACGTCAAGTTCTGTCGTTATATACCCATAATTTTGCTTTCAAAACGCTAAATTTATTAATATGGATAAAGTAACAGTACAAAGAATTGAAAAGCTCCACCCGCTGGTACGGGAAGAGGTAAAACAGATTATTAAAGATTGTGATGAAGCTTTAAGCGGAAGAGCAAAAGTAAGAATCACGCAAGGCTTGAGAAGCTTTGAAGAGCAGGAAAGGCTGTATGCAATCGGGAGAATTACTTCAGGAAAAAAAGTAACCAATGCCAAAGCTGGCCAAAGCATTCACAATTACGGACTGGCTGTTGATATATGCATGATGATCGACGGAAAAACCGCCAGCTGGGATACCGTAAAAGACTGGGATAATGACCAGGTTGCAGACTGGTACGAGTGTGTGAAAATTTTCGCCAGATACGGCTGGGACTGGGGCGGCAACTGGAAAACCTTCAAAGATCTTCCTCATTTTGAGAAGAAAGAAATTATTACAGAGAAAGGAGCCGTAAAAACAAGCTGGCGTAAGCTGATCAAAATGAAGCGGGACAAAGAAAATTATGTAGTATTTTAATTCCCTTTTATTTGAAAAATTATTTTAAATACGACAAGTTCTGTCGCTTTCCCGTTCTACTTTTGCTTTAGAGAAACACCAAAGCAATCTCTATATAAATAAAACCAATAGCCATTTCTTCGGAAATCTATTGGTTTTACTTGTCTTTGATTGCAGGGTTTCTCAAAAAAAGCAAAAAACAAATGAAAAAGACAACCATTCTTTCTTTGGACGGGGGCGGAATCAGGGGAATTATCACCTGCATTATTCTGCGTTACATAGAAGAACAGCTGCAGATTTATGATAAGCCGGGAGCCAAGCTCGGTGATTATTTTGATTTTGTTGCCGGAAGCAGTACAGGCGGTCTGATTGCATCTATTATTCTATGTCCCGATGAACACCGAAAAGCAAAATATTCCATCCGCAAAGGACTGGAGCTTTATGCTGAAAAAGGTGGCGACATATTTCAGGTTTCTTTTTGGGAAAGGCTGATTAATCCTTTTGGATTGATTAACGAAAAAATATCTCAACAGGCACTTGAAAAAAATCTGAATGACTTTTTTGGAAATTTAGAATTAAAGGAATTGATAAAACCATGTTTAATAACCAGCTACGATATCGAAAACAGAAGAGCGAAACTGTTTAATTCCTGGAAGGCCAGGCTTCATACAGATAATTTTTACGTAAGAGATGTCTGCAGGGCCACTTCAGCGGCGCCCACTTATTTTTCACCGGTTCAGATCAAATCGATGTACGGACAGATTTTCAGCCTGATTGACGGCGGGATGTTTGCGAATAACCCATCACTCTGCGCTTATGCGGAAGCCCGAAAAATACCTTTCGCAGAAGTTTTAAAAAATCAGCAGAAAATCAGCTATCCATCGGTGAATGACATGATCATCATTTCCATCGGAACAGGCATTGAATCAAGGTCATATTCTTTCCGAAAACTGGTAAAAGCCGGAAAAATAAGCTGGGTGAATCCTATTATTGATATTTTAATGTCAGCCAATGCAGAAACAGTAGATTATCAGCTTTGCCAGATGTTTAATATCCCGGAACAGCAAAATCAGAAAAATTATTACCGTCTTAACCCTTCTCTGAAAAACGCCTCTCCGGCAATGGACAATGTAAGAAGATCCAATATTGAGAATCTCATCCAGGCCGGGTTATGCTATATTGATGATAATCGGGATATGCTCAATCAGATTGTTAAAACATTAATCAAAAATAAGATATAAGCTTTTTGACTTATAAATACAGAAAATAAGCTATTTACCTTATATCAATTATTCAAAAAAAAATTTTACACACGTCATGTTTTGTCGTAACGGCAGAATATCTTTGAATCAGAATTAAAACAATAACCATGAAACTCAAATATTACAATTATATCATTTTGTTAGCAAAACCTATAACCAATTTTTGACATCTATACTATGGAAACACCAAATCACCATTCTGATATTGCTTTAGATGAAACTCTTTATATCACAGACTGGGGTGATATTGGGAATATAGAAACCGATTATGAAAATTACCTGGATGATATCGAAGCGTTTTTCAGGGATGAATTTGAGAATGACATTCCCGAAGATGAAACTATAAACTAACTAACCTTTCACATAAATATTCATAATACTCTGCGGTTGTTAATGCCGCGGAGTTTTTTAATTATCAAAAAATTATCAAAACAGTTCGGCAGACGGTTATATTGAAAACTTATCCACAAAAATAAAATACGACACGTTTTGTCGCATTAAGCTTCTATATTTGTCTTACTAAAATGAAACTGTGAAACGGTTGCGTTTCATTGGAAATTAATAACTGCAGAAAACTTCTCATAAATAGATCCGAATGAAAAAAGATTTTTACCTGACAAGATACGCCTTGATAATCAAAAGATTAGAAAGCTCTCCGGCTACATATCCGCAGCTGGAAGATTATCTGCTCAACTCTTTTGAATTTCAGGACGCAGGCATTAAAAGCTATTCGATCCGAACTTTACAGCGTGATATCCGGGAAATCTCTGATTTGTTCAATCTGTCTATCCACAACAAAAAGAAAGGAGATAATCGCTATTATATTGAGAGCCGCCCGATTATGGAAGTGGATGAGTACAATCAGAAACTGCTAGAATCTTTTCAGGTAAGCAACGCCCTGAATCTTCATCCCGACTTCTCAGATTTTATCTTTTTTGAAAGCCGAAAGCCTACCGGAGTAGAACATTTTTACGATCTTTTTTTTGCCATCAGGAATAAAAGAATCGTTTCTTTCGAACATTATAATTATAAAAACAAACTGATGACTTCAAGAAAGGTACACCCTTTAGCCTTAAAAGAATCAAAAGACAGGTGGTACCTTATTGCCATTGACACCAAGGATAAAATGCTGAAATCATTTGGACTGGACCGAATTAATTATCTTGATGTAAGTGACAGGCAATTTAAAGAAAAATATAAGTATAATTTCAGGGAACATTTTAAAAATGCCTTCGGTGTCATGAATCTTACCGCGCAAAACCCTCAGAAAATCGTTTTGAAATGCAGCAGGCATCAGGGAGAATATATTAAAAGTTTTCCGCTTCACCAGTCGCAGAAAGAAATAAAGGAAACACGGGAAGAAATCTATTTTGAGTTTTTTCTGCATCCTACTTACGATTTTATGCAGGAAATTTTATCATACGGAAAGGAAGTTCAGGTATTGGAACCGAAAGTTTTAGTTGACGAAATACGCAGACATCTGCAGGAGTCGCTGAACAGCTACCTGAAAGACTGAGCATGTAAAGGATTTTTTGATTACATTTACATAAATATATCAAAGTGAAATTCCTGTTTATATACCTTTTTTGTCTTATTTCTTCCTTATGCTTTTCTCAGCAGACAGAAGATTTCAGGCTTGTTAAGCAATATTACAACCAGCACCGATCTATGCTGGGCCAGGAATTCAGGAAAAAATTTGAGGCCGAAACAGACAATTTCCATAAAGCTTCCATAAGAAATGATTATCTGCTTTTCATGCAGAAAATGGACAGCGTAGAAAATGTGGCGCTGACTGCCGTTTTGTTAAAAACAAAAAACCTGGAAGATCTTGGAAGATTACGCATCATTAAAACAAATACCATTCCCGAAGCTCCTGTGGCACCGACGGTGGCTACCGACAAGGCAGCAGATTATCCGGGGGGCATCAATGAACTCAGGAAAGAAGTAGCCGGCCTTTTTTATATGGGAGGCGTACATTCCGAAACCAAAACCGTCAAAACAAATGTCGCTTTCATCGTGGAAAGAGACGGTACGATAACCCATGTTGAAGCGCAGGGAGACAATTTCACCTTCAACAGGCAGGCAGAAATTGCATTATATTCTCTATCTCAGAAATTTTCCCCGGCCGTCGTCAAGGGTAATCCGGTGCGATACCGTTTCCGGCTTCCTTTAACTATGAATCTTGAAGAATAAAAATGTTTACCGACGAATATTTTATGAAAATGGCGCTCAATGAGGCGCAGCTTGCTCTTGAAAAAGATGAGGTCCCTATTGGCTGTGTAGTGGTTTCCAATAACCGGATTATTGCCAGAGCCCACAATCTCACTGAAACATTAAATGATGTGACGGCCCATGCCGAAATGCAGGCCATCACCTCTGCCGCAAATTTTCTTGGCGGGAAATACCTTAAAAACTGCACATTGTATGTAACGCTGGAACCCTGCGTGATGTGTTCCGGGGCACTTTCCTGGGCACAGGTTTCGAAGGTGGTTATTGGCGCTAGAGATGAACAGCGGGGGTTTATCAACAAACATCTTTCCCTTCATCCCAAAACGGAAATCGTAACCGGAATTATGGAAAATGAGTGTTCTTCCATCGTTAAAGAATTTTTTAAGGCTAAGAGATGATTAAAGGTTGAGGTTTAAAGCTAAGAGCGTTGAGTTTAACAAAAATTTATATGTGAAATTATTAAATCTCAGTCTGAATCTCAACCTCACTTTACAAATCTTTTCCCAGAAAGTACAGCCCTTTCAGTGTATGGAGGCGGTCCATCACATGGATTTTATCTGTTAAAGGTTTGTACACATGAGATACACCACCTGTCGCTACTACAAAGCAGTTATCTTCAACTTCATCGTTAATTCTGTCTACGAAACCTTCTACCATTCCTAAAAATCCGTACACCATCCCGCTCTGCATACAGGTAACAGTATCCAATCCTAAAACGGTTTTTGGTTTTACCAGTTCTATTTCCGGAAGCTGGGCTGTCTGGCTGATCAGGGAATTTAATGCCGTAACGATTCCCGGAGCGATGATCACGCCTAATGTTTCGCCGTTTTCTGCCACGCAGCTCGCCGTAAGAGCTGTTCCGAAATCCAGGATTATTTTTTTCCGGTCCGGATACATATTATGTGCTGCAACAAGATTAGCATAAATATCGGTTCCCATCTGTTTGGATTTCGCCTGAACTCCGGAAGGTGTATTTCGGTCCACAATTACAGGATTGACCCCATGAATCTTCCTGATGGCTGCGCTCATTACTTTTGTGAGCTGTGGCACTACGGAACCCATAATTATTTTATCAATTTCTTTTGGCTGAATTTTATAGGTCTGGTACAGCATAAGAATCTGAACATAAAGCTCATCTGCCGTTCTGTAAGGCTTGGTATTGATTACCCATGAAATATCACAGTTATCCTCATTGAAAAGGCCGAACCGGATATTGCTGTTTCCTACATTGATTACAATTGAATTCATTTATTTACTGTAATGGAATCTCTGATTATTTAAGGCCTTAAATTTAATAATTTTATATCAGCCTGCTTTATAATCTCCTTAATAAGTTTATCCTGTAACAACAGTTCCATAAAAATCCCCAAAGAAATATTTCTCCGGGGATTTTTTATCGATGTCATTAAATTATTTCACCTCAACCAAATTGTCGTTCGGATTTACATCCGCAAGTCTCTGGCTGAAGTCGATTCCTATTAAAGACAGCTGCGATTTGCTGTAAGGAACGGTAATTGAATATTCTTTCTGGGTCCATGGCCAGTAAGGCATTGTTTTAAATTCACCATATTCATCCTTTTCTTTCCAGGTATGGGTCATATTCATCGGAATCTGGTAATGAACCACCTTATTATCTTTTGTGATGACACTGAAATCTACCGGCATCGGAACCTGACCGTTATTAACCAAGGTGATCGTTGTAGATTTTGCATCGTATTTCACTTCTTTAATTCCATAATCAATTGTTTTTGTCGTATTGATCCAGTAATGATGAAACCACTTCAGATCCATCCCCGATACTTTCTGGGCAATATGCAGAAAATCTCTGTCGGAAGGATGTTTCAGCGCCCATTGTTGGTAATACTGTTTTAATGTTTCGGCTAAATTCTGCTCACCCATAATATACCCCAGCTGTACCAGATACAATTCTCCTTTTACGTAAGAAGCATAGGTATAGGAAGTACCGTTGTCATGATGATCTCCCAGCCATACTGCAGGCTCTTCAATTCCTCTTTTGATAAAATTTCTGTATCCGTTAACGGAATTCACAAACGGATTCGGTAGTTCCTGTGCCGGCGGAAACAGCTGATTCATTACATATCCCTCCGCATAACTCGTGAAACCTTCATCCATCCACGGACGCATCGGCTCATTTGTAGCCAGCATCTGCTGATACCAGGAATGAGCACCTTCGTGGGCCATTAACCCCATCAATCCTTCAATATCCTTAGCTTCTCCCAGGATCATGGTACACATACCATATTCCATTCCACCATCTCCACCCTGAATAAAAGCATAAGTTGGATACACATATTTCCCGAAATGAGCATTCATCAGCTGATAATATTTTATAAGATAAGGCTGTGCTTCTTCCCAGACTTTTGTTTTATCATTATTCTGATACACCAGAAATACTTTCGGGCCCTGCGGAACATCAAAACTTTTTACGATATAATCTTTGTCTGCCGCCCAGGCGAAATCGAGAATATTTTTTGCCGTCCATTTCCATGTGGCTTTATTTTTATCGGCTTTAATTTTTGCATTCAGGTCATAGCCTTTTACTTCCGAAGGGTTTTCCAAAATACCGCCTGCTCCAATGACGTAATCTTTGTTGATTTTAATGGTCACATCAAAATCTGCGAACGGAGCATGAAACTCTCTTCCGATATAATCGAAAGTTGCCCATCCGTCGTAGTCGTATTCCGCAATTTTCGGATACCATTGCGTCATGGTCATATCCACGCCTTCCCTGTTGTTTCTTCCGCTTCTTCTGATCTGCTGCGGAATTACGGCATCCCATTCCAATGTAAAGGTTGTCGAAGAATTGGGCTTAATCGGTTCTGCAAGATATACTTTCATTACCGTTTCCTGAATTTCATATTTCAGGGTTTTGCCGTTTTGTTTAATCCAGTGGATATTCTGTGCGCCTTCCTGATCTTTCGGGATAGAGGCTAGTCTGGAAATTCCGTCTTTCTGCAATCTTGAGTCACCGTTTTTTCCCTGTCCGGCAACTCTTTGGTCCATCATGGAGTTGGGCTTAAAAGCATTCCAGTACAAATGGAAATAAACGACATCGAGTTGATCCGGCGAGTTGTTTTTATAATCCAGGGTCTGTTTGCCTTCGTACGTGAATTTTTCAGCATTAACATCAATATCCATCCTGTATTTTGCACTCTGCTGATAATAAGGCCCCTGCTGAGCCTGAAACTGAGAAATGATAAACGCAAAAAGGATTGCAAAAGATCTTTTCATGTATAAATTTATTTTTTTCTAAAGGTAAGTATTTAAAATAAAAAACCTCAAAAGTGGAGTTATTGTTGAGGTTGTATTATTTTTAGATGAAATTAATTTTGATTGTTAAATTTTATCTTGAGGATTTCGCAGATGAAGCAGATTTTTTCCAATCTGATAAATTTGATTGTCTGCAAGAGATTATATCCAAATACGAATTTCACAAATCCTTACGAATCTAAGCACAAATAATTCGTTTGATTGTATCTAATTTAAAAGCTTTTTAATTAAAGTAATCTGTCCTAAATGATAATAACAATGTTCAACCATTCCGTCAATATTCCTGAGATAGGTTCCGTATTTTTTATCTACAAAAACCTCGCTCATTTTAGAATCCGGCATCTGTTCCAATAATGTCGCAAATTTCTCAGCATCACCCCATAATTTGGTCTTCAGATTTTCCCACTGCTCTTCAGATTCAAGCGGTGGAAGATCGAAGCTGTATTGATCCCGTATTTCCAGATCACCGCCTTCAAAAACATGAATCAGTCCGGCAATATAATAATCAATATGAAAAGTAAGCATGGCAATGGTGTTGAGAGAGCCTACTTTTGTTGTTGCTTTTTCCTTATTTACATCGGATAGCTGATCTTTAAAATTGGTATTGGCAATCCAGAGACCATCCAGCAATACTTCCCTGAATCTTTTGGCTAATTGTGATGTTGAGCTCATAGTTTTTATTTTTTAAAGATAAGTTTTCTAAACACAAATTTCCCAAATGAAAAACACAATTTTAAACACAAAATTTTGCAATTCGTGGATAAATAAAAAATCCTTCAAGGTTTTTGAAACCTTGAAGGATTTAGATCTCTAATAGAAATATTATTTTTTAGCCGGAATTTCTTTCTTTCCGCTTTGTAAAATCTTTTCTAATATTCGTAATGTGATCAGATAAGTAGGCTTAACACCCGTTAACCCCAATCCACCGGAAGAAAGCGTGCTTCCTGTTTCAAGCGGATTATCTGATGCATAGTACGCATACATTACAAAAAGATCCGGTGTGATATGATGCCTGATCTTAGAAGCTACCTGAATGGCTTTCTGATAATGCGCTCCTTCCATTTCCAGTCCGATTGCTTTCCACGAGGTGTTCATAAAATATGAAAGAATATCCCTGTTCTGAAGCGAAGTTCCCAATACGGTAATCATCGGCCCTTCAAAAGCCTGTAATTCGTCGTCCTTGAAATCTTCAAGCTTTAAGGCATTTTCAAAAGGGTAATTATCGGCTGTTCCTTCAAAAATATGAGAAGTCGGGATCATAATATCTCCTTTTCCGCCGGCGAGAATCCCCGCTTTCCCCATAATGGAAACGGATTTTACTTTCATCATATAGACTTCTCCTTTATGCTCGAAAGGCCTAAGCAATTCGTCCATCACCTCAAAAGCCTGTTCTCCGAAAGCGTAGTCGAAAACCATGATCACATCATCGCCCCCGAATTTAATATCCTGGAACGGCGTATTTTTAAGTTCGGTCTTGCTGAGGTCAATGATCTGAACATCAATATTACTTCCGCTCTTATCATTTATATAGACCATACCCTGTTCCAAAGCATATTTTGAAACTTTGTCGCGAAGTTCTTTTTTATCTGAAATTTCACCGTAAAGTTTGTAGTCCACTTCTTTGTGATCCTTTTTCTTAAGGGCTTCATTGGCATACAGCATATTTTTCACCGAATGCATATTGGCGGAAATGATATGAAGCGGACGCATGTGAAGGTCATTTTCATACAAAACCTCTTTCACTTTATGAGCCCATTTTTCCCCGAAATAATGATGCCCTACTCTTTCTTTTAAAATTGCACTGAAATGGATTTCGCGTTCTCGGGTCTGCTTGGCATCTTCAAGGCTTACTTTCGCCAGATTATAGATGATTTTGAAAAGACGGTCCGGATTGCTGTCTTCGCCAAACGTATTGTAGGCATTTAGCGTTTCATCAAAAGTCCTTCCGATAAGAGATGACAAATGAATCAAGGCAACTTCTTTTTCTTTTCTGCTGAATTTTTTTTCACCTTTTACTACTTCTTCAATGATCTTGAAGGCCCGTGTAGGCTTCCAGTTTTCATCCTGAATGAAGGCCAGATTTCTCACTTTATCTGCTTCTATAAATAAGAAGGTTAAATGGGTAAGAATATCATAGATCTCCGAACGGCCCAGAAGCACTTCAATATTCATCTGGTGTTCATCGATCCTGTAGCAGTTTCTTCTTCTCTTTTTGGGAACAATCGGTTCGAAACTTCCTTTATCAAACCCTTCATCCGAAGTAAGGTGAATAAAAGCACACTCTTCAATTCCTTCCGGAAGCCTGTCCAGCACATACATCAAACCGTTCAGTTCGAGTTTGCTTGGCACATTCATACTTCCGTAGATCTCCGGGTTGATGGTTTTCAACAAACTTCTGATCGTCTCCCCCGAAACACCGGCAGGTTTAAAAAAACCTCTGTAAAAGAGGTGTCTCATAGAAATATACAATCTTTCAATTGCTTCCGTTGTTTCTCTTGCTCTAGAATTTGTCATAAAATAAATTTCACACAAATATACAAAATCTCCCTCTAAGTTATTTTAAGTGTCTTTTAATAAAAGGTTTAACATAATATAATAGAGTGCCGCTTATTGCATATAAAATGTAAAGATCAATTTCAAAAGACATTCAATCCCTATTACTCTCAAATTGGAAAATTAATCAGGAGCTTAATCCCGCTTTCTGCTGTATCTTTTTTGTTCGCAGCAGCCAGGCTGAGTCCGCCGTGGCCCTTTCCGGACAAAAAAGGATGTCGCGGAAATCGGGGCTGGGAAATGATTGCGTGTAAAACCACCCCGTCAAAAATTTCTTTGAAAATTTTGCCACCCCTCCAGAAGAGGGGAATTTCAGGTCACGTGTACCACTATGCAAGACTGAAGTTCTTTAAGCCTAAAATATATACATTGTGAGCTAAACCGGTAAATCAGTAAATAACCATAGATTCTCGTTCTACTTTGTTTTATATCAGAATGACAAATCTTATTTTTTACAGGAGAGAAATCCCTAAAATCACAGTATTAATAAAAATAAATTCAGAAATTATTAAAATAAATAAAAATAATTTACCATTCTTATGGTTTTAATTTATAAATTGTGCTTAGATAATAATTCTGGGAACGCGAGCAATCCTACATTTCCATTGCTTTTGTTTTTTTATAGCTCTATTTTTAAGACACCCCTTCAAAAACCAAATTAACGTTTAATTTTTTGTTAATTTTCATAACACCCCCTTAATTTTCTAGAGTTAAAATATTTTCTGTTCATTTTTTTCGTAAATTTGCGTCGTAAAAAATCAAACCTAATATGTCAACTTTAAGATTCAAAGCGTTAGAAACTTTACCATTTAAGGACTTTAGAAGAGATAATTCTGTAGAAGTTCCTGTAAAACTATCCGAATTGTTTTGCCAAAATGTTTTCTCAGAAGAGACGATGAGAGAATATTTAACCAAAGAAGCATTCAATTCTATTATAGACGCAGTAAAAAGAGGAACTAAAATCCAGAGACACATTGCCGATCAGGTAGCTGTAGCAATGAAAGACTGGGCTATGAGCAAAGGGGTAACACACTACACCCACTGGTTCCAGCCTTTAACAGGAAGCACTGCTGAAAAACACGACTCTTTTTTCACTCCTATCGAAGGCGGAAGAGCAATCGAAAGATTCAGCGGAAATTTATTGATCCAGCAGGAGCCGGATGCATCTTCTTTCCCGAACGGTGGTATAAGAAACACTTTTGAAGCAAGAGGTTATACGGCATGGGATCCTACATCTCCGGCATTTATCATGGGAACAACTTTATGTATTCCTTCTATTTTCATCTCTTATACCGGAGAAACTCTGGATTATAAGGCACCTCTTCTAAGAGCTTTGAACGCTGTAGACGAGGCTGCAACCAACGTAATGCAGTATTTCGACAAAAACGTTACCAAAGTGACGCCTACTTTAGGTTGGGAGCAGGAATATTTCCTTATTGACTCTGCATTATACCAATCCCGCCCGGATTTGGTTTTAACAGGAAAAACATTATTAGGACACGCTCCGGCAAAAGGACAGCAGCTTGATGATCATTATTTCGGTTCTATTCCTACAAGAGTAATGAACTTCATGAAGGAATTGGAAATTGAATGTATGAAACTGGGAATCCCTGTAACCACAAGACACAACGAGGTAGCACCGAACCAGTTCGAGCTTGCGCCGATGTTTGAGGAAGTAAACGTTGCGGTAGACCACAATTCTTTATTGATGGATGTTATGGCAAGAATTGCCCACAGACACCACTTCCATATTCTTTTACATGAAAAGCCATTTGCAGGTGTAAACGGAAGCGGAAAACACAACAACTGGTCTTTGGCAACCGATACGGGTGAAAACCTTTTAAGCCCCGGAAAAAATCCTAAGAAAAATTTACAGTTCTTAACATTCTTCGTTAATACGATTAAAGCGGTTCATGAATACGCCGACCTTTTAAGAGCAAGTATCGCTTCTGCAAGCAACGACCACAGATTAGGGGCCAACGAAGCACCGCCGGCAATTATTTCCGTATTCATCGGAAGCCAGCTGTTCAGAGTGTTGGAAGAACTTGAAAAAGTAACGGAAGGAAAACTTTCTCCGGACGAAAAAACAGATTTAAAACTGAATGTAGTTGGAAAAATCCCTGAAATTTTGTTGGATAATACTGACAGAAACAGAACTTCTCCTTTTGCATTCACAGGAAATAAATTCGAGATCAGAGCAGTAGGATCTTCTGCAAACTGTGCAGAGTCTATGACGGTGATGAATACGATTGCCGCTAAGCAGCTTCGTGATTTCAAAAAAGAAGTTGATGCATTAATTGAAAAAGGCCTTAAGAAAGATGAAGCCATCTTCAATGTATTAAGAGAATACATCAAGCAGTGTAAAAATATTATGTTTGAAGGTGACGGGTACTCTGACGACTGGGCAAAAGAAGCTGAAAAAAGAGGATTAAACAACCTGAAAACTACTCCTGAAGCTCTTAAGCAGGAAATGGATGAGAAATTCTTAGCACTTTACGAAGAGATGGGAATCTTCACCCATAGAGAAGTTGAGGCAAGAAATGAAATCAAACTGGAAAAATATTCAACGGTTATTGATATTGAAGCAAGAGTATTAAGTGATATTGCCAGAAATCACATTATTCCTTCTGCATTAAATTATCAGAACAGACTGATTGAGAACGTAAAAGGTCTTAAGGAAATTTTCGGAGAGAATGATTTCAAGTCTTTAGCAAAAGAACAGATGAGCTTAATCTCAAGTATTTCTGAAAATGTTTCCAAGATCAAATTAGGCGTTGAAGATCTGATCAAGGCAAGAGAAGAGGCAAAAGCAGTTAATGAGAGCCAAAAGCAGGCTGAAGATTACTGTAATAAAGTTAAGCCATTATTCGACGACATCAGAGAAGCATCAGATGCTTTAGAAATGATGGTGGATGATGAACTTTGGCCAATGACAAAATATAGAGAAATGTTATTTACAAAGTAACATCTGTAAAGTTCCATATTAGTAAACTCTCCGGTATTTCTTCGGAGAGTTTTTTTATTACCTAAACTTAAGAAGTCCATTTAATTTCAACTTAACTACCATTTGGATTTCAACCGGTTATAATTTTAAAAGCTGTTAAATACAGCCAATTCTGCAATCTGATAAAATTAGAGTTATTGCATATATACCACAGATTTTAAAGCATATATATTTTATTTTTGTTAAAGAATCTTAATAAAAAAAACCGCGAACATACCCAAAACAGGCGGTTGCGGTTTATTTTTCTTTAACATACTTAAATAATATGTTAAAATGTGTTAAAAAGAGAACATGATAATAGTCATATCAAAGCCCTTTTATAAGGAATACATATTTTTGTAATGCTTTTGAAAAATACTATTCCTTTAACACGGTAATCAAATATATATGAAGAAAAGAGTTTTGTTTTATTTAGTTGCTTTAGTTTCTACTGTATCGTTACAATCGTGTGTTACCAACTACGTAGTTTCAAAACCAGCAACTTACGCTAAAGAATACAAAACAGATGCCAAACTGGCTTCATTCGACACTCAAAAGATGGAGCAGGATAAGCAGCAACTGATCAATTCATTCCTTGCAGAAAAGGCAGCTTCTTTAGCAAACACTAAAAATTCCATTAAAAATTCTGAGATTGCCAAGGCAATCATGCACAATAAAACCATTGACAATATCTTAACTGAAGCTCAGACTTACCTTGGAACACCTTACCGATATGGGGGGATGACCAGAAACGGGATAGACTGCTCGGCTTTTGTTCTTTCTGTTTTCGGGGCAGCAGCAGGCCTTAGCTTACCAAGAGTAGCGGCTTCCCAATCCCAGGAAGGAGAAAGAGTGGAAAAAGAAAACCTTCAGAAAGGAGATTTAATCTTCTTTTCTCACGGAAGAAGAATTTCTCACGTAGGTATTGTAGAAAGTGTATCGGAAGATGGTGAAGTAAAATTCATTCACGCTGCTACATCAAAAGGAGTAATGGTTTCTTCACTGAACGACTCTTATTGGGGTCCTAAGTACCGATTCGGAAAAAGAATCATCAATGAGAACGGAGAAGCAATCAACAATCTTGCAGCGACAACTCCCGCGTCAAACGGAACAAGTTTTTAATTTTAAATAATTGATTTAAATAATGAAACCATCAAAACTTTGATGGTTTTTTTATTGATGAATTGTTTTGCTTAATTGGAGGTAACTTTTTTTGACTACCCTGTCTTTTGCCTTGCAAAATCCACCCCTTCAGACAAAGGGAATTACTTTCTCTGATACTTTCGGATAAAATTTATATAAATAGCAAACTATCCGTTTCTGTCAATTTCTATATCGAATTGATATAAGAGCCCATGAATTTCTGAAAGCGAAAATTTCGCCTTTTTAAGCCTGTTTCTGAAAGGATCTATGGTATAACTGACGGATGTCCTGAAATCCGCTTTTTCAAGTCTGGTATGGTCGAATACGGCACCTGATAAATCACAATGGTTAAAAGCTGCTTGGGAAAGATCACATTCCGCGAAGTCGACTTCAATTAATTTTGAATCTTTAAACAGCGTTTTTTTAATATTTGTCTTATAGAAAACAGAATTATTTAAATAACATCCGTCAAAAGTGAATGACATTCCGAATTCGTTGCACTCATTAAAGTGAAGCCCAAACATTTTACACTCAGTAAAAACAACCTCACGAAATGCAGTAGTGAAAAGTTTTGCCATGCTCAAATTACATCCGGTAAATTCACAGTCATTAAAACTGAAACCTGAAAGATCTGCATATTCAAAGTCACAATTTCGGAAGATACAGTTTTCATATTCTCCTTTTTGAAATTGGGAAAAGCCTATATTTTCGAAAGTTTGATTTAAGACGTATACTTCTTTCACGGAAGTTTATGATTTTGAAAATAATTATCTTTCGCTGATTTAGCAGATTGCACAGATTTATTTTAAAAGAAATTTAGATATTTAAACTTCCATCACCCCGCTTCCAACTTTAAACCTTTTAAACCAAACTATTCTTATCCGAATAATTGAGTTTAAAGAAAATAAAAGTCATCATCGAGAAAGCAAGTAAAGAACTTCCTCCGTAACTGAAGTAAGGCAAAGGAATTCCTACCGTCGGAAAGAGCCCCATAACCATACCTAAATTAATGGTAAAGTGCATCAGCAGTATGGAAGCAAAGCAATACCCGAAAACCCGGTTAAAGCCCGATTTCTGTTGTTCTGCCAGATAATAAATCCTCCCGATATATATCATGTAACAAAGGATGAGGATTACGCTTCCTGCAAACCCCCACTCTTCACCCACGGTACAGAAAATATAATCGGTTTCCTGCTCGGGAACGAATTTCCCCTGCGTAACGGAACCCTCTCGGTATCCTTTTCCCCAAAGTCCGCCCGATCCTATCGCCGTTTTTGAATAAAGTAAGTTATAACCTGATGTATCTCTGAATGCTTTTTCTCCTTTATAAAGAACCTCAATTCTTTCTCTCTGGTGTTTTGGAAGCTTCTCTAAAATATAGGGTGAACCGAAAGCCAGCCCGCAAAGCAAAACCACAGAACCTGCAATTCCTGAAATGGAAATAATGTTCCATGACATTTTGTAGTAATTCATGGCAATCCACCCTCCAATAATCAGGACTATAGTAATGGCTACCCAAATAGGATCAATAGCCAGCGAAATCAGGAAAACGCCTGCGAAAAGAAATCCTATCCCGAACAATAATCCGCTCAGTCCTTCCCGGTATAATGCAATAAAAAAAGCAATAAAAACCAGCATAGAACCTACATCCGGAATAGCGAGAACCACTACCGCAGGAATACCGACGATAGCCAAGGTGGTCCAGAGCGATTTTTTATTTTTTAAATTAAATTCGGGGCCGGAAACGTAATTGGCCAGCATCAGTGCGGTACCGATTTTGGCAAACTCCACCGGCTGCATGGTAAAACTCCCGAACTTATACCAGTTTTTCTGCCCGAGAATTTCTTTCCCGAAAGGAAATAATCCGATCAGAAGTAAAACCCCTCCAATATAAATAATCCCCGACATGTTTTCAAAGAACTTACTTCTTCCTACAAAAATGACCAGTCCTACGAATAAGGAAATACAGAAGAAAATCAATTGTTTCTCTCCGAGTTTCTGATCTACACTGTAAATATTTGCGATAGCAAATGCACAAAGCAGAAAATACAGTCCGAGACCTAATTTATCAATTCCTTCTGCCCATTTCATTGCTTAGTTGGTTTTGTATTGTTGAGGTTTTTCGTTTCTTCGTCTATTTTTTTCTGCAGTTTTGCCTTCTGCTCTTTAATAAATTTCAGGCTGTCCTGCATTCTTTTTTGTTTTACAGAGTCCAGAGCGGGATCTTTGTACAGACCTTTCCGCTTGAGATCGGCAATCCATTGTCTTTTATATTCCGGCATAAAGCTGGAGGTGATCATCTTTTTGTAAAGGTGTTCCCTTTTAAGATCTCCGGTAATATATTTTTCAGCAATGACCGTAGCAGCAGGCCCGGCCCATGTTGCCCCGAATCCAGCGTGTTCCATTACGGCAGCCACCACAATTTTAGGTTTATCTGCAGGCGCAATCAGAACAAAAATCGAATTATCTTTTCCCTGCGGTACCTGAGCGGTACCTGTTTTAGCCAACTGTGTAAAATCATTGGATTTCAGCCCGTGAGCTGTACCTCTTAAAACCACGGCTTCCATTCCTCTCAATACCGGATCAAAATGTCTTTTATCAACTAAAGTTTGGTGTTTCTTTTTAAATCTCGGATCAGGATTCGGCTTGCCATCAATAGCTTTCACAATATGAGGGGTATAATACCAGCCTTTATTGGCAATAGCAGCCACATAATTTGCCAGCTGAAGCGGTGTAACGAGTACATCTCCCTGTCCCATCCCGTTGAAAATTGCCCCCGTAGCAAGTGGATCCCAGTTTTTATGATCTTTTTTGGAACCGCTTGCCTTTAAAATCGTTTCCATCCTCTTTTCATAAAATTCACCTGTTGGAATTCTGCCTTTTGCTCCTACGGCAAAGTCATTATTCAGGAATTCACCCACTCCAAAACTGCTCATGATTTTTTTCCATTCATTTACCCCTTTCGAAGGATTTCCCGGGTATTTGTTGATAATCGCAAGATAAGCGTAGGAAAAGTAACAGTTGCTCGAAACCTGGATGGAAGGAATAAGCGGATCTGCCCCTCCATGTCCTTTGATTCTTAAACCTCTGTAGCTGAAACCGCCACCGCATGGAAAGATGGTATTTTCATCCATCACTCCCATCTGCATGGCAGACAAAGCAGTCAGTAACTTAAAAGTAGAACCCGGTGGATATGCCGCCTGAAGAGACCTGTCAAAGGTTGGCTTGTTTTCGTAAATGGTGTCTTTTGATAAGGCATATAAATTTCTGGATTTATTGGGTCCCGTAAAGAGATTCGGATCAATATCCGGTCCTGTTGCAGAAACCAGGACTTCCCCGTTATTGGGATCAATGGCTACAATAGCTCCGTGTTTATTCACCAGCATTTCTTCGGCCATTCTCTGAAGATCATAGTCGATGGTAAGCGTGATATCTTTTCCGGTAACCACATCTTTGTCGAGAGATCCGTTTTTATAAGGCCCTACATTACGCAGCTTTATATCTTTCTGAATGTACTTCATTCCTTTGATTCCGCGCAGTTGTTTTTCATATGCTTTTTCGATCCCCGTTTTACCGATGAAATCTCCCGGAAGATAATAGGCAGAGTCTTTTTTGATCTCTCTTTCATTGACTTCACTGGTATACCCCAAAAGATTTCCCGAAGTTGAAACTTCGTACTGACGCTGCGGTCTGGAAACAATACTGAATGCCGGATATTTAAATATAATTTCCTGAACCCTTGCAATATCTTCCCTGCTGAGGTTTTTCATAAACGTCATCGGGGTAAGCTTGGAATAGTATTTTTCTTTTTTAATGGCGTCGATGGTTCTGATAAAATCGTTTTTAGAAATTTTCATCAGGTTGCAGAACGCGATCGTATCAAAGTCCGGCCTCATGAGCGCCTGCGTAAAAGAAATTTCATAGGCAGGCTGGTTTCCCACCATAATTTTACCATTCCTGTCGAAAATAACACCTCTCTGAGGGATTACGTATTCTATCTTAATGGAAGTATTGGCTGCATTCAAGGCGTACCGATCGGTAAAAAGCTGTAAATAAGCCAGTCTCGCTATAAAAATTACAGCGACAACCAGAAGAACGGAAAAGATTTTTAAATAACGTGTGTTCAAACTTTTTGTTTGATTTTAAATATTAATGCGTAAATAACTATAAATATAAACGAAATTACACTAGTTACCAATACATTAAATAATATTTCAAAAAACCTGCTCAGCTTAAAGAATTCTATATATTGTACTAAAAGCTGATGTAAAAAGATACTCGTGAATAAAAACAGCAAAAACTGCGCCCACTGGAGGGACTGAAATGAGAAGAAATCGGTGGAAGTATCTGTAGAAGTTCTGAAGATTAAAGTCCTGAAATAGGCAATAGATGTTGTAGCAAATGCATTCATACCCCAGGTTCCAAGAATTACATCAATGGAAAGTCCCAGCAGAAAGCTTAATGCCAGGAACTGAAATTTATTTCTGAAGAAAGGATAAAACATAACGAATACAGGATAAAGCACCGGTGTATACTTCCCGAAAATAGTAATCCTGTTCAATACAACAATTTGTAATGCAACCAGAAAAATCATGATTAATATGTCCGTAAATAAAGTCCTGCTAATCATCTTCCTTTTTTATTACCGATTGCATCGTATCCTGAATTTTTTGTACTTCAGCCTTTTTAAGATTTTTAACGACATAGACTTTGCTTAAAGCTCCCATCTTTTCGCTAAGCTCCACAGAGATATCCCAGAATCCTGTTTTATTATCAACAGAATATCCTGCGATGGTACCAATCATTACGCCTTTAGGAAAGATCGCTGATTTGCCGTCAGTCACTACCGTATCACCAATTTTTAAGGCTACATATTTGGGAATATCGGCAAGGTGCATCACTCTGGAATTATCTCCGTTCCAGGTAAGTGTTCCGAAGTATCCTGAATTTTTAAGCGCAGCATTGATCCTGATTTTATTTACACTCAATACCGATTGTACCAAGGCATAGCTGTCTGTAGAGTTGATTACGATTCCGGCAATTCCTTTGGGAGCCATAACTCCCATCTGCGGAAATACCCCGTCTCTTCTTCCACGGTTGATGGTAAAATAATTGTTTCTTCTGTTGATACTGTTGAAAACAATCTCTCCATCCACAAAAGTATAGATTTGTCCGCCTCCCAGCGTATCGTGAACCTTTCTGAACTGAGGATTTTTGGCACCCTGTTTTCCGTAAAGCTCCATCATCAGGGCCTTATTCTGGGTAACAAGATCTTCATTGATCTGTTTCAGCTTCAGATAAGAAACCCCTTCATCAATGTATCCGGAAACCCACGAGTTCAAGGCAGCAGATTGTCCTGCAATCCAGGATTGCTGCATGGCGTTTTTAGAGAATATCAGAATCAAAGCAATAATTTGCAGAAATATAAAGAAGACGAAAAGCGCATTCTTCGAAAATAATCTCAGCAAAAATCCCATTCAGATATATGTCGTAAAAGTTAGAATTTATTTTATTAAGAAATTGAATTTATCCATATTCTTAAGGGCGATACCTGTTCCGCGAACAACAGCTCTCAAAGGATCTTCTGCTACAAACACAGGAAGACCGGTCTTTTTATGCAGCCTGTCTGCAAGTCCTCTTAATAAAGCTCCACCTCCGGCTAAATAAATACCCGTTTTATAAATATCCGCGGCCAATTCCGGCGGCGTTAAAGAAAGCGTTTCCATTACCGCATCTTCAATTCTGATGATCGATTTATCCAGTGCTCTGGCAATTTCTTTGTAGCCAACCATGATTTCCTTTGGCTTTCCTGTAATAAGGTCTCTACCCTGTACCGGAATATCTTCGATATCCACGTCAAGATCTTCAACGGCAGAACCCACTTCGATTTTAATTCTTTCGGCAGTTCTCTCCCCGATATAAAGATTATGGTGTGTTCTTAAATAGTAGGCAATATCATTCGTGAATACGTCACCCGCAATTTTTACAGATTTGTCACACACAATACCACCCAGTGCAACCACTGCAATTTCAGTTGTACCGCCACCTATATCGATGATCATATTTCCTTCCGGTTTCTGAACATCAATTCCTACCCCGATAGCCGCAGCCATTGGTTCGTAAATCAGACGTACTTCTTTGGCGTTTACTTTCTGTGCAGAATCCCTTACCGCTCTTTTTTCGACCTCGGTAATTCCTGAAGGAATACAGATTACGATTCTTAATGCGGGCTGAATGAACTTGCCTTTAATTCCCGGAATTTTTTTGATAAACTCTTTGATCATGTGTTCAGAAGCGTGGAAATCGGCAATTACTCCATCTTTCAAAGGACGGATCGTTTTGATGTCCTCGTGAGTTTTACCCTGCATATGTTTTGCCTGTTCGCCGACGGCAATCGGTCTACCCGTAGAACGTTCAATTGCAACAATTGACGGCTGATCTATAACAATTTTATTATTATGGATGATAAGGGTGTTGGCGGTACCCAGGTCTATCGCAATCTCTTGCGTAAACATATCGAATAAACTCATACTTTTTCTTCTGATTTTTTAAAGAGTTACAAAGATATAAATTTAAGACGTCTAAAGAAATTTCACAAGCAGATAATTTGGTTAAAATTTTATTAAAATTTACAATCACTTATTAACTTTTACTTTAAGTATTTACAGACTGTAATTTAAACCAGATTCAAGATAAACACTGGCCAAATAAGACATCACGGGAATCGAATTATTTTTTATTATTGCACAAGGATGTGATATCTGACATGTGAATGTTTATTTTTTTAACAATTAAAAAAGCGTTTGTCATTAATTTTTAACCCTTAAACAAGATAATTTAACTCTTATCATGATTATTTAGAATCATCCCAAAATAGTTTTTTACGATAATTATCATATACATTATCAGCAGGCGATTTATCAAAAAAAACGTAAATTTGCCCCGCTTATGTTACAGTATTCCAACATACATCAGACGTCTAATTTTGCCGTGCTTTCCATTAGTTATGAGAAGGCTGATGTAGAGACGAGAGGCAAATTCGCTTTCTTTGACGAAAACATTAAAAATTTCGTCGCCCGGATTCATAATGAAAATTTAGGGGATGCTTTTGTTGTTTCTACCTGTAACAGAACCGAAATCTACACAACTTCGCCTAATTATCTTTTAGTTGCGGAAGAATACTGCAAAACCATCGGAGTCAACCTGATGGATTTCCTTCAATATGCCAATATCCTGACCAAAGAAGAAGCGTTAATACACCTTTTCAGAGTAGCAGCAGGTCTGGAAAGCCAGATCATTGGCGATTTTGAAATCATCGGCCAGATTAAAAAGGCATACAGCAGATTCAGAAAAGAAAGACAGAATTCAAATCCTTATCTGGAGAGAGCAATCAATTCGGCCATTCAGATTTCGAAAAGGATTAAAAACGAAACCGGAATTTCCAATGGTGCGGCATCGGTATCCTATGCGGCGGTTCATTACATCCTCAACAATCAGAAAAGACTTACGGAAAAGAATATCCTTCTTCTCGGAGTGGGAGAAATAGGCCAGAATACGGTAGAGAATCTTGTAAAACATGTCTATCAGCCTAAAATAAAAATCGCCAACAGAACCCAGGAAACTGCCGAAAAAATTTCAGAAAAATACCATATTCCCCATATCGATTATACCGATTTTGATCAGGAACTTAAAAATACGGACATCCTGATTGTAGCTACCGGCGCAAGACACCCTATTGTTAATAAATCTCATTTCCCGAACGGAAAAGAAACCCTGGTCATCGATCTTTCCATCCCGAATAATGTCGATAAGAATGTTATCGAGAATGAAAATGTGACTTTAATTGATGTAGATGAGCTTTCTAAACAGATCCAGCATACGATTCAGCAGCGGGAAAAAGAAATTCCGAAGGCTGAAAAAATCATCAAGGAACTGATGAGAGACTTCCTCGAGTGGGAAAAAAAGAGAAGGCTGGCTCCGAATATTCATCATTTCAAAGCAGTTTTAAAGAACATGGAACGCAATGAAATGCATAATTTTTACAAAAAAAACAAATACATAAACATCACGGATATGGAACTTTCTGATAAAATGATTCAGAAAATTACCAACCGTTTTGCAAAATATATCATCGATAATCCGTTAAAAGCCGAAGAAATTAGTAAATTAATGCACGAAATTTTAGTTGAACAACCAAACAACGAATTCAATGAAAAGCATTAGAATCGGAACCAGGAATTCCGCACTGGCACTTTGGCAGGCAAGAGAAGTGGCAAGGCACCTTCAGAACAACAATTATTTAACGGAAATCGTTCCTATTGTATCTTCCGGCGACAAAAATCTTACCCAGCCGCTTTATGCTCTTGGAATCACAGGGGTTTTTACAAGAGATCTTGATATTGCTTTGTTAAATGATGAGATCGACATTGCCGTTCATTCTTTAAAGGACGTACCTACAAACCTTCCTGAAAATCTTGAAATCGTTTCTTACCTGGAAAGAGATTTCCCTCAGGATGTTCTGATCCGTAAAGAATCTGCAAAAAATAAGGAACTTCACGAACTTAAACTGGCAACAAGCAGCTTGAGAAGAAGAGCTTTCTGGCTTAAAAATTTTCCTAATGCCGAATTTTCAGACATTCGCGGAAATATACAAACCCGGCTTCAGAAACTGGAAGAAGGCGATTTCGATGCCACTATTTTATCTTTGGCCGGAATTAAGAGAATGAAAATGGATATCGATTATGAAATGATCCCGTTTTTAATTCCTGCTCCTTCACAAGGGGTAATTGCAGTTGCAGGGCATTCGGAGAAAAAAGAAATCAACCAAATTGTAAGAAAAGTCACCAACCATACCAAGACCCAGATCTGTGTGGAAATGGAAAGAAGCTTCCTTAATACACTGGAAGGAGGCTGTACGGCTCCTATCGGCGCTTTCGCTGAAATCTTCGAAGACCAGATCCGTTTTAAAGCTGCTCTTTGCTCTTTAGACGGCAAAAACTGTATTGCTACCGACGAAAATTTCATCTATAACGAAGAAGAGAATTTCGGAAAAAAGTTCGCTAAAGTTGTCTTGGAAAACGGTGGGAAGGAATTGATGGCTGAAATTAAAAATCAGATCTAAAAATTTCCAATATCCGGCTTTAAGCCTCCAATATGAAAATCTTATTTACCAAAAATATAGACCGCAATATTATATCCAGAGAATTAGGAGATGATATTGCGGTTGACTGTATTGAGGTCATAAGAACAACTCCTGTACAGGTAAGCCCTTTTGACCTGAAAGATTACTCACTCATCTTCACCAGTGTGAACGGCGTGTATTCATTTTTTAAAAACGGGTTCAGGCCTAATGAAGATTTTACCGCAAAAAACTACAACAAGATCTACTGTGTCGGCGAAAAAACAAAAAAGGAACTGAGGAAACATGGTTTCGGAACTTTCAAGGTGCTGAAAAATGCAGATGCCCTTTCAAAATTTATTACCGGAAAATGCCATCACGAACGTTTTCTTCACTTCTGTGGCAATCTGGCCATAAGCGTTCTGGATAATGAGCTTCCGCTGCAAAATATTAAATACAAAAAAGTTATCGTTTACAATACGGAAGAAATTAATCCTGTGGTAACTGAAAAATATCATGCCGCCGTATTTTTTAGTCCGAGCGGAGTTCGTAGTTTTGCAAAACAGAATTCGCTGGAAAACATGATCCTGATCTCTATCGGTGAAACGACCTCCCGCGAACTCAGAAAACACACTTCAGAGCCGGTTTTAACAGCAGAAGGAAATACCTTATTGTCTGTATTTAAGCTGATACGAAAAGAAATTGTAAATAAAGACTGATATACAATTGTCCATTGGTGACAATGCTATTTAATAGATTATGATTAAAAACGACCTATATTTAAAAGCGCTTCGCGGAGAAACCGTAGAAAGACCTCCTGTATGGATGATGAGGCAGGCAGGAAGATATTTGCCGGAATTTATTGCCCTTCGCGACAAATATGATTTCTTTACAAGATGTCAGACTCCCGAGCTGGCTTCCGAGATCACTGTACAGCCGATCCGTCGATTTCCGCTGGATGCAGCCATTTTGTTTTCAGACATTCTGGTGGTTCCGCAGGCAATGGGAATCGATTTTAAAATGAAAGAATCAGTAGGTCCGTGGCTTGATACGCCAATCAGAACAATGGAACAGGTTCAGCAGGTTGCCGTTCCGGATGTGAATGATACATTAGGCTACGTTTTTGATGCGATTGAATTAACTTTACAGAAATTGGACAACGAAATTCCGTTGATTGGTTTTGCAGGTTCTCCGTGGACCATCCTGTGCTATTGTGTGGAAGGAAAAGGAAGCAAGGCTTTTGATATTGCCAAATCTTTCTGTTTCACACAACCGGAAGCTGCGCATTTATTACTGCAAAAAATTACCGATACTACGATTGCTTACCTGAAAAGAAAAGTGGAAAAAGGAGTGTCTGCCGTTCAGGTTTTCGATTCCTGGGGCGGAATGCTTTCTCCGGCAGATTATCAGGAATTTTCATGGAAATACATCAACCAGATTGTGGAAGCATTAAGTCCGCTGACGCATGTGGTGGTTTTCGGAAAGGGATGCTGGTTTGCACTGGAAGATATGGTTCAGTCTCCGGTTTCTGCTTTAGGCGTTGACTGGACCATCAAGCCTGAATTTGCAAGAACTTTGACGAATCATACCATGACACTTCAGGGAAATTTTGATCCTGCAAGACTGCATTCAACCCCTGAAACGATCAAAAAAATGGTGACGGAAATGATCAACCGTTTCGGAAAAGACCGATATATCGCCAATTTAGGCCACGGAATTTTACCGAATATTCCTGTGGAAAATGCAGAAGCGTTTATCAGAGCGGTGGTGGATTGGAAACCGAATAATTAAAATACTTAGAGCTGTTCTTATGAATAGCTTTTTTCATTAATATTGATCTGACAATATCTACTGATTAAGGTTATCGGTAATACTTTTAGTCATAATCTACATACATTTGTCTAAAGATAATAAAGATGGATAAAATTGACATAGAGAAATTATTACATGATTTCAATAAAGAAAGAGATGAACTTGGAAAAATCATACTTCCAATAGTAGAAAAATACAATCTTCCTCAAAAAGAACTGATTGAAGTTTGCCAAGTAGGAAAATTTATATATAAACTCAATGAAAATTTATCTATCATTGAAAAACCCGATCCGCCCAGACCAGATTTTATTCTTAAAAATTACTCTAAATTAATTGGATTAGAACATACAAGAATATTTTCTGAAAATTCTAAAAAATATAATCAGATTAAATCTCTCTTTGAGTATTCTGAAAAAATTTTTGCTAAATTATATCCTAATGAAAAAGTATTTGCTTCTATAAATATTTATAATGATAGCTTTGAATATAAACAATTTCAAAAAAGAGAATTAGCAGAAAGTATAGCTCAGTATATCCAGTCATTAATAACAAATCAAGAAGGACAAAAGCCCGATTTTATTGAAAACATTAAAATAATGAAACATTCAAATGTTAGTTTTAATTTTGATGAAAAAAATTGGCAAAGTCCTTATTTAACTAATGAAAGATTAAATGAGGAGATAAAAAAGAAAGAAGCGAAATTAGAAATATATAAGGCAAACGAAAGTGAGATTGATGAATATTGGTTAATTCTCCTTATAGGTTCATTATCATCAGTCTCTTATCAATTAAATGAAAATGAAGATTACAAAAATCATTCTAAATTTGATCGAGTTTATTTAATGGCTGATTTTGATGCAAAAATTATAAGAATTAAATAAAAACAAAACACCCTTTCGGCAATTGAAAGGGTGTTTCTATGAGTAAAATAATTAGTTGATTTCCGTAACGAAATCTTCTTTCGGCTTTCTTATTTTGGTAAGGTTTACCAGCCAGTCGTTGGAAGCATCTCTGTAACCAAGCGGCAACAAAAGCACGCTTTTTAATCCTTTATCCTGTAAGTTTAAGATCTTATCAACCTCTTCCGGAACAAAGCCTTCCATCGGGGTAGAATCTACCTCCTCGAAAGCCGCTGCGATGATCGCTGCACCAAACCCAATATAAGCCTGTTTTGCAGCATGCGTGAAGTTTTCTTCAGCGGATCTCTGCGGGTACATTCCCAACAGCATCTGTCTGTAATTTTCCCAGCCTTCGTTTTCAAAGCCTCTGATTTCATTCGTAAGGTCGAACATCCTGTTGATTCTTTCTTCCGTATAGTTATCCCAGGCAGCAAAAACCAAAAGATGCGAGCAGTCTGTGATCTGCGGCTGGTTCCATGCATGAGGTTTTATCTGTTCCTTAATTTCCTGATTGGTAATTACAATAATTTCGAAAGGCTGCAGACCGCTTGAGGTAGGGGCTAATCTGGCTGCCTCTACTATTTTATCCACTTTTTCCTGTGGCACTTTCTGACCGTTCATTGCTTTGGTAGCATATCTCCAGTTCAGTTTTTCAATTAATTCCATAAAATTAAATTTTTAACGGAACAAAATTAGCTGTTGTACCACAAATATGGATGAATGATTTTTAAATCTGATATATTGCTAATATCTATTAAATAGGATTTACACTTTTTGCAGGACTCGAAATCTGATCCGCAAAATATTGTTCCAGATCTTTCAGCGTTTCCGGATTGGTCTGGATATCTTTCACCAACTGGCCTTTATTTACGACAACAATTCGGTTGCACACTTCGGTTGTATGCGAAAGATCGTGACTGGAGATGAGGAACGTAACACCTTCTTGTTTTGATAATTCTTTGATAAGGTTTTTAAGCTTGATCTGCGTGGAAGGATCGAGATTGGCAAAAGGCTCATCCAAAATAATAATTTCAGGATTCCCGATAATGGCGCCAACGATTCCCACCTTTTTCTGGTTTCCTTTGGAAAGGTCACGAACATATTTTCCGGAGTTTAAAATTTCACCACTGAAAAGATCATGAAACTGCTTTAAAAATTCATCAACAGAAGCTTTGTTCTGCCCTCTTAACTCCCCGATAAAGTAGAAATATTCTTCCGGAGTAAGATAGCCGATGAGGAAAGAATCGTCTACAAAAGCAGAAACTTTGTTTTTCCACGCTTCAGATTCGTGTACTTTGATGCCATCAATGCTTACATATCCTGTTGTTGCCTGAATTAAATCAAGCATTAGGCTGAAAAGCGTCGTTTTTCCTGCCCCGTTGTTTCCTACGAGCCCGAAAGTTTCACCATTCGGAATTTCAAGATGTTCTATATTCAAAACGGTTGCTTTACCGTATGTTTTCGTTAGATTATTAATTGTGATCATATTAATCTTTATTTTTGAATGCTTCTAATGTGCTGTATTTTTCTACCTTATAATGTTTTACGATAATATCGAATATTTTTTCTCTCAGTAAAAACCCGATTAAACCTAATATAGCGACACTAATAACGCCGGCTTCAATTCCGAGAGAATATTTTACAATTGCAAACACGGCCATCGGTAAAAACATTTTAGGAATCAGCAGCAGCAGGGATTTCATATTAAAGCTGTTTTTCTGCCCGAATCTTTTTTCTTTGGCATTCAGGTCGATCTGCATTTTGTTGAATGCTCCGGACCAGAGCGTAAACTGTGAGTTTACCCCAATATTATAAATTCCTGCAGCAAAAAAGGTAAGGTACATTTCCCACCCGAAATAAGCATAACAGATTGCCAGAATCATTGAAAAGCCGGTTACAATATTCATGAGCCACCATTTTGCTTTTAAATATTCTTTATACGGAACATTCAGCGTCATCATTAAAGGATAATACGAACTGTCGAAAGCAGGAACGCGCTGCCCGAACATAAACTGAAAGCCTCCCGTCACAAACAATCCCATGAACATCATCATAGCCGGGGTTTTATAAATAGGCGAAGAGAACATCAGTAATCCGTAAAAGAGAAACAGAAAGCTGCCCCATACAATTCCTTTGGTAACTTTGTTTCGCTTTAGCAGCTTAATATCATTGTTGATAAATGTTCCGATCGCACCGTATTTATTCAGGAATGTGATATTTTCCGTTCTTCCAACCTCTTTTTTAGCTTCAAGTCCCTGATCCAGGTAAAATATTTTCCGGATATGGCTGAAGCATATCTTCCATAAAGCCAAAAATAAAGTAATTGAAATTACTACGAAATAAGGCCTTTCATAAAAATTAAAGAAAAACTTTTCAGAATAATCCAGAACAGGAACAATGTTATAATAGGCTAATGCTGCCACTCCTGCAAAAATACAGCCGAAAACAATGGCAACCATTTCTTTATCGTTGAAAAGAATATTGATAAAATTATTGAGATAAAACAACAGTGAAATTCCGATGAGCCAAGCTGCAATACCTAATGCATCATATCCATTGAACAATGCAATAATCGCAAAAGTGATCAGAAACAGGGAATTAAGCCAGCTGAAAGCAGACAGAAAAGTTTTCCCCATCATATAATTCACCAATGTCTTCTTGGAAATATTAAGTGTGAGAAAAGGCTTGATGTTTTGGGTGGGTAATTCCTGCCACATGTATTTAACGATAAGATCAACCGCCCAGGCTGCAATCATGAATCTTGAAACCACCTGTACCGGGTTCTGATGCATTTCTTCCTGAATATAGAAGAATGCACCAAATGCTCCTCCCACCAGACATGCCATAAAATAAAGAATTCCGATAAAGCGAAGAATCTTCATCGCTAGGTTGATTCCCAAAGAACTTCCTCGAAAAAAACTTTTGAACTCTAATTTCAGGAATTGTATAAACATAGTTATCTTTTATTACATTAGTTTGTATAAAGATACAATTGTTACAGTTTTTAACTTTTAATCAAGGTGTATTTTACAGTAATTATAATAAACCTGTTTTGAATCACCCGACACCTATGGAAGTTCCAAAAATCTGCGTAAGTCTTCAGCAGTTTTGACTTTGTTTAAAACATTTTGCAACGAACCATTGGAGATCTCCGGAAGTCTTAGCTAAATAAAGAGATCTAGGTTGTCATTTTTTAGGAGTTTAACGTATAATTAGAAATGTTGATAAACTGTTTAGATCCTTTCAGGATGACAAATTAAGTAAAAAAAAGACCTCTGAAATTCAGAAGTCTTTATATATTTAAATTAATTCAAATTTATTCCAATTAATTCCTTTGCCTGCGCCAATGCGGCTTCGGTAATTTTGCTTCCTGAAAGAAGCTGGGCTATTTCGTTGAGTTTTTCTTCATCACTTAAAGGAACAATGGTGGATTGTGTTCTGCCGGCAACATCCTGCTTTACCACTTTATAGTTATTGTTTCCTTTTGCTGCAACCTGAGCAAGATGGGAAATGACGATGAGCTGCATATCAGCAGACATTTCACGCATAAGATTTCCGATCTCTTCGGCTACCTTTCCCGAAACTCCGGTATCAATTTCATCTAAAATTAAGGTTGGAAGTTCATCACTTTCGGCAATGATCTTCTTCACAGCCAGCATCACTCTTGATCTTTCCCCACCCGAAATGGCGGTCTGAATCGGTTTTAAAGGAAAACCGGAATTCGCCTGAAACAATAGCTGGATATTTTCTTTCCCGAACTGATTGAAATCTGAAGCCTCCTGTAATTCGATATCAACCCTGGCTTTTTCAAGGCCTAATTTTTTAAGTAAACCTTCTGCCTTTTGAATGAAAACGGGAATATTTTTTTTCCTGTTTTTTGATAATGTAGCCGATAATGCCTGAAGCGTCTTCTCTTTTTTAGCAATATTCGTCTGGATTTCTTCGATATGAGCTTCCAGTTCCGATGCTCCCTGCTGCTCGCCTGACAGCTGATCCCTGATCTCTTTTAACCCTGAAACATCTGCAACATTATGCTTTACAAAAAGACTGTTGATTCTGTTATTTAATTCGATCAGTAAAACCAGATTTTCCGGATTCACCTCAATCTTTTCCGCTTCATCTTCCAGTTCGGAAATGATATCTTTTAACTCCACGAAAGAAGTTTCCAGCCTTTCATCAAGCTCTGCAAAACTATTCGATACTTCCGCTATTTTGGATAGCTTATTTTTAGCTTCATTAAAAAATGACAGAATCCCTACTTCTTCCTGATGAAACCTGGACAATACCTGCGCAAGGTTATCAGAGATCATTTCTGCATTTTCCTGAATGGAAAGCTGGTTCTGCAGCTCTTCATAATCTACCTCGTCCAGATGAAGTTCTTCAAGCTCATTCAGGAGAAATGTTTTATAATCACTTTCCTTATTAGCTTCCGAAAGCTGGGTCTGAAGTTTTTTAAGCTGAATTTTAAGACTCTGGAAATCTGAAAATTCATTCTGGTAATCCTGAATGATCTGTTTGTTTTCAGAAAGCCCGTCAATGATTTTAAACTGATATTCCGCCGTAAAAAGATTAGAAGTTTCAAACTGTGAATGAATATCAATCAGTTGAGAAGACAATTCTTTTAAAATATCCAACGTAACGGGAACATCATTAATAAATGCCCGTGACTTTCCTGAAGGTAAAATTTCTCTCCGGATAATAGTCTGATGCTCATAATCAAGATCGTTTTCTATAAAGAATTTTTTGAACTGATTATTTAAAGAAAATTCGGTTTCAACGATGCTTTTTTCTTCCGCTTTTGAGATTGATTTTACATCTGCCCTTTCTCCTAGGATCAGTCGCAAAGCACCCAAAATAATAGATTTCCCTGCACCGGTTTCCCCGGTTATTACCTGCAGACCGTTATGTAAAGATACTTCAAGGGTATCAATAAGGGCAAAATTTTTAATATATATTCTCGAAAGCATTGATAATAGCGGTTACTTTAGCTATTGCAAATATAGAACATTAGATTTCAGGATTCAAGTGAAGATTACTGTTTCCACTTGTTCCAGCGTGATTCGGTACTTTTCGGTGAAAGAATGATCATTTCGTTTTTAAGATCTGCCAAAACGATGCCTCCGTTGTTACCGGAATTAAAGATATTAAAGATCTCATCAGCCTTGGTATCCATAAAAAGATTAAAGAAATACGCCTGCTGAAAAGAGTTTTCATACTGTCTCAACTGCATTAAAGCATCAAAAATCACTTTTTTCGCTGCGGTTTGGTCTTGGTTAAAAAGGTTATCAAGTCCAGCTCTGTGGTAAGAATAGATCGTTGCGCGCAGCTGGCTCCAGTTTGGGCTCATGATTTCTTTGATTAAAATGGAACGGCTTCTCGGCTCATTAATCTGCTTCCATCCGTCATATGTATTCTGCGATTCTCCGTTCTGGGCAATCTGCTGGGCTTTCTGGAACCATTGGGTACCCGCCATCGACTGAAAGCTGTCTGCATCAACACCCAATATTACATACACATAAAAGCTGATGACATCAATAAGATTTTTCCCGGAGAACTGTCTTTCGTTAAAAATAAGGTTTTCATTTTCTACATAATCAAAAGAAAAACGCTGATCCTGAAGATTCAGAAGCGGAGATTCGTACGTGGTGTTATACACTGGGCGAACTGCCTGTACGACTATGCTTCCTCTGAACCGGTTTCCGTCTCTTTCGCTAATGACAATTGCAAAATTTGATTTTATTTTTTCAAAGTTTTGAAGTCTTTTCCCTGTCCAGCTTGTATTGTTGATAAAGTCCCGGAGACTTTTTTCCAGCGCTTTATATGCCGACTGGTTACTTCCGCCCAGCTGCTGGGAATTTACCTGAACGGTAGCCAGTAATTCCTGGGAGAAGCTGAGATTAAACAAAAAGAGGAGTAAAAATATGCTTATAAATTTTTTCATTGTTCTAATAAAGATTGAGAACGGAAATTTATTAAAATTATTTTAAAAGTTGAGCTTCAATACAATCCAGAATATCTCTGGCGACATCTTCTTTAGATTTCAGCTCAAATTCTTTTTTTTCCGTTTTGGTAAATATTTTTATTTTATTGGTGTCGTTCTTAAATCCGGCGCCCTCATCACGGAGGGAATTCAGGACAATCATATCCAGATTTTTCTTTTCAAATTTGGCTTTTGCGTTTTCTTCTTCATTCTGTGTTTCCAATGCAAAACCAACCAAAAACTGATGATTTTTCTTTTCACCCATTTTTTTTAGAATATCCGGATTTTTGACCAGTTCGATGGTTAAATTTTCGTCATTCTTTTTAATTTTCTCTCTGGCTACTTCTTTCGGAGCATAATCTGCTACTGCCGCACTGGCGATGCCAATATCTGCGGTATCATAGAATTCAAAAACTTTTGTCAGCATTTCTTTTGCGGAGATTACTTTATGCAGCTCAATGTTTTTACTATTGATTTTTTCAGAACTCGGTCCTGAAATTAAAATAACCTTTGCTCCTCTTTTTGAAGCTTCTTCTGCAATGGAGAATCCCATTTTACCCGAAGAATGGTTTCCGATGAACCGCACAGGGTCAATAGCTTCGTAGGTAGGTCCTGCCGTAATTAGAACCGTTTTTCCTTCGAGCGTTTTTTTAGTATTTACATCAAAAAAATCTTCTATTACTTTGGCAATGGTTGCAGGTTCAGACATTCTTCCCTGTCCGCTCAGCCCGCTTGCCAATTCACCTGTTTCAGCCGGAATAATGACATGTCCGAAGCTTTCGGCCAGTTCGAGATTTCTTTTGGTTGAAGGATGGGCATACATATCAAGGTCCATTGCAGGCGCGATGAAAACCGGGCATTTCGCTGACATATACGTGGCAATGACCAGATTATCACACGTGCCGTGAACCATTTTAGAGAGGGTATTTGCCGTACAGGGTGCAACAATCATCACATCTGCCCACAGAGCCAATTCCACATGGCTGTTCCAGGTTCCGTTGTCGCTGTAAAAATCGGTGTATACGGGTTTTTTTGAAAGTGTGGAAATACTGAGCTTGGTTACAAAATGTTCAGCATCAGGGGTCATGATGACCTGTACTTCCGCTCCTTTTTTAATAAAATCCCTGATCAGAAAGTGAATTTTGTACGCAGCAATTCCTCCAGAAACCGCGATGAGAATTTTTTTCCCGGAAAGGCTCATTCAATTTAATTTTAAGAATACTAAATTACTTATTTTTTCTTATAAACCTGCTCGAACAACAAAGGTCATAAAGAAAAGATTTCCTTTATGACCTTCATATATAAAAATACGCTGATTCTATTTTCTTTCTTCAGTTTTTCTGAAGTAGATATCTTCGTTCAGCCATTCTTCAATAGCAATGGAAGTTGGCTTCGGAAGCTTTTCGTAATGTTTTGAGATTTCGATCTGCTCTCTGTTTTCGAAAACTTCTTCTAATGTGGAATTGTGAACCGCAAACTCATCAAGCTTGTTGTGAAGCTCCGTACGGATTTCAGCATTGATCTGCTCTGCTCTTTTTCCCATGATAACAATCGCTTCGTAGATTGAGCCTACTTTGTCTTCAATCTTATCCTTATCGTAAGTAATGGTATTTACTTCTGCTTTTGTATCTTTTACACTCATTTTGAGAATATTATTTTTATTTAAGTTCGCAAATTTACGAATTATCTTTGAATTTTGAAAGTGGCTGCCGGCGGAGGGGTATTAATCGCCGCACTATCCCTCTGGATCTGCATTGCTTTCTTTTCGGCATCTACCTGATCTTTCATCTGCTGCTCTGTTTTCAGCTTTTCATCAGTCTGTGCCTGCAGTTTTTTCTGTCTTTCGGTTAATGCAGCAATTCTTTCTTCCGTCTGCTTTTTAACTACTACAAAATCTTTCTTTTCTTTTTCAAGCTTTTCTCTGATATCGAGCGCTGTTTTGGCAACTTCGGTATTCGGCATTTCTTTTTCGATCTGTCTTGTGAATGAAAGGGCGCTCTCAATTCTTTCGTCCTTCAGATCATACACAGATTTTGTAGCCAGCTCATAACGTGATTTAATGATATAGTCATAAATCTGCGGACGAAGCTTGGTACTTGGGAAATCTTCCAAAACATTTTCCAATGCTACGTTAGCTGCTTTGTATTCTCCCATTTTAAAGTACTGTCTTGCATTTTCATAGGCCTTGAACTCAAGCTTATAAGACAACTCATCAATAAGGGTATTGATATTTTTAGATCTTTCCGAATTCGGATAGTTGTTAAGGAAATCCTGCAATTCTGTGATGGCAGATTGTGTGGTAGACTGATCCAGGTTGTAATCCATAGATCCTTCATAGTAACATAAAGCGGCCATGTATGCTGCTTCTTCTGCTCTGGGATCTTTAGGAAAATTCACCGCGAAGTTTTTAAACTGGTTTCCGGCTAACCTGAAGTTCTTATCGTAATAGTTGGCATAAGCCGTATTAAACGCAACATTGGGAAAATCGTCCGTCCCTGCCACCAGGTTGGCAAGCCTGTCATAAAGAGCCAATGCATTTTTCCATTTCTTTTTAGCAAAATTGTCATTGGCGGTTTTTAAGATGAGGTTTTTATCCGCACTTTTCATTGCTCTTTCCTGCTTGCTTACGCACGATGCGACCACTGCTACAGCAAAAAGACCTAAAATATATTTTTTCATATAAAAAATTCAACAGTTTTCGGATGATACAGCCGATTTACTAATTTGCAAAAATATAACTTTTTTGTCAATAGATTTTTTTTTATGATTATTTAACGTAATTTTAGTCTGCAGCGTATCCTAAAATCGCAAAAACACTCATTAAGAGATTCATTCTTACTTTTTTCTCGGCTTCTTTAGCGTAGGTTTCCTCATTTTTGTTAGGAACATAGAGCTCATAGAAGTTCCGGTTCCGGATTACAAATAAAGTAGACCCGATAATGGTTGTAAGGATATCTTCAGGTTTCGGGGTAAAGGTGAAAACGCCTGAAGTAACCCCTTTTTTAATCACTTCATCCAGTTTTTTAACAAACAGCTGATAGAAATCCATTAATTCATCCTTGAGATTTTCCGTATGACGGAGCTCCTGGGTAACAAATCCGTGAAAATAATTATACTTAAATAACTGTGCAACAATGTATTTGATAATTTCTTTCATTTGCATTTCAGGCCTTCCCTCTTTAATGGTATCTGCAAACTCAGAAAAATTCTCTCTGGTCTTCAGCACTCTGTACTGATAGAGATAAGACATCATTTTTTCTTTAGACCCGAAGTAATAAGAGATCATGGCAACGTTTATATTTGCTTTGGAACAGATATCTCTCACGGATGTTCCTTCGTAGCCTTTTTTTGCAATCAGCTCTTCGGCAATGTCTAAAATATGTATTTGTTTTTCTGTAAATTTTTTCTTCATGCAATGCACTTTGAAGTAAAGTTAAGAAATTTTTAACAGATTTATAAACGTTCGTTTAAGAAATTTACATAACCTATAAAATAATAGTATTTTTGAAGATGGATTTTTTTGATTTTCATCACCATAAGAAAAACATTTCTTTCGGAATTTATAATCTGGATCTGAATAACGCTCCGTCAGACATTCCGTACTCTATCGGGATTCATCCTAAAGCTGTTAACAACAGTACCATTGAAGAACAGTTTCAGTGGCTGGAATCGAATATTACCAAAAATTGTATGGCCATCGGTGAATGCGGATTAGACTCTTTTGCAGAAGCTGATCTGAAAACACAGGAAGAAGTTTTTCTTAGACAGATCAGGATTTCCAACAGTATTAAAAAACCTGTCATCATTCATTGTATACGAAAGTTTTATGAGGTGATTTCCTTTAAAAAATACGCCGAACAGCCGATGATCATTCATGGTTTTAATAAAAAAGCACATATTGCCGAGGATCTGCTTAAAAATAATTTTTACCTGAGTTTTGGAAAAGCGGTTTTGTATAATTTATCTTTGCAAAATACTTTGAAAATTACTCCTTTAGACAAAATCTTTTTGGAAACCGATAATGACGATTTCAATATCGGAGATCTGTACCTTAAAGTTTCGGAAATAAAAGATATTTCGCCGGAGGACCTGAATAAACAAATTTTAGAAAATTTAGAGACAATAAAAAATGGATAAATACTGGTTGGAAAGAACGGAGCTTCTGATCAAGGAAGAAGGACTGGAAAAACTAACAAATGCGAATGTACTGGTTGTAGGTTTAGGGGGTGTCGGTTCTTTTGCCGCAGAGTTTCTTGCAAGGGCAGGAGTCGGCAATATGACGATTGTAGATGGTGATACGGTAGACATTACCAACATCAACCGACAATTGCCGGCGTTGCATTCAACCGTAGGAAAGCATAAAGTGGAAGTGGTGGCAGAAAGACTTTTAGACATCAATCCTAAACTGAATTTAACCAAAATCAATGAATTCCTGAACCCGGAAAGGATGGACCAGGTTCTTGACGAAGGGAAATTTGACTATATCCTAGACTGTATCGACAGCGTAACGCCAAAGCTGAAGCTGCTGATTGCCGCAAGAAGGAGAAAAATAAAAGTGGTAAGTTCTATGGGAGCCGGCGGAAAAACCGATCCCAGTAAAGTTATGGTACGGGATATCAGCAAAACCCACAACTGCTACCTTGCCAAACAGGTACGGAAAAGACTGAAAAAGGAGAAAATCAACAAAGGAATCCGCTGTGTTTTTTCGAATGAAATCCAGAATGAGGAAAGTTTGAAGATGACCGACGGAACCAATTATAAGAGATCCTTTTACGGCACCATCAGTTTTATTCCTGCGATTTTCGGATTGTATGCAGCCGCGGAAGTGATTAATTATTTAGTGAAAAAAGATTAAAGCTTCAATTGAGATGCTTCGATTACGCACAGCATGAAATCTCTGATGCTAACAACAATCACAGAGGTTATGATGATTATTGAAACATCAGACAAGTAAAAAATTATCCCTTATCTTTACACCCGTAATGACAAACTTCAAATATCCCAGAGCTGAAAAACTCAAAAAAAGTACCGAGATCTCTTTGCTTTTTGAAAAAGGTAAATGGAGAAGCAATGGGAATCTGAGAATCATCATGCTGAAAGATAAACCTGCCAATCCCGTTGAAAGTACAAAGTTTGCCGTTTCGGTTTCCAAGAAATATTTTAAGAAGGCAGTGCACAGAAACCGTATCAAAAGGCTTCTCAGAGAATGTTACCGGCTGAATAAGGATCTTTTCAAAGAATATTTCGGAGACAGAACAATGGCGATGCTCTTCTGGGTATCGCCAGAACTGCCGCAAAAGTTTCAGGAAGTTGAGGAGCAGTTTATTAAACTGTGTCAGGCGCAGAAGAAGTCCTGATTTCTTTTAGTTTCGCTGAACCTGCAGCTTATGCAGATTTCCCTTCTGATCATGAATGTTGAATTTGTTTTAATTTAGTATTAATTAGTATTAAGACCTTTGGACCTATTGCAATCAGTAATCCCCGGAATTTATTTTTTTGTACCTTAGGAAAACAATACATCTGAAAATTAACATGCTGGACAATATCCCATACTTTCCTTATATTCTGAGTGCTTTTATCGGCATCGGATTGGCTGCTGCAAGCGGATTCAGGGTATTTCTTCCGATGTTCGCCGTAAGCCTTGCTTCCTACATGAGCTGGATTCCCGTTAATGAAAATTTTGAATGGCTATCCGGTCTTCCCGTATTGATCACTACAGGAATTGCAACCATTGTGGAAGTTGCAGCCTATTATATTCCTTTTATAGATCATTTGCTGGACACCATTTCGGTTCCCATGGCTACGATTGCAGGATCCGTCCTATTTGCGAGTCAGTTTGTGGATCTGGGAACATTTCCGCAATGGGCTTTAGCGTTGATAGCAGGAGGCGGAACGGCAGCAACCATCAGTTCGGGATTTGCCGGGCTTCGTGCTGCGTCTACAGCAACGACGGGAGGATTGGGAAATCCGGTGGTAGGAACCGCAGAGACCGCCGGCTCCGGGATTATGACATTCTTAGCAATCGCAGCTCCGGTAATTGCAGGAATCTGTGCCATTGCAATAGTAATAAGCGTTGTGTTCTTCGGGAGAAGAATATGGCGGAAATTCAGGAAAAACAGAGATACTTCTCAACAGACCTAAAAACAAATAGCCGAAAAATTTCCGCTATTGTTATTTTGTTTTTTTTGTATAATCTCCGAAAATAATTCCCAAAGGGCCTATCACAGGAAAAATAAGTAATGTCAGATAAGGTAAAATGCCGGATCTGTTTTTAAAGAGAACCGCGATGGCTGTTACATACAATACAACAATTGCCATTATAACAGCGATAATCTGAAAAGGGGTTATTGATAATAAATTCATGATCGTTTATCCTTTGGTTCTGAAATCTTTTATTTCCTGAATTCTGTTTTCATAATATTCTTTCTTTTCAGGGGTCTTTTTAATTAAAATTTCAAATGCTTTGACGGCTTTTGTATATAATTTTTGCTCGAAGTACAAATTGGCAAGCGTTTCCGTCATCAAATGAGAGATATCGTCTCCTTTTTCTTTAACGATAAAGTTGCTTTCCTCCTTCAGCTGACTGATCTTCGGATTATTCTCAATAAACGTCTCTATGACTTTATTTTTGATTTCGGTTTTATTTTCTTTCTGTACTTCTGCGGATCTGTCGATCTTAAGCCAGCTTTGCCAGGTATTGATGAATCCCGGAATATTGCTGTCAAGGACATTGCTTTTTTTATCCTGAGAAACATTTTCAACAGAAGATATTGTTTCTGTTTTGTCTTCCTTATTTTCCTGCTCTGTTTCGACATGCTTTTCTTCCTTCTTTTCGGGCTGAGGAATCGTCCATCCCGATCCAAAAAATGACACATTCATCACCGGAGCCTCTTCTTTGCTCTCTTCATGTACCTCAGAAGCTGTGTTTTCTTCTTCTGATGTTGCGGAGACTTCCGGTTCCGATGGTGTATTCTCAGCAGGTTCGGTAACTTCTTCTGTATGCAGTGCAGTTTCTGCCTGGTTTTCTTTTTGAGCGACTTCTGTTGTGGGTTCTGAAGAAATTTCCGGTTGCGGCTGAACAGTTTCTACCGGTTTGCTGAGCAGAGAGTCTGGAAGATTGGACTCCAGTGACATCGGTTTCCAGGCTATGTTAACTTCCGGTGTTTCTGTAACGGCAGCCTCAATGCTTTCTGCCGAAACTTCTTCCACCGGTATTTCTGAAGGTTCAGACTGATTATCGGCTTCTGAAGCGGATCTCTGAACGGTATCTTCAGTTTTCGGCTCTTCAGGCTTTACCTCAAAACGTTGTGTTTCTGCAAAGCTGATGTCGTGTCCGGTATCTTCAGGCTCTTCTTCTTTTTTAGAAGTTTCGGAGGCGGCTTTCTCTTTCATTCTTTTCTCAACCTCTTCAATCAGTCTGCGCATTTCGTCTTCATGCTTACTGAAATTCGGCTGGGAAATTTCAGATATTTTTTCTTCTGTGTTTGGCTGTATTTTTACTTCAGGCAGGAAAGATTCCATGCCGTGAAAGCTCAATTCAGCATCATCATGAAGCGGTTTTTCTTCTTCCGAAGAGGAAATCCGGTCTTCATTAATAATGGTTTCCGGAGTAAAATCTGCCATTTCTTCTGTCCTGTTTAAAGAAATTTCTCCTTCATAAGACTCTTCATTAGCTTCATCTTTCTTATTGACTGTTACCTCAACGTTAGGAAGGAAAGATTCGGTTTCATGGAAACTTAATTCGGAGGCGTTCTGAACTTCTTCTTTTTCAGGTTCGGAAGTTATTTTTTCTTCTTCAATAATAGTTTCTGGAGTAAAACTTTCAATTTTATGAACTTCAGGAGTATCATTTTCCTGGAGATTATCAGCATCATTGATCCTGATTTCCTCTTTTTTCTCCAGCTTTTGGGTGATGATGGAGCCTGATTCTAATGTAGATTCCAGATCAATAACCTCTACATTTTCATCTTCAAGAAAGTTTTCTTCTCCTTCAAATAAAATCCTGTTTCGTTCTCCTTTTACAAAAACCTCTTTCGCTTCAGGTTTCGGAACCGGAGGCACACCAAAGCTTTCTTTATTTTCTGTTACTGCTTCTGCCTGCCGTTCAACGATTTCAGGTTTTATTTCCGCAGCGGGCTCTTCTTCTCTTTTTAAAGGGAAAACGGAAGCTTTAGAACGTAATAAAAGCTGAAGCGGGTTTTCTGCAGGAATGATCTTCTCCTTTACTGCTTCCGCAGCAATTCCTGCTTTAGGCTTCTGCTGGATTTTGCCGTTGATCAGCTGGTAAAGAATTTTTTTATCCGTAGTATATGCCGCCGTGGTGGAGAGCACTTTCTGATAATTTTCTTTATCATACAGATGAACTCCATACAAATATAATGCTCTGATATTTTGAATATAGGGAAAAGAATTAATTTCCTCTTTCAGAAGACTAAGGTCTTCTGACTGAATGCTTTTCGGGGTCTTTAATAATTCTAAAACTCTATGATTCATCTTACCAATTCGCTACAATGTCGTTAAATATTTTATTAATAATCCTGTCGGTCGCAATTTTTACCTGAGAGCTTTCGATATCAGACTGCGACAGATTACTGTTGAAAACCGCTTCATCAGAATAGGTCCTGTCGAAGCTCAGCTCAGGATGAAGCCTGTTTTCATAATGCACTTTCACCGTTATGGTAAGCTTATTCTGAGACTCCTGAATGGTACCGCCTGTATTTGTGGGTACGGTGGTTGAGCTGATAGTGGTTGGTGTAATGGAATAATCCGTAATCTCACCTTCCACCAGAATATCCGGGTTTTCTTTTGTACCTTTTAATGTTGTTCGCTGTAAAAAACGGTTCTGAATATCCGTAGAGAACTGCTGCGACAAGGTAGGATTTACCAAAGGAGCATTGTTCGGAAATTCATTGATCTGAATGGTTTTTTCGTCTTTAAGGGATGAACCCGTAAAAGTGTAGCACGAATTCAGTACCGATAAACACAACAGCAACAGCCAGAATTTTGGCTGTGTGATTTTGATATTTTTAATTTTAAAATTCATTTTTAGTTCCAATTTCCTGAATTTCGTCATGAGTAACCTGCTTCAATGCATCTTCATAGGCAAAGTAGTGGGAAGCATACGCAAAAGGTATTGTAAAAATCACCCCGATAACACAGGCAATTACTCCTAACTGCGACAAAAATCCTACAACCAGTGAATATAGAAAGATTAACCATAGATTTCCTTTACTCATTACAGAAGAGACTTTCCATGCTTCTTTAATATCTATAATCCTTCCGAGAGAAATTAAGGCAGGCATATAAAATCCCTTCAGACAAACAATTAAGATCGCTATGTAAACAAAGACCATATAAATTATAAACAGAGCCGGCGGACCTGCGGAAGGATCTCTGTCTGCCATCATTGGGATCATGAACAGCATCGGAATATAGATTACCATGACTCCGCCTAGTAAAACCAGCTGTATCAAAAAGTAAGGCGTGAAATCATCGAAATTGAAAATATCTCCTGCGCTTACATTTCTTCCCGCTCTTAAATCACGGCAATATCTATAAAAGTTTCCTACTGCCAAAAGACCGCAAAAAGGAATGATAGACATGATCATCGCAAGCAGAAAAGCTCCCAGCAAACTTCCAAAATTTGCTTTATAAAATTCGTATCCGTTGCTGATGTAATCTCCTAATTTGAAATTGACCGGTTTTGCATTAATTCTAATCATGATTATTATTCTTCTAAGTTATATTGTTTTATTTTTCTGTACAGCGTTCTCTGGGAAATGCCCAATTCATCCGCTGCTTTGTTTCTTCTTCCTTTATGTTTTTCTAATGCCTTGATTATTAAATCTTTTTCATTATTCTGAAGCGATAAAGATTCCGGTCTGTGTTCCTCAATTTCTATATCTTCCACATCTTCATAGCTGTCTTCCTGTCCTGAGATGATCGTAGGATTCTGGATGACCGGTACATCATTATTTTTATTTTCAAAGTACAGCAATGAATTCGGGGCTACATTCTGCTGGCTTTCAGGCGTATAAATCCTGTTGATCAGGTTTTTTTCGTGATTGCTGAGATCCGAAGTTCCGCGGTTTTTTATCAATTCCGAAGTTAAGGATTTTAAATCATTAATATCGTTTCTCATATCGAAGAGAATTTTGTACATGATTTCCCTTTCGCTGCCGAAATCACTTTGTTTATGAGTAGTAGGCGTATTTACAACCATCGGAAGATGAGATTCCATGGGAATATATTCTGCCAGTTTCTCGGGTGTAACGTGTCTGTTTCTTTCGACAACAGTCATCTGTTCAACCAGATTTCTCAGCTGACGCACATTTCCGGGGAAGGTATAATTTTCGATATAATGTACCGCTCCCGGTTCCAGTTCCAGTTCCGGCATTCTGTATTTCTCGGCAAAATCGATGGCAAATTTTCTGAATAACAGGTGAATATCTCCTTTCCTTTCTCTCAAAGGCGGCATATCGATCTGCACCGTGTTTAAACGATAATAAAGGTCCTCCCGGAATCTTCCGTCCTGAATCGCTTTCATCATATTAACGTTGGTAGCGGCAACAATCCTTACATTGGTTTTCTGAACCTGTGACGATCCTACCTTCATGAATTCTCCGCTTTCCAGGACTCTCAACAGGCGAACCTGCGTTTGTAAGGGCAGTTCTCCCACCTCATCAAGAAAAATAGTCCCTCCGTCTGCTACCTCGAAATATCCTTTCCTGGTTGCCGTGGCGCCAGTAAATGCTCCTTTTTCGTGCCCGAATAATTCGGAATCGATGGTTCCTTCCGGAATTGCTCCGCAGTTGACGACGATGTAAGGCTGATGTTTTCTTTTGGATTCCGAATGAATGATTTTAGGGATAAATTCTTTCCCGACACCACTTTCCCCGATGACGAGAACGGATATATCTGTTGGTGCGACTTGAATCGCTTTTTCCAAAGCACGGTTTAAGGCCGGAAAGTTCCCGATAATTCCGAAACGGTTTTTTATATTTTGAAGCTCGTTGCTCATACGTAAAGTTTTAGATTATTTTTTTACAGTTTTGCTGTAAGATTAAGTTAAAAATATTTGACTTTTGTCTGAATGAAATTAACTTATTGCCCTTAAATAATCTTTGTTTCTGACTTTTGAAACTTTAGTTTTAAAATATAAATTAATAGCAAAGAGGTTTTCTTTACTGCTTTTTTCGAAATTGTAAAGGAGCAACTGATGTTTTTGCTTTTCGGCGATATCTGCTCCGTGTTTATATTTGAAATTCGACTTTTGGTCCTGATCAGAATAGCTTCGCCCGATAAGATCAACAGCATTTTCCCTATGACCGATTGCAAAATTCCGTACGGATCTTTTATGAACATTAAATTCTTCGGAGGCTTCATGATCCTGCCGCAAAATCTGGCCGTAAAGCCTGTACAATTGCTGGCAATCTGCGTTTTCCACAGAACCATTGCTGACCTGCGCCGAGATGTTAGTACAGATAATTACCAACAATACACTTAGGCAATATTTATGAAGCTTTTCCATTGTCTAAGTTTAAAATGTTAATAAAATCCTGTTTTAATTCATAGAATTTCCTTTCATTACTATCTTTTATCCTCATTAATTTTAAATAGTGAGACCATGAAAGATTGAAATTAACAGAAGTTGTCTGTTGAATTATATTTGATGAATTCGTCAACAGTGTTGACGAAATTTGTTCAGAATAAGTCTTATAGAAAAACCGCATTCTATCAAGGTTTTCTACTGAGAAACCTTTTCCAAATTTTTCAGTAAGGAGCAAAGACAAGTCTTTCAGAACAGCTTTTCCGTATTTTGCTCTATTTTCTCCATTTTGTTCATCCTCTACAATCATTCTTCCTATTTCGTAATAGGTAAGTACGATGGTTTGATTTACTACTACAGCAACTTTTTTTCTTGCATTATCGAGTAATGAAGAAATGTTTTGTAAAAGTTGTGTATTTTGTAAATCTTTCATCTGAAAAAATATATTCTAAATTTTATTTTATCATTGAATTGCACGCAGCCCGACTTGAGTGGAGCTCTTTTTATTTTTTTTAAAAATAAAAAAGCGAGAACGGAAGGCGGAAAAGCTGCCCCAATAATCTACTTTACCGTTTCCCCTAAAAGTGTGCCTTGTGTGTTATCAAAAACAAAAACATCCACCAGATCACCAATTTTCTGTCCTTCCAGCTTATCGAAAACGCAAACTGCATTCTGGGAATTCCTTCCTTTCCATTGGTTTTCGTTCTTTTTGGAAGTTCCTTCTATTAAAATCTGATGTACTTTCCCTACGTAAGATTTCATTCTATTTCTGGACAATTCTCCCTGTAAAGCAATAACTTCCGCCAGACGTCTCTGTTTAACATCAGCCGGAATATTGTCTTCCATTTTTTTGTGAGCAGGCGTTCCCGGTCTTTCTGAATAGGCAAACATATAACCGTAATCATATTCTACTTCTCTCATCAGGCTTAAGGTATCCTGGTGATCTTCCTCCGTCTCGTTACAGAAACCAACGATCATATCCTGCGAAAATGCTACTTCAGGAACGATTTCTTTGGCTTTTTTTATTAAATCCAAATATTCTTCGCGGGTATGCTGTCTGTTCATTGCCAAAAGCATATTGTTGCTTCCGCTCTGAACCGGTAAATGAACATATTTGCAGATATTTTCGTGCTTTGCCATCATTCTGAATACGTCAAGGCTCATATCCTGAGGATTTGAAGTTGAAAAACGGATTCTCATTTGAGGCACTGCTTTCGCAACCAAATCAAGAAGCTGAGCAAAATTTACAGCGGTTGCCTTCTGCATTTCGGATGCTTTGACGAAGTCTTTTTTCGGGCCGCCTCCGTACCAAAGGTAAGAGTCTACATTTTGTCCCAAAAGTGTTATTTCTTTATAGCCGTTTTCCCACAGACTTCTGCATTCTTCCAGGATTGAATGTGGATCCCGGCTTCTTTCACGGCCTCTGGTGAAAGGTACAACACAGAAGGTACACATATTGTCGCAGCCTCTTGTAATGGTTACATAAGCCGTAACACCATTTCCTCCCAAACGGACAGGATTGATATCCGCATACGTTTCTTCCTTGGAAAGAATAACGTTGATGGCATCCCTTCCGTCTTCGGTTTCTTTCAACAAGTTAGGTAAATCACGATATGCATCGGGACCTACTACCAAGTCTACCAATTGTTCTTCTTCCAGAAATTTAGTTTTCAGCCTTTCGGCCATGCAACCTAAAACCCCAACCGTCATATTGGGTTTTTCCTTTTTCAGGTTTTTGAATTGGGAAAGGCGCATTCTTACCGTCTGTTCTGCCTTTTCACGGATAGAGCATGTATTGAGAAGAATAAGATCTGCTTCTTCAACTTTAAGGGTTGTATTGTATCCCTGTTCATTGAGGATGGATGCAACAATCTCGGAGTCAGAGAAGTTCATCTGACATCCATAGCTTTCAAGAAACAGCTTTTTGGAGTTACCATCTTTCTCCGCAATAGCAAAAGCTTCTCCCTGTTTTGTTTCGTCTATATATTTTTCCTGCACGATAATCGAATTTGAGGTTTTAAGTTTAAGGTTTAAAGCACATCACTTTGAACTCAAAACATATCACTTTGAACCAATGAATTTGCAAAGATACAAAATATTGTGACAGAATGGCAGGAGATCAATTTTCTTTAGCGTAAAAAATAAACTGTCTATTGCGCATTGAATCTGATTGGAAATCTAAAGTATCGTTTCACGGGAATTCCTTTATATAAACCTGGTTTCCAGTAAGATTTCTTTGTATTTGAGGCACATCTCACAACCATTTCATTAAACTGATCCAGATTAGATTGGTTTTCAATATAAAAAAAGCCTGCTTCACCGTTGGTATCCACATCGAAATTGATGATAAATGAATAGTCACTAATAGGATTATATCCATTTATGTCGAAACATTTGGTGAAATTTTCCCTAAACTTCATAATGTTGCTCTCTTTATCTTTATACATATATACAGGCATTGTAAAATCGGATTCATTCACTGGATTTTTGAATAACAGATCATCATAGAAGATTCCAAGAAACATGGCAGCTGTCTTTTTTCCATCCACTTCTGCCGCTTTCCATTTTGTTGTTTGTTTAATTGCATTTAGAACTTTGTCTTTCATGCATTTGTTATTTTCTACTGCTTTTGTATCCGGATCAGAAACATACTTTACTGTATTATCAGGATATACGATAAATCTCATGAATAACACTTCAGTTTTCTCGCAAGCCTTATAATTGTTTCTTTTAACAACTTGCTGGAGATCACTGTAAAAACCCTGTCTTCCTCCTTCATAAAAATCCTGATCTTTAGGATATTCATATAAGACCTGGGCATTAAAACAGACAGTAATAATTAATCCAATTAAAATAAAAAATTTATTCATGGTTAAAAAAAGAAATTTGTATAAATCAGAGCCACTAAAATATGACTTATTAATTTAAATAGGGCATCAGTATTTTACCCTCTTTTAAAATTTCATCAATATTTAATATAAACAAACTTCTCTTAAAAGTATCATTATAAGATCTTTTTCATCAATAAAAGTATGAACTACACATCGGTTGCGATGGTAGCTAAGTTTATTTTAATTTTTATCTTTGACGTTACGGGCTGTCCGTTGCAGGTTGCCGGAACCCAGTTTTTCTTAATTCTCCTTACAATGTATTTCATATCATCAAAAAATACCTGACTGTTGGGAACCTTAGGACTTCCTTCAATATTGGTAACTTTCCCTTTCTGATCTATCGTAATGGTAAATGTAAAATCACCATTCAGAACGTAAAAGTCTGTATTGAGATAGACATACATGTATTTTCTGAGGATTTCTTTGTAAGCAGAAATACCGCCATCAAAGGAAGCTGCCTGAAAATCGTTACAATTTTTTACGGCAACCTGTAATAATGGTTCTTTGATATCTATCTTTAAAATACTTCTGTTATTTTCCGTAATAAAATCATCGTCCCTGTCTTCTACGTCAAACTGAGCAGATGCAAAGCCTGAGAATAAAAGTGCTGATAAAAATAAAATCGCTTTCATAGGATGCTTATAATTTAATTGTAACAAATATAATACTTCTCTTTCTTAAAGAAAAAGCTCCATACAAAGTATGAAGCTTGTTATTTACAAAATATCTTTAATGTGCTTGAAGTTGCTTTTCACTGTATCTAATGCTTCTTCCATTTTTCCGCCGAGCATCAGCTGAGCCATCGATTTCGTCATTCCGAGTACCTGATCAAATTCAATCTTCGGAGGTAAAGCCAAAGCGTTAGGATTGGTAAAAATATTCAGCAGATACGGACCGTTATAATCAAGGCATTCCTTAATAGCCGCCTCTACTTCTTCGGGCTTGTGAACGTTTTTCCCGGGATATCCCATGGCATGGGCAATCATTGCAAAATCAGGGTTTACCATATCAGTTTCATTATCAGGCATACCACCCACTTCCATTTCCAGCTTTACCATTCCCAGCGATCTGTTGTTGTAGACAATAATCTTTACGGGGAGTTTGTACTGAAAGATGGTTGCCATATCTCCCAAAAGCATCGAAAGGCCTCCATCGCCACACATCGCGACCACCTGTCTTCCGGGATACGCCAGCGAAGCACCAATTGCCATCGGCATGGCATTCGCCATAGAACCGTGATTGAAGGAACCCAGCATTTTTCTCTGGCCTGTTCCGGTAATGTATCTTGCACCCCAAACGCAGCACATTCCTGTATCTACGGTAAAAACAGCATCTTTTTTTGCCAGTTTATCTAAGGTATAGGTAACAAATTCCGGCTGTATTCCGTTTTCCGTTCCCGGATCTTTTACATAGGTCAACTGGTTTTCTTTCACTTTTTCATAAAATTCCAGTTGCTGTTTAAGGAAATCGGTATCTGTTTTTTCTTTTAGTAATGGAAGTAATGCCTTAATGGTTTCTTTCACATCACCTGTAAGTCCCAATTCCAGCTTTGCTCTTCTTCCCAATCGTTCCGGACTTTCATCAATCTGAATAATCTTATTTTTAACAGGCATAAATTTCTCGTAAGGAAAATCGGTACCCAAGAGAAGTAAGAGATCCGCTTCATGCATCGCGTGATAGGCAGAAGGCAACCCTAAAAGTCCGGTAAGCCCCACTTCATTGGGGTTATTCGGCTGAATGGCCATTTTGCCCCGGAAAGAATATCCCACAGGTGCTTTCAGGTATTTCGATAATTCTACAACTTCCGGATTGGCATTTTCCGCACCGATACCGCAGTAAATCGTTACTTTTTTGCTTTCATTAATCAGCCCGGCTAATTGGCTTAATTCTTCATCCGACGGACGGATTACGGGATTGGTTTTAAATATTTTATTCGACGTTGTCGCTTCTTCCGCATCCAGCTCAGATACATCGCCCGGAAGACCGATCACTGCCACTCCTTTTTTGGAGATTGCATGCTGAATGGCAGTCTGCACAGTTCTCTGCACCTGTTCCGGTCTGGTAATCATCTGATTGTAATAGCTGCAATCGTCAAAAAGTTTAATGGTATTGGTTTCCTGGAAATAATCCATTCCCATTTCATTGCTTGGAATCGTGGAGGCAATCACCAGCATCGGAACGTGAGAACGATGGGCTTCATAAACCCCGTTGATGAGATGCACGTGTCCAGGGCCACAGCTGCCCGCACATACGGCAAAGCCATCAAGCTCAGCTTCTGCTGCGGCGGCATACGCTCCGGCTTCTTCGTGCCTTACATGAATCCATTCGATACTGCTTTTTTTAACAGCGATGTTTAAGTGGTTGAGACTGTCTCCGGTAACGGCGTAAATTCTTTTAACATTGGCGTTTTCGAGCATTTCTACAATCTGCTCTGCTATGTTTTTGGCCATAATTAATATTTTTTGGTGTTATTATTTGAACGTGAAATGGAATAGATCAAAAGCTTAACCTGTAAAGATTATGCCATTAACAAATGTAAGAATTATCAGCATCTGAAGTAATAGGTTATCAATAAAAAACTCTACATTTCTGTAGAGTTTTATGAGTATATTAAATTATTTCAATCTGATTTCTAAGGAGATCTTCAAATTCATCTCTTTTTCTGATAAGATGCGCTTTTCCGTCTAAGAATAATACCTCGGCAGGTTTCAGTCTTGAATTAAAATTAGAACTCATTTCAAAACCGTAAGCTCCTGCGTTGTGGAATGCCAGAATATCGCCTTCTCTTACTTCATTCAGCTTTCTGTCCCAGGCAAAAGTATCGGTTTCACAGATATTTCCTACGACGGTATAAATCCGTTCCGCACCTTTTGGATTGGATAAATTTTCGATAACATGATACGAATCATAGAACATAGGACGGATCAGGTGGTTAAAACCGGAATTTACACCAACAAAAACCGTTGCCGTCGTCTGCTTTATTACATTGGCTTTTACTAAAAGATAACCGCTTTTGCCCACCAAAAATTTTCCAGGCTCAAACCAAAGCTCAAATTTCTTTCCTGTGGATTTTGAGAATTCGGCAATTACTTTTTCTACTTTTTTACCTAGTGTTTTTACGTCCGTTTCTTCTTCGGTATCCTGATATGGAATTTTGAAACCGCTTCCCATGTCCAGGTATTTCAGATTCGGGAAATGTTCGGACAATTCAAGCATGATATCCAAAGCCTGCAGGAAAACATCAGGATCTTTAATCTCGCTTCCGGTGTGCATGTGAAGGCCTTCTACATTCAGATTGGTAGATTTCATCACCCTTTCAATGTGGCGAACCTGGTGAATGGAAATACCAAACTTACTGTCGATATGTCCCGTTGAAATTTTATAGTTTCCTCCGGCAAAAATATGCGGGTTGATTCTTACTAAAATAGGATAAGTATTGCCGTATTTATTTCCGAACTGCTCAAGAATGGAGATATTATCGATATTAATATGCACCCCGAAGGTCATGGCCTCTTCAATTTCTGCAAGATCCACACAATTCGGCGTGAATAATATTTTGTCTTTGGTAAATCCGGCCTTTAGTCCCAGCTTTACTTCATTAATTGATACACAATCCAAAGAAGCACCCAGGTTCTTGACATACTTTAGGATATTGATATTAGTCAACGCCTTCGCAGCATAGAAGAACTTCGTGTGTTTAAGAAAAGATGATGTAAGTTTTTCGTATTGGGCTTTAATCGATTCAGCATCGTAAACGTACACCGGTGTACCAAACTCATTGGCAATCTTCAGTAATTCTTTTGGATTCATAATTAAATTAAGTAAAACGTATTTGTGTTATTTTTGAAAGTACAAAGGTAAGAAGAAATTCTTTACCATTTAAAATCAATTACATAGAACATTATTCTTTTATTTTAAATTTTAAAGAATAAAAAACTTTTTAAACTTTCTAAAAAAGCATTTTTAACTTTAGTAAACTTTAAAACCTGTACTTATACTGCCGTAAGTGAAAGAATAGAAAATTAGAAACCCATCTGAAGCTATTACTATCAGCGGAAATATTCTTATTTAAGTTCCACTAAGGTAATTAATTAGTAAAAACCAGTTACTTAGGCAACGGCAGTGTTTCAAAATCGCCACGGAGAAGCGCAAGCTGAAGCTCATTCACCAAATCTCCGGACTGATACTGCAAATCGATTTTTAATTTTGAAATTTTGCTCAGTGTCTGTATTTGAGTAAAAAGCTCATAAAATCCATAAGAAACCACTTTCCCGTTTTCTATAATCAGAAAAAGTTTTTCGCCCAGCCTTCTGCCCGGTCCCAGCCAAAGCTCATTTCGCTTTTTAAATTCAATTTTCTTTTTAAAAAACTCAACATCTGTGTATTCATCCAGCTTGCTGATAAATTCAACAGCTTTCGAACCCTGGGTAAAGGACCTGAATTTCAGGATCGGTTTTTCCGCTTTATTCAGCTTATTTTTCTCAACCAGATATCTTTGATTTCTGTGATAAAGTCCGAAAGGCAGTATTTCTTTCTTTCTGATCCCTTTTGAATTCAGGATCAGTTTGGCAATAATATCAGTTCCGGTGAGTTCATAGTTGATCTGTTCAACCGCTTTCTGAATTTCTTCCCATCTTTTGGATTTGGAGTTGAAGACCTTTTTCGAAAACTTATTGATATCCTGAACATGATCTGAAAAGATAATTTTCCCTTCTTCATTCTGGAAATAAACGAAGCCTTTTTCGTTCGGAAGATCCTGGGTAAGTTGTTTTATCTTATTGATATACGTTTTCGCATTAGACTCTTCATGCTGCTTCTGGATGATTTCGTTTTCTGTGTCTTTGGAAATCAAAAGCTTAAAAAGCTCAAGCGTTGCACGGGCATCTCCTTCTGCCCTATGATGGTTGGTAAGAGGAATCCCGAGAGATTTTACCAGCTTCCCAAGTGAGTAGCTTACCTCATCCGGAATGAGTTTTTTTGCTAACGGAATCGTATCTAACGTATTGATTTTAAAATCGTAGCCCAACCTTTGAAACGACTGACGAAGCATTCTGTAATCAAAATCGATATTGTGTCCCACCAAAGTAGTATTGGCCGTAATTTCCACAATTCTTCGCGCAATTTCATGGAATTTCGGAGCTGTTTTTACCATCTTTGGGGTAATATTGGTGAGCTTCTGCACAAAAGGCGTGATATCACTTTCAGGATTTACAAGCGAGATGAACTGGTCGATAATTTTCTGCCCGTCGTACCTGTAAATAGCAATATCGATAATGCATTCTTTTCTGTAACCTGCACCATTGCTTTCTATATCAATAATTGAATACATTTAAATTTTATACAACTTTCTTTTAGATTAACCTTAATAAATATATGTACAGAGCGTACTATCGTTACATATTATAACATAACATATGCCATAATATAAGTCATCGTGCCTTTAGACAATCCTGCTAAAATAGGAAAAATTCTATGAATCTTATCAAATTGTGAATGAATACTGTTTAAACCACATTAAAAAAACGGGAAATCATCTCCTCCTGCCCAGACCCAACATTCCAAATACTGCTTTTACACCCTCTCTTACTAATGTTCCGGTAAAGGTTCGACCTGCTTTGCTTTGGAGAATCTGCTCAAACATTCCCGGCTCTTCTTTTACGGGTTTTGTTTTTTGATTTGCCGGCGCTTCCGCCGCAGCCTGTTCCATTCTTCTTACCAGCATTTCATACGCCGAATCACGATCCACAACTTTCTCATATTTAGCGACTAAGGCAGATTTACCTGTCAGTTCGGAAATTTCCGCATCGTTGAGAACATCCATTCTGGATTCAGGAGAAATTAAATAGGTGTGTACCAAAGGTGTAGGAATTCCTTTTTCGTCCAGAGCCGTTACAAAAGCTTCACCTATTCCCAGATTCTGGATTAAAGCAGGCGCATCATAAAATTCCGTTGTCGGATAATTTTCGACTGCCTTTGTAATTTCTTTTTTATCTTTTGCAGTAAAACCTCTCAGCGCGTGCTGAATTTTTAAACCTAGTTGAGAGAGCACAGCCTCCGGAACATCCCCGGGTATCTGCGTGATAAAGTAAATTCCGACCCCTTTGGAACGTATTAATTTTACCATTGTTTCAATCTGGGAAACCAGAGCCTTGGAAGATTCATCGAAAATAAGATGCGCTTCATCTATAAACAGCACCAGTTTGGGTTTGCCGCTGTCTCCTTCTTCAGGATATGTCATATAAATTTCTGCAAATAATGAAAGCATAAAAGTGGAAAACAGCTGAGGCTTGCTCTGAATATCCGCTACCCTTAAAATATTAACTACGCCTTTTCCGTCTCTTGTCTGCAGCAAATCATGCACATCAAAACTTAATTCTCCGAAAAATTTGGATGCACCCTGCTGTTCCAGCGCTACGATAGACCTCAGCATTGCGCCTAACGAAGAAGACGCTATCGAACCGTAATCTGCAGAAAGTTCTGCTTTGCCCTGAGGATTTTCCGTGACATACTGAAGCACTTTTTTAAGATCATTCAAATCAATCAGAGGCAATCCTTTATCATCACAATATTTGAAAATAATAGACATGATGCTTTGCTGGGTTTCGTTCAGCTGTAAGATTTTACTCAGCAGCACCGGTCCGAACTCCGTAACCGTAGCTCTTAATTTTACGCCTCTTTCTCCGGAAATGGTCATTAATTCTACCGGGAAATCCTGTGGATGGTACGGAAGCTGTGTTTTGGCATACCGTTCCCGAATGGCAGGATTTTCCTTGCCCGCCTCTGCAATTCCGGAGAAATCACCTTTAATATCCAATACCAGAGAAGGGATTCCTTTGTGGGAAAGCTGTTCTGCAAAAACCTGAAGAGTCTTGGTTTTCCCCGTTCCCGTCGCTCCTGCAATAAGTCCGTGACGGTTAATCGTCTTTAAAGGAATAGTAACATTCATTTCGGGCACCACTTCCCCGTCCAGCATTCCTTTTCCCAAAATAATATATTCTCCTTTTGAAGCATATTTTGCATTCAGTTCTTCAATAAATTGTGTTTTGTCTGCCATTGAATTTTTTACATAAATATAATTTTTTTTAAAATATGAACCCCGTCAAGTTTTTATCATGATTAATTTCAGTCTGCATATATTAACAAATATACCTAACTTAGTACCACATAATCCTGCATAAGTATTATAATTGCCGCATTATGAGAAGGTCCGGACTTTATAGATTTATTCTATTGTCATAGATTTTTTTATTTTGCTTTTTTTCAGAAAATAAACACGATTTTTGCAGATATTAAAAAAAACTTAAAACAGTTACACCACATAATGAAAGTCGAACAAATATATACCGGATGTCTGGCTCAGGGTGCCTATTATATCGTATCCGAAAACGAGGCAGCAATTATTGATCCTTTAAGAGAGGTAAAGCCTTATCTTGATCGTCTGGAGAAAGACAATGTAACACTAAAATATATTTTTGAAACGCATTTCCATGCAGATTTTGTTTCGGGCCACCTGGATCTGAGCAAAAAAACAGGAGCACCTATCGTTTACGGACCTACTGCACAACCGGAATTCGACGCCATTATTGCGGAAGATAACCAGGTTTTTGAGCTTGGAGAAGTAAAAATAAAAGTTCTTCATACGCCGGGCCACACGATGGAAAGTACCACCTATCTTCTTATTGACGAAAATGGGGAGGAAACTGCTATTTTCACCGGAGACACTTTATTCCTGGGAGATGTCGGAAGACCGGATCTTGCCCAGAAGGCAACCAACCTTACCCAGGAAGACCTTGCAGGAATTTTGTACGACAGCCTGCAGACGAAGATTATGCCGCTTGATGACAGCATTACCGTCTATCCGGCACATGGAGCCGGTTCTGCCTGTGGGAAAAATATGCAGAAAGAAACCGTTGATCTATTAGGCAATCAGAAAAGGACAAATTATGCACTGAATCAGCCGGATAAAGAATCTTTTGTAAAAGAAGTTCTTGACGGGTTAACAGCGCCTCCTAAATATTTCGGGATGAATGTTGCCATGAATAAAGGTGGCTACGAAAGCCTCGATGTGGTAATGGATAAAGGATTGACCGCAATTTCCGCTGAAGATTTTGAAGCCTACGCAGAAGACACCGGTGCGTTGATTTTAGATACAAGAAGTCCCGCAGAATTTCACAAAGGATTCATTCCGAATTCCATTAACATCGGTTTGAAAGGAGATTTTGCACCATGGGTAGGAGCATTGATCGTTGATGTAAAGCATCCTTTATTACTGGTTGCAGACGAAGGAACTGAAGAAGAAGCCATTACCAGATTAAGCAGAGTAGGATTTGATCATGTTGTGGGATATCTGAAAGGAGGCTTCGAAGCATGGAAAAACAGCGGTAAGGAAACCGATGAAATCAAGAGAATTTCTCCTGAAGAATTTGCTGAACAGTTTGATAAAACCTCTAAAGTGATCGACGTCCGTAAAATTTCGGAATATTCTGCAGAACATATTGATAACGCTTACAACAGACCTTTAGACGAAATCAGCGAATGGGTAAACACCATCGATGATTCCGACCATTTTTTCCTGCATTGTGCGGGAGGATACCGAAGCATGATCGCTGCAAGTATCCTTAATTCCCACGGAATCAGAAATTTTACTGAAGTTGAAGGAGGTTTTAACGGAATAAAAAAAACAGGAAAACTTCCTACTTCCGATTTTGTCTGCCAGTCTAAAACCCTGTAAATAATGAAGAAAAGCTTCTGCGGATTTTTTATTGCTTTAGTCTTTATCCTTAATTCATGTACAACAAGTTCGTCTGCAAAGTTTGCTGAACGAAACATCAGAGAGATTGTGAACAGTCCGGATGTTGTTCTGGTGGACGTAAGAGTTCCGGAGCAGTATGCAGAAGGTACGGCAAAAAATGCGGTCAATATTCCTTTAGCCGAACTTTCTAAAAATGCTGAATCTTTGAAAGGGAAAAAAGTAGTGGTTTTCTGTAATAAGGGAATTCAGGCGGATCAGGCGATGGAAATCTTAAAGAAAGAAGGCATTGAAGCCTACGATGGAACAACCTGGAAGAATGTAAAAGCCATTCAGGATAAAAAAAATTCAGAATTTTAATTAAAATAAAACCAAAACTATGTCACAAAAATTCCAGGAAATCATCAATTCTGAAAGACCTGTTTTAATAGATTTTTTTGCAACATGGTGCCAACCCTGCAAAGTACAGTCCTCGGTACTCAATACCGTAAAAGAAAATGTTGGGGAAAGCGCAAGAATCATCAAAGTAGATGTAGATCAATATCCTGCATTGGCAGCACAGTACGGAGTACGCGGTGTACCTACGCTGGCTGTCTTTAAAAACGGTGAGATGCTCTGGAAGGAAAGCGGCGTGCATGACGTCAATACACTAACGCAGCTTTTAAAACAATATGCTTAATAACAGGTTGAGGCTAAGGTTGAGAAACCTTCATAAATCTTAACCTTAGCATCAATCTTACATTTCAATTTCAAAAGAATCCCGGTCATTCAAAAACTGAAAATGACTCCTGAAATCTTTTAATTCTTCTAAATGCAATTCTGCAGTAACGAGATTTCCTTCTTTTTTAGAAATTTCCTTTCCGTCTGCGAAAAAACAATGTGAGCTTTCCTGGTAAAAAAGATTATTTCCATCGGTTCCGATCCTGTTAAGCCCGAAAACAAAAGAAAGATTTTCAATAGCCCTTGCTTTTAACAGATGTTCCCATGCGCCTACTCTTTTTTCCGGCCAGTTGGCAACATACAGCAGCATGTCATAATCGTCATTATTTCTCGCAAAAACGGGGAACCGTAGATCGTAGCATACCTGTAGTAAAATTCTGAAGCCTTTATAATTCACAATGATCCGTTTCTTTCCGGGTGTATAAACTTTATCTTCCCCCGAAAAGGAAAACAGATGGCGTTTGTCGTAGAAATCAACATTTCCGTCCGGATGAACAAAATACATCCTGTTGTAAAACTTACTATCTTCTTCTACCGGAGCACTTCCGCAGAAAGCTGCATTTTTCACTTTTGCCATTTTTTGTAAGAACTCCAGGGATTCCAGATTCCTGTCCGCTGCTTCCGAAGCATCCATACAAAATCCCGTGGAAAACATTTCCGGTAAAAGAAAAAGATCCGCTTCCTGAAGATGCAGTTCATTTTCGATCACTTGAAAATTCTTTGTTTTATTTTTCCACGCAATATCTAAATTCAGTCCCGTAATCTTCATAAACTATGTTAAAAAACTTCACTAAAAATACGATTTTCGGATGATTTCGGTTCTATCTTTGTTGCAGATATTTTTAAATAATAACATTAAAAGATACGATATGAAGAAATTGGTTTTTATGCTGATGCTTATTTTTGCCGGAGCAACAGCCAGCGCGCAGGCGTGGACAGGAAAAGGAGATCAGAAAATCAATGCAGGACTGAGCGCCTGGGGTTACGGAACCGGAATTACAGGAACCTACGATTACGGTCTGAACCAGCTTATTTCTGTGGGAGCAGGACTTAACGGTTATTTCAGCAATTACAAAGACAATGATAACGACAACAGCGTTTTCATTTTCGGAAGACTGAATTTCCATTTAAAAGATGCACTGCAGCTGCCGGAGGAACTGGACATTTATCCGGGTATTGATGTAGGTGTTGTGGGAAGCGACTTCGGACTAGGAGCACATATTGGGGCGAGATACTTTTTCACAGAGAGAATAGGGGTTTTTGCGGAAGTCGGCAACAATGGCAGTCTTGGGGTTTCCATTAATTTATAATCAATCATGACATTATATGACAAAGCTTCTCGTTTCGGGAGGCTTTTTTATTTGGCATAGTTTTGAGAATTGTTACCTTTGCAAATTAACATACAAAAGCATTAATGGAAATAGCAATCAAACTGTTTCAATTTATATTGAGCATTTCTATCCTAGTCCTTCTCCATGAACTTGGGCACTTCTTACCCGCAAAATGGTTCAAAACCAGAGCAGAAAAATTTTTCCTGTTTTTTGACCCGTGGTTCTCCATTTTTTCAATGAAAAAAATTAACGGAAAATGGGAGTATAAATTTCTTTCCCAGAACCTTCCGGATACGGAAATCATCGAAGTAAACGGTGAAAAGAAAGAAGTTCCTATTGATATTTCAAAGCTTCCGGATAACGACTGGAGAAAGCATCCAGAACAAACGAAATACGGTATTGGGTGGCTTCCTTTCGGCGGATATGTGAAAATTGCAGGAATGGTGGATGAAAGCATGGATATTGAGCAATTGAAGAAACCTGCGCAACCGTGGGAATTCAGATCGAAGCCGGCATGGCAGAGGCTGATTATCATGCTGGGAGGCGTTACCGTGAATTTTTTTCTGGCGTGGATTATCTACACTTGTCTTTCCCTATTTAACGGTGAAACCTATACCGACCTTACGAAATTCGACAGCGGAATCGGGGTAACGGAAGCCGGGAAAAAGATGGGCTTCCAGAATGGTGATAAAATTGTAAGCATTGACGGAAAACCTGCCGAAAGACTGGAAAACGCTTCCATTAATATTTTACTGGGAGATCATGTAACGGTTCTCAGAAATGGAAAAGAAACCACTTTCCCGATTAATAAAGACGGTGTTGCAGACGTTCTGAAACAGAAAGAAGCCAGATTATACATCACACCAAGATTTCCGATGATCATAGACTCTTTGTCAAGTCCATCGGCAAAAGCTTCCGGGCTGGTGAAAGGTGATAAAGTAATTGCCATCAACGGACAGCCTACGCAATATTTTGATGAAGTAGGAACTGTTTTAAATCAGAATAAAGGAAAAACGGTAACCATTGATGTTCTGAGAAACGGTAAACCTGAAACAGTTTCTGCAGCGGTTGACAAAAATGGGAAACTAGGAATCGCAGTTGACCAGAAAAGTCTTTTAAATGTGGTTACCAATAAAAAATATTCTTTCGGTGAAGCGATTCCACGAGGTTTTGTGAGAACCATTGAAGCGCTTACCATGCAGGTAAAGCAGTTTAAGATTATGTTTAATTCCAAGATCCAGGGGTATAAAAACGTCGGTGGACCAATTGCCATCGTCAAAAATATGCCAGTTGACAAAGATGCAAATGGTAATTTTTCCGTGAACTGGGCTGCATTCTGGGGGTTTACGGCCATGTTTTCGGTTTGGTTAGCATTCCTGAATTTAATTCCGATTCCGGGACTGGATGGCGGCCACGTTCTTTTCACTTTATATGAAATCATTGTTGGAAAACCGGTTCCTCAGAAGGTTCTTGAAAATGCCCAAATGATCGGTGTCATCTTCCTTTTAGGCCTAATGATCCTGATTTTCGGAAGTGATATATTCAAGATATTTGCAGGGAAATTGTAAGATGTAAAATTTTTAAAAAAATATTTGCAGGGTATAAATATTCGTCCTATATTTGCACCACTTAAAACAAAGGACATTCCTCCTTAGCTCAGTTGGTTAGAGCATCTGACTGTTAATCAGAGGGTCGCTGGTTCGAGCCCAGCAGGAGGAGCATAAAGACTTACAGAAATGTAGGTCTTTTTTATGTATTCTGATTTAATATTTTTAGGCATCACCAATGAAAAGAAGTGATAAAATTCGTGGGAACAGGATATTAAAAAATAAAAATTCCATTTTTTAAGAATATAAGTATTTTGTAATAATGTGACATTCTGCCGACTATCATTTTTATCTTTGAAATATTAACTTCAATGATAAATAAAAAGCTAAATAAAACTAATAATCAATAAACATCATTTTAAACATTAATGAGAAATAAATGTATTTTGTGGCTTTCATTGCTGATAGCCTTCAGTACAACTTTTCATTCCTGCAGAACTGATCTTGAAGCAACAGGAAAACACAACGAAGAAAAATCAGGAGAACATATTCATCAAAAAATCAGTATAGGTACTTTTCAAAAAGAAACTTTTTTGAGCGGAGTTAATGATTTTAAGAAGTCAAATACTTCCTTATCTGGCAAAAACAACATAAATTCTAATTACCCAAAAAGATTCTTCATTGATGAGAGTTCTATTTATAAAATGGACGTCAATAATATTCAAACCTATGCTTTAAGAGCATACAATATTTTTGAAAGTCCAGAAACCGTTTACAATCTTGTGTATAGAAAAAAAGACAATGATGTAGCATTTTCAATTGTTAAGATTTTAGATAACGAACTAATTCCTGTATATGATTCTCAGAAAGGTATCGTAACAAAAATAGATAACCCATCAACTGCAAGAACTTGTACAGATTTTTATTCCGTAGAAATATGGCATTGTAAAGAGGGAGTATCATGGTCACAGTGTGATAAGTGTACTCAATGTCTTTCCACCAGCTCAGGCTACACTTCGTATGAATGCGGTGGTAACACTGGCGGCGGTGGTAATACTGGTAGCGGTGGGGACGGAGGTGGAGGTTCAGGATTCAATGACCCGAGCGGTTATACCTTCGACCCTAATATTCCACCATCAATAGAGCCATCATATGTAAGAGCTGCAAGAGCCAGTAGCTTTTTCTACTCACAAACAGACCTAACAAAATCTTGGGCTGTAGAGCATGCAGATATGTATTGTACTATTTTAGAATATTATCTTGACAATATCCCGCCTTCATCTCCACCGCCTAACAGTTACTATCAGGATCTTGCCAATTTTGCAATACAGGTTTTTATACAGAACCCCGATTTAACTTGGGAACAGTTTTACAATCAGTTCATTAATACTCCTTGCCAAAGTACAAAGGCGATGTTAAACAAACCCAATGTAAAACAAGGGATTAATAATGTAAAAGCACAGGCACAACAAACTCTTAGTAATATGAGTGCTGGAGAAACAGGTTTTAAAGAGAAAAAAGATGGAACAGTAGTTTCTGCAAATGTAAATTCTGCACACCAAGTTGTTTTCAATGATGCAACAGATGGTTATGGTGGTTATCACAACCATACAGCAACAGGAACGCATATGTTTTCGCCACCTGATATAGAAACATTATTTGGATTTGCTGCAGCTCAAAGCATACAAGATGGAGTAGGTTATGCTTATTTCGGAATGATAGCTGCAGAATGGTGCAGTACGTGTACTGGTGGAAAAAAAGAAATACATTATGTAATTCGCTATGCAGGAACAGGTTCAGAATTAGCAAATTTTGTATATTCCCCTACACAAATGACACAGCTTATCAAAGACTATCGAAAAACAGCGACCGATTTGATTGATCCATATATAAGTGGAACAACTTATATCAATAGTATAGGAGATCTAAATGAAAAAGGATTAGAGAAATTATTCTTTAATACATTGCAAAATATGGGACTTACAGGGAAAGTTGTTCTACAGCGAATCGAAAATAGCGGAATTGTATATAATATAACACAAGATAGCACTGGTACAATAACAGCAACACCATGTCCTTAATAATATTAATTTATAAATAAAATATGAAAACAATATATGTAAAAGCATTTATGATATGTTTAATAATTAGCACATTATCTTGTTCTGCACAGACACTTCCTTTAAATACTCCTTTTGCAGATATTCCCAATGGTGCCCATATTAAAGATACAAATAATGAGTTAACGCAGTACATAGGAACTTATAAAGCAAATTTTAATGGTAATGAAATTACATTATACATTACTAAACAACAAGATAAGTTGGAAAATAGCGCCCAGAAAAGTTATTATATGGACGCCTTAATCGTAAAATATATAGTTAAGAACTCTTCCGGAGCAACATTACAAGATACTCAAAATAATAATTCAAATATTGAATTTTACAGCTTTAAAATGAGACCAGCCAAGAACGCATTACAGTTTATTTATACTGGCACCAATTGTCATGTTGGATGGGGGGACATTTATTTAAAGAAGATAAATGCAAATCAAATCTCTTGGGAATATCGGCCTGATGATATTTCTACTACATTACAAAATTGTCCAAATAATCTTGACACAACAATCTATTTACCTGAGACAAAAGATCTGATATTTACAAAACAGTAACTTAACACTTTACTAAAGTGACTAATTCTATCAAATACAGGTAAAATTTATCATTCTCTTAGCTACCGAGAAGCATAAAGACTTACAGAAATGTAGGTCTTTTTTATTTTATCTGTTCTTAAATAATATTATCGGGTGAGATCAATTTAATCTCTTGAAAAATAATTATATAGCTTACACTGCCCGTTATTAAAGGAAAATTTTTATTATTTTTAAAATAAAAATTTGCTTGATATTAATATTCCTTTTATATTTGCACCACTAAAATAATAGGAAATTCCTCCTTAGCTCAGTTGGTTAGAGCATCTGACTGTTAATCAGAGGGTCGCTGGTTCGAGCCCAGCAGGAGGAGCAAAAAGACTTACAGTAATGTAGGTCTTTTTTTGTTTATTCAGCATCCATTACTTTAACAAAATAATAACAACTCCATCACAACACAACCGCGTTATTTCATTACATTTGCAGTTTTGTATTTATTTACTTGAAAAATTAAATATTATTGAATCGTTACAATAAATCTGCATACTTTTTGTTTATGCAATATCTTGAAGAATAACAAATGTTAATTAACAGACCGCGATATTATCTTTTTTTCATTTTTGTACTCCTTACCCATTTTGTATATGCTCAAAATGCAGCCAGCGGCAAAATCACAGACGCCAAAACCAACAGGGAAATCAGCGGCGTAGACGTTTTTATTAACGAAAATAAAAACCCGGCAATTACGACGACTTCCGGTAATTTCATGGTTCAGTCGGACAGTATTATTTATAAGCTTAAATTTTTAAGAAAAAATTATTCTTTAGAAACTGTAGATATTACGCCGGAAAACGCTTCCAATATTTTTGTAAAACTTTCCCAGGAAAAAGAAAGCAATATACAGGAAGTTGTCATTCACAATGAAAAACCGAAGTATAAAAATAAAAAGGAGAATCCAGCTTATGCGATCATGCAGAAAGTATGGGCCAGAAAAAGAAATAACGGACTGGATAAATTTGACACCTATACCTATAAGGAGTATGAAAAAATTCAGTTTGATGCCAACAACCTGGACAGTGCCTTCATGAAGAAAAAAATCTTTAATAAACTTGAATTTATTTTCGACTATAAAGACTCCACCGCAAGCGGAAAAATAGGACTACCCGTATTTCTGAACGAAGCCGTGTACGAAAACTACGGAGAGAACAGACCTTCCAAAAGGACCAAAAGACTTTTAGTCGCACAAAAAACATCCGGATTTCAGGACAACCAGATTGTAACGCTTACCGCCAAGAACCTTTACCGGGATATTAATATTTACGACAATACATTAAATTATTTCGACATTGGATTTCCGAGCCCAGTGGGAGAAACGGGTTTCAGTACATACGATTATAATTTAGTGGATACGATTTCCATCCGTGGAGAAAATGCTTTCAAGATCAGGTATCTTCCGAAGAGAACGGAAGTTCTGGCCTTTCAGGGATATTTGTATATCGATACGGACAGCTATGCGGTGTTGGGCGCTACTTTAAAATCAACCCAGAAAATCAATGTAAATTTCATCAATGGGATTTCTACCGAACTGGAGTATGACAATCCTGACGAAAACACCTTTTTACCCAGAAAATTTGTTACCGAAATTGAAATGACGCCGTTTTCCAAGAAGAAGACTGCCAAAAGTATTGTTGCCAAACGGTCGGTAGATTATTCTGAATACGAATTTAATAAGCCTCTGGAAGATGAAGTTTTTAAACGAAAAGAAGAAGAATATGCAGATGCTTTCACTGATAAGGATGATGCTTACTGGCTTAAAGCCAGACCCGATTCTTTATCCAAAACCGAACAGGGAATCTATGAAATGCTTGACAAGCTTCAGCAGACTCCAAAATTCAATAGAATTGTAAAGCTTTATGAAACGTTGGGTTCCGGCTATTATAATGTAAAAAAATTAGGCATTGATATCGGTCCGATTTTCTCTGTTTACGGTAAAAATGACGTGGAAGGAGACAGGATACGACTTGGCGCCAGAACGTATTTCACAAGAAATGATCCGTGGAGAGTACAGTTTTATACGGCTTATGGTTTTAAAGATCAGCAGGTAAAATACGGTGCTGAAGCAAGATTCATGTTCAACAGGGTTAACAGGTTTACCGTAGGAGCCGGAACAAGAAGGGACATTCTACAGCTGGGAGTACAATTGACGAATGATGATGGAATCATGGCCAGAACGTTTGCTTCGTCAACCATTTTTGCAAGAGGAGAAAATGCCTCTTTAAGCTCAGTTAATCAAACAAATGTTTTCACTTCCATCGAACCCTGGAAGAACTTCCAGATCAGGCTTGACGGCACAATGCAAAGCATTAAATCTGCCAATCCGGACGGTTTCAGCCTGATGTATTACAAAGACGGTGCTTTAAGAAAAACAACAAACGATTCGCACTTTACACTAAGCCTGATCGCAAGACCGGGCGCTAAATTCTCCCAAACAGGAATCGACCGTTATGAACATGGAACATTGGCTCCGACCATCGTGTTAAAATACACGAAAGGAATTGAAGGGTTATTCGGATCAGACTTTAATTATAACAAACTGCAGTTCCTATTCTACAAGCCGTTCTTAGTCGGGAGCTGGGGAAAACTGCAGGTTAATTTCGAAGCCGGAAAGAACTTCGACACCGTTCCTCTGGCATTGCAGAACATAATCCCCGGAAACCAGTCGTACAGTCTTGCACAGAATACATTTGCACAGCTGAATTATTACGAATTTGTAGCGGATACGTATACAACCCTTCATTTGGAGCATCATTTTAACGGTAAAATTCTTTCTTTCATCCCATTAATTAAGAAACTAAAATTAAGGGAAATTGCTTTTATAAGAGGTGCTTACGGAACATTGAGCGATGCTTCGAAAGCGATCAACGTAGAAGGATTCAAATATTCTGCACCGAGCGATCATATTTACTATGAATACGGTTTTGGAATCGAAAATATTGGTTTTGGAAATCTGAGAATTTTCAGGGTAGATTTTAACTGGCGCGGAAATTACCTCGACCGTCCAGACATTTCTACTTTCGGTATAAAAGCCGGATTCCAGGTGAACTTCTAAAAATAAAATCTCCTTTATGAAAAGGAGATTTTTTGTTGATTAAGACTCTGCAGGATAATCTTTACAGCCGTTACAATGTGCCACAATATACACAATGTTGCATGGCGGCCTCTCTCCCTCAGGGATACTGCAATAAATATTGCATGGCAAACATTCTTTTACAGGAGCGACACCTCCTGTTACTTCTTTAAGATCCTGTCTTGTGATTTTCTTTAGATTTTTCATATCAGTTAATTTTGTTTGATTTGGATGTTAAATATAAGAATTATATTCATTGCTTATTATGATTTAATAAAATAAAAAAACCTCAGCAATACTGCTGAGGTTGATTTTTATAGAAACGCTAAAATTATGCGTTTGCTTCTACAGATACGAAAGATCTGTTATTTGCTTTCTTAGTGAAAACTACTTTACCGTCTACTAAAGCGAACAAAGTGTGATCTTTACCGATTCCCACGTTTGCACCTGGGTGGTGTTGCGTACCTCTCTGTCTAACAATAATATTCCCGGCAATAGCATCCTGACCTCCGAAAATCTTTACCCCTAATCTTTTAGAGTGAGATTCTCTACCGTTTTTGGAACTACCAACTCCTTTCTTATGTGCCATTTTATTTTAAGGTTTTTTGGTTTAACAATTATTCTGCACTTTCAGCAGCTTCAGCATCTGCTTTTTTGGTTGTTTTCTTAGCAGGTTTCTCTGCTTTTTTAGCTCCTTCAAATCCTGTAATACCAGTAATCTGAATTTGAGTTAATGATTGTCTGTGACCGTTTTTTACTTTGTAACCTTTCCTTCTTTTCTTTTTGAAAACGATTACTTTATCAGCTTTTACGTGGTCCAGGATCTCTGCCTCTACAGTGATTCCGCTTACAGCTGGGGCGCCTACAGTGATTGCTCCGTTTACAGTAAGAAGTACTTTATCGAAAGATACTTTACCTCCTTTATCTCCTGCTAAACGGTTTACAAACAACTTCTGGTCTTGCTCAACTTTGTATTGAAGCCCTGCTATTTCTACAATTGCAAACATTGTTTATAAAATTTTTAGTTATTTCGAGGTGCAAATATAAGAATAATTTTCTAATCTCCTCAAATTCAACCCAATCTTTTTTAATTAAAATTTTAACTATGTTTTGAATAATTTATCACAATAAAGTGATATTATTTTCCGTTTAATAGTATAACTTAGCCAAACCAAAATATTTTATATGAAAAGAAACTTTAATTTCCGTATCCTTGCGGGAGCAATTGCTGCACTCTCCTTATCAGCATGTAACGACGAATCACTGGAAACTCCTGTACAGCCTGAACAACAAACAGAAAGCCAAAAAATCGAACAGCCTGATGCGCTTGAAAAAGTGTGCTACTATGTAGACCAAAACTGGAGCTCTTCTGCTGTTTTACTTACGAATCTACAAAATTCCACGGACACGAATTTTATGAATTCGCAAATGACAAAAATTGCCAGCCTTTGGGGAAGGAGCAATCCTACGCTTCGTTTTGTAAACGATCCTTCCAACTATAACTCTACGTACAACGCAATCTCCTACTCTTCCGGAAAAATTTATTACGGCTACGCGATTTACTATGATGCCAAATCAAAAGGCGGAAACATTGTTAATGCCATGATCTTAGCCCACGAATATGGCCACCAATTGCAATACATCTTCGGACTTCCTTCTGTTTACGAATCTACGGCAAGACCCAACGAACTGGAAGCAGACGGATTTGCCGGATATTATTTAAGGAGACCGAACGGTTACAACCAGACTAGTTTTACACAAATCGCAGCGGCGTATGAGTTTGCACAAAGCATTGGAGATTATCAGACCACCAGTCCGGGCCATCACGGAACTCCTCCGCAGAGAAGATCAGCCGTACGTTTAGGATTCCTTTTAGGACAGTACGATCTCTCAGCTGCTGATTTTGATTACAATTTCTTTTATTATTATCAGGGAGTTTTGAACGGAACATACAAAACCGCCAAAAACTCCCGTTTTCCGGAGCTCGACGCGTTTATGAGCCAGTATCTTGATGAATTAAAGAAAATTCAGACGGGAGAAATCTCTGCTGAAGAATTCAAAAGGTTAAAATAACATTCATTTTCGATATAACTATCTTAGAGGCGGGCCAATATTCCTGCCTCTTTTCTTTTTGAAAATATTCATAAAGTTTATTTACTTTTGATGCATCATATATAAATAATGAAAAGAGATCTCTACATTGATTTTGCAAAAGGACTGGCAACATTATCCATTATTTTTATCCACACGGCTTTCTGGTCCGGACAATTTTATATTCCGGCCGAAGTAAGGGTATTTTCTCTGGTATTCGATGTCGCCCTGTTTTATGCCTTAAGCGGAATCACTTCGGGCTCAAATATTGAAAAAACACTGTACCGGCTGCTGAAACTGCAGATCACCTACATGGTTTTTGTAACCTTTCTTTTCTTTCTGGATTATTTCTTTAAAGTTTTCGGACTGAATTTTTTTTCATTGGAATGGCTCCAGCGTTTTTACTCCACGTTCGGATCAAAATATACGATTACCAATATTTCTACCCTCCCGCAATGGCAAAATCTGGGCAACTGGTATCTGCACCAGTATACCAATGCAGATACTTTTCCGGTAGTCATGGGAAGCTTCTGGTATCTGAAAGTTTATTTTATTCTTACGGTTTTCGGAGTGTTGATTCTGCGGTTTTTTCCCAAACATATCCCTTGGTTTATCGCACTATGTATTGGACTGACATTATTATTTAATATTTTCCCGCAGATCTATCCTGACGGACAGGTGGGCTATGTCGCTTTTTACCTGGCTGTATTCCTGATTGGCAACAGAATGAAAGGAAGAAAAATATCTGGTAAAATGATTCCTGTTCTTTATGCTTTGGTTGCTACAGCTTTAATATGGATGTTCTGGTATTATGGAAATGAAATTTTTTATAAGATCAACAGGAATAAATTCCCGCCAAAAATGCCATATATTATCTGGGCAATGTTTTCTCTGGTAACGTTGTTTGTGTTTTATAACCGATTGAAAATTTCAACAGAAAGTTTTGTAACATATATTGGTAAAAATGCCATCTTTTTTTACTTTGCCCAGGGAATAAGCTCTTCTCTTGTGTATTTTTTAGTTGTTCCTCTAAAAGAAAAAATATCCTGGTGGATTTTGATGATTCTTATTTACATCATCAACGTAATCCTGGCATTCGGAATTTCTGCTGTATTAAAGAAAGTAGACACCTTCGGATGGAATATCCTTGAAATAGCAAGAAAAAAAACTGCTATTAAATAGCAGTTTTATTGTTTTATTAGTCTCTTCTTCCACTTCTCGCAACTAATGCTATAATGATGATGAGAAGAATAGCCCCGCCGATAATGTACACCGGATTTGCGTACCATTCTGTAGTAGTGGTGGTGTTATTTTCCGTAGTCACTACCCCTCCGGCAGTATCTTGTGCAAAGGAATAAAAAGACACGAATACCGAAAATGTAAATGCAAGTAAAGCACTCATCTTACTTTTAATAGCTGTGATTGTTTCCATAATGTTTATATTTTTAATTGGTTTTAAAACAATAACAAAAAAAGTACCATCAAGTTTAGACATTTTATAAAAAAGATGAAATTCAATGAAAATCTTCAACAAAAATAACTTCTGTCGTATCATAAAAATATTTTAATTTTACACAAAATTTTAAACTATGTTTAAGTTGAAACTTCCTACCGATCCAAGGTGGGCAAATATAGCGGAGGGAAACATTGAAGAAATTTTAACGGATCATGCCTGGTGCGAGCAAAAGGCAGCAACCAATGCAATCGGGCTGATTACAATGCTTCCCGAATACCCGGAAATCGTTACCGAGCTTCTTGCTATTGCACAGGAAGAGCTGGAGCATTTTAACCAGGTTCATGAAATTATTAAAAAAAGAGGCTACACTTTCGGGCGTACCAGAAAAGACGATTATGTAAACGAACTGGTGCAATTCATCCAGAAAGGAGGCAACAGGGATGACCTCATTGTTGACAAAATGCTTTTTGCGGCCATGATAGAAGCCAGAAGCTGCGAACGCTTCAAAGTGCTTACCGAAAACATAAAAGATGAAGAGCTTAAAGTTTTTTACCGCGAACTGATGGTATCGGAAGCCAATCATTATACAACCTTTATAGGATTTGCAAGACAGCTTGGAGATCCGGAAAAAGTAAATCAGCGCTGGGAAGAATGGCTGGAGTATGAAGCCAAAATTATCCAGTCGTATGGAAAAGGAGAAACCATCCACGGATAATATATTGAAGTGAAAAAGCTGACGTTTGAAAATATTGCCAATTCGTTCCTGAAAAATTTCTTTCAGGGATTAGTAATTATCGGCCCTATCGGACTGACCATATTTGTCATATGGTACGTGGTTACTTCTATCGACAATATCATACCGTCAGTTGCCAAGGAAATCCCGGGACTTGTTTTTATTTCAACCATTTTCTTTACCGCACTGTTAGGATATCTGGGCAATAAATTTGTGGTCGGAAGATTCTTTTTCGATGCGATGGATCGGCTGCTTGAAAAAACACCGGGCGTAAAGCATATTTATACCCCGACAAAAGACGTTATGTCTTCCTTTGTCGGAGATAAGAAAAAGTTTAATGATCCTGTCTGGGTAAAAACCAACGAAAATCCAGAGATCTGGAGAATCGGTTTTCTCACGCAGAAAGAAATGGCAGACGTTGAAAAACACAATTACGTTGCGGTATACCTGCCGCACTCTTACGCTATTTCAGGATGGGTAATTGTTACGGAAGAAAAAAACATCAAACCAGTGGTGGGCATGACGGCGGCTTCTGCAATGAAATTTGCGGTAAGCGGCGGCGTAGCAGGCTTCCACTCGGATGATAATATCTTTAAAGCTCCTGAATAGCGAAGCTTTAAAACACATTATCCTTTGATGAATTTGAAATTTATTTCAAATAAAAAATTCTTACAAAACAATCTAATAAAATACTATCGTGAACTTACCGTACGCGGAGCCTTTCCGCATCAAAATGATTGAGGAAATCCGTCAGTCAACAAGAGAAGAAAGAGAACAATGGCTTAAAGAAGCAAACTATAACTTATTCAATCTAAAATCTTCACAGGTCTTCATCGACCTTCTTACCGACTCCGGAACCGGAGCAATGTCCGACAGACAATGGGGCGCTTTAATGATGGGGGATGAAAGCTATGCCGGCTCGCGTTCTTTTGAGCAGCTTCATCAGACCGTTCAGAATATTACCGGTTTTAAATATCTTTTACCAACCCATCAGGGAAGAGCTGCAGAGAATGTATTGTTTTCAGTTCTCGTAAAAGAAGGAGACGTAGTACCGGGAAACTCCCACTTCGATACGACAAAAGGACACATCGAATTCAGAAGAGCCCATGCTATAGACTGTACCATCGATGAAGCTTTTGACATCAATGATCTTCATCCTTTTAAAGGAAACATCAATATCGAAAAACTTGAAGAAGTTTATAAAAAGTATCCGAAGGAAAATATCCCTTTCTGCCTGATCACCATTACCTGCAATTCTTCCGGAGGGCAGCCCGTTTCTCTGGAAAATATGAAAGCGGTAAAAGAACTTTCTGACCGATATGGCATTCCTGTATTTTTTGATTCTGCGAGATTTGCGGAAAATGCTTATTTCATCAAGAAAAGAGAAGCCGGACAGGAAAACAGAAGCATCAAGGAAATCTGCAAGGAAATTTTCTCTTACGGTGACGGGATGACCATGAGTTCTAAAAAGGACGGGCTGGTAAACATCGGAGGTTTTATCGCTTTAAATAATGAGGAGGTTTTCAGAAAAGCTTCTAATTTTACCATTATCTATGAAGGTTTTATTACCTACGGAGGAATGGCCGGAAGAGACATGGCTGCTTTGGCAGTTGGTCTTGATGAAGCGACCGAGTTTGCTTATCTGGAGAGCAGGATTTCTCAGGTTGAATATCTTGGGAATAAATTAATCGAATATGGAATTCCGGTTCAGAAACCTATCGGAGGGCATGCGGTTTTTATTGATTCCCTTAATTTCCTTCCAAAAGTTGACCGCTCGGAATACCCTGCTCAAACTTTAGGGCTTGAAATCTACAAAGAGGCTGGTATCAGAACCGTAGAAATCGGAACTTTATTGGCTGACAGAGATCCTGAAACAAGAGAAAACCGCTATCCAAAGCTGGAATTGGTGCGTTTGGCCATCCCAAGAAGGACATATACTAATAATCACATGGATTATATTGCTGCCGCTATCAGAAACGTTTATGAAAGACGTGATGAAATTGCAAAAGGCTATAAAATAACCTGGGAACCGGATCTGTTGAGACATTTCACGGTTCAGCTTGAAGAAGCTTAAAAAAAAGCGGTTCGGGCTCAAAACTTCGTTTTGAGCCCGAACCTTTATATAAAAGACTACGTAAGATTATTTCTTTGAAATTCTGTATAGTTTTCCGCTGTCTGTTACTGCATATAAATTGCCATCGCTTCCATTTAAAACATCACGAAAGCGCTCTTTTTCATCTGTTAAAAGCCTTTCTTCACCAACAACTTTATTATCTTTCATGACAATCCTATTGATATGCTCTCCGCTGAGACAGCCGATCATCAGGTTTCCTTTCCATTCATCAATATTTCCGGTATAAAAAGTAACGCCGCTTGGAGAGATTACCGGATCCCAATAATATACAGGCTGTTCGGTTCCTGCTTTTTGGGTGGTTCCGTTATTAATTTTTTCTCCTGAGTATTCAATCCCGTAAGTAACATCTCCCCATCCGTAATTTTTTCCGGCTTTGATTAAATTAATTTCATCACCGCCTCTCGGACCCATTTCCACATCCCAAAGGTTTCCGTTGGGATCGATCGCCATTCCCTGAGGATTTCGGATTCCGAATGCATAGATTTCAGGCTTAAATCCTGTTTTGCCGATAAATGGGTTTCCTGCTGCCGGCTTTCCGTCTTTTGTGATTTTTAAGATTTTTCCTAAATAATTATCTGTTCGCTGGGCATATACTCTTGTCTGCTTATCGGATCTTTCTCCCGTACTCACAAATAAATTTCCGTCTTTATCAAAAGCGAGCCTGCTTCCGTAATGCTTGTCGCCATCATATGTTGGAGTTGCCCTGAATATAACTTTCACATCAGAGACAGTTTTGAAATCCGGAGACAATTTTCCTTTTCCTACCGCCGTATGATTTCCGTTTTCATAAGGTTCTGAAAAGCTGAAGTAAATGACATTGTTGGCTGCGAAATCCGGATCTAAAGCTACATCGAGCATTCCGCCCTGTCCTTTTGAATCGACTTCTGGAAAACCGTCAATTTTAGAGATCTGCTTTCCATCGGTGGAAACAACATTCATATATCCTCTTTTGTCGGTAATTAGTAGCCTTCCGTCCGGTAGATTAATAATTCCCCAAGGTTTTCCCAAATCCCTGCTTAAAACTTCAACCTGATAAGGCGTTGAGGTTTTTACGGCCTTAATTCTTGTCTGACCGGCAAAGGCGGGCTTATATTCCGGAGAGTTTGGAGCCTTTGTCTCAACGCTTCCGTCACTTCCTATCTGCTGTGCATTGACCTTGTTTTCTTTGCATGATGCAACAATAAGAAGCAGGCCAACTGCAGAAATGTAAAATTTATTGATTTTCATATTCTTATGATGATTGATTATTGTGAAGAATGGAAAAATAATGCCAATAAAACGAATGTCTCAAATATATAATGTCTATTTTTATTTGTTGGAACTTTACGGCTGTAAATAATTGTTGAGGTAGCGAATACTTTTCAATAACAAATATATCTTTCGTATTTTTGTTAGATAAGATCACAATTTTCTATGCAATTCAAACTTCAATCAGAATATAAACCTACCGGTGACCAGCCTCAAGCTATCGAAAAGCTTACTGAAGGCATTAAAATCGGTGAAAAATACCAGACGCTTCTCGGAGTTACCGGTTCGGGAAAAACCTTTACGGTAGCCAATGTGGTTCAGAATGTTCAGAAGCCGACATTGGTTCTGGCCCACAACAAAACATTGGCAGCACAGCTGTTCATGGAATTCAAGGAATTTTTCCCTGAAAATGCGGTTGAATACTTTGTCAGCTATTACGACTATTATCAGCCGGAAGCTTACATTGCCACTACCGGAACTTATATTGAGAAAGACCTCAGCATCAATGAGGAAGTTGAAAAATTAAGACTTTCCGCTACGGCAAGTTTGCTTTCAGGGCGAAGAGATGTTTTAATTGTAGCATCAGTATCATGTATTTATGGTATCGGAAATCCTACTGAATTTCATAAATCATTAATTTCTATTGCCATTGGAGAGAAGGTAACGCGGACTGCACTTCTTCATTCTTTAGTTAATGCTTTATATTCCAGAACATTAAATGAGTTTCAAAGAGGTACATTCAGAGTAAAAGGAGATGTTATTGATGTTTTCCCTGCTTATGCTGATAACGCCGTAAGAATTCAGTTTTTTGGGGATGAAATTGAAAAAATCCAGAGTTTTGATCCCGTTTCCGGAAATGTAACTTCGAATTTTGAGCAGATTCAGATTTATCCTGCCAACCTTTTCGTAACGTCAAAAGAAACGCTGAACGGCGCCATCCGGAACATTCAGGATGATCTGGTAAAACAGGTTGACTTTTTTAATTCGATAGAAAAACCTTTAGAAGCTAAAAGATTACAGGAAAGAACCGAGCTGGATCTTGAGATGATTAAAGAACTGGGATATTGTTCCGGAATTGAGAACTATTCGAGATATCTCGACGGCAGATTACCGGGTACAAGGCCTTTCTGTCTTCTTGATTATTTTCCAAAAGATTATCTGATGGTAATTGATGAAAGCCACGTTACCGTTCCGCAGGTTCATGCCATGTACGGCGGAGACCGAAGCCGAAAGGAATCTTTGGTAGAGTATGGTTTCCGGCTTCCCGCCGCGATGGATAACAGACCTTTGAAGTTTGAAGAGTTTGAAGCTATTCAGAACCAGGTTATTTACGTTTCCGCTACGCCTGCAGATTATGAACTGGAAAAGACAGGCGGAGCTTATATTGAGCAGATTATCCGCCCGACCGGACTTCTGGATCCTATCATTGAAATAAGACCAACCATTAATCAGATTGATGATTTAATGGAAGAAATTCAAAAAAGGGCTGATCTCGACGAAAGAGTTTTGGTAACAACTCTCACCAAGAAGATGGCGGAAGAATTAACCAAATATTTTACAAAATTCGGAATCAGAACAAGATATATCCACTCTGATGTTGAAACCCTGGAGCGTATCCAGATCATGCAGGACTTAAGAGTAGGTCTTTTTGATGTCCTCATCGGTGTGAATTTATTGCGAGAGGGTCTTGATTTACCGGAAGTTTCCCTGGTAGCCATTCTGGACGCCGATAAGGAAGGGATGCTGAGAAGCCGAAGATCCATGATCCAGACGGTAGGCCGGGCCGCAAGGAACCTGAATGGCCGGGCCATTATGTATGCCGATAAAATCACCAAATCCATGCAGGCCACCCTGGATGAAACCGAATACCGCAGAGCCAAACAAATGGAATATAATAAACAACACGGAAAAGTTCCTGTTGCTCTAAACAAGAAAATATCTGAAAGCTTAGTCGGAAGAACAAAAGACTTCCCGGACGAAAAATATACCCAGAAGGAGATTCTCCAGAAAGTTGCAGAAGCCAAAGCCAGCTATACTACCGAAGATATCGAAAAGGTAATTGCGCAGAAACAAAAGGAAATGGAATCTGCTGCGAAAAATCTGGATTTCATTAAAGCTGCCAAATTAAGAGATGAAATTGCTGCTTTAAAAGGATAAAAAGTTTTCGGCGGCGGCTTCGCTGCCGCCGAAAACTTAAAAACACAATACTTAACCAACTATAATCAAATGAAAAAAGTAACAGGCATCGGCGGAATATTCTTCAAATGCAAAGATCCGAAAGCTTTGAAAGAATGGTACAAAACCCACTTGGGAATTGATGTAAACGAATACGGCGCAACTTTCAATTGGAAAGACATGGCCGATTCAAATTCAAAAGGTTCACTTACATGGAGCCCTTCTCCTGAAACAACAAAGTATTTTGAGCCTTCGACAAGAGAATTCATGATTAACTATACCGTCGACAATCTGGAGGCGTTGGTTGAAGAACTGAAAAAGGAAAATGTTGAAATTTTAGACGAAATCGCAGCGTATGATTTTGGAAAGTTTATTCATATTCTTGATCCTGAAGGCAATAAAATAGAACTTTGGGAGCCTATGTAATTCAAAGTATTTAAAATTTTCGGCGGCACCTTTGGTGCCACCGAAAACTCTTTATCAAATATAAAATTTGTAATCTTCTGTTAATTTTTTATCTTCTTATAAGACCGGAACGAATTGGAGCTAATAAATCCATCAGGCCATTCAGCTTTATTTCATAGATGGTTGACAGCTGCATTCCCAATTTTCCTTTCGGCATCCCCTGACGCTGAAACCATTCCAGATAACTTATCGGCAGATCGGCCAATATAGTTCCCTGATATTTTCCGAAGGGCATTTTAGCTTCACAAATTTCTCTCAATATTTCCGGATTTATACCATTTTCCATCTTATACAATTAAATTAATTTTTTCTTCCAGCTCGTCATCTTTATCCGGAAGCTTGAGATCCGGCGTATCATCATCAGAAAATTCATTCCGGTATACCTGAATCAGCAGCAATGTTAAAGATATTAGAATTGGCCCGAAAACCAACCCCATAAAGCCGAAAAGATTCATTCCCATGATAATTCCGAATACCGTATTTAATGGATGAATATCCTCTAACTTTTTTAAGAGGGTAAAACGTAAAACATTATCTGTTAATCCTACCACTACCATACAATACGCCGCCAGCCCCAGCCCGGTTCCCGTATCTCCTTCTGCGATCATGTAGATACAGATCGGCACATAGATAATAGCCGCACCCACTACAGGAATCATAGATGCCGCAGCTGTTAAGGCGAACAATAATACAGGGCTAGGTGCTCCAAAGATAAAATATCCTATAAGTGCAACAATTCCCTGTCCGAGAGCTACAACGGGAATTCCTATCGCATTGGCCATAATAAGTTTCCTCATCTTCTCGCCGATTAACGATACATTTGATCTTTTCAGCGGTGCCGAAGAGGATAATATTCTCTCGAAGAACCTCGGTTTTTCCAGCATGAAATAAAGAATAAAATACATGGATATTACAACCGTTAAGGTATTAAATGTACCGCTTAAGGCTTTTGTTGAAAATTGTCCGACATTGTTTTTAAGTTTATCCATATTTTCTTTGCTCAAAATATCAAATCCTACCTTAGAATAAATGTAGGTGTGAATTTTTTCGAGAAAGACATTAAACTTATCCATATAAGCCTGAGCATTCCCAAGCTTTTCAATAAGAAGATCTCCGATAAAATAAATAGGAAGAATAAGAACAATAAGACTGGCAAACATTAAAGCCAGTGCAGAAGCCCAGGGTTTCCATTTTTTTTCTTCCTGAAGATAAAAATTGTACTTCCTGCAGACCACATAAATGGTGATTGCTCCTAAAACGGAGGGAATAAAAAGTGCAAGATTAAAGCAGATCAGGCCTGCCAAAACGATAATTATGGCAAGCAGGGAAACCTGTTTTATTTTGACACTGCTTATTTGTTCTTCTTTGTTCATTATTTATTCAGAATTATTTGTCTTGGTTTTCCCAGGTAAGCGCAATATGCGGAGTACATAACCGCCATGATAAAAGGAGCTGTTAAAATAACTCCGATAAAGCAAAGGACAATCCCTGCCATAGAAATCAAAAACCCAATGATGGTAACACCAAGAAAAGTGCCGTAATTTTCTTTTACAATAGTGAATGATTTTCCTAAGGCGTCTGTCGCAGAAGCATTTTCAAAAAGTAAAATAGGATAACCCAGCATCAGAAACGGATATACAAATACGATCGGCAGCACACAAAGCGAAAGAGCAACCGTTGAGATAATCCACGAAAGCAAGGCATAAATAAGAATATTAACAAAGTTCTGCCTATAGCCGATAAACAAATCGGAAAATTCAATCGCGTTTTTGGTGTTGTATTTATTGATCATATAAATCAACCCTACATAAAGCGGAGCAAGGAGCAATCCTAAAAGCCCAGAAAGAGTGATGTACAGCGGAAATCCAGGAGCATGCCAGTAATTGAAATCATAATCGCCGCTATCCCTCATTTCTTCTATCATTGAGGCAGAATTGAAGCCTGTAATGGTTTGGATTAAAAACCCTAAAATTAGGTAAACGATCATTGCTATAATAGCGTATAGGAAAACGCCTTTATACATTTCAAAAGCATGAGAAATTATAGAGCCCGTATTTCTTTCCGGAACAGAGCCCTGCTGTTCAAATTCATTGAATTCTGACATGGTGTTAAATTTTAATGTTGTTTCTACCAAATTTAATTTTTTTTAGCAGAAAATCCATTAAAAACTATATGAAATTAATTTTTCTCCGAAAAAATAACTTTATAAAGTGAATAAATCATCGCATTCCAGAAAGGAAACGTAAATAATCCTCCCACAAAGAATAACAGAAACCCGATATATTTAAAAATAACCGCGACGATCACACAAACAATTATTTCAGTAAAAAACAGCTTCAATGCCTGAAAGTGCAGTGAAATAGATTGAAAAATAGATTTGTTCATAAAAAACATCATCGGTGCCACGAATATAGTAATGCAAACCCAGACTATTCCGAGAATAATGGTCTGCGCACTGTATGCGAAAATAAAATACCAGAAAATATAGTACCCGATATATTTGAAAAAATTGGTCCCGTTGTAGCCCACAAAAAGATCACTAAGACCAATCTGTTCCCCAAGATCCATTTTCCTGTAAAGCTGATAAAAACCCAAATTTAAAGGATACAGGAAGATATGCGTTCCTATCATCCATAAAGAGAAATCCTGGAAATTATCGGTTAACAAAAGCTTCTGCAGCTGTTCCGTGTACACCTGAACGCCTTCTTTTGCATATTTTGCAGTTTCCATATAGCCATTCAGAATATCGTACCTGGCATCGCAAAAAAAGAATACCGTCATCAGAATTCCAAAATACATGATGGAAAACATCAGCTGAAAAACCAATGTTTTATTCCAATAGAAAAATGCCTGCTTCAGTATAAAATCAAGACCCGGTTTCTGAGGATATTTATTTTCCATTTAAAAATTTTGTGCAAAAGTAAACATCAATAATTACTTTTGCGGAATGTTTTCAGCGAATCATCAAAAATTTATGGAAATGGATGAACTTTCACTCCGGAAAGTTCCCTACTTTTTCATTGTCGACTTTCTTGCGCAGAACGTTGAAGTATTTAAAGAAGATAAAATTGAAAAATCAAGCTTATTAATTGATTTTCAAAGCTTTTCAAATACAAAAAAACAACAGCCACTATCAAAAAACATTGAGTGGAAATCATTCCCGGAAACGTTGGAAAACTTTAAAATCGGTTTTGATAAAGTGCAGAAAAATATTCGCTTCGGAAACTCCTATCTGGTAAATTATACACGGAAAACCAAAATTGAGACGAATTTAACCCTTGAAGAAATCTTTTATCATTCTTCTGCCAAATACAAAGTTTTTTATAAAGATTTTTTTGTATTTTTTTCTCCTGAAACTTTCGTAAAGATTATTGACGGAAAAATCCTTACCCATCCCATGAAAGGCACTATTGACGCCTCAGTGGAAAATGCGGCAGAGGTGTTAAGAAATGATATCAAGGAAAAAGCAGAGCACTACACCGTTGTCGATCTGCTTCGTAATGATCTCAGTATGGTGGCGGATGACGTGAAGGTAGATAAGTTTCAGTATCTTGATTTCATTAAAACCAAGCAAAAGGATCTGTATGCAATGAGTTCGGAAATTTCAGGGATTTTAAAACCCGAATTTGACGGAAAAATGGGCAGCATCATGAAAAAATTACTTCCGGCTGGTTCTATTTTAGGCGCTCCTAAGCCCAAAACTCTGGAGATCATCCTTGATGCGGAAGGCTACGAAAGAGGATATTATACCGGCGTCTGCGGCTGGTTTGACGGCAAAAACCTGGACAGCTGCGTGATGATCCGTTTTATAGAAAAAGAAGGCGATCAGCTGTATTTTAAAAGCGGAGGTGGAATTACCCACATGAGTAAGCTCGAAGATGAGTACGAAGAAATGAAAAATAAAATTTATGTCCCAATTCATTGAAAGTATAAAGATTGAAGATCAGGAAATCTTCTTATTGGAGTTACATCAGAAACGTGTAGATGCAACTTTTGCCCACTTCGGAAAAGAGGGCACAATTGACCTTGCCAAAATCTACAAGCACCTGCAACACGATGAGGACGGCCTTTTCAAACTGAGAATTGTATATGATCTGGATAAAAGAATCCGGACCCAGATGATTCCCTACGCCATTCCAGAGATTGATAGCTTCCAGCTGGTGGAAAACAACAGTTTCGACTATTCTTTTAAATTTGAAGACCGCAAGGAGCTGGAAAAAATGAAGATGAAAGCCAGAGCCGAAGAAATCATCATTGTTAAAAATAATCACATTACCGATACCTCTTATTCGAATATTCTTTTCTTAAAGGGAAAGGAGTGGTTTACTCCAAATTCCTATCTTTTAAACGGAGTACAAAGACAGCATCTTTTAAGAAAAAAAGAAATAAAAGAAGCGGAAATCACCCTTCAAAACATCAAAGAATTTTCTCATTTCCAGATCATTAACGCCCTGAATGATTTTGATGAAAATTTTATCTACTCTATTGACAGGATCATCAATTTACCTGGGAACGAAGAATATGACGATCTTTAATTTTCCTTCAGATAATTAAAGTAAGCCTTCTGTATATCTGCATTGTTTTTACCGGATGTGTTGACTTCCAGTATTTTAGGCTGATTGTCCGGCTTGAAGAAATTTTCAAGGACCCGGTCCAAAGTAATATCGTCATCCACTTTAGTATAGGAAAACCCGAAATGTTTTGCCAAAAATTCGGCATTCTTATGATGCTTGGTCGCAATAAATTCATCCAGCGTATTCGGATTGGCATTTCCAGGACCCGGAATAATTTTAAAAATATTTCCTTCCCCATTATTAAAAATCATCACTCTCACAAACGGCGGAATGTATTGATTCCAAAGGCCATTGATATCGTAAAAGAAACTGAGGTCTCCCGTAATCAATAAAGTAGGATTGGCATTCTTTATGGCAAAGCCCATCGCTGTGGATGTTGATCCATCGATTCCGCTTGTCCCTCTGTTGCAGTAAATTTTTCTTTTCCCGTAATCAAACAGCTGTGCGTACCGTATTGCCGAGCTGTTGCTGAAGTGTACGTTATAATTCTCAGGAATCATCTGCGATGTTTTATGGAAAAAATAAAAATCTGAAAAATCTACCGTATTGAGAAACTTCTCATGTTTTGCATCTTTTTTATCGCGAAGGACATCCCAAAGATTAAAGTACGGACTCGGTTCCAGATTGATAAATTTCATCAATTTAGAGAAAAAAACTTCGGGTTTTACTTCCAGTTTTTCTGTCAGTGCAAAATAGGTATCCGGCTGCCATACTTCATCCAAATGCCAGTGCTGTTTAGGGTGCGCTTTTCTCAGAAACTGCTTTACTTTTTTAGAAACAACATTCTGTCCTACCGTAATCAGCAGATCAGGCGCATAGGTTTTAAAATCTTCTTCCGTAAAATTAAAAACATAACGGTCGATATGTCTGAAGAACTTTTCATGGTGCAGATTAGAATTTGCCTCACTGAGAACTACAACAGAATGATTTTTAACCAGCTGGGTAAGCTGATTTTCAAGTTCAGGACTATAATCTCTTGTTCCAACCAGAATCATGATTCTTTGGGAAGTATTCCATTCTGCCACTAAAGTGGATGGAATTTCATATTCTTTCTGCCGGATTGTTTTTTCTACCGTAGGAAAAGTCGGCAGTTCCGAAACCAGTTCATAGAGAGGCTCTTCCAACGGAATATTGATATGGACCGGTCCCTGCTTTTCAATGCACAGTTCAATGGCTTTTTTTATCGTGTCAAAATTAATGTCTTCCGCATTTTCCTTTCCGTCTTCGAGCAACTGGAAATCTCCGTAGGAATGCTGATGAAAAAGATTATTCTGCCTGATCGTCTGTCCGTCGAAAATATCCACATAATCCATTGGCCTGTCGGCTGTTAACACCAAAAGAGGAATATTGGAATAAAAAGCTTCCGTAATTGCAGGATAATAATTGGCTGCCGCAGATCCGCTGGTACAGGTAACCGCTACCGGTTTTTTTTCGCTCATCGCCATTCCCAGTCCGACAAAAGCGGCACTTCTTTCATCCACAATGCTGTAACAGCTGAAGCTGTCGGTTTCGGAAAAATGGATCGCCAAAGGGGCATTTCTGGATCCCGGGGAAATAATGATGTCTGAAATTCCGTACTGCTGAAGAAGATGCGCCAATATCTGAATACTTCTTTTGGAAGAATATTTTTTCATAGCACAAATTTAATTTATAAATAATTAACTATAAAAAGATTTTCATTTAAAATCTGTAATTTAGCCATTCGTTAAATTTCTAAAAATGGACAAAATACCTAGTGTAGACCTGCGTGATTTCCTTTCGGGTGACCCGGAACGCAAACAGAAATTTGTAAATGAAATCGGAAAAGCTTATGAAGAAATTGGTTTTGTTGCCTTAAAAGGCCATTTTCTTGATGACAAATTGGTTGATGAATTGTATGGAGAGGTAAAAAACTTTTTTGAATTGCCAACGGAAACGAAACAAAAGTATGAGATTCCGGGAATTGGCGGACAGAGAGGCTATGTAGGATTCGGTAAGGAAACTGCAAAAGGCTTCAAAAAGGGAGACCTGAAAGAATTTTGGCATTTCGGCCAGTATGTATCCGAAGATTCCCAATACAAAGACGAGTATCCTGACAATGTAATCGTTGAAGAACTTCCGAAATTCAACGAAATCGGTAAGGAAGCTTACCAGATGCTGGAAAAAACCGGAAAATATGTTCTGAGAGCGCTGGCTTTGTATCTTGGTCTGGATGAATTTTATTTTGATGATAAAATTGCAGAAGGCAATTCTATTTTAAGACCAATTCATTATCCTCCGATCACACAGGAGCCTGATGATGCGGTAAGAGCTGCTGCACACGGAGATATCAATCTCATTACCTTACTAATGGGTTCTCAGGGAAAAGGGCTTCAGGTTCAGAATCACAAGGGTGAATGGATCGATGCCATTGCTGAACCGGACGAACTGATGATTAATGTAGGAGATATGTTATCCAGACATACCAACAACAAACTGAAATCCACCATACACCGTGTAGTAAATCCACCGAGGGAATTGTGGGGAACTTCACGATATTCCATTCCGTTCTTTATGCATCCCGTAAGTTCCATGTCATTAAATGCACTGGAAAACTGTATCGATGAAAATCATCCGAAATTGTACGAAGATATTACAGCAGGAGAATTTCTCCATGAACGACTGATAGAATTAGGACTGATAAAAAAATAATAACCAACCGGGCAATTCGCCCGGTTTTTATTTAATTAAACTAAAATATTATAAATTTAAATTCATATAAAAATAATATACCACAAATGTTTGACTTATTTATTTTTTAGCTATCTTTACAGAAGTATCAAATTTTTAACTAAAACAATATGAAAAATTTAAAAAAACTAAGCAAAGGCCAATTAAAAAGTATTACAGGAGCAGGTATTAATCTTCCTGAACCGGAATATTGCATGTATGCATGCGGCAACGTGATCATCTGCGCAACGTGCAGTAAAGATTTCAAATGCCCGGTAGATGATACAATGTAATTGAATTCAGAAACATTTTTCATAAAAGAAGCCGCTCCTTTTGGGAGCGGTTTTTATTTTAATCAAATTGTCCCGTCCTGAAATAGCGATACACAAATTTTTATCGTTATGGACAACAATCAAGAAAACCGCTATGTAAAACGCACTCAACGCGATTACAGTTTGTCATTTAAACTAAACGTTGTAAGAGAAAT
>CAJYWN010000009.1 GCA_913778275.1 uncultured Chryseobacterium sp.
ATTTCTCTTACAACGTTTAGTTTAAATGACAAACTGTAATCGCGTTGAGTGCGTTTTACATAGCGGTTTTCTTGATTGTTGTCCATAACGATAAAAATTTGTGTATCGCTATTTCAGGACGGGACAAATTATACAAAATAAAAACCGCTCTGAAAATCAGAACGGTTAATATAATAAATTGCCCCGGTTGCTGACCGTGCTGCATCATTCCCGGCATTCCTCCGCGCATTGGCATTATCTATCATGCAATGCTTCCAGTGGTTTCTCTCATGATTTCGGCAAAGTAGTTATGCCTGCTTTGAAATATTTTTATATATTTTGTTTAATCAAATGTACTATCTTTTCAATCCTGTTTTTCCAATCTTTTGAGCTTTTAAAATCCTCTTCATTAATTTTAAAGATTTTTTCTTCCAGCAAAATATTTGAAATTGAGGATAACTGGTTCTTTGTATGAAATCCTTCTTTCCTTTCAAAACTCCTCATTGAAACAAGAGCAAAAGATATAGTAAGGTTCAACTTTATGCAAACATCAATTATATATGTAATTTTAAAGCCCTGTTCAGTTGTTGCTCCCGCAACAATTAGGATAAGCTTGCCATTTACCTCAATAATAAAGGTATTATTGAAAATATTTTCTATTTCAGAATCAATCAGTTTTTCTTGTTGAATGTCTAATCTGGACACTTTTGTTGGTTTAAGCTGTTTGCAAACCTCCTGTGCTGTTGTTGATTTTCCTGCATCAGCTGCTCCAATAATCAATATTGATTTCATGATTTATCTATTATTTTAAAGTTTAATCTCAATTATTGTAATTAACTATTTAAATGAGTTTATATAATTTATTTCGGATCATTATATGATTCGTCTAAATTAAAGTACTATTCTGATGTTTCCTTACGGAAAACCGTATTCATTTTAAAATAACAAAAAACCGCTCTGAAAATCAGAACGGTTAGTATATAAATTGTCTCGGTCGCAGACCGTATTACATCATTCCCGGCATTCCTCCGCCCATTGGCATGGCCGGTTCGTCTTTTTTCACTTCAGTGATCACACATTCAGTGGTTAATAACATTCCGGATACGGAAGCTGCGTTTTCAAGAGCTACTCTTGTTACTTTCGTAGGGTCGATGATTCCTGCTTCAAGCATGTTTACATACTCGTCTGTTTTTGCGTTGTACCCGAAGTCACCTTGTCCTTCTGCCACTTTCGCAACGATTACAGAACCTTCACCACCAGCGTTGGCAACGATTTGTCTCAATGGCTCTTCGATCGCTCTTTTCACGATTTTGATCCCTGTGCTTTCGTCAGAGTTAATTCCAGTAAGGTTTTCCAAAGCAGCGATGGCTCTTACCAAAGCAACACCACCTCCTGCAACAATACCTTCTTCAACAGCCGCTCTTGTTGCGTGAAGCGCATCATCCACTCTGTCTTTTTTCTCTTTCATTTCCACTTCAGAAGCAGCACCTACGTAAAGAACAGCAACCCCTCCGGCTAATTTAGCCAGTCTTTCCTGAAGCTTTTCTCTGTCGTAATCGGAAGTTGTGGTTTCCATTTGTGCTTTGATCTGGTTTACTCTTCCTTTGATCTTGCTTTCTTCACCACCACCGTTTACGATGGTTGTGTTGTCTTTATCGATAGAAACTTTTTCAGCAGTTCCCAGCATATCCAAAGAGATGTTTTCCATTGTGAAACCCTGCTCTTCAGAAATTACCTGTCCGCCTGTAAGGATTGCGATATCTTCTAACATTGCTTTTCTTCTGTCCCCGAATCCAGGCGCTTTAACGGCAGCAATTTTAAGAGAACCTCTTAATTTGTTTACTACCAGAGTAGCCAATGCTTCACCTTCTACTTCTTCAGAGATGATCAATAGAGATTTACCCCCCTGAGCAATCGGCTCAAGTACAGGAAGCAATTCTTTCATGGAAGAGATTTTTTTCTCAACCAAAAGGATGTATGGATTTTCTAATTCAGCCAACATTTTTTCAGGGTTGGTCACGAAATACGGTGACTGGTATCCTCTGTCGAACTGCATCCCTTCCACAACGTCTACTGTTGTGTCAATTCCTTTCGCTTCTTCTACTGTGATTACTCCCTCTTTACCTACTTTTCCGAACGCTTCAGCGATCAAAGCACCGATAGTTTCGTCGTTGTTAGCAGATACGGAAGCAACCTGCTTCACCATTTCTGTAGAATCTCCCACAGTTTTAGACTGAGATTTAAGGTTTTCAACAACTGCGGTTACCGCTTTGTCGATTCCTCTTTTCAGATCCATTGGGTTTGCTCCGGCAGCTACGTTTTTAAGACCTTCTCTTACAATAGCCTGTGCCAATACTGTAGCGGTAGTGGTACCGTCTCCTGCGATGTCATTGGTTTTGGAAGCAACTTCCTTCACCATCTGAGCACCCATGTTTTCTACTTTGTCTTCAAGTTCGATTTCTTTAGCAACAGAAACCCCGTCCTTCGTTACGTGAGGAGCACCGAAAGATTTTTCGATTACTACGTTTCTTCCTTTTGGTCCTAAAGTTACTTTTACTGCATTAGCCAATGCATCAACACCTCTTTTTAAAGCGTCTCTTGATTCAATATCGAATTTTATTTCTTTTGCCATTGTTTTAAGCTTTTGGCGACTTGCTGTTAGCTTTTGGTTTAGCAATTCGCGGTTTATTTTTTATAATTTGATTTTTTAATTTGATCTTAGTTTGTTTGAACTTTATATAAACATTAAGAATTTAAGAAGATAGTTCTACAGAAAGGATTTTTAAGGATTTACCCTTGGTAAATTAAGCAGAATGCTTATATATCGAAGATATCCTTAACGGGCCTCTAAGATTAATTATATAAATTTCTTAATGTTTAAAATTTAAATTCAGAACAAAATCTTACCCGATGATGCCAAGTAAGTCTCCTTCTTTTACAATTAAATAATCTTTTCCTTCCAGCTTTAATTCAGAACCTGAATATTTACCATAAAGAACTTTGTCACCTACTTTAACAGTTGTAGGCTCATCTTTTTTTCCAGGACCTACTGCCACTACGGTACCTTCCTGCGGCTTTTCTTTTGCGGTGTCCGGAATAATAATACCTGAAGCTGTTTTAGTTTCTGCAGCGATCGGCTCGATCAAAACTCTGTCTGCTAATGGTTTAAAGTTTACTGACATAATATATTTAATTTTTTAATTATTTCTGTCTTGTAATTCTCTAATTGTATGCCAACAGCTTTTGAGCGGCTGAAATGGCAGATAATTATTTTTAATATGAAATTTTGACACTTTTTTATTTTTAATTTAAACTAATTTGTACATTTGGTCTGCTAAAAAAAACAATACATAAATGATGAAAAACAAAGTTTTGCTACTTCTGTTCTGCCCGCTTATATACAGTGCGCAAGTGGGTATAAACACCACAAATCCTAAAGGTATTTTTCATATTGACGGAGCTAAAGACAACTCTGCTGTTTCAACACCTACGGAGGAACTTAATGATTTTGTCGTAAAGCCGGGCGGTAAAGTTGGCATTGGAACTGCTGATCCCATAGATCTTTTGTCTATGGCGGGACAGGGGGATGCTGATATCAATGTGGGGCTGTTTTCAGGAACCAGCACTTCGCAGTCTATAGCATATCACAATGTAATGACGGGTGGGACGCCTGCTGCGCCTACGGTTGTTGGAAACGGAAGATCAATTGCCGCATTTGAAGGATATGCTTATAATGTTGCCGCTGCCGCACCCAATTTATTAGGATCGTTGGTTTTAAGAACAGGCCGGAACGGAGGTGGGGAAGTATGGTTTGGAACCTCTCCTTCCAATTCGAGCAATTATGCCAATCACTATAACAGCTCTATTGATAAAGACGGTAATTTCGGTATCGGAGTAGACCCTACGGTAAGAACAGCCAATACAAAACTGGAAGTCAACGGCGTGATCAGTGCAACACCGCAGACTCTAACTGCCAATGGAAGCAATATCACCAATACGGTAGTAAGCGTAAATCCTGCCGCTAATGATGATGATTTTTTTCTCCCAAATCCTGCATCATCACCAGGAGCGATTATCATGGTGCGAAATATTTCAAACACAAATACCGCTGAAATAAAAACGAATACAGGAACTATTATCAATGCATCCAACGTAGGAGGAGTAAGCAGTTTTTTCATGGTAGGGCTGGATAATAATGCAGCTAAAACAAAAACCGTAATGTTCATCAGTGACGGAGTAAACTGGACTGCTTTTAAGCCAAGCAATTAATAATACAAATCCCTCGTAAATTTTGCGAGGGATTGTAATTTTATCAGATTATTTTATTTCAGATTAAACTGAAGCTTCTGCTATTTTTTTCCAGCAGCCTGCATTGGGTTTACTTTTCCGTTGGATGCGCCTCTTACATTTCCGCCTTCTTTCTGTTTGAACAATTCAAATTTGGAGACCTGCGCATTTCCGCCGTCGTTGCTCCAGAAATTATTGGAGGTATCAATATCAGCCGTTTCTCTCATCGGGTCCAGCTGTATTGATTTTAATTTCTTATCAAAATAATACGTTTTGGATGCTTTCTGCTCATTCAATCTCCAGATCTGCGCGGAGGATTTGTCGGTAAGTTTTGTTCCGTCCTCAAAAGTAAATTCGAGGATGATTGGCATTACAAGTCCGCCTTTGTTCACAAAATCAATCTGATACGCCGTAATATTTTTAAACTTATCTTTTTCTTTTTGCGTTAAAGGTTCGGTTCCTTCGAATTTAGAAGTATATTCTTTATTGTTATCCACTTTTTCCTGACCTCTGTCATATCGGTAATAGAAATCCTGTGCTTCTTTATCTTTGTCTACGTAGAATGTGATGTTTTTATCTTCCCGGTTTCTGATTTTTGAAACATCTTCAAATTCATTTAGCGCAGGCTTGTCTACTTTGTATTTTGTTTCTTTGGCTTCTCTCGGAGGCGTGTTCAGATCCGGAGTGGCAATCGTTACCTTATCAATGGCAATATCTACAGGGTCCGTTCCGTAAAACCAGCCTCTCCAGAACCAGTCCAGATCTTCGCCGCTTGCATCTTCCATTGTTCTGAAGAAATCTGCAGGCTCAGGATGTCTGAAAGCCCATCTTTTAGCATACGTTTTAAAAGCTTTATCGAAAAGTTCCCTTCCCATGATGGTTTCACGAAGGATGTTCAATCCGGTTGCCGGTTTTGAATAGGCATTCGGACCAAACTGAACGATATTTTCAGAGTTCGACATAATTGGCTCCAATTGATCTTTCGGAAGCTTCATATAATCTACTATGGTCCATGCCGGACCTCTTTTTGACGGGAATTTATTGTCCCATCTTTCCTCGGTAAGATATTCCACAAAAGTATTCAGCCCTTCATCCATCCAGCTCCATTGTCTTTCATCCGAGTTGATGATCATCGGGAAGAAGTTGTGGCCCACTTCGTGAATGACAACACCCAGCATTCCGTTTTTAATTCCTTCAGAATACGTTCCATCTTTTTCCGTTCTTCCGTAGTTGAAGCAGATCATTGGATATTCCATTCCATTGGAAGCTTCCACGGATTGCGCTACCGGATACGGATAAGGAATTGTAAACTCCGAATACGTTTTGATGGTGTGCGCAACCGCTTTGGTTGAATATTTTCTGTATAGATTATAAGCTTCTTTCGGGTAAAAGCTCATCGCCATTACTTTGTTGTTGTTTTCAGGAATAAGTACGCCCATTCCGTCCCAAACGAACTTTCTGGAAGAAGTCCAGGCAAAATCTCTTACGTCATTCGCTTCAAACGTCCACGTTTTTCTCTGTTTAGAATGGTTTTTCTCTGCTTTTTTCGCTTCGTCCAGCGTCACGATTTCTAGAGGTTCTGCTGAGGTTTTGGACTTATTGTATCTTGCGAACTGTTCTGAAGTTAAGACCTGATCATAGTTTTTACATTCTCCCGTTCCGCCAACGATATGATCTGCAGGAACATTCATGGAAACTTTAAAATTTCCGAAAACGAGAGCAAATTCTCCTCTTCCCGTAAACTGGTGATTCTGCCATCCGCGGAAATCACTGTACACGCACATTCTCGGGTACCATTGCGTCATGGTATAAAGATCGTTTCCGTCTTCAGGAAAGTTTTCGTAACCGCCACGGCCGCCCATTTTCATTCTGTTCGGAATGTTATAGTTCCAGTCTATTTTGAAAACCAATTTTTCTCCTTTTTTCAGCACTTTTGGTAAATCAATACGCATCATGGTTTTGTTTACCGTATATTTTAAAGGATTTCCGGAAGCATCCGTCACTTTTTCAAGGTTAACTCCATATCCGTTGTCCGAAACAGGAAGGTCGGTAGGGCGTAATTGCTGATCGTTTGAAGCCTTCGGAAGGGTAGAAGAATAAGGAAAGTCTGCCTTTTTTACACTTGACTGCTGGTTTTCGTCCAGCTGAAGCCAGATATAATCCAGATCATCCGGAGAATTGTTGTAATAGGTTATGGTTTCGGAACCTTTAAGATTTCTTTTATCTTCATCGAGGTAGGCAGTAATATCATAATCTGCCTTATTTTGCCAGTATCCGTGACCTGGTGCTCCTGATGCGGTTCTGTAAATATTGGGTGTGGGAAGGATGGTCCCAAGCTGTTCAAATTTATTTCCGTGGTTGCTTCCCGGATTATTCTGAATATTTTGTGCGGTGAAACCTGTATAGGCAAATACAGAAAGAGAAAGTATGACAACTTTTAGTTTCATAACCGAATTTTTTTTAAAGATTTTCAAATATAACAATAAGTAGCTGAAAAGTATGAAATGTTTCAGCTTTAAAAAGGAATTCTTTCTAATGTCATTTTTAAGGCTAAGGCAAAAACCCCTGAAGATACGAAAAGCACCCAGTCTTTCTGATTCACTTTAAAAACTTTCAGCAAAATAAACAGGACTATTAAAATTCCGAAAACAATAGCAATTTGTCCCAGTTCCAGTCCGATATTAAAACCTAAGAGAGGAATGGCAATGCTCTGGCTTTTGGCAATCATTACTCTTGCGGTATTCGCAAAACCCATTCCGTGGATAAGTCCGAAAATTAAGGCTAAATAATAATTGGCTTTCATTAACGTCTGCTTTTTATTTTTCATGATAATATTGTCCAGTGACGTTAAAACAATGGTTAAAGGAATCAGGAATTCTACCCATGCGGAATTGATTCTTATGATGTCAAAAGTACTTAATGCTAATGTTATTGAATGACCGATAGTGAAAGCCGTAACAAGAATTAAAATTTTCTTCAGATCATTAAAAGAATATACTGCGATCAGCGCCAATACAAAAAGCTGATGGTCGAGAGCATCCAAAGAAATAATGTGTTCCCAGCCGAGATTCAGATAGAATAAAAAATCCTGCATTTTCCAATATTATTTTTGAACTGCGATGATACAAAATTTATTTTAACTTTGTATAAAATCAATGTGATGAACCTTACTATAGAAATAGATAATAAAGAAGATTATTTTTTAATCAAGCAGCTTTTAGAGAGGCTGAAAGGGGTAAGAATTGTGAAGAATGATTATGAAACCGTTGAAGGTTTGCCTGCTCATGTTTTTGAAGAGCTGGAAAAGTATGGGGAATCTCTGAAAGATGAAGATATGATCTCAAAAAAAGATTTCTTTAAATTTATTGATGAAGAAATATGCAGGTTGAATTCTCAGAAATAGCTAAAAGGACTTTAATCGAAAATATAGAATTTCTTGAGAAGGTATGGACTAACCGTGAAATTGTAATTTTTTTAGAAGATGTTAAAAGAATAACAGATGATCTGGAAAATGGAAAGTATTCTCAATTTCAAAATTCTTTTCAAAAAACTAAAAGTGTATTAATCGGTAAAAAGCACGTAAGAATGTTTTTCCGTCAAGAAAATGATTTACAAATCAAAGTCCTTCTTTTCTTCGATATGCGTCAGGATCCGCAAAAAATACTTGATCTACTACAATGAAAAAACTTCTTTTATTATTTTCTGTTCTTCTCTTTTTTTTCTCCTTTACGGCAGCAAAACATCCGTATCATGTCAGTTCGGTAGAAATCAATTACAATCAGAAATCAAAAACTTTTGAAATTACAGGCCGTTTCTTTCTGGATGACCTGGAAAACGGATTAAATAATAAATACGGGAAAACACTCCATTTTAACGATCCTAAATTTAAAGTACAGCTTAACGAAGCACTGAAAAACTATTCCGCAGAATATTTTAAGCTAAAAGGAAACAACAAATTCTTAAATGTAAATTTTGTAGGTTACGAAGAAGACCACGAATCGGTAAATGTGTATCTGGAATCTGAAAAAATCGATAATCCGAAAAAAGTAGAAGCAGCAGTCAGTTTTTTATACAATTTATTTGATGACCAGATCAATATTGTACACATCATTGTTAACGGAAACCGAAAAAGTGAAAAATTAACTTATCCGAACCGTTATTTGTTTCAACAGTTTTAAATTAATTTTCCAGCTGTAAAAGTGCGTTGATGCCTTTTGCATGTTCCATGAGATCAGGAAAAAAGTTGTCATAACATTCCTGAAGAAAATTTTTGTTTTTCAGAAAAGCATCATGAACAGGAATGTCCGTGCTTAAATATTTTGCTTTATTCAGCACATTTCTCATGCTGTAGCCGATGTTTTTATCGAAGCGGTAATTGTAAAGCCAATCGCCTTCTTCCATTTTTTCAAGCATGATTCTGAAATTTTCGGGAAGAAATTCATAATTTTCATTCAAAACACGGTATACTTTTTGAGAATGATCTTTCCAGCCTTCCAAAGAATTAAGGCTTACATCATTGGCTACAAAATAATCCATCGCCACATCCACAAAAGCTCCTGCATACAACCTCACCAAAGGGGCAAAAACTTTTTTAGCTTCGTGAATGGCGGGATGCGCATCTGTAAAAGTATCTATCGCGCGGTGCAAAGTAATACCGTCCTGAATATCTTTCGGAAAGGAAAAACGGTCTCTGTTGCGGATAAAGTCTTCCAGGAACTGTCCGACAATCTGCCCGTCGGTAAAAGTAAGGAAAGAATGGGCCAGGTAATTCATAGGGTGAAGATAAGAAATTTCTAACAGTGCTCCGCTGCTAGTTTTCCAACAAAGCTTTAATTGCATCTAAAAGATAACAGCGGATCATCAATTCCATTTTTAATACTAAATAAAGACGAATAGCGATAGATTTCGGGATTTGTTGTAATTCCATGTTTCATCGGATTGTTGTGGATGTAATGAATCGTGTTAATCAACTGCTCATGAGAGCCAATGAGTTTTCTTCTGAATGGCAATTCAAATAGTTTTTCCCGTTCTTCCGTAATGCTTATTGATAGCCTGGGTATAGCTGTTAAACATATTGGAAAATTGCTGACTGATAATCTTGGAAACTTCAATCGTATCTTTCTGAGGGAACATTAATCGTATTTCCTGTTCTGATTTAACCTTAACAAGAATGTGAAAATGATTTTTTAGCAGGCAGTATGCATAGATATTGACAACTGAAAAGAGTTTAGACCCCATAAGCTTAGTAAAATAATGATAATTTCTATCGTCGAAAAAGAGTCTTTGACTGTTAATTCCTCTGTTGAATATATGATAGAAGCATTCTGTCTCTAAAGGGTAAATATTTTTTTTCATACTTGTGTTGTTAAAGCAGTTAGAGCTTTAAGCTCTAACTGCTTAGAAAAGGCGTTCGTGGAAGTCCTCAATTTTGCTGACTTCTTCTATTTTAATTCCGAATTTTCTTTTGGGTAATTTATTCAGGTTCGAGACAAAAATTTTCTCGTAGCCCAGCTTTTCAGCTTCAGTAATCCTCTGTTCTGCCTGGGCAATCGGACGGATTTCTCCACTCAGTCCAATTTCACCGGCAAAGCAATAATGTTCGGAAATGGCAATATCTTCATTAGAAGAAAGAATGGAGGCTACAACGGCAAGATCTAAAGCAGGGTCATCCGTTTTTATTCCTCCCGTAATATTTAAGAAAACATCCTTTGCACCGAGCTGAAAGCCGGCTCTTTTTTCCAGAACGGCGAGAAGCATATTCAGTCTTTTGGCGTCAAAACCGGTAGAACTTCTCTGTGGGGTTCCGTAAACGGCTGTACTTACCAGCGCCTGAATTTCCAGCAGCATCGGGCGGTTTCCTTCCAATGTTACTGCAACGGAGTTTCCGGAAAGCTCTTCAAATTTTTTGGTAATTAGGATCTCGGACGGATTTTTAATTTCCTTTAACCCTTGGGAAACCATTTCGTAAATCCCGATCTCGGAAGTGGATCCGAAGCGATTCTTATTAGCTCTCAATAATCTGAAAAGATGGTTCCTGTCGCCGTCAAAATTTAACACTACATCTACCATGTGTTCCAGAACTTTTGGTCCCGCAATTTGTCCGTCTTTCGTGATGTGACCTACCAAAAACACAGGAACATTGTTTTCTTTAGCATATTTAATAATTTCATTTGAGCATTCCCGAATCTGGGAAACAGTTCCCGGAGAGCTTTCAATTAACTGGGACTGCAATGTCTGAATAGAATCGATGATTACAAAATCCGGTTCCAGTTTTTTGGCCTCATGAAGAATTTTTTCCAGATTGGTTTCTGTGAAAAGGAAGCAATTAGGATTCTGAATGTCGGTAAGCCGGTCGGCTCTCATTTTGATCTGGGAGGCGCTTTCTTCCCCGGAAACGTAGAAGATTTTCTTCTTCATTTTTAAAGCCAGCTGGAGAAGCAGGGTAGATTTACCGATTCCCGGTTCACCACCGATCAGGGTTACAGAGCCTAAAACAATTCCTCCGCCGAGAACGCGGTTGAGCTCTTCGGAAGGCGTTTTAATTCTTGGTTCTTCACTCGTTTCAACTTCGATGATATTGATGACGTGCTGTTTCGATTTTGAAAAAGGAGGTGTTTTTGACGAGGTTTTTTCTACCACTTCTTCCACCAGGGTATTCCATTGTCCGCAGTTTTTGCATTGTCCCATCCATTGTGAATATTGTGCACCGCAGTTCTGACAGAAGTATGCTGTTTTAAGTTTTGCCATACTGCGAAGTTCAAAATTTTTTTTGAATTTTTCCTTCGAATTTTAGTTAATTTTCAGACATGAAAAATATTTTTATGAGTCTTGCGGTTTTTATTGTGATGTCACTTTTACATGCACAATTTACCGATTGGACAGTGAGGTGCCTCCATTTACCAGGAGGAGAGTATGGGATGTATTCTCTTTTTATTCTTATTTTTTGTTCTGTTATCACAGCAATCGGTTTGGTAACGGTGATTATTTTCCGGAAACATTATGATTCCATTTTGCGGATTGCCATATTATTTGAAATTATTTACTTATTGTTTTTATTAATCTCAGGAGATAATCCGTTTGCCTATTTTTCAAATTCAAATAATGAAAATCTCCTGAAAATTTTAATGTATTTAATTGGATTAATCACTTTATCTGCGATGTATCTCATTCATCTCCTCTATTCAAAATTAAATTTAAATAAAACTAAAAACTAACATAGATCAATGATAGTTTATCATAACGGGCCTACCTTTGCATCATAATCTTAATAAAAATAAATCAATGAAAAAGGTATTCTTAACTTTTGTATTCGCACTTTTAAGTGTTGTAGGTTTCGCACAGACCGGATGGCAGGTAGATCCGATGCATTCATCCGTTAATTTTAATATTAAGCATATGGGAATCAGCTTTGTGCAGGGAAGGTTTGATAAGTTTGACGGTAAGGCAGTTACTAAAGGCAATACCCTTGACAATGCGGAACTGAGCTTTAATGTCAATGTAGGTTCCATCAACACCGGTGTTGAAATGAGAGATAATCACCTGAAAAGTGCAGATTTCTTTGATGCTGAAAAATTCCCTTCCATGAGCTTTGTAACAAGTTCCGTAGTTAAGGAAAAAAATAATTCTTATGTGGTTAAAGGAAAACTGACGATAAAAGATGTTACCAAAGAGATAAGTGTTCCTGTTACTTTCGGAGGGGTTACCAAAAACCAGCAGGGTAAAGAAGTGATGGGCTTTCAGGCAGCATTTAAAGTAAACCGTCTGGATTACAACATTAAATATGATCCTACCGGAGCAGGTGTGGCAAAAGATGTTGATGTGAACTTATATTTTGAATTGGTGAAGCAATAATTTTCATACATAAATTTGATTTAGAAAAGGTTTTCAGTTTCTGGAAACCTTTTTTATTTATTTCCTGTGAGCAGTTCAAGATAGGTGCTCTAATTTGAGGTATTCTTTTTTCCAGTCCTGAGCGGTTTTCTCCATTTTTTCAAACTTAGCACCTGAAACTTCAATTTCTTCGAGATGGTCTACCGTATTCCTGTCTTCAAGGTGGTCAAAATATTCAGCATACCAAACATTCAGAAGCTGATTTGAAATTTCAATGTATAGTTGTTCTCCAATAAGGCTTTTAAAAATCATATGATAATTTAAGACATTTTCTTTAAAATAAATAGAAATGCATTCGTAATAATCATGATGACGCTCTGTAAAATAAATATTAAACCGATTGTTTTTCCAAATTGGTAAATTGTCGAATTTTAGTAATAATCCATTTTCAGGTACCGGTTCGACATATTTCAGATAAATTAATTGATTGATAATTTCCATTGTGAATTTTGTCTTCACTAAAATACATAATCAAATTTTATTACAGAATTGCTTTGTATCTCTTTTTCCCCTAACTTTGCACAAACCTAATCTAATGAGTAAAAAGAATACAAAGTACATCTTTGTGACAGGAGGTGTAACTTCATCTTTGGGAAAGGGAATCGTTTCAGCTTCTCTTGGACTTCTGCTAAAATCACGTGGCTTCAACGTAACCATTCAAAAGCTTGATCCTTATATCAACATCGACCCGGGAACTTTGAATCCTTATGAGCACGGAGAATGCTATGTAACCGAAGATGGTGCGGAGACGGATCTGGATTTAGGTCACTACGAGCGTTATTTGGATGCTCCAACTTCCCAAAACAACAACGTTACCACCGGAAAAATTTATCAGACCGTTATTGAAAAAGAAAGAAAAGGAGATTTTCTTGGGAAAACAGTTCAGGTAATTCCTCATATCACCAACGAAATTAAACGAAGAATTAAAATTCTATCCAAGCAGAACTACGATATCATAATTACCGAAATCGGGGGAACGGTAGGGGATATTGAATCGTTACCTTATATCGAAACGGTTCGCCAGCTGAAATGGGAATTGGGTGAAAAAAACTCAATGGTGATCCATCTTACCTTATTGCCTTATCTTGCTTCGAGTGGAGAATTAAAAACAAAACCTTCCCAGCATTCTGTGCGTCAATTGATGGAAAGCGGAATCATGGCGGATGTTTTGGTTTGCAGAACGGAACATAAAATTCCAAAAGACCAGAGAGCAAAACTGGCTCAGTTCTGTAATGTTCCTTTGGATAACGTGATCGAATGTAAGGATTTAGAGACGATCTATGAAGTTCCTATGTATCTTCAGAAACAAAATTTTGACGATGTGGTTCTTAAAGAACTGGATCTTAAAAGTGATAAGGAAGCGGATCTAAAAGACTGGAAATCGTTCTTAAAGAAATTCCAGAATCCTAAGAAATCAGTGGAAATTGCATTGGTTGGAAAATATGTTTCTCTTCAGGATTCGTATATTTCTATTGCAGAAGCCTTCAAACATGCAGGGGCCGATCTGGAAACGGAGGTAAAAATAAGATGGGTATACAGTGGAGATTTAACCCAGGAAAATATTAAAGAAACTCTATCCGGTGTTTCCGGAATCCTTATTGCTCCGGGCTTCGGCGACAGGGGAATTGAAGGAAAAGTTCTTACTGCTCAATATGCAAGAGAAAATAGAGTTCCGATGTTGGGAATCTGTCTGGGAATGCAGATCATGACGGTTGAATTTGCCAGAAATGTATTAGGATATACAAAAGCCAACTCCATGGAATTCGATACTTCTACGGAACATCCTGTCATCTCTTTAATGGAAGAGCAGAAAAATGTAGTAGACAAAGGCGGTACGATGCGTTTGGGAGCCTGGAAATGTGCTTTGAAAAACGGTTCCAAACTAAATGATATTTACGGCACTAAAAATATTACGGAAAGACACCGTCACCGATATGAGTTCAACAGTGATTACATCGGTGAATTTGAGAAGAACGGTTTCCTGGCAACAGGTATCAATCCGGAAACGGGACTGGTTGAAGCTCTTGAAATGCCGGAGCATCCTTTTTATGTTGGAGTGCAGTACCATCCTGAATACAAGAGTACGGTAGCAACACCGCATCCTTTGTTCCGAGCTTTCATTAAAGCTTGTACATCGAAATAACTAAGGTATAAGAAACCTTCAAGGTTTTGAAAAAACTTGAAGGTTTGAAAATTATATAAAGTAATTTATTACTGAAAACGTCTCTATAATAAACTCAGACTGATTATTCTCAGCCTGAGTTTATTATATAGTAACACAGTATTGTATAGAGGTTTGATAAAAAAACAGTATTTTTGTCGACTCGAAAATGTATCTCATTTTGATGTACATTTAAAATTTAAACAGGTAAAAAATTTAATTAAAATAAAATGCAACAGAACAACGGACTCGATAAAAGTCAGATTATCAGTTTTGCGGTTTTATGTTTGGTGCTTTTCGGATTTATGTTTTATTTCCAGAACAAACAATCTAAAGAGGAACAGGTAAAGGCTGAACAACAAAAAACGGAGCAGGTAAAAAATGCCGTAAAACCATCTCAGGCAAATAATATCAATCCTAATGTAACTCCTAATGCCATCCAGACAGCCAATCTCTCCAATAAAGAGCTGAAGGTAGAATTCAACAGTCTTGGAGGGCAGGTTTCAAAAGTGGAGCTTGCGGAGTACAAAGCATATGATCATAAAACAGATAAGGCAGATCTTCCGCTGTACCTGATTACAAAAAATAACTCGAATTACGGTTTTCAGTTTAAGGATAAAACAGGAAAAGTGATTAATACAAAAGATCTTGTTTTTTCTCCTGCTGTAAACGGAAATGCTGTAACGATGACGGCCAACTATAATGGTGCTGTCATTCAGTTTATCTATACTTTACTTCCGAAATATACTCTTGATTTTAAAGTAAGAACCCAAGGTCTTGCTAAAATAACTTCCGATAACAAAGCAGATTTTATCTGGGATTATAATGTAAGAAATCTTGAAAAGGGTAGAGCTCAGGAGCAGTCTCACTCGGAATTCTCCTATGCTTTTAATAATTTTAAAGATTATGATTACGATGGAAGAACAACCATGGAAGAGGAAAAGGAAACCCTTAACTGGATTGGGGTAAAACAGCAGTTTTTCGCTTCAGTAATTGAATCTAAAACAGGATTTACCCAGAGCAAAGGAAATCAGGAGACAATTGAAGAAGGAGAATATCTGAAAAAGCTAAATTATGAAGGTTTTGTTCAGATGACGGGAAGTGAACTGAATCAGGATTTCACCTGGTATTTTATGCCGCTGGATTTACCATTGTTAAAATCCTATGACAAAAATTTTGATGAAATTCTTCCTTTGGGATGGTCATTCATTGGCTGGATGAACAGAGGTTTCTTCATTCCGATGTACAATATTATTGCAGACTGGGGAATCACAGCGGGATGGGTAATCTTCCTGATGACGATTATCGTTAAATTGATCTTGTCGCCAATTATGTACAAGCAGCACAAGCTGAGTGCTATGATGAGAGTAATTCGCCCTGAAATCGATGAGGTGAATGCGAAACTGAAGGATGCCGACCCGATGAAAAAACAGCAGGCTACAATGGAAGTTTACCGTAAAGCCGGAGTTAACCAGATGGCGGGATGTTTACCGGCGTTGGTTCAGATTCCTATTTTCTACGCATTATTCCGTTTCTTCCCGAATTTTATAGATTTGAGAGGACAGGGATTCTGGTTTGCAAAAGATTTAACGGCTTATGATGATTTGATTAAATTGCCATTTAAAGTTCCCTTTCTGGGAGATCATTTAAGTATTTTTGCGATTGCTTGTACCATTGTAATTTTGATCTATACGATCATGACTTCAGGGAATATGCAGCAGCCACAGCAGGAAGGTATGCCAAATATGAAAGTATTAATGTATATTTTCCCTATTACATTCTTATTCTTCCTGAATACTTCCGCATCCGGTCTTTCCTGGTATTATTTCGTGTCGAATGCTATTAATATTCTTATTATCCTCGTAATTAAATATGTCATTCTGGATGAGAAGAAAATTCATGCACAGATTCAGGCGAATAAAGAAAAGCCGAAAGCTGAAGGGAAATTCCAGAAACGTATGAGAGAAATGATGGAAAAGGCTCAGGAACAGCAAAAGTATCAGGAGCAGCAGAAAAACAAAAAGAAATAATTTCAGTATACAGAAAGAGAAGCAACTGCTTCTCTTTTTTATTTAGGTTAAGCGATTTTAACATTCATCCTGAATGCTGTAATCTAAACGGAATGATCTTCTATGGTATTTTGTAGGCCCGAACTCTATTAAAGCCTGCTGATGTTTTTTTGTGGCATAACCGAAATTGGTATTCCACCCATATTCCGGATGCTCATCGTGAAGTTCAATCATTAATTTATCTCTGTAATTTTTTGCAAGAATAGATGCGGCGGCAATTGATAACATTTTAGAATCGCCTTTAACAATACATTGATGGGGAATATAATTGTAAGGGTGAAAGCGGTTTCCATCTACGAGAATAAGTTCAGGACGTACGGTGAGTTTATCCAAAGCCCGATGCATCGCATGAATGCTTGCATTAAGGATGTTGTGCTCATCAATAAATCCTGCAGGAAGTTCTGCAATGGCATAATCTTTTACATTGTCTTTGATATACTGATCAAGATCCATTCTGGTCTTAAAATTCAGTTTTTTGGAGTCATTAACTGCCTTTTGGCTAAAATTTTCATCCAAAATAACCGCTGCTGCTACTACAGGACCACTTAAACAGCCTCTGCCGACCTCATCGCATCCTGCTTCTACATAAAAAGCCGACCATTTTTTGAGTAGATCCATAATTAGTTGTTAGAAAATTTAAACTCTGTAAAATTAAAAATTTTTTGAGATAAGTTCATACAGATTAATATAGTTTAAACAAAACAGAACTGTAGGGTGAATGAGCGGAGCCGCATGACAACCCTAATTTTAAGGGAGAAAACATTGTTTTTTTCAAATCTTTTGTGCGAAGATTTTTAGCTCATTAAATGTTAAAATTTTAAAAAATAAAAAATAAATTATATGCATTGCATTGTATTAACTTTTATTTTCATTCATAAATGTGCTGGTAATTTTGCTATAAAGCGCTGTTTATCACCTTATATTGATATTTTTTTTACAGTAGATTGATATAGATAATAACAATTGCAATAAATTGTTTTTTAAATAATTTTAATATGACGTGATTAAATAATTTTTGTTAAAAATATCAATATTAACTAAAATTTATGACTAATTATGTGTTTATGGTATTTTTTATTGAAAAAGTGTTAATTTTTATTGATTTTCTTTTGCTGTTTTAAGAAAGTTTTTAAACTTTGTTTAGCAAAATTTAATTAGATATGAAGAAACTAACAATGGGTGTTCTTGCATCCGTACTGTCGTCGTCTTTAGCCATAGCACAAGCGCAGCAAAAGAATGATACAGTAAGGACGCAAGACATCGAAGGTGTGGTGGTGACCGCACTGGGAATCAAAAGAGAAAAAAAGGCACTAGGCTACGCGGCACAAGAAATTAAAGGAGATTTAATCTCTGACGCTGGTCAAACAAACGCTGTAAGTTCATTATCAGGAAATGTTGCAGGGGTGCAGGTAACGGCCCCAAGTACCATGGGAGGATCTACAAGGATTACTATGCGCGGTATTAGCTCTTTAACCGGTGAGAATAGACCATTAATTATTGTTGACGGTGTACCACTGGATAATTCCAACGTTAATGATGTTGATACTCAGAGGGGTGCAGGAGGAAGAGACTATGGGGATGCTTCTTTTGATATAAATCCCGACGATATAGAAAGTGTTACTGTATTGAAAGGTGGTCCTGCAGCAGCATTGTATGGGTCCAGGGCAGGTAACGGAGCTATAATATATACAACAAAGTCAGCTAAGAAAGGTCGGACCGATATACAACTAAATACGGGTGTTGCATTTGAAAGTATATATATCAGACCACGTTTACAAAATCTATATGGAGGAGGGTACTCTGATACATTACCAACAGCTACAATAAATGGTCAAACTTATAATATTCAGGAATACGAAACAGATGCATCATGGGGACCAAAATATGATCCAAACCTAATGTATTTACCATGGTATGCTTTCGATCCTGAATTTTCAAATGATTATTTAAAACCAGTTCCTTGGGTTGCTCCTAAAAAAGATGTAGATTCATTCTTTAATACTGGTGTTACCTATACTAATAATTTTTCAGTAGCAAAATCTTTTGGAGATACCAATATTAGGTTATCATATACAAATACAAATATTTTTGGTATCGTACCTACATCAAAAGTTAAAAAAGATAATTTTAATGTTAATTTAAACACTAAACTATCCGATAACTTAAAGGCAGACGCAATTATAAACTATGTTCATACAGAAGGTTTCAATAGACCTGAAGTAGGCTATGGAGATAATTCGGTTGCTCAGAAATTTTATCAGTTCGGGCAAAGAAACTTAGATTTTAGTAAGCTTAAGGATTATAAGTTGGCAGATGGAAGTCAGAGAACTTGGAATAGGACTGCTTATGATGATCCGACACCATTATACTCCGATAATCCATATTGGACGATAAATGAAAATACATCCGCAGACTCAAGACAACGTTTTTTTGGAAATGCAGGATTAACATATAATTTCAATAAAAATTTCTTTATTGTGGGTAAAGTATATGGAGATGTTTACTCACAAAATATAAGCTCAAGAGTAGCAGTTGGTTCTCAGGCAATTTCGAACTTTACTTTACAGAAAAGAAATGTTTCTGAATTTAATTATGAAGGCCGTGCTCATTATAATAATAATTTTGGAGAATTCAGTTTAAACTCTTTTATAGGATTTAATTATAGAGATAATAAACTTAGCTGGTTGAATGGTACAACGGTAGGAGGTTTAGTTATTCCAGGATTATACAACTTAAATAATGGTGTAGAAAATTCTCTAGCATCAAACTATGAATCACATGCGGCTGTAAAAAGTATATTTGGCTCTGTTTCTTTAGGGTATAAAGATATGTTGTTTCTAGAGGCTACAGGAAGGAATGATTGGTATTCTATGTTAAATGATAGTGGTTTTTATCCTTCTGTTACAGGAAGTTTTGTTTTTTCTAATGTATTAAATGCAGATTGGCTTTCTTTTGGAAAAGTAAGAGCTGGATGGTCTAGTATCGCTCAGGGAACTCTTCCTTATGCAAGAGAAACATACGTAAGTTTTGGTTCACCGTTTAATGGGGCTCCGCAATATTCTAACCCTAATACAGCTGCTAATCCAGATATTAAGCCTGAACTTAAAATTACTCAGGAAATAGGTCTGGAAGCCAGATTCCTGAGAAATAGAATAGGATTTGATGTAACATATTATCATACTAAATCAAAAGATTTAATTATTCCGGTACCAATTGATCCTGCTACAGGTTATCTGTATAAAACAATTAATGCTGGTGAGATGACGAATAAGGGAATTGAAGCAGTTGTTACAGTAACTCCGGTGAGAAATGATAATTTCTCTTGGGACTTAACCTGGAATTTTGCAAGAAACAGAAATAAATTGGTAAATCTTTATCAGGATTTGCAAAATTATGTACTTACCAATGCTCCATTCAGAGCTCAGCTTGTTGCTCAAGTAGGACAGGCCTATGGCTCTATTCTTGGAACCGATTATGTTTACGATGCGAATGGTAATAGAGTAGTTGATGAAAATGGTTTCTATAAAGCTTCTGAAATAAAATCCTTAGGATCAGTATTACCAGATTATAATATGGGGTTCAGGAATACATTAAGGTATAAGTCATTAAGCTTATCATTTCTTATTGATATTCAACAAGGAGGTAAGTATTTTTCAACAACTCATATGTGGGGAATGTATTCAGGAATGTTAGAGGAATCTGCTTTAGGTGGAAATAGAGAGGCAGGAGTTATTCTTGATGGTGTTAAAGAAGACGGAACAAGAAACGATATCCTTTTGGACGCTCCAACATGGGGAGGTACCTATTACAACACAGTTGACGCTCAAAATGTTTTTGATGCCAGCTATATCAAATTGAGAGATGTTACTTTAGGGTATGATTTGCCAAAATCAATTATCGGAAATAAAATCCAAGGGATTAGAATTTCGGCATTTGCCAGAAATCTTTTCGCGTGGAATCTCGCAAATAAAGGGATTGATCCTGAGAATACATCTTATGGTTCAGGAAATATACAGGGGTTAGAAGGAGGATCGCTTCCGTCAACACGAACCTATGGGATCAATGTTAACTTTAAATTTTAATGAAAATGAAAAAAATAGTTTTAATATTATCTGTCTTTACAACAGCCTTATTATTGAATAGCTGTTCAGATAAGTTTGATGAAATAGATATAAATCCAAACTCAACAAGTAAACCTCTTACTTACGGTTTATTTAATAGTGCAAACAAAGAGTTAACGGATAATACAAGAGATGAGTGGCAGTCTGGGAGAATGACATTACCTTGGGTGCAATATTCGGCGCAACGGGCTTATACAGAGGAGGATAGGTATCAATATAGGTTAACGACCGGAGCATCATTATGGAGCTTTTCTTATCGGGTTGCTCAGGATTACAAAACCATTATTGATCTGAATACGGATCCCGACACAAAAGTTCAAATGAGTGCTTATGGTCCTACGCAAAATCAAATTGCTGCTGCAAGAGTTATGCTTTCATATACGTTCCTTACGTTGGTTGATTCTTTTGGAGATGTACCTTATTATTCGTATGGAAATCAGGATCCTGATTTTCAGGCTTTAAATGTAAATGGTCAATTGCAGCCTAAATTTGCCAGTCAACAAAAAATTTACGCAGATATTTTGAAAGAGCTAAAAGAAGCTTCTGAAATGATAGATGTAAACAAAGTTGTTTTTACACAGGGAGATGTTCTGTTTGGTTCCGGACAAAAACTTAAAAGATTCGCTAACTCTTTACGATTAAGAGTAGCAACAAGGGTGAAAAATGTGGTTCCAGGTGCTCCTGCACACATTACAGATGCAATAGCTTCTGGAGTAATGCAGTCTAATGATGACAATGTAGGAGTAAAATATGAAAATAATCTGATAAATCCTTCTCCTATGTACAATAGCTTCAGAACAAGATCAGATTTCGCAATTTCTAAGACATTTGTAGATCTGCTAAAGGGAAATGCCGGTAATTTTGATTTAGACCCAAGGCTGTTTAAATTTGCTACACCAAAAGGAGTAAATAAATCATTAATCCTTGATGGAACTTCTCCCGAATCCACTGATCCAAACGATTTCAATGGAATGCCTTATGGAATTCCAAGTTCGGTCGCTCCAAGTCAGGCACCTACATCAAATTTTTTCAGCAAGAATATCTTAAAGCCTGATTATACCGAAATTTTAATGGAATATTCAGAGGTTGAATTTTTACTAAGTGAGGCAAACGGATGGTCTCAAACTAACTATGTAAATGGCGTAAGAGCTTCTATGGAAAAGTGGCAGGTAAATACAGCAGATATTAATACTTATATTTCTTCATTACCTGCTGCATCTAAAGAGAATGTTCTTACTCAAAAATATATAGCATTATTTATGCAACCTTACGAAGCATGGGCTGAATATAGAAGAACCGGTTTTCCTAATACTCTTTTATTGCCAGGACAGACTGGAACCTTGAATGTTGCATCAGGTGGAAGTACCACTTATACTTTTACATCTTTAATTGCAGGATTGACAGATTTACCAAATAGATTATTTTACCCAACAACTGTTCAAACTTTGAATACCGCTAATTATCAGGCTGCATCAACAGCAATTGGGGGTGATAAAATGAACACAAAATTAATTTGGGATACAAATTAAATTTCAAGCACATTAGTTAACATTCATATTTAATCCGCCTTTCGGGGCGGTTTTTTTATTTCGTATATTTGCATGTCGGAATAATAATGGCAAGTGCTTTAAATAACAGATAATGAATATTAAAAACATAATTGAACAAAAACTTCAGGAGGTGATCCTTAATGTCTACCAATTGAAAGACATTACGCTGGAAGTTCAGGAGAATAAAACAGAATTTGAAGGCGATTTTACGATCGTCACCTTTCCATTGGTGAAACTGCTTAAAAAAAATCCGGAAACCATCGGAACAGAACTGGGACATACTTTAACGGAGCAAACCGACCTGCTGGAAAGCTTCAATGTAGTAAAAGGTTTCCTGAATATTAAAGTCAAAAACCAACTTTTTATAGATAACTTCATTGCTCTGGCTCAAAATTTTAATACCATAGTAAAGAAGGATGCCACGGTAATGGTAGAGTATTCTTCGCCAAACACCAATAAACCTCTTCACCTCGGACATATAAGAAACAACCTGCTTGGCTTTTCTGTTGCTCAGATCCTTGCAGAGGCCGGATATGACGTTGTTAAAACGCAGATTATTAACGACAGAGGAATTCACATCTGCAAATCAATGTTGGCGTGGGAAAAATTCGGAAACGGGGAAACACCGGAAACTACAGGCATCAAAGGTGATAAATTCGTAGGGAATTATTATGTGAAATTTGATCAGGAATATAAAAAAGAAATCGCTGAATTGGTTGCTCAGGGAGTTTCCGAAGATCAGGCTAAAAAAGAGACGCCTTTGATCAAAGAAGCCAAAAAAATGCTTCTCGACTGGGAAAATGGAGACGAGCATGTTAGAAACCTATGGAATGAAATGAATTCATGGGTCTATAAAGGCTTTGCTGAAACATACAAAAGACTGGGCGTAGAATTTGATCAGGTTCAGTATGAAAGCAATACATACATTTTAGGGAAAGATCTTATTCAGGAAGGATTGGATAAGGGAGTTCTGTACCAGAAAGAAGATGGCTCAGTATGGTGCGACCTGACGGATGAAGGTCTTGATCAGAAATTACTGCTGCGTTCGGACGGGACTTCGGTATACATGACCCAGGATTTGGGAACGGCGGTGGAGCGTTTTAAACAGAACGATATTCAGAAATTAATTTATACCGTTGGAAACGAGCAGGATTATCATTTCCAGGTATTATTTAAAATTTTAGGAAAGCTGGGATATTCATGGGCAGATCAACTTTATCATTTATCTTATGGAATGGTTGAGCTTCCGAACGGTAAAATGAAATCCCGTGAAGGAACGGTAGTAGATGCAGATGATCTGATGCAGGAAATGCACGATATTGCAAAAGCGGCCGCAGAAGAGCTTGGAAAACTGGAAAATTTAACGGAAGAAGAAAAAGCAGCCAACTACGAACATGTAGGAATGGGAGCTTTGAAATATTTTATGCTGAAAGTTGACCCGAAGAAAAAAATGCTCTTCAATCCGGAAGAAAGTATCGACTTCAACGGAAATACAGGGCCATTTATTCAATATACTTTTGCCCGCATCCAGTCTTTATTGGTTAAAGCAAATTTTGAATTTAAAGAAGTTCAAAACGTTCAGCTGAATGAATTTGAAAAAGCAGTGGTTATGCAGCTGGCCAATTATAAAACGGTCGTTGAAAAAGCAGCAGAAGTGCTGAGTCCCGCACTGATTGCCAATTATGTTTATGAGCTCGTGAAAACATACAACTCTTTCTATCAAAGCAATCCGATTGTAAATCATGAAGATGAAAATGTAAAGCAGATCAGATTAAATCTGTCTGATCTTACAGCGAAAACCATAAGAAAATCTTTACATTTACTGGGAATAGAAACCGTAAACAGAATGTAAAAAAACCCTTCAGCAGATGCTGAAGGGTTTTTTATGATTTATTTTGAAGACTGTCTTCATATAATTTAGCATCACTCCATTTCGCATGTTTGGAAGGAATGATTTTATAGCCTCTTTTATAAGCATATATCTTGGTAAACTCGGCTCCGAAGAAAACCAGCATGCATGAATAATTAATCCACATCATAATCAGGATAACCGTTCCCGCGGCACCGAATGCCGAGGTCGGCTTTGCAGTTCCGAAATACAGGCTCAGTAAAAATTTTCCCAGCGTAAATAAAATGGTTGTAAGGAAAGCGCCTCTCCATACAGGTTTCCAACTGATTTCCACATCAGGAAGAACTTTAAACATAAGGGCAAACAGAATCATGATTACCACAAACCCGATGAGATAATTTATCAATTCCACCAGCATATACGTTTCCAATCCGAAATACCGCGTAATCCAGTCATTAAGAAGGCTTATCAAAGAAGAAAGCACCATGGTGATCATCAGCAAAAATCCTAAAATCAGGATCATTCCCAGTGAATTGGCCCGGTCCAATAGAAACTTAACAAAAGCCTTTTTAGGAGCAGGCTGCACGTCCCAAAGATTGTTCAGCGAACGCTGAAGCTGAAAAAATAAGGTGGTGGAACCGAATACCAACGAACCGATTCCAATAATTTTCATAAAAATATTTTCCTTATCAATCAGCGCACCGGCAATCATATCCTGAACACTCTTGGCAGCATCCTGTCCCATAATACCACTGATCTGACTGGTAATCTGTCCGCGTATCGCTTCTTCACCAAAGAAATTACCGGCGATCCAGATAATAATGATCAGCAGACCCGGAATAGAAAAAATAGCATAATAGGCCAGACTTGCCGAATCATTCGATGCAGAAGATTCATTCCATTTTTTAAATGTTTCGCGCAGTGCTTCCCAGAAAAATTTTATTCGTTGTACCATGTATCAAAATTTAGAAAGGATACCCAATCGCAATATTCAGAATCAGGTTGTCTCTTCGCCAGCCTGAATCTCCGAAATTAATCTTATCAAAAGTCCATCGGTCGCCTCTTTCATAATAAGGCACTCTCAATGGCATTGCGAGGTCGAGTCTCAGAATTAAGATAGAGAAATCAAGTCTCAGACCAACTCCGGCTCCTACGGCAATTTCACTTAAAAATTCTTTTGAAAATTTGGCTCCGGGTCTCGTAGTATCTTCATTTACAAGCCATACGTTTCCGGCATCCGCAAAGACAGCTACATTTAAAAATTTATATAAATTCGCTCTGTATTCTGCATTCAGCTCCAGCTTTATGTCTCCCGACTGGTCAAAATAATATCCGGATTTAATTGTTCGGGGATCAAAACTTCCCGGGCCTAATGTTCTCGCACGGAATGCTCTTACACTGTTGCTTCCCCCGGAAAAAAACTGCCTGGAGAAAGGAATATGCTCGGAATTTCCGTAAGGATAGGCAAGTCCGGCGATAGCCCGCGTTGCCAGTGAAGTTTTTTCGTTGAATTTATGATAAAACCTAAAGTCATTCTCAATCTTAGCGTATTGGCTGAAAGGTACTCCGAAAATACTCTTCTCTTTGCCTTTCTTTACATTCGCACCGGTCAGTAAGCCTGTAATATTCCCTGCCAGATCAAGTGTTCCTTTATAATAAATTGTATTCGGTTTAGGCAACATGGTGTTGGTATAGGTATAAGAATACGTAGGACCAAAAATAAGCTGTTTTTCAACAACTCTTTGCATCGCTTCGTTATCGGCAGATATTTCAGTATATAGTGGAGTGACATTAGCCGGAGAAACATAGGTGATATCCAGGATTTTCAGGTCGTGTTCCTTTCTTGCATTTTCTTTCCAGACATATCCGAAGGAACCGCTGAAGGTATTAAGGGTATAATATTCCGTACGGTTCTGGAATTCATAACCTAATGTAATATTGGTTCTTGGAACAAATGCACTCGACGAATTAAACCGGAAAGGCGCCACAATTCTTGGAATGGAAAGCTGCACATTCGATCCTGCCCTGAAAATATTTTTGGCATTTTCCGGTCCACCGATCTGCACATCAAACGCACCATACACTGATGCCTTGAACTGTTCCGCACCTCTGAAAAAATTTCGGTGTGTCCAGTTGAGGTTCAGCTCACTTCCTGCATAGTTGGCGGAATTGGTTCTTCCCAGTGCTTCCAGACGAAGCGATTGTAGTTCTCGCGGAGTTAATAAATAATAGGCATCAAACCTGTGCTGTAACGAATCTGAAATAACGAATTCATTTTTTACAAACTTAAATACGCCTAAACTGATGAGCCTGTTCAACGTAAGGTTATGATTGGTGCGGTTATAAAGATCTCCTCTTTTAAAATATAAAGCCCTGTCAAAAATTCTGGGCTTAAATTTATGTTCAGGATCGATAACATAGATGTCTTCATGCGCATACTTCTGAAGCGAATCCGGATTCATCGGAACACTGTATTTTCCGTTTTTTACATCCCGGATGTTATAATTCGGGAAAACTACCACCTTATCAATACTGAATTGCTGAGTTGAAAGATCCGGAGTGTTGTCCTTCAGCTTTACATTAAGCTCCACTTTATGATTTTTACTGACGGTACTGTCTGCCTGAACAATAATATTGTCGGGATGGAAATAATAAAACCCGCGTTCCTTCAGTCCGTTATCAATTCGTTCTCTTTCAGATTTTATCACATCAAGGTCGAAAGGCTGCCCTTTTTTTAGAAAAGTTTTATCCGTAAGATTCTGGATTTCACGATTTACCAATGTAGAATCCTGCTGAAATTTAACATCGCTGATCAGGTATCTTGCTCCGGGGCGCAATGTATAAATGACTTTCGCTTTTTTATTATGGGAAATCGTATCATACGTAGCATCAGCATTAAAATATCCTTTGTTTTCAGAATAATTTTCAATGATATCTTTATTAAATTCACGGTCTACATCACCTAGAAGAACGGGCTTTTCCCCAACCTTATACTTCAGCCAGTAATTGAAGCCTTTTTCTTTTTTAGGCTCTCTGGCTATATTGTAGAAGAAAAGTTTTGGCCTTAATCCTAAAAAGCTGGAATTCGGTTTGGGAGTAAGGTTTTCTTCGAGGGCAGCTTTAAGATCCTTTTTTTCTTTTTTGGAAATCGTATCATTTTCGATCTTGATTTCTGCTCCCGTGTACAGCATTTCGCCATCTTTCAGGTATCTCGTATTGCACGAAACTACGGCAGAAGCCATTCCGAATGTTAATGCATATTTGAAGTAGGTATGATAATTTTTTTTCATTTATTTAAATTCTACGGCTTGGTTTTGATTATTTTTTCTCGTCTCCTTTTGTCTCTTCTCTTTTCTTGATCTTTGGAAAATATCACGGAACTTGTCATAATCCAGCGTAATGATAAATCCTAATCCCGTTTCCACGATCTGTCCCTGAAGTGCTACCTGGTACTCATTTTTACGATAGGCCCGAAGCATATATCTTCCGTCTTTGGATAAGCTGTAATCTACGGTTACGTCTCCCGCAATGTTCGTCATATTTTCATTCTGGCGGGCTTCTCCTTCCAATCCGAAATTACTGCCTACGGAAACTTTAAGACGGTCGTTCAGCAGTTTTTTACTGATGTCTACATTCAGGTCGGTTCTGGTATTCTGAGTCCCGGTGGAATAATCTTCTGAGGATTCCAGGTCAAAATTAAGATCAACTCCTTTAATAAGATCGGAGGCGAGATTATTCAATTGTTGTGAAAGAATTTTACTCACACTTTGTCTGGCCATCATTTCTCCGGAAAGTCCGGCTCCGGATTCGAAAGGATTTTCACCGATAAATCTGTTTAGCAGCAGTAATGCGAAAACCTGTTTGTTCATCTCGGATTCCTGGGTTCTCAGCTGGGCCAGTTTCTGGTCTACAACATCGGTAACATTGGAAGAAACGGCGTTGTTTTTTTCATCGGTAGTGATGTCGAATGTGATAACAGGTTTCAGCAGTTCGCCTTTCATTTTCAATAATGTATTGAAAGGAATTCTCTGCTTAAACTGATTCAGCGTGCTTGCATCCTCTCCGCTGATCTGCTGCTGTACAAGATCAATCGGGGCAGTTTCCGTTTTATAGACGGCTGTAATATCAAGATTGGCCGTTGTTGGTTCCCCGGTCCAGGTAATAGTACTACCTTTCTGAATATCGAATTTTCTTTTTAAAACACTTACGGTCATCTCATAGCTTCCTGATTCTACTTCATAAACGCCTACTAAAGTTGTTTTTCCCGAAGGATCAATTCCTCCTGTCAATTCTGCTTCCCCCTGAAGTTTTACGAAATCTCCGTTGGCTTTATCAATCAGCAATGACAGTTTCGCTTCTTTGCTGAGTTCAATATTGACGTTCACATCCATTCCTTTGATTCTGCTTTGAGAATTTAAAGAATCTGCTTTAATGGTTTTATTTAAAGCAACCTGATCCTGATCAATGAATTCAACGATTCCTTCTCTTTCCTGTAAGGTGGGGGATGACTGGGGAAGGACAAACGTAAAATCGGTATCATCAGCAACAGACAGGCGGCCGTCTACTTTCGGCAGATCAAGATTTCCGCGAACCTGTAGGGCTGCGTCGATGGAAAGGATTCCGTACATGATGGCTTCATTGGATTTTTCTGAATTTACCACCTTAAAATCTTTGGCATTCAGATCAAGATTGAACGCAAAATCTCTGTAGGTCTGGGTAAGAACCTGTCCGTCAATATTCATAGAATTTCCGTCCCTGTCATTGATTTTAAAATTGTTGAATTCAATACCGCGGCTGGTAAAATCAATTTCATCATTCAGCTTTCTGAAATCACTTCCTGTTTTGGCAATTTCAAGCCCTGCATTGTTAAATTTTACTTTACCTAAAATATTAGGCTGCGCAGTGGTTCCGGTGATTTTAAGGTTTCCCGAAATGTAACCTTCTGTATTTGTGATGGCATTCATCGAAAAGCCCTGTACGGATTTCATCTGAAGCTGATTGATGGCCATGTTCAGGTCAAAGGTGCTTGAAGAAGTGTTGTAATCTCCGAGAATTTTCACATCATTATTATTTCCGGAAAGAGCAATATTAGCATTAAGAATATTTGGCGAAGTATTATTAACTTTCACCGCCAGATTTCCTACCGGATTTTCATAGACAATAAGATCAGAAATATTTAAATCCGAAGTGAAGGTCATGTTTTTAGTTACATCCCGTAATTGGGCTGTTCCGTTGATGTTTCCTCTCGCCAGCAAGGTGTCTTTTTTAATAAGTTCGGTAATGGTTTCTATTTTAAAATCTTTCAGAGAAACATTTAAAGGAGAATTCGGAGATTGGCTTTCGGATTGTACCAGGATTTCACTGCCTCCGTTAGATAATCTGAAATTGTCTGCGAGAATACCTCTGCTGCTAAACTGTATTTTATTTCCTTCCGCTACAGCCCAGTCGGTATAGTTGAGTTTTAATCCGTCCGGGTTAAGCGAAATTTCTGTAATATCGTTCATGGATTTTGCATTTCCGGCAATCAGGAATTGCGTTGCATCTTTCGCATCTTTGGTGGTGATGTTATAATTGATGATATTATCGGCAATATCTCCTCCGATATTTACTTTGTTTAAAGCAAAGCTTGAGCTTTTTAATGCGGCGACATTCAGGTTGTACTGTAATGCCTGGTTTTCATTGGTAACCTGTAACGTTGCATTCTCAATGGAATTTTCCCCATATAAAACCTGTGGAATCTGTCCGTTCACTTCTATTTTCTGAGCATCAGCATCATAATTTCCGGTAAGATTAATGGTTTGGAAGCTTTTCAGCTCCGGCACAAATTTTCTGATCAGATCGTCATTTTTAATTTTAGCATTAAAGGTAAAAAATTGTCCGGCCTCTATTTTTTGATTTTTTACAGGCTTCTGGTACTGGTAATATTGGTTAATGGTCTGGCTTAAGGCTCCGAATATTTGGGTAAGCCTGTATTTTCCTCTCAGTTCCACATCAGCAATCTGCGAATTGAAAATAATATTGGTAGAATCTGCAGTGGATGAAGCTCTTAGGTTAATTTCCTGAACCGGATAAATTTCTTTGGTATCCGAGAAGGCGAAATCTTTTAAATTCAGGTATCCGTTCAGATGATCAGGATCTAAATTAGTGAAATCACCGTCTATTTTTCCTGCAAGAATCATCTGGTCTTTATAGAAACCAAGTCTGTTAAGATCAAGCTTTAATATATTTCCATTAACTTTTACGGTTGGATTTTTTTCGTTGTAAATTCCGGATGCCGTCAACTGCATATTGGCGTTCGGATCTTTGGAATTTAAAATGATGTTATAAGCACCGCGTCGCATCTTTCCGGTAAGATTCATATTCTGATAGCGGTATCCTTTGTACACCGCGGAAGCAACATGTCCTTTCAGGTCCACATTAGCATTTTTGAAATCGAAACTTTCGCCTTTCGCATAAATCTGTGCAGAGACAGCACCGATCTCTTTATTTTTAATAATTCTTCCAATCTGTAATCCCTGCAGATTGGCTTTTATGTCATACAGCTCACGGTTTTTCCTGCGCATATCTACTTTTGCTACAACAGAGGCGTTTCCTGAAGTGGAATAGAGGTTCAGGTTGGCATCTACAATTTTAGTTGTTCCTTTTGCGGTCCCTTTAATGCTCATATTCGAAGGTAGGGCAATATTGGAAGGAATGGTATTCTTCGGAACGAGATTGTATATTGTTTTGGAGGAAGAAGACAATTCGGCAATTCTGAGGTCGTAATATAAATTGTCAGGATTCGTAGCATTTTTAATTGTTCCAGAGGCTGCTACTCTTAATTGATCAATACCTGAAACCTTAAGATTGTTGATCACAAGATCGTTTACATTTCCTTTTACATTGGCATTAACATTTAATATTGCATTCGGGTATCTGTTGAAAGGTGCGGTATTTCTTAACTTGGGAGCCAGGTTCAGAATATCTGCAAAACCTATTTTTGAATTTTTGATATTGGCTGAAATTTTTACGGCTCCAAGATTTGAACTGAGCTGCTCGATGGAATTATAATTTAGCACCACCTCATCCCGCAGTATCGTCCTGGAAGTTTCCAGGTAAAGATCTTTTAAATAAGCTTGTTTTTCATTGTACACAAAATCGGTATTGAATTCCCGGATATCAAGGCCTCTTGCTTCCTGGATTTCAGCTGAATTGACGGATCCTGCAAACGTATTGTTCTGCATTTTGAATTTTCTTACCTCCACATTGAGCTTTGAAAAATTCAGGTGGTTAAAATCCATTCCCTGTCTGGTAGGAGCAATGGCGGTATTGTTGTAGGCCACTTTTACATCATTAAGAACCAATTTTCCCAGCAAAAGATTTAGTGCTTTCTCTTGTTCCGAAGTGTTGGAACTGTCGGGTTTCTCATCGTTTTCAGGATTGGCGTTCTTAGCCGGAAGATAAAGATTGGCATTGATGTTGGCTCCGGAAAGGAATATATTATCTACATCATAGGCATTGTTTTCAAGATCAAGTTTGTTAACCCTTGTGCTGAGCTCTTTAAACAAAACTTTGGCAAAAGTTCTGGTATTGTCGTCACCATAATCAATATCGAAATTGGTCAGCTTTACCCCTCTCAAACCGATTTGCATCGGCTTTTTATTGTTGAGTGAATCTACTTTCTTTTCAACTTTTTTGGAAACTTCTTCCACGAGGTCCTGTTTGAGCTTAAGTTTCAGTCCGTCCAGGTTGATATCGTTAACGGCATAAGAATTATTCTGAAGATCAAAAGTTTTTACCCTTGTGTCAAAAGATTTGAAATAAAGGCTGATGTCATTTCTAGACTGCTGATCATCGAAGGTAATTCCGATATCTTTAAGCTTAATCTTATCCAAGGAAATAATGAACGGTTTTGAAGGGCTTTCCTGCTTATCAGTGGTTGCAAACGCATCAAGAATATAATCGAAATTGAATGTTCCGTCCGGCTTTCTTACCACGTTGGCCCGGGCGCCTTCGAGATCGACGGATGTAATATCTGCGGTAGATTTGATCAGCTTCATCATATTCAGACCCACATCCAGCTTTTTTACCGCCAGAAGGGTATCGATATTCTGGCCTTTTAAATAAAGATTTTCCATAACAAGACTGTTTGGAAATCCTATATAAACCCTTTCCAGGCTTACTTTTGTTTTGATTTTTTTTTCGAGGTAAACAACCAGCTTGTCCTTTACAAAGTTCTGAACAGCGGGAAGCCTTAAGCTAAGAATAAGTAACACGATTAATACCAAAATGGATATAATGGTAATAACAAAACGCCGAAAGAGTTTTCTTTTGTTGATTTTCAGTTTCAAGAGTGATTGGGTTTAAAACAAATATAACAATACTAATCGTACTGCTTATCTGTTGTGGTACCCTTTGCATATGCAAAAATCCTGCCTTGACTGCCAATCTAATGGAATTTAGTTTAGTTGAGTGTCAAGTGAATAGTTGATGCTGACAGTCAAAGCCCGGATTTATGTTCTAAAAAAGCCCCCTTTTTGTTCATTTCATAATTGAAAAGGTTAGCAAAAATGAATTTATAAATGTTAGTTCAGTTGATAAATAGGGGGCTTGGCATGGTTTAAGATAATATGTTGAGATTAAAAGTTTTAATTGTTTCCATTTTCCCAGTGCACTTCCTGTCCCTGAGGCGCAGCGCCTCCCTGCGCCGGCGTAATAGGAGCAGTTTCCTGGTTGATATGATAAATGTACGCGGCTATTTTTTCGGCGTCTCTTCCGGTGATGGTTCCTTCTTTAATTAATGGACGCATTGTAGGATTGTTCGGTGAGCCGTTTTCAAGCATCCAGAATACATTTTTAAATAAGCTTTTTTGTTTTACGTTAATCCAATGTGTATCGGTAAGGTTGGGGCCGATGCCTCCTTTTGCTCCTTCTCCGTGGCAGGTGGCACAGTTGGTTTTAAAGAGTTCCTTCCCTTCGGCTACATTATCTGCGCTGTATTTTGCCGATTCAAGGTTAATTTGTGGAGCTGTTTTTTCATATTCGGCGATGGAAGCAAGCATGGTTTTGGTTTCATGATTTAGTTCTGCTTCGGGGTGCGCATATTCAGTGAACGAAAACGCGGTAAGATACACAGCACAGAAAATACATCCAAACCAGAATAGTCCGATCCACCATTTCGGAAGTGAGTTGTCCAGCTCTGTGATTCCGTCAAATCCATGATCTATGAGAATGTCTTTTTCCTCTGTGGCAGACTGTTTTTTGAAAGCCGAATTCCATAGTTTCTGAAAATAAGGCGTATTTTTTTCTTTGATATACAAAGCTTTTTCTTCATCCGACAGCTTGCTGAAATTCTGATTTTCGATAAGGTCGCCGATAGAATTCATGATAAGAAGCAGGATAACGGCAATCAGCATCAGTCCCCAGAAAAAAGGAGAAGAAAAATATCCTGAATCGTGTGCGAACATTTCGAATGCCATGATCGTTAAGCCTAGGGAGACAATGATGTATACTGAAATGGGGGTTCTTGGTTTCATAGCTTAATCAATTTTAATTATCTGCACTTGCGGTTTGTATCTGCGTGGTTTTAATATCCGTTCCCAATCTTTGCAGGTAGGCAATCATAGCTACTATTTCTCTGTCCTCAAGCGGAACAAAGGATGCTCCTTTTACTGCTCTGTCTTTTTCCACCTGCTGCTTCACATCTGCTGCTTCGGAATAAATTCTTTTAACAATACCTTTTGCCTGGTTATCTGCCCATTGGTTGGCGGAATCGATCTCAGCTTTGGTATAAGGAACATCGAAATAATTTTTCATCAGCTTCATTTTGTCAACCATTTGTTTTTTATCCAGTTTATTGGTAATCAGCCACGGGAAACGAGGCATAATGGAGCCGGCTGAAGTAATTCTCGGGTTGTACATATGTTTGAAATGCCATGAATCAGGATTTCTTCCGCCTTCCCTGTGCAAATCCGGTCCGGTTCTTTTAGATCCCCAGAGGAACGGTCTGTCGTAAACAAACTCTCCCGCCTTGGAATACTGCCCGTTTTTCCCTTCAAATCGTACGATCTCATCACGGAACGGTCTGATCATCTGGGAGTGACAGGCGTTACATCCTTCTCTGATGTATAAATCTCTTCCTTCCAGCTCCAGTGGAGAATAAGGTTTTACGGCAGTAATGGTCGGTACACTTTGTTTTAATGTTAAAGTCGGAATGATTTCTACAAGACCACCTATTGCCACGGTAATGAAAGCCAAAATAGTCATAATTCTCGGAGTTCTTTCGATCCAAAGGTGCAGGCCTTCGCCTTCTTTTCTCGCGCTTCCGATGTTAGCTAACGCAGGGGCTTCTGCAGGAACGTTTTTCTGGAATGAACCGGCTCTAATGGTTTTGATTACATTCACAACCATTAAAATGGCACCCGAAATATAAAACAGACCTCCTAAAAATCTCATTTTGTAGTACGGAATAATTGCCGTTACCGTATCCAGCCAGTTTTTCCAAACCAAGGTTCCGTCCGGGTTGAACTGTTTCCACATTAATCCCTGTGTAAATCCGGAGATGTACATTGGAACAGCATAGAAAATGATTCCCAACGTTCCCAACCAGAAATGCAAATTGGCGAGTTTTTTAGACCAAAGCGGTGTTCTCCACATTACGGGAATCAGGTAATATACAATTCCGAATGCCATGAAACCGTTCCATCCCAATGCTCCGATGTGCACATGACCGATTACCCAGTCGGTATAATGTCCTATTTTATTTAAAGATTTTGTCGCCAATAACGGCCCTTCAAAAGTTGCCATACCGTAACAGGTCACCGCTACCACGAAGAATTTAAGAATAGGATTTTCTCTTACTTTGTCCCAGGCTCCTCTCAACGTGAGAAGTCCGTTAAGCATACCTCCCCAGGATGGAGCAATCAACATAATGGAGAACCCGGTTCCCACTGCTTGTGCCCAGGCTGGCAAAGCCGTGTACTGAAGATGGTGAGGTCCTGCCCAAAGGTAAACGAAAATCAGTGACCAGAAGTGGATAATGGATAATTTATAGGAAAATACCGGTCTGTCTGCAGCTTTAGGTAAGAAATAATACATTAAACCTAAAACCGGAGTGGTGAGTACGAATGCAACGGCATTGTGGCCATACCACCACTGTACCAGAGCATCCTTAGCTCCTGCATAAATAGAATATGATTTCCATGTGGTGAATGATAATGGAACCTCCAAATTATTGAAAATATGAAGCATGGCTACGGCGATCCATGTTCCCAGATAGAACCAGATGGCAACATACAGGTGTCTTACTCTTCGCTTGGCAATGGTTCCGAACATATTAATTCCGAAAATTACCCATGAAATGGTGATCAAAATATCAATAGGCCATTCGTGTTCTGCATATTCTTTAGAGGTGTTGATCCCCATCAGGAAGGTGATCACTACAGAAACGATCATGATCTGCCATGTCCAGAAATGCAACCATGATAGAGTATCGCTGTACATTCTGGTTTTCAGTAAGCGCTGCATGCTGTAGTACGCGCCGCAGAAAAAGGAATTACATACGAAAGCAAAAATCACGGCACTTGTATGCAGCATTCTGATCCTTCCGAAGCCTAACGCTCCCTGTGTATTGATTAATCCCTGGATATTTCCTAAAGCCAGACTTTTAATAGTGCTGTCGTCTGTTCCAAATAAAAATTCCGGAAGTTCGGGGTAAAAAAGCATCAGTGCAGCGGTAAGACCAAGTAAAAAACCAACCAGGCCGAATGCAATTGTAGCATAGAGAAATGCTCTGACAATATTATTGTCATAATTAAATTTTTGCGTCTCCATAATTCCTAAGGTGTTGTCCTGAAGTGATATTCTTTATTTTAAGACAAAAGTTTAGCGTAAATTTTTAACTTAAGTTTCAATAAATAAAAATATCATGTAGCGTAATAATGTTTTGCCAAAGGTATTCACTAACTTTGTGTAAGGCTAATAGATATCCTTCTAAAATATACCGAAAACTACTAAAACGGCATGGCATGAAAATATGTGGTCAAAATATCAGGAAAATCCGCAGGAGTAAGGATTTAACACAGGAATATATGGCTTTTGAAATGGGAATATCGCAGAAAGCGTATTCTGATATTGAAAATTCCAAAGTGAAAATCAATCTGGAAATTCTTACAAAAATATCCGACATTTTAGGAATAAAGCCTTCCGAAATTTGCAGCATTTCCGATAAGTGCGGAACCAACGATTACGAAGAAAAATACAACGGACTGCTGGAGTACATAAAGAAAAAGGGAATTTCAATTCCGGAGAATCTTGATAAACTGTAACTAAATAACTTTTAATGAACTTAAGAAGAGTGGGAGTTATCCTGATAGGAGCTTTGGCTTTGTCAATAGTAATATTTTTTATTGACATCAATTTTTATAGTGATTCTGATTTTACCGAAGATAATGTAAACGAAATCCTGTTTTGGTCATTTGTGAAAGGATTGGTGATTTCCATCGCCGTTAATATCGGGAACCATTACCGGGAGGTCCAGAAGAAATAATTGATGATATAAATTAGTATTAAAATAAATTACCCGTTGAGTTATCGATAACAATACAAAAACAGGAAAATGAGAAACAATATTTATATTTTGTTGTTATTATGTTTATGCACAAGCATTGATGCACAAGAATATTCGAAATTAATAAGTGAAGCTGATCAATTATATAAAGCAAAAGATTATAAAATGTCTACGGATGTATATAATAAAGCTTTTAAAATTGAAAGCAAAAATCCAAGTCATTTGTATAATGGTGCATGCGCATCTTCTTTGGCAGGAAATACAAAAACAGCATTTAAATGGTTGAACTTGTCAATAGAAAATGGCTGGACAAATTTAAAGCACTTAAATTTAGATAGTGACTTAGAAAATTTACATTCAAAGAAGGAATGGGGAAAAGCAATTGAAAAATTAGAAAAAAAAATAGCGTTGATAGAAGCAAATTACGATAAACCCTTGCAGGCTGAATTATTAACAATTCTTGATGAAGACCAAAAATATAGAATTCAAATAAATGAAACTCAAAAAAAATTCGGTCAGAATTCTAAAGAAATGAATGATCTCTGGAAAATAACAATTCAGCAAGACTCTATTAACTTATTAAAAGTAAAAAAAATATTAGATGAAAAAGGTTGGGTCGGTAAAGACAAAGTAGGTGCACAAGCCAATAGTGCGTTATTTCTTGTAATTCAACATTCAGATTTGGAAACACAAAAAAAATATTTACCAATGATGAGAGACGCTGTAACAAAAGGAAATGCAAATGCAGGTTCTTTAGCTTTGTTAATTGACCGAATAGAAATTCGGGAAGGTAGAAAACAAATATACGGAAGTCAAATAGGAACTAATCCGAATAATAAAACCCAATATGTTTTACCTTTAATTGATCCTGACCATGTTGATGAAAGAAGAAAAGAAGTTGGCTTAGGTTTAATGTCGGATTATGTTAAAAACTGGAATTTAATCTGGGATGTTGAAAAATATAAAAGTGAGCTACCCGAATTAGAAAAGTTAAATAAATAGAAAAACATCTGTTGCCAACAGCGGCGGATAATTATGTAAAGTGTAATTTTTGATCCAAGCAAAGCGGAGAATAATTGGTTATGTACTTTCTCAAAAATAAGAATCACTGGCAATAAATAACCAAACCTCCATAATTACCTGTTAACATTAAAACAAAAACAGGAAAAATGATAAACATTCTTCCTGTTATGTAGACTCACAGGGATTCGAACCCCAGATGACTGAACCAAAATCAGTAGTGTTACCGCTACACCATGAGTCTTTCTCTGTTTGAGTGGTGCAAATTTACAGCTTTTTTCATTATTTCCAAGAACTTTTTGAAGTTTTTTATAAATTTACATCTCCTTTATTTGTGATCATTATGCTGATAGACTTCAAAAATCTCAATCTGAATCAATTACCTTCCGAAACCGAATTTGAAAAAAAAGTCAAAGCTTTTCTGGAAGAATGGTTTTCCGATAAGAAAATGTTGTTGGTTCAGACTTCCGGCTCTACGGGAGCTCCCAAGATTTTTGAAATTGAAAAAAATAAAATGGTGGCTTCTGCAGAAATGACCTGCAATTTTTTAGGGTTAAAGGAAAGCGACACAGCGTTACTATGCCTTCCGGTTGAATACATTTCCGGAAAAATGATGATCGTCCGGTCTATCGTCAAAAATCTAACACTTACAGTTGCAGAGCCCTCTCTAAAACCCTTGCAGAATATTAATGATAAAATAGACTTCTGCGCCATGACACCCCTTCAGGTGGAAAATTCGCTGGACCAGTTACATTGGATAAAAAATGTAATTATCGGCGGTGCTGCTGTCTCGGAAAGTTTAAAAGATAAAATTTTCAATACACTCGGATCAAAAGGTTCCCGGATCTTTGAAACCTACGGAATGTCAGAAACGCTTTCTCATATTGCGTTGAAACAAATTTATCCTGTATCGGAAACATTTTTTACCGCTTTTGAAAATGTTGAAATTTCTACTGATGAAAGGGGTTGCCTGAGAATTTTTGCGCCTCATCTTAATACCGATGTTTTACAGACGAATGATTTAGTTGAAATTAAAAATAATAATCAGTTCAGGTTTTTGGGAAGAATAGATAACGTCATTAATTCAGGTGGCGCTAAAATTTTTCCGGAGCAGCTGGAAGCTTTAGTAAAGAAAGAAATTCCCAATGAAGCAGTTTTTATTGGAAGGGAGGATGAACGTTTGGGACAAAAATTGATATTGGTTATAGAAGGGCAGGAATCTCAGGACATCATTAATAAAATTGCATCACTTCCTTTTGAGAAAAGCTTTCACAGGCCTAAGGAAATTGTTTTTACACAGACTATTCCAAGAACGCCAAACGGTAAGGTTAACAGAATTGAACTGAAAAATATACGGTAAGTCATTGAATTAAAACGATACAATTATGAAGGACTTTTCAAAAGAACTCTCTTTTAAGACTTCACGCAGCAGCGGTGCAGGAGGACAGAATGTGAATAAAGTGGAGACTTCCGTAACGGTTCTCTGGAAAGTTTCCGGTTCTGATTTTTTTACTGATGAACAAAAAGAAATCATTTACGAAAAACTCAAAAACAGGATTAATTCAGAAGGCTTTTTATTTTTAACAATATCTGAAGCAAGAACCCAGCTGATGAATAAAACCAAAGCCATTGAAAAAATTGTCGATATTGTTGATAAAGCTTTGATTGTTCCTAGAAAGCGTTTTGCTACAAAACCTTCAAAAGCACAGAAACAAAAACGGCTGGATAACAAAAAGAAATTGTCTGAAAAAAAGGACAACCGAAAATTCAGGTATTAACCGGCAACTATAATTTTAGTGCAGGTGCCTGAATGTTAAATTTTTTACTTTCTGCGGATAATTCACTTTATTACTATATTTTTGCGGCAAAATAGTAAACTAATGATCAGAAAACTTATTGCAGCCGTATTCATTTCTATATCTGCATTTTCATTTGCACAGAAATTTTCAATTATTCCATCTGTAGGTTATGCGTGGAGAACCGCCAAAACGGTTTCAGGTCTTTCCAGAGAGGAGGAGGAATATGTAAAAGGACTGAAAAGCGGAATGAATTTCGATATTTCAGCATACTATCAGGTATCCCCAATCTTATCTGTAGGAGCAAAATATTCCAATTTCAGTGCTTCCAGCGAGGGCTATATTTTAGGGTATGTAAATAATATGCCTGTTTCAGTTCCGGTGACCACCAAAGATCAAATCAACTTTTTCGGCCCTGCTGTTATGATTTCCAATTTTACTGAGGAGACCAGACATAAGATGTTTATTGATATGGCGTTAGGAGTTATTTCTTATACCACTAAAACGGCAAATGTAAAAGGAACAGGATCTAATCTCGGGGCCGAGCTTAATTTCGCCTATCAGTATCAGATCACAAAAAATATTTTGATCGGACCGAAACTCGGGCTTACTGCCGGAACACTCAATAAAATGAAAATTAACGGCGTTACTTATGATTTTGATGAAGACCAAAAAGAAGGTTTACACAGAGTTTCTTTGAGTGCAGCCGCTACATTCCGTTTTTAAGTTTTATCTTTGCAAAAAATAATTAAATGAGCAAACCGATTACTGAATTCATAGAAAAGTATTATCTGCACTTTAATGCAGCGGCATTGGTAGACGCTTCAAAAGGATATGTGGCGCATCTTAAAGATGGCGGGAAAATGATGATTACATTGGCAGGAGCAATGTCTACGGCGGAATTAGGAAAAATTCTTGCAGAAATGATCCGTCAGGACAAAGTAGATTTTATCTCTTGTACAGGGGCAAACCTTGAAGAAGACCTTATGAATCTTGTAGCGCACTCTCACTACGAAAGAGTTCCTCATTACAGAGACCTTACGCCGCAGGAAGAGTGGGATCTGCTGGAAAGAGGGCTGAACAGGGTTACAGATACCTGTATTCCGGAAGAGGAAGCTTTCAGAAGACTGCAGAAACACATCTATGAAATCTGGAAAGATGCCGATAACAAGGGAGAAAGATATTTTCCGCACGAATATATGTATAAAATGATCCTTTCAGGAGTTTTGGAGCAGTATTACGAAATTCCGAGAGAAAACTCATGGATGATCGCTGCAGCAGAGAAAAACCTGCCGATTGTTGTTCCGGGATGGGAAGATTCTACAATGGGGAATATTTTTGCATCTTACTGCATCAAGGGAGAACTGAAATTTTCCACCATGAAATCAGGGATTGAATATATGGCTTATCTTGCAGACTGGTACACGAAAAACTCGTCAGGAAAAGGAGTAGGATTCTTCCAGATCGGTGGAGGTATTGCCGGTGATTTCCCAATCTGTGTAGTGCCGATGCTGTATCAGGATATGGAAATGCATGATATTCCGTTCTGGTCATATTTCTGTCAGATTTCAGATTCTACGACTTCCTACGGTTCCTATTCAGGGGCAGTTCCAAACGAGAAAATCACCTGGGGTAAGCTTGATATCACCACACCGAAATTTATCGTTGAAAGTGATGCTACCATCTGTGCACCATTGATGTTCTCTTATATCTTAGAAAATTCATAAGCTGGAACGCGAAGTTCAAAGCCTAAATTTATACGAACGTTCCAATGTGTTGGGACGTTTTTTTTTGTTCAAAAATCTGCTTATTTGCAAATCGGCGCGATATTATATTTAAATAATGGCGTGCCCTTCTCCATGTTTCTCCGGCTGCTCAGGTCGGGCTGCTCCGGGCTCCACTTCGTTCCGGTCTCAAGAGACTGCTCGCTTCGCTCGCACCCTCCATATCCCTCACGCAAATCAATCCAGCGAATTTACCAGTACATAATATCGGTACGCCAGGATTCCCTTTTGAATCTTTGTCAGCTTGTTGGGATCTTTATTGCTTAATTTAGGAAGTATCGCTTTATTCATCCTATTCAGCCAACGGAAAAATGATTTTTTCATAGCAGCTATTTTTTATGTTGATATTCAAAAATTATGCAATCATACGTATCAGTAACAGCAAATAAAAATTGCCCGCACTTCTGCAGGCAATCTTAACACTTCATCACACTATTTTACGGATTTCCGTACATATTAGATTCGCCACCATCGATGGCAATTACCTGTCCGGAAACATATCCGTTCTCATCACTTAAAAGATAGGCTACGAGATGAGCAACATCTTCAGGATCTCCCAGCCTTCTGGTCGGGTTTCTGGAAGCGTACTCCTTCTCAGCTGTTTTCGGATCATCAGGATTCACCTGTCTGAAAGCCTCGGCAACCATGGGCGTAAGGATCGCTCCGGGTGCGATGGCGTTGGTCAGGATATTATCTTTACCGTATTCCAGGGCTGCATTTTTGGTCATCCCCGCTACGGCATGTTTCGTAGCAACATACGCCGTCTGGTTCAGAACTCCCCGGATTCCTCCTACGGAAGCAACATTTACAATTCTTCCGCCGCCGTTTTTCTGTAATTCGGGGATAATATATTTCATCCCGTAATACACACCCAAAAGGTTAATATCAATTACCTTTTTAAAAACATCAATATCGTAATCCACTAATGGAGCCTGTTTTCCCTCAATCCCGGCATTATTATAGAGTCCGTCAACCTTACCGAATTCTTTCACCGTCTGGTCAACATAATTTTTTACATTCTCTTCTACGGAAACATCTGCTGCTACAGTCAGAAATTTTCTTTCCGGGAATTTAGATGTTAATTCTTCTTTGGTCTTATTTAGTGCTTCATCATTATAATCAACAAGAGTAAGATCTGCTCCTTTTGACGCCAGCACTTCTACGGCAGACAAACCCAATCCCATTGCGGCTCCTGTTACAATTATTACTTTTCCTTTTAAATTCGCCATAGTTTCTGAATTTTTCCTGTAATAAAGGTACGTACTAAATACCACTCTGATCTTGATCTATGATAAGAATACCACAAATTAAATAGAATTGAGATGATATTTCTTACTTTTGACTTTACGAATCCTTTATTATGAATGAAGTTTTTAAACAACAGGTTTGGGAAATCACGAAATTAGTTCCCAAAGGAAGAGTAACAAGTTATGGAGCCATAGCGAAAGCGGTGGGCTTTCCCAACCATTCCCGTCATGTCGGGAAAGCGATGGGAGGATGTCCGCCAGATGTTCCCGCCCATCGTGTCATATCCAGCTCAGGAACATTATCGGTACCCGAATTCCGGCAAAGGCTGGAAGCAGAAGGAATAGCTGTCGAAAATTTTAGGATTAAAGATTTTAAAAAACTGTTTTGGGATCCGATGCTGGAATTATGATGTATAAAAATCAGAAATTACTGTTCAGCAACCCACGGAGCCACGAAGTGGCGACCTATATCAGGATTGGATGCTAATCCAATCAAAAAAAATTAATACCAATCAACCGGAGCCACACAGTGGCAACCAATATCAGGGTGGGATGGTATCCGACCATATAATAAAAAAAGTGTCGGGGCGACAAAGTCGCCCCGACACCTATCATAAGATCAATTATTTTTCCAATTGCTTATAGCTTCGCTGGATAAAATCTGTCAATTCTTTTCCTTTCAATAAATTCTGGGAAAGTTTTGCCAGATCCAAAGCGTGCTGAATCAGTCCTGCTTTTTCTTCCGTATTTTCGGTTTTCAGAATCTGTCCGGCAAATTCACTGTTGGAGTTTACCACAAGATTGTACATTTCAGGAAATCCTCCCATCCCGAACATTCCGCCGCCGGTTGCCTGCATGTCTTTCATTCTTCTCATGAATTCAGGCTGGGTAATGGTGAATGGTGCATCGGTGCTGTCCAAATCTTCAAGTTGAATGGTAAATTTCTTATCCGTAATCGCTTCTTCAACAGATTTCTTTAAGGATTCTTTTTCCGTTTCATTTAATTTGGCAATAACAGGCTCATCTTTTTTGATGAGGTTATTGATGTGGTCGGCATCAACTCTTGCAAAAGAGATTTTCTCTTTAGACGTTTCCAGTTTCTGAATCACGTGAGGAATGATCGGGGAGTCTAAAAGAAGGACTTCATACCCCTTATCTTTTGCTGCCTGAATATAGCTGTGCTGTTCGTCCGCATTAGAAGCATACAGAACGATGAGGTTGCCGTCTTTATCCGTTTGGTTAGCTTTTATTTTTTCTTCCAGTTCATTCCAAAGGAAGTATTTTCCGTCGGTAGTCGGGTAGAGGGTAAATTTGTCAGCTTTTTCAGCAAATTTTTCTTCCGTTACAATTCCGTATTCAATAACGACTTTAATATCGTTCCATTTTTTCTCATAATCTTCACGGTTTTCATTGATAAGGGAAGACATCTTATCGGCCACTTTCTTGGTGATATAAGAAGAGATTTTCTTTACGGCACCGTCTGCCTGAAGATACGAACGGGAAACGTTCAGCGGAATATCCGGAGAATCAATCACTCCGCGAAGCAGCATTAAGAAATCCGGAACGATCCCTTTTACTTCATCGGTTACAAAAACCTGGTTTTGATAAAGCTGGATTTTATCTTTTTCAATATTTAAATTGTTGCTCAATTTTGGGAAAAACAAAATTCCGGTAAGATTGAACGGATAATCAACATTCAAATGGATGTTGAACAAAGGTTCCTCAAACTGCATCGGATAAAGTTCATGATAAAATTTCATGTAATCTTCGTTCGTCAGTTCGCTTGGAGCGATTGTCCATGCCGGAGTCGGGTTGTTAATGATATTATCAACTTCTTCCGTTTCTGCAACGGCGTCTTCCGGAGCGTCTTCCGGTAAAGGTAAAGTGTGGGTTTTTGTTCCGAACTTGATAGGAACAGGCATGAATTTATTATACTTCAATAATAGTTCACGGATTTTGCCTTCTTCTAAAAACTCTGTAGAATCTTCAGCAATATGAAGGATGATTTCCGTTCCACGTTCTGTTTTGTCTGCAGTTTCTTCAAGGGTAAATTCAGGGCTTCCGTCGCAAATCCATCGAACTGCCGGTTCATCTTTGTAAGATTTCGTTACAATTTCAACTTTCTCTGCAACCATGAAAGCGGAATAAAATCCGAGCCCGAAATGCCCGATAATTTCGGCATCTTTCGCCGTGTCCTTATATTTTTCCAAAAATTCTTCAGCTCCTGAAAAGGCTACCTGGTTGATGTATTTTTCAACCTCTTCACCGGTCATCCCGATTCCCTGATCGATAATGTGAAGCGTTTTGTTTTCTTTATCAACCTTAACCTCAATTTTCGGATTTCCGTATTCAACTTTTGCTTCTCCGATACTTGTTAAATGCTTTAATTTCAAAGTTGCATCCGTTGCATTGGAGATCAATTCTCTTAAGAATATTTCATGGTCACTGTAAAGAAATTTTTTAATTAAGGGAAAAATATTTTCCACCGATACATTAATATTTCCTTTAGTCATAATAATTTAGTTTTGATTTTCCTTTTCTTTCTCAAAAAAAATACCGTTCGACAGAAACTGACATTTTGGCATTTTTATATTTAAATTAAGAACTGCTTTAATATAAGCGCTAAAATTCCCCGGCTACAGAGGGAGGCAAAAATTCCAAAGAATTTTTGACGGGTGGTTGAATAAACTAACAACCAATCATCTATCAAATCAGAAAAAGAATACGCTTTAAGAAAAATTTTTTCTCACTAAATAAAAAAGACAGCCTTTTCAGACTGTCTTTGAATATTTTAAAATTAAAAATTATTTATTTTTTAATTCTTCCTTGATTTTATTTTCAAGTTCTTCTGCAAGTTCAGGATTGTCTTTCAACACATCTTTAACTGCATCACGGCCTTGTCCCAGTTTGGTGTCTTCATAGCTGAACCATGATCCGCTTTTCTTTACAATTCCCTGTTCTACAGCCTGATCCAGAATTTCCCCTGTTTTGGAAACTCCTTCTCCATACATGATGTCAAATTCTGCCTGTTTGAAAGGAGGCGCTACTTTATTTTTAACAATTTTCACTTTCACGCGGCTTCCGATGGCTTCGTCTCCCTGCTTGATCGGTGCACTTGCTTTTCTGATGTCTACTCTTACGGAAGCATAGAATTTTAAGGCATTACCTCCGGTTGTTGTTTCAGGATTTCCGAACATTACTCCGATTTTTTCTCTCAACTGGTTAATGAAAATTACGGTACATTTTGTTCTTGAAATGGTTGCCGTTAGTTTTCTTAAAGCCTGAGACATTAATCTTGCATGAAGACCCATTTTGGAATCTCCCATTTCTCCTTCAATCTCCGCTTTCGGAGTAAGCGCTGCAACCGAGTCAATGACCACGATGTCAATCGCTCCGGAACGGATCAGATTATCAGCGATTTCCAATGCCTGTTCCCCGTTGTCCGGCTGGGAGATGATAAGGTTTTCAAGGTCGATTCCCAACTTTGCTGCATAGGTTCTGTCGAAAGCGTGCTCCGCATCAATGAATGCCGCAATTCCTCCTGCTTTCTGAGCTTCTGCAATAGCATGAAGGGTTAATGTTGTTTTACCGGAAGATTCGGGACCGTAGATCTCAATGATTCTTCCTCTCGGGTAACCGCCCACTCCTAAAGCGATATCTAATCCCAGAGATCCGGAAGGAATCACTTCAATGGTATTGTCCACAGAACTGTCACCTAATGTCATTACAGTTCCTTTTCCGTATGTTTTATCTAGCTTGTCAAGCACCAATGCTAGTGCCTTTTTCTTGTCGTCTATATTACTCATCTGTTGTTTAAATAATTTATCAAAAATACGAAAAATTATAGTGAAAAACTAATATTGCCTACCATTAAAAACTGTTTTTATAGTTAAAAAATTATAAAATTTTAATAATGATATTTGTCTTTTAAAAGATATATTAATCAGTGTTCTGGTTATCTTTTAAAAATTGAATTGTTAAAGATTATCAGATGTTTACCTAATGAAAATTTGAGTTTTTAGTAATGCTTAAATAGTCTGTAAGCACTTTCATTTGGTCTTTGTTTCCTTTCCTTATTCTTTGATTCCGGCTCACCACTTTATCATAGATTTTATTGATGATTTTTTTAGTGACAGGAAATAATTTTTTATTGCTGACCTCAGGAATCTGGAGTCTTTTACAGACCTTATCATCCAGCAAAAACCATGTACAGCAGATGTGTAAATAGCGTAAGTTTTTTCTTTGAAATTTATATTTTAAAATAGGATTTTCCAATGATTCGTTCAGTAAAGAATGAGCCAGCAAAACTGAATCTTCATCAGCTGGCGGTTGAATAGATGTCCACATAAAAAAAAATTCAGTAGCCTGTTTTTTGTTTTCAGGTAAAAGTTTTTCCGGAATGCCCAAGAGGTATCCTACATATTTCCAGAGATGAAAAAGTCCGTTTTCTTCCTGTTCGGAAAAAGTATTTCCAAGTTTATGCAGACTATGCAGGAAAACCAGACTGAAACCGATATAGGTAGCCATCATATCCCAGGAGTTGATTGGCTCGCCCCAGTTCTCCGTATCCCAGTTTTTGTAATGTTTTCTGATCGAAAGTCTGGCGTAGGAATGGATCAGTCTTGTTTTAATGGTAAATTCGTAGCCTTTTTTATGAAGTTCCAGTGCGTTGTATCGGGTAACATTTACCCAAAAATCAAGCGTCTCTGATAATCTTTTAACGGCGCCCTTTTTTAAAGCTTCGGTTACGATAAGCGGCTTATTCAGATAGGCAAAATCATATCCTCCCATCAGGCAGTAATCCCGAAGAGAAATCAGGGAATCCAGATTGGCTCTCATGCAGAGTTCTGCGCCGCTTTTTAATAGGTCATAACTGAGCCATTCCGGAATCGTTTGTGTTTGCAGAAATATCTTTTTAACACTTTCAGGAATATTTTCATTTTCAGAAACGCCATCCCGGATATACTTTTCGATCTCTTTTGAAGCTTCACGAAAACTTTTAGTAAAATAAATATCTTTTACAACCTCATCTCCGGTTTCATCTACATGATAATAGTAGGGCGAAAATTTTTCAAAATCTTTGAAATTCACTTCAGCACCGGTAAAATCAATCAGCTGCTTTCCGTTGCCTTTTGTCCAGAAATCTTTAAAGTGCGGGGAGTCTTTGTAACGAGGCGGTAAGATCGTGGTTTTCATCAACAATAAAAATACAAGTTTTACGCCGAAAAAGGAAGGTGAGATTTGTCAGGAAGATAGCTTTTTATAAATATCCCCATTCAATTGTCTTTTTTATAAGTTGGGAACTGTTACTACATCCCGATTTTCTTAAAATATTTTTTCTGTGAGTACGTACCGTTTCTTGCGAAATGCTTAATGAATCAGCAATTTTTGCTGTTGAACATCCTTTTGCAATACAGCTGATAACTTCTACTTCTCTTTTGGTGAAAATTACGGGTACCGATTGTTTGATTTTCTCATTTTTCTGCCAATGCATCTGGTGAAAATCTTCCCGTCCATTAATTCCTGAAACAAGAATTGTGAATGAGTTTTCAGAGGTTATATGCTCAATATTGGTGTGGATGTTTACAGCCTGTAACAGTCTTCCTTTATCATCTTTATAAGTATGTAATGCCTGATGGTTAAAGAGCTGGTAGTTTCCATCTGGAGTCTTCATCCGAAAACAATAGCTGGTTTTTAATTCCTGCTGAAAATCAAAGCCGTTAATTTCTTTCATTTTTTCGATCGACATTCTTTCGGCATCCATTACAAATTCAAGATCATCGGGATGGATCAGATCTATAATTTCTTTAAGGTGAGTAGGATATTTTTGAAGGCCATGTATTTTCAGGATATTTTCATGATGATTGAAGATGGTACTGTCGGCAAAGTTGATGATGTAATAATAAAATTTACCGGGAGCAAAAATTTCGCCTATAACCTTCTCAATTGATGGTGCCGGTAATATTTTGCTGTCATTCTGCAATATTTCAGGATAGTTATTCCATACTTTAATAAGGGGATGCGGCTTCTTAGCATTTGTAAGATGTTTTCTCTTCACGGTTAATGTTTTGTTAAAAATAATAAAATTATGTTAAAAAAATCACCTTTTTGTGGTATTTCGTGTGGCAGAAAAGTATTGTAGTTTTAAATAAAATTATAGATCATGGAAACTTAATTCTGAATATCCCATTTTTCTAATTACAGACATTTTAAATGTAATTAAAATTAATAAGAGTAAATGTATTGTGAATTTACATGATATGGTTGTAAAGACAAGATAAGTCGATTTGTAATCAAACTTACCAAAAACTAATAGATAATAACCTGACAAAATAAGTATTATGAATGAAAATCCTATTAAAACAGAGAACAATGGAGAGTATGTGAAATTTAATATATCTCCTAGGTATGGAAACAAAAAGTTATTTATTTCAACAAAAACCGAACTTCTTAAAGAGGGATGGAAAATGTATTTAATACATGGAATGAATTTGAAGGGATATCCTCAGGATTTTGATCCAACTCCTGATATAGTTAAAAAAGATTTGGGATTTTGTAAGGATTTGAATAATGTAAGATTTGCATTATTTTCCCATGTATCCCGCTTTTCAAATGGAGCTGAAAAAGGTGCTTTACCTTCTAGGATTAAATATACTTTAAAATTTGAAGTAGAGGATGAGGACTTTGAGAATGAATTCGTTGCTGAAAGTACTGCTCAGAACCCTTTTATATTTATTACATTAATTAAATTCATAATATCATGAAAGGAGGGTATATTTTCAGTGTATTCGTGTTTTTCATCACATTTGCAGGGATAAAAGCACAAGATTTGAATATTACATCTTTGCAGCTTAAATCTTCTCCTGCATTCGTTGTATTAGGGGTTGAGCCAGAAAATATTCAGCGGCCTAATTCGCCGACTGATTTTCTCGCAAGTGTAAACTCAGCTGTTGTTAATGAAAAACTACAACCTGGTTTTGCTATTGAAACTTCACCGTATTACTGGGGGAAAAATAAAAATAAAAGTAATTATGAGAACATCGATTATATCTTTAGCAGCAACTATGGAAATAATCTTTTGCGGAGCCTTACTTTTTCATTTGCAAGTTCAGCAAGTGATACTCTAACATTTGGAGGAGCACAAAAAGGTACGGCACTTGGGGTTGGGATGCATTTACAGTTAGTACAGGGGAAGCCATCAAAAAAAACCGTAAAAAAGCTTGCAGAATGGTATGTGGCTAGTAATGAGGTAGTAGTGCTTTTCCAAATTCTTGAATCTGTTAAAGAAATAGGAAGAATTGATGATCTTGAGACGTATCTGGAAGAAGCTTTTTCTAAAGGAAGCCTTAAATTAATAGAAGAAAAGAAAAAAAGGATCATTAAGTTATTACTTCGGCAGATGATTGGTCGTAATTCTTTAAACGAAAATGATATAGAGAGAATCAAAAGTATTGTTGAAAACTTGAAACATATATCAGAAATTACAATTAATGATATAAATGAATATACTTTTCCTTTAGCAAGGGAAGGTTTCATGCTTGAATTCGCCATAGCTAATGCAAGTCTGGCCGTAGAAAGTCAATGGAAACAGCTTAAAAGTGCTAAAACATCAATATGGATTACTCCTTCATACAGATTTAATATTAATAAAGATAAAGAGTCATCCGACTTTTTCGATATTATTGCTGTTTCAAGAATGACTTTTAATGCAAAGCAAACCGATGTCTCAGATTATTATGAGTTTGGAGGCAAGCTGCAATGGATCCACAATAGGATTAGTATTTCCGGTGAATATATTTCTAGATATCTAAGCGAAAAACCGGATACAATGTTGAAAAATCATACTTCCAGGACCGCTTTTTCATTTGCATACAAACTCTCGGATAGCTTTACGTTTCAGATGTCTGTGGGAAGTAATTTTGATGGTAACAGTACAACTTATTCTGATCCTGCAAAAATGTTTTTAGTTGGCGGCTTTAATTTTGGCTTTTCCAGTCTATTTAAATAGTTTTTGTTGGATGTATATAAAAAAACCTTCCCATCGGGAAGGTTTTTTATTACTTATTACTGATCGCTCATTACTTATTATAAAGACGCGGCGTGGATCAACATATCTACCAATTTGTTTGAGTAACCCATTTCGTTGTCATACCAGGAAACAAGTTTTACAAAGTTTGGAGAAAGCATGATACCGGCATCTTTATCAAAGATTGAAGTTCTCTTATCTCCTACGAAATCCTGAGAAACAACAGCATCTTCAGTATACCCTAAAATACCTTTCAATTCTCCTTCTGAAGCTGCTTTGATTGCTGCACAGATTTCATCGTAAGAAGTCGCTTTTTCCAATCTTACTGTTAAGTCTACTACAGAAACGTCAACCGTAGGTACTCTGAAAGACATCCCTGTTAATTTTCCGTTCAATGAAGGGATTACTTTTCCTACCGCTTTAGCAGCACCTGTAGAAGAAGGGATGATGTTATTCAAAGCCGCTCTGCCTCCTCTCCAGTCTTTCATGGAAGGACCGTCTACTGTTTTTTGAGTTGCTGTTGTAGCGTGTACGGTAGTCATCAAACCTTCAACGATCCCGAAGTTATCGTGAATTACTTTAGCTAATGGTGCTAAACAGTTTGTTGTACAAGAAGCGTTTGATAAAATTTTGATATCGTCAGTAAGTTCAGTATGGTTTACCCCCATTACGAACATTGGGGTATCGTCTTTTGAAGGCGCAGATAGGATTACTTTTTTAGCACCGGCATTGATATGCTTTGCAGCGTTTTCTTTATCAAGGAATAATCCTGTAGATTCAACGATATAATCGGCACCGATTTCGTTCCACTTCAGGTTGTTCGGGTCTCTCTCAGCAGTTACTCTGATTCTTTTTCCGTTTACCACAAGGTCATTTCCTTCAACAGAAACTTCACCCGGGAAAATACCGTGTACAGAATCGTATTTTAACATGTAAGCCATGTATTCTGCGTTGATCAGGTCGTTGATTCCTACCACTTCAATGTTATCTCTTTCAGTCATTGCTCTGAAAACAAGACGTCCGATTCTACCAAACCCGTTGATACCTACTTTAATTGTTGACATAATAGTTTGTTTTAAATTATATTAAAATATTAGATTGCTAAAATTTCTGAAATCAGAAGAAGATCTTTATTGATTTCATTGTGTTTTTTAATGGCTTCTTCAATCGGGGTGTACACCAGATCATTAGAACGCATTCCTGCCATTACATTGGTTTGTCCTTCCATCAGTCCGGTTACGGCACCATAACCCAGTCTGCTTGCAAGCACTCTGTCTGCACAGCTTGGTGAGCCGCCTCTCTGCATGTGTCCCAAAATAGCCACACGGATATCATAATCCGGAAACTCCTGCTTGGTTTTTTCTGCCAGTTCGTATACGTTGGCTAATTTTTCACCTTCTGCCACCACGACAATACTGGATGCTTTACCGGTCTTTTCCGCATTTCTGAAATTGGTGAAAAGCTCATCGATACTGTCTTTTCTTTCAGGAATTAAAATATCGAGCGCACCTGTTGCCAATCCGCTGTTCAGTGCAATAAAACCGGCATCACGTCCCATTACCTCCACAAAGAAAACCCTGTTGTGGGAGGTGGCTGTATCACGGATTTTATCAATGGCTTCCATTGCCGTATTTAAGGCAGTATCGTATCCGATGGTATTATCGGTTCCGAAAATATCATTGTCAATGGTTCCCGGTACACCGATTACCCTGATCCCGAATTCTTCGTTAAAGATTTTGGCACCCGTAAAAGTTCCGTCTCCTCCGATACAAACCAACCCGTCAATACCAAGTCGTACACAGTGGTCATAGGCTTTCTGACGGCCTTCTTTAGTTTTAAATTCCATGGATCTGGCAGATTTCAGAATGGTTCCGCCCTGATTGATTATATTTTTTACGGAACGGGGACCCATCTTTAGAAAGTCTCCGTTTATAAGGCCATTGTAGCCTTCTCTTACTCCGTAGCATTCGATATTATAGTAATTTGCGGTTCTCACTACCGCCCTTAATGCTGCATTCATACCCGGAGAGTCTCCTCCTGAGGTAAGAACTGCAATTTTTTTTACAGCACTCTCTTTCATCTAGTAAAAAGTTTCGAACACAAATTTACAAAAACAAGTTCAGATAATAACAGTAAGTTGAGAAGAGTTTTGAATATACATTATTTAAAACGTCTAAAATTTGAAGGTTTGGAAAATAAACTGAAGATATTTAAATAAAGTGTTTTAGTGAAAGTGATCTACCACTTTTCCGTTAAATATTTCCAATACCGTTTAGGCACGTGCTGAAGATGCAGTTTTAAATTTTTTCTTTCAACAATATTGGTTTTTGTAAAATACCGTTGCCATAACGTCTGATAGTTTTTTTCCTGATCATGAAATTTCTGTTCATATTTGTTGAGGTCAATTCTTTCATCAGGATAAAAGAAGTCGCAGGTTTCCAGATCATAAAGGAGTCCGTAATTTCTGCGTAAATCGTAGATCATCCATTTCTGGTCCTGATATCGGTCTTTAAAATGTTTCCTGATCAGCGGAAGCACATTGAAGTCAGGATCAATTTTAGCAAAGAAAACCTCATCCTGCATTTTTTCAAAGCGGACAAAAGCGGTCATCCTGTGTCTTTCCCGACTGACGGATTTGCAGATTTTAGAGATTTTTAAAATAGCTTCATCAGCATAATTCTGAAGAATATTTTCATCCGGATGTTTGATGGATTGTCTTACCGCTGATAAAATAAGCTGTTCCGCTTCAGAATCTTCAGACAGATAAACTTTCAAAAGTTCATGGATACCTTGTTTGCCTATGTTTTTTTCGAGTTTATTTAAAACCCTTTCAGATTTATCATTTTGCGTAATAACCTCATGGATTTCAGCAAAAATATTCTCCTGGTGAAATCTCTCTCTGCTTATGATTTCCACGTCTTTGTAGCGGTACTCAAATACTTCGAATACTGCAGTGAAAAGTCCGTCGAAACTGCCATCGTAGAGTAGGGTGGTCATTTTTAATATAGCAATTTTAATGTAAAAAATGTAACAATGACATATTGTTTAGGTGTTTCAGGGTAGTTTTTCAGAAATAATTGGGGATATCCCTGCTTCCGTGGAGTACTCGTACCACATAAATGTGTTTCTCTGAAATTCTGTAGAAAATAATATGATTGTCTTTAGGAAAACTATATAAACCTTTTTTTATTTCATTTCGTGTTTTGCCTGATTTCGGGTGTAAATATAAATCGTTAAAAATTTTTTCAATTTCCAAAAGATATTTTTTAGCCTGTTCAAATCCGAAGTGTTCTATGGTGTAATCAAAAATATCTTCCAGATCTTTATCCGCGGCTTCTGATAAGATGTAGATGCTTCCAGACATTATTGCTTTTCTTTCCTGGATTGAATAATATCCTTAACCGACCGCTGGCTCGGATTACTGTTCCAGCCTTTTTCGATTTCAGCTTTTAAATCCTGAATTACTCTGTGGCGATATACTTTATGAAGCCGTAACGCATCCCGTACCACTTCACTGGCATTCTGAAAATCTCCCGATTTTATCTGCTCTGCAATATAATCTTCCTGTTTTTTCGTAAAACTTACATTCATTACTTGTTCTTTTTCCGAAATTACAAATTATATCCATATTTAGCAAATATGGACTAAAGCTTTAACTTAAATTAAAACAAAGTCAATTGCTGCGAAAACTGATTGTGAAACTTAGAAGAACTCCCACCAATCAGTAATTTTCTGAAATTTTTATCCGTTAAATATTTTAAGTAAGCATTTCCTGCATTGAAATCAATAAAATATCGTGCCCGGTTAACTGCTGCTCCTAATTTACTGAGATGCTCCATTGTAAGAACCTGGAAACGTCTTGCGCTGACAATCTTTTTTGCTGTTTTTACACCGATTCCAGGAATTCTTAAAATCATCTGGTAATCGGCAGTCTGAAGATTGACCGGAAACTGATCCAGATGTCGCAGTGCCCAGCTCATTTTCGGGTCCATCTCAAGGTCAAGGAAAGGCATATTCGGATCGAGGATTTCTTCTGCTTTAAAGCCATAGAATCTCATCAGCCAGTCAGATTGATACAGCCTGTTTTCACGAAGCATCGGAACTTCCGTCGTTAAAGAAGGCAGCCGTTTATCTTCCAGCACCGGTACATATCCCGAATAATACACTCTTTTCAGATTAAAATTTTTATAAAAATGATCGGCTACTTTAATGATTTGAAGGTCATTTTCGTTGGTTGCCCCTACAATCATCTGGGTAGATTGTCCTGCCGGAGCAAATTTGGGAACCTTTCTGAAAATCTTTTTTTCATCTTTATATTGATCAATCCCTTTCTGAATATACCGCATCGGGTTGATCATATCCTGCCTGTTTTTTTCAGGTGCCAGAAGTTTCAACCCGCTTTCTGTAGGAATTTCGAGGTTTACGGATAGTCTGTCTGCATACAGCGCAGCTTCCTGCATCAGCTCATCACTCGCTCCGGGAATTGATTTCAGGTGAATATAACCGTTAAAATTTTCTTCAAGACGAAGTTTTTTGGCTACCCGCACCAGACGTTCCATCGTGGTGTCTGCATTTTTGAAGATCCCTGAGCTCAGGAACAATCCTTCAATATAATTTCTCCGATAAAAATTAATGGTAAGATCTACCACTTCTTCCACCGTGAATGCTGCTCTTTTGATATCATTGGAACTTCTGGAAACACAATAGGCGCAATCATAAATACAATGATTGGTAAGAAGAATTTTTAAAAGGGAAACACAACGTCCGTCTTCAGTATATGTATGGCAGATTCCGCTTACGGAACTATCTCCTAAAGCGCCTTTTTTATTTTTTCTCGTACCTCCGCTTGATGAGCAGGATACATCATACTTCGCTGCATCGGCAAGGATTTCGAGCTTTTCTTTCAGGCGGTCAAAATTCATATTTTAAATTGATTATCTTAACGTTGGATAAGATGAGCGGTTCAAATTTAGCTCCAAAATTGATAAATATCAATCTTTTTCGATTGAAGTTATCAACATCGGAAAGTTACAAAATCACTATATTTACAATTCTTTAAAGATAAACTATGAATCATCAACCGGTAGAAGGTTTTTCCAAACTTTCCAAGCAAAGAAAAATCGATTGGCTCATCTCAGAATACCTCAGTAACGATCGCAGTTACGAACAGATTTTACAGCAATACTGGAATAACAATGCCGAAATTCAGAAGCTTCACGAAGAATTTTCTGAAAATACCATTTCCAACTTTTACATGCCGTACGGAATTGCGCCAAATTTCCTTATTGACGGGAAATTACTGGCTTTACCTATGGCTGTTGAAGAAAGTTCCGTGGTTGCGGCAGCCTCCAAAGCAGCAAAATTCTGGATCGATAAAGGAGGCTTTAAAACAACCATTATCAACACCGAAAAGCTCGGCCATACCCATTTTATATTTAACGTAGAATCCCATAAATTATTACATTTCTTCAACTTCAGGCTAAAGAAAAAGCTTTTTGAAGCTACAGAAGATATTACGGCGAATATGCGGAAACGCGGCGGCGGAATTTTAGATATCAAATTAATTGATAAAACTGCTGAAATGCCGAATTATTACCAGTTGAAGGCCAGCTTCGATACCGTAGATTCTATGGGAGCGAATTTTATCAATTCATGTCTGGAAAAATTCGGGAAAACATTAAAACAGGAAGTGGCGGAAAATGAAGATTTTTCTGAAGAAGAGAAAAACTCTTTACAAATTGTGATGAATATTCTTTCCAATTTCACTCCCGACTGTATCGTAAGAGCTGAAGTTTCCTGCAAGATTGATGATCTGAAAGATGATAGCGGAATTTCCAATGAAGAGTTCGCATGGAAATTCAAACAGGCCGTAACAATTGCTGAAATTGAACCTTTCCGTGCTACAACGCATAATAAAGGAATTATGAACGGGGTAGATGCGGTGGTTATTGCTACCGGAAACGATTTCCGCGCAACGGAAGCCTGTGCACATGCTTATGCGGCAAGAAACGGAAAGTATTCTTCTTTAACCCATTGTACAATAGATAACGGAATATTCAGATTCTGGATCGATCTTCCGATTTCAGTAGGCGTTGTTGGAGGTTTGACGAATCTTCATCCTTTGGTAAAGTTTTCTCTCGCATTGTTAGGAAAGCCTTCTGCACAGGAATTAATGAGCATCATGGCAGTATCCGGTCTGGCGCAGAATTTCGGAGCACTGCGTTCTTTAGTTACTACCGGAATTCAGAAAGGCCATATGAAAATGCATTTGCTGAATATCCTGAACCAGATGGGCGCAACGGAAGAAGAAAAGCAACATTTCGTAACCTATTTCAAAGATAAAACAGTAAGCCATCACGAAGTGATCCATGAGTTTAACAGATTGAGAGGGCAATAATGTTTGGAATTATTGCCTCTGCTTGTATGCTGGCTTTCGGGATATTTCTGAAAGTGACTAAAAATCCCGGTTTTGCTCAAAACAAAAAATTTGCCTGGATTTTTATAGGAATCGGACTGGTATCATTAATATTCAAAATTTTAAATTATAAATGAAAATGATTTCATAACTTAAAATAGGCGTAATTGGATTTTTTATATGTAAATTTGTAAATGAATTACAAAAATAAGACTAAAAATGATAATTAATTTCAGTGTAGAAAATTTTGGTTCTATAAAAGAAAAGCAAACTTTATCTTTTTTAGCCAACAAATCTGATCATTTGGAAGATTACTACATCATTGAGCCAATCAAAGGTTTACGCCTTAATAAATTGGCTTTGATTTATGGTGCAAATGCGTCTGGAAAAACTACGGTTCTAAAAGCACTGGATTTTCTAAGAGAGATTTGTACAAATCCATTTGATAAAAAAAATGATAAATTCAATTTTGAGCCTTTTCTTTTTGATGAAAATACACCAAAACAAAATACAAAATTTGAATTAGAATTTGTTCAAAATGGAATAAAATACTTTTATGAAGTTGAATTAAACAAAAATTGTATAGTAAAGGAAAGACTGTACAATTTTAGCCCTAATAAAGCTTTAGTTTTTGAGAGAAGTACTGATGAAGAAAGAGAATTAACTTCAATTAGATTTGGTAGAAAAATTCTCAAAAGAAAACACTTGGAAGAAAGTTTAGAAATTTTCACACTCTGGAACAATACTGTTGTTGCTGGCTTTTTAAAATCAAATGTTGAGAAATTCAGTCCTGTTGAAGCTGTAATTAATAATTTAATAAACTATTTTATTGATGAACATACAAGTTTGGAACAAAACGTTTCTAACTTGATAAGCGATTCATTTATAAATAAAAAATTCATTTTAAATGTACTGAAGAAAGCTGATTTTAATATAGTAGATATAAATGTTGAAATTAATAAAATTCCTTATTCGGATCAGCAAGTGGATAGTATCAGTAGGTTCTATACTGATGAAGGTAAATCATTATTATTTAAATTGCATAAAAATCAGGATTTATATCATTCAGAAGTAAAAACTGAATTTATCCATAGCTCTAAAGAAAGATTTTATAATATTCCGATTAGTATGGAGTCAGACGGAACTCGAAAATACTACGGTATTTCTAGTATTCTCAATGATTTAATATTTATTAATTCAATACAATGTGTTGATGAACTTGAATCTTCGCTACATCCAGACTTATTCAATCATTTCCTTCTAACGTATCTGGTCAATGGCAAAAAAGAATCGCAACTCATTGCCACAACTCATAATAGAGAAATTCTTAACAATCGTGATTTATTCCGGGATGATAGTATTTGGTTTACAGACAAAAACAAAGATTCTGCAACTGAACTTTATTCTTTAGCTGACTTTGACTCATCTGTAGTTAGAGACACAACTAATGTTCTTAATACTTATAAGTCGGGAAAATTAGGTGGAGTTCCCAATCTGGGAGATTATTATATTGATTTAGATGATGCGGAATAAGAAGTCATTTTTTGATAAAGGAAAAAAAACTTTTGCAATTGTCGGAGATGGTGATTGTGAGAAATGGTATTTTCAAATGCTAAAACAGATTGAAAATCTGATTGTGAATATTAAACCTGAATTAAATCTTAAGTCTTCTTTAAAGAAACAGTATGATTATGTAAAAGACTTGGCTAATGTTTACGATAAAGTTTTTTGGATTATAGATTATGATGTTATTGAGCGAGAATCAAGAGAATGTAAAAAAGGTGATGTAAAACGAAGTGAAGAATTTGCAAGATATTACAAAGAGTTATCTTCAATAAAAAACGTTGAAATATTAGTTGTTAACACGTGTTTTGAATATTGGTTATTTTTACATTTCAAATATTCTAATAAAAACTACACAGATTGCGATGAAACAGGAAAGGATCTGAAGAAGGAATTTCCCGCATATGAAAAAACTGAGAAATTTTACAAAAAGAAAAATTCTGATATTTACACTACATTAAAACCTCGTCTACCAATTGCAATAAAAAATGCGGCTAAATTAGGTTTGTTTGATATCAAAAATCCAAATAACCCTATTTGTGAAGTTCATAAATTGTTTAATGAAGACGGGAGCTTTAAAATTAATTGGGAATAATAAATTCAAAATTTTACATTATAAATGAAAACAATAACATTAATTTTTGGAGCGGTATACGGTATGCTGTCCGTGATCCTGGGAGCCTTCGGCGCACACGCTTTAAAAAAAATCCTTTCTGTGGAAAGACTGGAAAGTTTTGAAACGGGAGTACGCTATCAAATGTATGCAGCCTTTTTTCTGTTAATTGTCGGTTACATTTTAAAATTTGAAACAAAAACTGAAAACTGGATTTCCTGGCTGATGATTTTCGGAACAATGCTTTTCTCTTTCAGTATTTACGGATTGAGTATGCAGGATTATTTCGGGATGAATCTTAAATTTCTCGGTCCCATTACTCCGCTTGGAGGTCTGCTGATGATCCTGAGCTGGGCATTGCTGATTTTCTATTTTATCAGAATAAAAAGCTAATTCAAATACAAAAAGGAATTCTAAGTTGCAGAATTCCTTTTTTTGTTTACCTCAGAAAATTTTCTTTCATCCATTTTAGTTTATTATAGCTTTTGAGGAATTTATTGTTGAGGAGGATGAATTTTTCCTGTGCATCAATCATCTTATTCTCCCTTGAATTAATAAGGAACAATGAACTTTCCCCGTTGTTGTAGCGGATCTCTTCAGCATGGAGAAGGCGTTGGTAATTGGTAAGGTTATCCTTTGCAATATCAATTTGTGAATGATAATTAATAACCTCATTTTTATAAGTCAGGATCTTTGTTTCCAGCTCTCTTTTTTTCATTTGAGTATCGAGTGTATTCTGCTCTATTTTAAGTTTCGCCATCTGGTAATTGGCTCTTGCTTCTCTTTGGAAAACCGGGATTTCCAGCTTCAGTCCATATTGGAAGTTATTATCAAAAAGCGGAAGGTAATCTGCTCTGTAATTTTCTTTGTTAAAAAAATTGTAGGTAAAATCCAGTTTGGGTAGGAAACTTTGCCATTTAAGCTTTCTTTCACTTTCCAGAATATTTTGTTTCTGAAGATAATACTGCAGCGAAAAATGAGTATTCAGGTTTTGATTTTCTACCTGTTGTATCAGCATTTCAAAATTAGTAAAAGCTTCACTGTTGTTCATGGTATCAGAAGGATAAATCATGGTCGTCAGATCATACAGCTCTCTGTTTTCTTTCCATAAAAAAAGCTGAAGTTCCTGGGTGCTTTTCACGAAATTCAGAAAAGCATCCCTTTCCTGAAGTCGAAAACTCATAAGCTGCGATGCGGCTTCTGTAGTATCAATGGCAGGTCTTTCTCCAAAGTCGAATGTCTTTTTAGTAAGTTCTAGACGTTTTTCATTAATCAAAACGGCTTTGCGCTGAAGCTGGTAAATTTCAAAATTCTTTACCCATTCCCAATAGGTATTTTCTGCCTCCAAAAGGAGATCGTTGGTTAGGACGGCCTGTTCTGCCTCGGTCATTTTCAGGGCATACTTAGCCTGTTCCAGCATCGCTCTTCTTTTATCATACAAGAGATTTTTAGCTAAAGGGACAGTAACCCCGAACTGGTAAAGACCGCCTTTTGTATCGCTGTTATTGATTTTTTCTCCATCCAGATAATTATAGCTTGCGGTAAGATCAATCCCATACCATGTAGGAATGCCGAGCTCAATATTCCTTTGCCTGTAATACTGTATTCCATCAATATTTTTTTCGCCAAGCTTTCCGCCAAGCACTGGATCAAAATTTCCTCTGGCAAGCGTGATTTCTGAAGCTGATATTTTATTCTGAAGCTGATATTTTATGGCTAAAGGATGATAGTTTTTTACAATAGAGATAAATTCCTTTGCAGACATCTTTAGTGAATCCTGCGCTGAAAGTATTCCGCAAAAGAACAGGGCAAAGAGAAATATGATTTTATTTCTGTTTTTCATTCTGACCGGTTTTTGCAGTTTTAACTTCATAATAATCAGGCGGGAAACCATTGATGTTTCGCCATAGTTCATACCAGATAGGAACATCATTCAAAATGGCAATTCCCTGGACACCGGTGCCCATTCTGATTTTAGGAGGCCATCTTTTTTCTGTTTTGTCTTCCACTACCAACGCTTTGAAAAGTCCGTTGGCGCTGATGTTGTTTTCAATGGCAATTACTTTTCCGGCAAAAGTTCCGTAGCTTGAATCCGGCCATCCTGAGAATACAATGGCCGGGAATCCGTCAAAAATGCACATCACGCGCTGTCCTTCCTTGATCAGTGGAAGATCAACAGGCTTAATATAAATTTCCACGGCATAATCAACCGTTTTGGGAACAATAATCCCTATGCTTTCTGTTTCTTTCAATATTTCTCCGATTCCGGCTTTGTTCAGCTGAACAATCTGTCCGTCCTGAGAAGCGACAATATAATATAATCCCTGTCGGAATTTATAATTGGCGACCTGGTTTTCCAGTTTGGCGATATCTCCTTCGCTGCCCTGGATCTGTCCCATGCTTTGGAATCTTTCGCCTTCGGTTTTGCTGAGTTTTTCAGTATAATCCTGGATTACGGCATTCTGTTCAATTGCCATATTTGAAATTTCCTGGCGGGTTTGAAGTACTTTATTTTCAGAAGCCGTTTTTTTAGCAACAGCATTTTGGTAGGATATGCTGCGTTGCTGAAACTGCGTTAAGGAAACCAACCCTTCATCATACATTTTTTTCTGTCTGGCATATTGATCTTCAGAAAGCTTCAGTTCGTTGGCTGCAGCGGCAAGCTCGGCTTCTTCGCCTGCAAGCTTGTTTTTCAGTTGGCTGATTTTTATATCAATCTGGTTTAATTTAAGATCTTTCGCTGTAGAAATAGCCTGAAGCTGATTGTTGGTAGTTCCCACTTTTGCTTCGTAATAATCTCTTACTCCTTTTTTAGCTTCTACCTGTTGCTGTGTTCTTTTTACCAAAAGGGGATCAAAATAATCATCCTTTACTTCCGAAAGCTGAAGAATGGTGTCTCCTTTTTTTACATAGTCCCCGTTTTTTACGTACCATTTGATGATTTTTCCGGGAATAGGAGAGTTAAGCTGTTGCGGACGCTGCTCCTGGTACAGGGAGGTTACATTCCCCATAATTTTGATATTCTGCGTCCAGGGCAGAAACAGCACAATAATGGCCGAAATAAAGATTAACAGGAACCATCTTTTTACGTGTGATTCTTTGTGGATGTTGTATATTTTATCAAAAGACTGAATTTTCATACCTGTATTTTTAAGATAAAGTTTTTAAAGTTCCGTTTTCCAGATGCAGGTGATGATCTGCATAGTTAAGAATTTCGGAATTCTGAGAAACAATCACGATGGTCGTTTTATAGCTGATGTCCTTTAGGTATTGCAGCATTTTATGCTTAAAAACATCGTTCATACCATCTATAGGGTCTTCAAGCAAGAGCAGTTTTTTCTCTCCGATCAAAGCACGAAGCAGCAGGATTTTTTTCTTGGAACTGAATGAAATCTCCGGATCTGTTTCACTTACTTCGGTAAAGAAACCGCTGGTAAACTGGCTGGAAATATTTTCGACACCAATTCTTTCCGATAATTCCAGAACGTCTTCCATAGTGATGTTTTCATTTCCCATAAGGATGTTATCCTGAACGGTTCCCTGTATCATTCGCATGTCTTCCAGATAGACACCCATTTGCATTCTGAGTTTTTCTTTATCAATATTTTTCAGCGGAATTTTATTGAACAGTACGCTTCCCGCGGGCGGCTCATAGAAGCCGGCCATCATATTCAATAAGAGTGATTTTCCGGATCCCAGCTCACCGGAAATTACCGTAATGGTATTTTCCCTGATGGTACAGTTGATATCCTGAAGTATGTGGACACTGCTGTTAAAATAAAAGTCAACATTTTTAAATTCAATCTCAATACCTTCATTCTGATTGGCGAAAACAATTTCTCCATTTTTCTCTTCAGCCAGTTCCGTCACTTTATCAAGTTTTGCAAGAGAAGCAATCACATCATAATAGCTTTCCAGGCTGATGATAAGTTTTTCAACGGCTGACATAATGCTTAGAACAACAATTTCCGTAGCAATGAAGGCTCCGATATTGAGCTTTTGGTTCACAAGAAGGTAAGTACCGATGACCAGCATGGCCAGTGTAATAACTACTTTAAAAGCAATAATCGTTTTGTACTGAATTTCCAGCACTCTGAAGTGGGAGGTTCTGTGCTCAAGGTATCCTGTTACCCGTTCATCAATTCCCTTAAGATGAATATCTGTTTCTGAATTGATTTTAAAAGATTTTACCGAGGCTGCGATATCTTCTATCCATGCCGCAGTCTGATACTTCTTATCACTCTCTTCAAGGCTGGATTTTATTCCGCTTTCCATCGTGAAGTTGAAAATGATAACGACACACAGTACTACAAGAACACCGAAAATGAGAAACCAGGGATGATAAAATGAAAGGAGAACAAGACCGAACAAGATCTGTATCAGTGCCGTAGGAATTTCCAATAAGATTTTCGAAATCCCTTTCTGTAGATTCTGGGTATCAAAAAAACGGTTGACAAGCTCCGGAAGGTAATATTTCCGAGTGCTTGAAAGGTTTACTTTAGGGATCTTTTCGGTAAAGGCAATGGAAAATTCAACAAAAATTTTCTGCTGAATTTTTTCAATAATCTGCATCACCTTTAGTCTGAAATATCCTACGAGCCATGTTCCGATGACAACAAAAATAATTAATATATAAATGGAAGTAGCCATAGTAGCCCCCATTACAAAACTGATAATAGACTGGATTCCCAACGGAACGCTAAGCTGAACGAGCCCGTTAAGGATGGCGTAAAAGTAAATATTGGTAACGTCTTTTTTTTCTTTTGTAACGTATTTGAAGAGGTTGTAACCGTACTGTTTAGGAGAGGTTTCCATTTGTGTTTATTATTTTATAAGATTAAAAGTAATGAAACGCAGGTAATCCAGCACATACTTTTTGTGCTCTGTCCTTGTGGTGTGGTTATCCGTAAGTTTCGGAAGGTGCTCACTGAAAAACTGCTGGTCGTGGGCTGTTTCAAGCAATGTACTGGCAAAGGATTTCGGGTATGGAAAATCTGGTTTGGCCTGGGTAATAACCTCACCGAAAAAGCCGCACAGACTTTTCAGCGGGCTGAAAACCATTTCCTGATTGATTTCATCTACTTCTTTCACCAGGTACGATTTGCTGCTTTCTGCAATGACAATGCTGTGAAGCTTTGCAAGATCATAATCTTCAATACGGTCATGGGTGGTATCGTTATGGGTGATGATTTCCAATATTTTCTCCATCTTTTGCTGTGGTTCTTTAATTTCCTGCAGTCTTAATTTGGAAATGAACTCAATATAAGACCAATACCAGTTCAGGATGTAGGTAAGCAATTTATGTTTTGAAGGAAAATATCTGTATACCGTTGCTTCGGTTGAATTAATTTTCTGGGCTAATTTTTTAAAGGTAAAGCTCTCAAAGCCGGTTTCGTAAATTAGCTCAATGGAGTTTTTCACAATGGATTTTCCAATCTCGCTGTTTTCGGGATTTTTAAGATATAGGGTTTCGTTGACTTTAAATTTTACTTGAAATTCCATTTTTAATTTTCTTTTCTGATAAAGCAGTAATGGTTATCATTTAAGCAAAACTCATACCAAAAGATATTTATATATTATTTAAGATAGTAATACTATCAGTTGGCATAGTATTTGATTTAAAAGATTAAATTATTATCAATTAAAATTTTGTACTTGAAAAATTTATTATCTAATTACGCAGATATGCCAGCGGTGAATGTTGCTAATAGGTTGGGATTGGAATATACCCATAATAAATATATTATATGTCATAATCTATTATAACACAAAAGAATTCAAATAACACGGAACAGCCGAACACCGTAATACAAAGTAGGCAAAAAAAACATTAAAAAAATGAAAAAAATATTATTATCGCTTATTACATTTTTTGTATTCAATGCATTGGCGTTTGCACAGGTGAAAAAAGCAGAAAAAAATAAAACTGCCAAAATTACCGATTCCTTAAAATGGCGTGCTCAATACTACATCGTTAATAGAGATTCAGCTTATGCAGATCCACGAATAGGGCTTAAAAAACTACAGGGTGGAAATAGACGTTTTGTTGAAGGAAAAAGTATAAAACCCCGACAAAATTATGAAACCATAAAAAAATTAGAAAACGGACAGGCTCCTTTTGCTATCATTGTGGGGTGCTCCGATAGCCGTGTACCAAACGAAATGATTTTCGATCAAGGTTTAGGGGATTTGTTTATTATAAGAACAGCCGGCCAAGTTTCGGCAGCAGCGTCCTATGGAAGCATGGAATTTGCTGTTCTGAAATTAAAAACCAAACTGATTGTAGTGCTGGGACATACAGAATGCGGTGCTGTTGCAGCGGCAGTTGAAAGGCCGGAAAATGTTCCGGGTCACATAGTTACTTTAATTAATGATATTAAACATGCCGCCGCAAAAAGCTCTCATTTGCATGGAAATCCCATAAATAATGCTGTGCGTCAAAATGTGATAGAGCAGGTAAACTCACTGCGTGATCTTGATCCTATCTTACATAAAAAATACATAGATGGTGAGATATTAATTGTAGGAGCTGTATATGATATACACACAGGAAAAGTAGAGTTCTTAGAAGAAACACTTTTAAATCTTCCAAAGCCTAAAACTAAATAATTATTTAAAATTTAAGCGGGCTGCAGTTGGTTTTTTCATATCTAATTTTGCTTCATATATATTTAACAGCCCGCTTTTTCAACTTAAATCTGATATAAATGAAAACTTTAGCAAAATTGTCGTTTATTCTTTTGTTTTTAGGGACAATTATTAAGTCCCAGGAAAGATTTGAATTCAAAAGCATCAGAGAAGCTAACAGAAATCCTGAAAAAGTATTCAGGCTTAATTTAAATCATGAAGCAGGAAGCATAGAAAATATAGACTGGAAGAAATTCAGGAATCTTGAATATTTGAGTCTGAAAGACCTGCATCTGAAAAAAATTCCGGATGGTATTGTTTCACTGCCGAAATTAAAAATTCTGGATATCAGCGGAAATGATTTTAAGGTTTTGCCTCCCGACTTTACAAAACTCACCAAACTGGAAGAGCTGTTTCTGAATGACGAAAAGAATATTGATCTTTACAGAAATATTGATCTGCTCAGCAAAATGAGAAGCTTAAAAGTGCTTCATATAGAAAAAGACCGGCTGAAAAAGCTTCCTCCTAATTTCTGGAAGCTGAATTATCTGGAGTCTGTATATCTCAATAATAATCAGCTTGATGAATTCGACTTTCCTAAAGATAAAATTAATAATCTTAAAAGCATCCATCTGAATAACAATCTGTTTGTTCCAAGTGATATTGACAGACTTAGCATTCAATACGGAACACTTTTGAGATTTTAAGTATTATTATTTAAACAAATCAAAATGTTGAAGTTAAATGTTTTTTTCAGGATGTTTCTTTTATTGAGTGGTTTGTTTCTACTTTCTAACTGTATGTATGAAAAAGATAAAACTAAAATGAAAGTCAATCTTGTCGTTTATTTTGAAATACCCGTAAAGGATATTGAAAGAGCAAGTACATTTTATAAAAATGTTTTCGGGTTTCATTTTGAACATACGAATACTGATCATAACGAAATGGCTCTCTTCCCGTTTTCGGAAAAAACCGGCGGAATAAGCGGAGCACTAGCTAAAGGCGAAATTTATAAGCCGACAAATGATGGTATTTTAATCTATTTCGGAACTGATAATATTGATGAAACATTAAAACGTGCAGTTGATAACGGAGCACGGATATTATATCCCAAAACAAATAACGGAATTGGCTTTGTTGCAGAATTTGAAGATTCCGAAGGAAACAGAATAGCATTATATCAGTCTGTAGATGAATAGTATTATAATTTTTAAAACAATTAAATATAAATGATAAAAACTAATGTATTTAAATTGGAGTTCCTTGCAGCAATTTTTATCTCCGTTTTTACTGCTGCACAAAACAACAGGATGAATACCTCCGGAAATATCGGCTGGTATAATTTTTTCGGAACCATTAAGCTTAATGATAAATGGGGACTGCACGCAGAATACCAATGGCGGAGAGACAATTTCATTACAGACTGGCAACAGAGTTTATTACGGATCGGAGTAAATTACCAGCTTAATCCAAGGGTGCTGTTCCGCGTCGGTTATGCCTGGATAGAAACATTTCCTTACGGAGAAATCCCTATTAACAGCCTCGGAAGAGACTTTACAGAACACAGGATTTTTGAAATGGTACAGCTGTCACATAAAGAAGGGCTTTTAGATTTTTCGCACCGTTTTATGCTGGAGCAGCGTTTTGTCGGAAGGTATACATCGGCAGATGTAACCCGTGAAGACGACTTTCCTTTATTGCACAGAATGCGGTATATGATTCGCCTCCAGGTTCCACTGAAAGGAGGGGAAATAAAAGATAATACGCCTTATGCTGCCGTTTACGATGAGGTTTTCATCGGTTTTGGAAAAAATGTAAATGCCAATGTTTTTGATCAGAACAGGATTGGCGCTCTACTGGGATACCGGTTCAATAAGAATTTCAGGCTGGAAGCAGGCTATCTCAATCAGACACTTCAGTTCGGAAGGCAAATCAACGGCAGGAATGTTTTCCAGAACAACCACGGATTTATCATCAATGCCAATGTGACGATAGATGCAGCAAAGAAAAAAGATTAAATATTATGTGCTAACATTTATATTTGTACAAATTATGAAGTGATGCAAAAATTGTTAATACTCCTTAGTTTGTCTTTTCTCTTTGCAAAAAACTATGCGCAGATTCCGAAAGTTGTCAGCGGCAGAATCGAAAGGATAGCAGATTTTAAATCTCAGTATGTAACGCCAAGAAATGTGGATGTCTGGCTTCCGGAGAATTATTCCGCATCTCAAAAATATGCAGTGCTCTATATGCACGACGGCCAAATGCTGTATGACCCGGAAACCACGTGGAACAAACAATCCTGGAATGTAGATGACGTCATTTCCGGTCTCATTAAAAACAGGAAAATTCAGAATACCATTGTGGTGGGGATCTGGAACGATTCCAAGCTGAGGCATTTTGATTATTTTCCGCAAAAACCTTTTGAAAGTCTTACGACCACGGAGAAAGATACGGTGCAATCTCAACTGAAAAAATCAGGAAGGTCCGATCAGGTTTTTTCTCCCAATTCGGATAATTACCTCAGGTTTCTGGTAAAAGAACTCAAGCCATTTATTGACAAAAAGTACTCTACGTACAAGGACAGTTCACATACTTTTATTGCGGGAAGCAGCATGGGAGGGCTGATCTCGATGTATGCCATCTGTGAATATCCGGATGTTTTTGGCGGCGCAGCCTGTCTTTCGACACACTGGCCGGGTACTTTTACCCTTGATCATAATCCTTTTCCTGATTCTGTTTTAAAATACCTCAGCAAAAATCTTCCGGATCCTAAAAATCATAAAATGTATTTCGACTGCGGAGATCAGACACTGGATGCTCTTTATCCGGAAATTCAGAAAAAAGCGGATGGGATCATGGCAAAAGCAGGTTATTCGGAAACAAACTGGAAAACCCTTTATTTCCCGGGAGAAAACCACAGCGAAGAAGCCTGGAATAAAAGGCTCGGTATTCCTCTTGAGTTTCTCCTGAATAAAAAATAATATATTTTCAGTAATGTGATTTTAAACATCAATAAAATACTTTCCTGCCTTGTTCATTTTTATTAAATTTGTCAACCTTTAAATATTAAAATAAAATAATAAAAATAATATGAATCTTCACGAGTATCAATCAAAAGAGATTTTATCAAAGTATGGAGTAGCTATCCAACGTGGTTTCGTTGCGAACAACGTAGATGAAGCTGTAGCTGCTGCTGAAAAGCTAACTGCTGAAACCGGAGCTCAGGGATGGGTGGTGAAAGCACAGATTCACGCTGGTGGCCGTGGTAAAGGAGGCGGTGTAAAGTTCTCTCCGAATATGGATAAACTTAAAGAAAACGCTCAGAACATCATCGGAATGCAGCTGATCACTCCACAAACTTCCGCGGAAGGTAAAAAAGTAAACTCTGTTTTGATCGCTGAGGATGTATATTATCCGGGAGAAACTGAAACAAAGGAATTTTATGTTTCTATCCTTTTAGACAGAGCTGAAGGTAAAAATACGGTAGTATATTCTACAGAAGGAGGTATGGATATTGAGCATGTTGCGGAAGTTACCCCTCACCTTATCCACAAAGAAATTATTGATCCTGCTTTAGGTCTTCAGGGTTTTCAGGCTAGAAAAATTGCTTTCAACCTAGGCCTTGAAGGAAATGCGTTCAAAGAATTCGTAAAATTCATTACTTCTTTGTACAACGCTTATACAGGAATTGATGCTTCTCTTTTCGAGATCAATCCTGTTTTAAAAACTTCTGACAATAAGATCATCGCAGTAGATGCTAAAGTAACGCTTGATGACAATTCATTATTCCGTCACAAAGATTTGGCTGAGCTTAGAGATACCAGAGAAGAAGATCCAATGGATGTTGAAGCTGGTGAGGCGGGGCTTAACTTCGTAAAACTGGACGGTAATGTTGCCTGTATGGTAAACGGAGCAGGTCTTGCAATGGCAACAATGGATATCATCAAATTATCCGGTGGTAATCCTGCCAACTTCCTTGATGTGGGTGGTACTGCAGATGCACAAAGAGTACAGACTGCTTTCGGAATTATCTTAAGAGATCCGAACGTAAAAGCAATCTTAATCAATATCTTCGGAGGTATCGTAAGATGTGACAGAGTTGCTCAGGGAGTTGTTGATGCTTACAAAGCAATGGGTAGCCTTCCGGTTCCGTTGATCGTAAGATTACAGGGAACAAACGCTGTTGAAGCTAAGCAGTTAATCGATGATTCAGGTCTTCCGGTTCACTCTGCAATTACTCTTGAAGAGGCAGCAAATAAAGTAAAGGAAGTTTTAGCATAAGCGAATTTCTTACAGAATATCAAGCCGTTTCAGTTTTTGAAACGGTTTTTTTGTGCTGATGATTTTGTAGATAATTTAAACTAAAACTATAAACCATTCAGCATAAAATTGTTATATTTACATGAAAAGGATTTTAAAATGAGACTGTTTCTTTACTTTTTTCTCTTTTTATTTCTTAGTTGCCGGTCTCAGGTTGGCATAGAAACAGCAATGCCTCAGAAACAGATCTCTTTCGAAGACAAGAACCATTATCCTTTTAGCTTGATTCCCCAAAACTTTTTGGTTATTGATACCCAGGAGAAAATGGATGGTATTTTCAGGATTATCTATCAGAAAAACGGAGGCAACAGATTCTCTCCCATTCCTACTGTGGTCGAAAATGAATTGTATATTGTCATTAAACCTCCATTAAAAAACTCGAACGATGTATCAATTGATGCTATAGCTTTCCATAACAATAGATTGTATGTGACAGTTACAGAATTCCACAATCCAGATTTCAGTAAAACCAGCAGAATTTCACCTAATATTTTATTAAAATTAAATCAGAAATTGGATATAAAAGAATCATTATGAAATACTAATACACAAACAACTGTTATGAAATATAAAATATTTATCTTCTCGTGCCTTCTGATGGCAGTACAGACTTTTGGCCAGCAAAATTACTGGTCAAAGCTTAAAGGTTCTAAAATCAGCAGAGAAAATCTCAATCCGAGATGGACTACTCCGAAGACTTTTTCTTTGTATGAGGTAGATCTGGAAAAAATTAAATCCGATCTTAAAAAAGCTCCGCAGCGTTTTTCAGGTAATGAAAATCTGATTATTCCATTTCCGGATTCTGATGGGAAAACCAGAGATTACATTGTTCAGGAAGCTTCTGTGCTGGAGCCCGAATTGCAGGCAAAGTTCCCTGAAATAAGATCATATACAGGCTGGCAGAAAGATCATCCTGAAAATACGATCCGTTTCAGCGTAACGCCTTCTACTGGAATCAGTGTGATGTATTTCGATAACTGGGATATCAGTTATCTTGACAGCTACACCAAAGATAATTCTGCATTTATATTGTACAAAAGAAAAGATTTGCCACTTAATAACCGTCTTTTTGAATGTCATGTTGAGAATGAATTGGATCAATTAAAAAATAACACATCTGCCAATAAAGCGCCTTTAGTTTCCGATGGGCAATTCAGGACTTACAGGCTTGCGCTTTCTGCTACCGGAGAATATACCACCTTTCATGGAGGAACGGTCGCTCTGGCGATGGCTGCAATGGCAACAACGATGACACGAGTGAATGGAGTGTATGAAAAAACAATTTCCACGACGATGGTTATGGTGGCCAACAACAATCAGCTGATCTATACTAACGCCTCTACAGATCCTTTCACTAATGGAAATCCTGGCACAATGATTAATGAAAATCAAACCAATACTACCAATATTATTGGCTCTGCCAACTATGATATAGGGCACGTTTTTGGCACCAACAGCGGAGGATTGGCCGGATTGGGAGTTGTTTGCGTTTCGTCTAGTAAAGCCAGAGGTGTTACGGGTTCCGGTGCTCCGATCGGAGATCCTTTCGATATCGATTATGTCGCGCACGAAATAGGACATCAGTTTGGAGCCAATCATACTTTTAGAGCTGCAACTTCTTCCTGCAGTGGAAATTTCAATAATTCGACAGCCTATGAACCGGGAAGCGGAAGCACCATTATGGCGTATGCCGGCATCTGCGGAGTTACTAATAATGTTCAGAATAATAGTGATGCCTATTTTCATGCAGCGAGCGTTATAGAGATGTATTCCGTGTTGCAAAGAGCTACAGATTGTGCAAACAAAATATCCAATAATAACGGTGCTCCTACGGCTGATGCAGGAGCAGACTATACCATTCCCAGCGGAACAGCGTTCGTGTTAACAGGTACCGGAACAGATCCTAACGGAGATCCTTTAACCTATTTGTGGGAGCAGTATGATAATACCAGCAACACACAGCCTCCTGTGTCTACAGCAACGGTAGGTCCGGTTTACCGCTCATTAACTCCTACCGCTACTCCTTCACGGTATTTTCCTGCGCTGAGTTCCGTGGTAGCCAATAATCTGGTTCCGAAATGGGAAGTTACGCCAAGTGTTGCCAGAACTTTGAATTTTTCACTTTTGGTAAATGATAATAAAGCTACCGGAAATCAGGCTGCAAGGGATTTAATGGTAGTAACGGTGACCAGTGCCGGACCGTTTACGGTAACTTCGCAGGCAGCCGGAGGAAGCTTTACAGGTAATACAAGTATTCCCGTAACCTGGAATGTGGCAGGAACCAATACAAGTCCTATCAGCACGCAAAATGTAAGCATTCTGCTCTCTAAGGATGGTGGACTGACTTTCAATACAGTACTAGCGGCAAGTGTTCCGAATAACGGATCTGCCAACGTAACATTGCCTAATGAAAATGTTGTCTCCGCAAGAATTATGGTAAAAGCGCTTAATAATATTTATTACGCCCTTAATGCAGCACCTTTTTCTATTGTACAGGTTCTTGCCACTGCTGAAGCAGAGGTGAAGAGTTTCTCCATCTACCCGAATCCTTCGTATGATGTCGTAAATATCAAACTGAAAAATTCTTCTCAAAAAGCGGATTATAAATTGTTTGACGCGTCAGGAAGGCTGATTCAGGCAGGGAGCTTCAAAGGAACAACCAAGATCAATGTTAATGGCTTAACGAATGGTAACTATATAATCTCATTACTCCTTGAGAATGGTGAAAAAATTTCTGAAAAATTAATAATTAAAAAATAAAAGAGATTATTATTAATTAAGAAACGCGGCCTTTTAAAGAAGGCTGCGTTTTTTTATTCCTGAACTTTACTGATCATACTATTGGGATCGGTAATACTAATGCTCGTTGGAGTTACTAGCTGAATACCTTCCGAATCCAGTCTTTTCTTAATTTCAAAATAGGCAATACTTTTTAACAGCATCATATCTGCTCCTATTACCATTGGAAATTTAACCTGAAGATTAAAAACACCCTGTTTAAGGTCGGTAAGAATCGCTGTTGCCGTTTCCGGGCGGTCTACATTTTCAAGACTTTGTACTACTTCCAGAACGGATTGCTGTGCTTTCCCAACATTCTGGTCAGCCGGAATTTCAAAATTCAGGTATATTTTTCTCTGCGGAGAAGCTGTGAAATTGTAAAAAGGAGCGTTGAAAATTACCTGGTTGGGAATATACACTTTCTTTCCGTCATCAGCGATTACTTTTGTTGTAAGAAAGCCGATTTCAGAAACGGTACCCGAATTGTTTCCTATTGTTACATAATCACCCACTTTAAAGGCTTTATCAATACCGATCAGCATCCCCGAAAAAATGCTGGATACCAGATCTTTTAAAGCAACACCGGCAATAACACCCGCCACTCCGAGACTTCCGATAAATTTCCATAAAAACCCGCTGAAACCCATAATTTCTAAAGCAATGAAGGTTCCCATAATCATGATCAGAAACCGGAATATACTGATAAGGGTTACCAATGAACTTTCTTTTTTGCTTTTAGGAAAAAGCTTGTGAAATATCTTGACTGAAATCTGGCTAAGATATTTACTCGTAAAAAGGAAGAGAGAAAATACAATAATCCCTACAATAAGTTTAGGAGTAAGCTCCGCAAATTTTAGATACCAGTTTTCAAGAACGTTATAAACAACATCAATATAGCTTAAGCCGTTTTTCTGCATGTATATATTTTTAAAATAATTACATCTTTTTTAAACAAAAAATTTGCCAGTTTCAAAAACTCTACTAAATTTGTAGACTAATAAGAACAAAATATTATGTCAATTAAACTAGGAGATACAGCACCGGACTTTCAGGCGGAAACGTCTTTGGGAGATCTTAATTTTTATGAATATTTAGGAGATTCGTGGGGAATTCTTTTTTCGCATCCTGCCGATTATACGCCGGTATGCACAACGGAACTGGGATATACTTCGAAACTGAAATCTGAATTTGATAAAAGAGGCACGAAGGTTATTGCTTTAAGCGTAGATGGAGTAGAAGATCATCAGAACTGGATTAAAGATATCAATGAAACACAGGATACGGATGTACAGTTTCCTGTCATTGCCGATAAAGACCGGAAAATTTCCGAACTGTATGATTTTATTCATCCGAATGCTTCGGCTACCGCTACGGTACGCTCTCTGCTGATTATTGACCCTGAAAAAAAGGTAAGGCTGATTATTACCTATCCGGCATCAACAGGAAGAAATTTCAATGAGATCCTGAGAGTGCTTGATTCTCTTCAGCTTGTGGATTCCCACAAGGTTGCAACGCCGGTCAACTGGCAGGACGGGGACGATGTTATTGTTCCGCCAAGCGTCTCTACGGAAGATGCGGAAAAGATATTTCCGAAGGGCGTAAAAGTGATAAAACCGTATCTGAGATATACGCCTCAACCCAATACATGATTTATTTGATTTTTTATAGTTTAGTTTTAATTTGTACGAAAATCGCCGCGGAAAATATTTTCCGCGGCGATTTCATTTTTAAGTGTATATAGTGTGTGTGAAATGATTCTTATTGTGCAACATCATTAGCAACCTGTCTTGCTTTTGAAGTCGGAATATAGATGCTGAAACCTAAGTTAAAAGTAATGTTTGAGTTAAGTCCTTCATTCCCGAAGCCTGCTCTTCCTCTATATTTTACCAATCCTTCAAGACCGATGTTCGGAGTGATAAAGTAAGAATATCCAGGTCCTACACCGAAATCTAATCCTGTTGTCGAATCTGCATTTTCAACAGATCTTCCTCCGATACCTACGTTTCCTTCAAGGAACCAACGACCGTGGTTAAGCAGGTTATCAACACCTTTTTCTCCCGGTGAAAGATAGTAACGTCCTAAAGCGCCAACTCCGTAAGTAAATTCCGTAGGACTTCCGTTGGTAACTTTATTAAATCCTAAATCTACATATCCTCCTAAAGCAACGTTATCTTCGATGAAATACGCTCCTTTTGGCTGAATGGCAATATTGTATCCACCGCCTGTGTTTAATCCGAAGTTACTTGATATTAAGCTGCTTCCTACGAGCCAGTTTCCTTTTTGAATCTGTGCATTCATGGTTGTAGCTAAGCCTGCTACTGCTAGTATTCCTGATAAAATTAGCTTCTTCATAATTTATTATTTTTAATATTATTGTTTATCATTTGTGCTATCTGAAAAACAATAAATGTGCCAACTAATCAATGTTTGGTGAATTTAAAGACATTGGTTAAAATTTTTTGAAATAAAGAAGTGTGGTATGTAAATTTTACTAAAATTACAACAACAATAACAGGATCGATACCACAAGACCAGCTATGGTGAAAATCATTCCGCGTTTAAAAGCCTTGGTTTTAGGATTAAACATCCAGAAACTTGATATTACAAAAAAGAATAATGAAATCCCGAAAAAAGTGTTTAACGGAGAAAGAGTGTCCTTCGATTGTGCTTTATGAAGTTTTGTCATCTTATCTAGAACAAATGGCAGTTCCTTTTTTGAATATTTTGCCTGTCCGGTTGCGGCGTCATAAGTTCCCTGCTTAAATTTCAGAACGGTTCCTTCTGTTTTTTCAACCTCGAAATTTTTTATTCTTAGCTCCTTGCCTAAAGCTTTTTCATCAAGATTCTTCTCAATTACTTTGTCATATTTTTTTTCTTTTTTAAGAAAATCTGTGTCCCTGTATACCAGCAAAACGCCGCTTACTGCATACACCGCCATAATTCCGGCAAGAAAATAGCCCAGATAACGGTGTGTGATTCTCATGAAACTTCTTGTATCCTTAATCTTATCCATAATGTAGTTTTGTTTTTAAATTTCAAAGTGGAAACTGCAAAAATGCAATTCCCACTTTCTATGAAAAATTATTATTTGTCTTTTAAAGCTTATATGTTAAGGTGAAATAGTAATTTCTAGGGGTGATAGGGTTTACCGAATAGTTCTCATGAACATTGTAGTTCACGACATCAAACAGATTTCCGACTCTTCCCTGGATCATGAACTTTTCCCATTCGTAGCCTAAAGATAATGAAACTGTTGTGTAATCTTTTAAATCAAACATTCTGCTGACACCGTTCCGTTGCTGTAAACTGTTTGATCCGGTTTTGGTATCATTCCAGCCGGCTATTCTGTTACCAATATAATATGTGCTGATACCTAATCTGAGACCTTTTGCAAAATTCTGCAAGGTATAAAATACGGACGCATTTGCGGTAGTGGCTGGAGTTCTTACTAATCTTTGGTTTTCTACGTATCCGAAATTATCAGGAGTTTCTGTATAAACAGAATGATTATACGAAAAACCTCCTATAATAGAAAGCCCTGCTACAGGATTTCCGGTGATATCCAATTCCACACCCCGGCTTCTCATTTTCCCTGCAAATTCTTTGTAAAATGAATCAGAGTTGGCTGCACCGTTCGCTAAAAATGGGGCTGTCTGGTAATAATTGTTGTAAACAATCTGATAGGCGGTTAAATTTATAGCCAATGCATTATTCCATATATTTTTCTTAACTCCTACTTCATACTGATCAATAGTGGTAGGCTTCAATGATTGATAATAAATGTCTTGTCCGGTATTTTGTACAAATGAATTTGTATACGTTCCAAAAATAGAAAGATTTTCATTAGGCATATATACTATGCCTGCTTTCGGCGAAAAAGCTCTATCTGATATAGCGGTATTTGGTTTGTCTACATCGCCGTTACTATTCGAAAACGTGTTTACTGTATTAGTTAATGTTTCCACGTAGGACCATCTTAATCCGGCCAATACTTTTAATTGTTTTGTAAGGCTGATAAAGTCTTGAGCATAAATACCCATTCTCTGTGTAGGAATTCTGGTTCTGTCCTTTAGAGATGCTGACGGTTTTTCCCCGGAAGACCAGCTTGATGGATCGTCCAAATATACGAATCCGTTTGTGGTATTGCCATTCGTACCGTATTTAGTAGGATTTGTATACGTGTAATTATTCTGAAGGCCGTAATCACCGTCCGTACCTATTAAAACTTTATGATTTATACTGCCCGTATTAAATTCTCCATTAAGATTTATTTGAAGGGAAGTATAATTTTGCTCATTAAATGTTTTATTTAATGGGCGATCCCATCTTAAACGGTTATTAAAATATTCCCACTGTACTCTTTCTGTAGAGTAATAATCTTTAGTGTAACTCTGGAAAGATGCTATTGAATTTAATGACCATTTATCGGTAAACTGGTGATTAAACGTTACGTTTACTGATGTTTGCTGTACATTTTGATATTGCCAGTCTGCTCCTAAAAATGCATTCCGTGGAAGCAGTTCATTCAAGCTGTAGCTTTTATCAGGGTTAGTAATTGAACCGATCCCAAAATCAGGCGTGAAATTATTTTTTAGGTAATCTGCTTCAACAATTAATTGTGATCTGTCACTTAAATTAAATAAAAAAGACGGGTTGAAATAATATTTTTCAGACTGAACCACATCTCTGAAACTTTCAGCATATTCGTAGGTACCGTTTACTCGGAAAGCGATATTCTTTGATAGCGGACCATAAATATCAACCATAGGCTTATAGGAGTTCCAGCTTCCGGCATTCATTCCAACGCTCCCACCGAAATTAAACTTGGGCTTTTTTGTAATCATATTGATAACACCACCGGCAGCTGTATTCCCGTAAAGCATGGCATTCGCTCCCTTAAGAACCTCAACTCTCTCCAATCCGCTTACTTCAGGAAAAACACCACTGTTCACTCTGGCTCCGTTTTTGAAAATATTGTCATTTCCCAGTATGAATCCACGTCCGCCGAAACTATCCTGCGAATTTCCTCTAGACGACGTAACATAGATGCCATTAACATTCTGAAGCACATCACTCAATTGCTTTGCCTGTTGCTGCTCAATAATTTCATGCGTAACAATGGCAACAGGCTGCGGTGTTTCCATCATCGTAAGATTAGACTTTGTAGATAATGGTCTCGCCTTGTTAGGGTTGCCGGTCTTATGAAGATTAACGTCTTCAATAGTTTGGATCTTAACAGTATCAGCTTCCGTGTTTTTCATTTGTGCACCCAGGGATATGGCTGTGAATAATATCCCCAAAGTTACTAGCTGCTTTTTCATTATAGTTTATTCTATTTAGATTAAATTTAAATAAGTGCAAAAGTATATTATTATTTAGAATTAATAAAAATTAAGAAGTGATTTTTATCATTTTTTTAAGAAATGTGTTTGATGATTTAATGAATAAATTGCTGGTTTATGAATAACTTTGGTAAAAAATAAATTATGCAATTGGTAAAAACGGGACTTTGTGCATTCGGAATGAGCGGAAAAATATTTCATGCACCTTTTTTAAAAGAACATCCGGGTTTTTTTTTATCGGCTGTTGTAGAAAGAAGCAAAGAAGATTCGAAAGAAAAATATCCTGAAGTAACGATTTATCGTTCTGTAGAGGAAATGCTTGAGCATGCGGATATTGATTTGGTGGTGGTGAATACGCCTGTTCAGACCCATTTTGAATATGTAAAGAAGGTTTTGGAAGCAGGGAAAAATGTAATCGTGGAAAAACCTTTTACGGTAAATGTTTCCGAAGCGGAAGAACTGGTGAGGATGGCAGAAGAAAAAAGCCTGTTTCTGAGTGTTTATCAGAACAGGAGGTTTGACCGTGATTATCTCCAGGTACAGAAGATCATGAATGAAGGTAAACTGGGAAATATAAAAGAAGCTGAAATCCGTTTCGACAGGTTCCGTACCGAGCCCAGCGGAAAAGCCCATAAAGAAAATCCCGACGCTACAGGTTCCGGATCACTGCATGATCTCGGATCGCATCTCATAGATCAGGCAACCCAATATTTCGGTTTCCCTGAAAAATTATCTGCCGATGTATTTTCCATGAAAGGAAAGGGCTTTGCCAACGATTATTTTGAAATTATTTTATTTTATCAGAATGATTTGAGAGTAAGACTGAAATCCTCAGTATTTACAAAAGAGGCGCATTATGCGTATGCCATTCATGGAGAAAAAGGAAGCTTCCTGCAGGAAAGAACGGATAACCAGGAAAATGAGCTGGCTGCAGGAGCCATTCCTGAATATGGTAAAGAATGGACCCGGCCTCTTGAAGAACCGGACGGAATTCTGAATTTTTTAAATGATAATAAAGAAACCGAAAGAATTTTAACTTCCAGTGAAGCTGGAAATTATATGAATTACTATCAGCAGATTTATGAATTTATAGTATTCGGATATGCTTTGCCTTCTCCTGCTGAGGAAATCATCACAAATATGAAAATTATTGATGCCGCATTAGAGAGTTCAAATGCTGAAAAAGTAGTTTACTTATAAATGTTGTAGAAGTTGTAGAGTTTTAGGGTAGGAGTGTCTGTTTTGTCTTTAAATGCACTTTTACGCTAAAACGCTCTCACTCTCAAACTCTCAACCTTCTCCCAGAATTTCCTGCAGTTCCAGCCATCTCATTTCTTGGTTTTCAAGTTTTTCGGAAATGTTCTCAAGGTCGGAGGAAAGCTTTGAGATCTTTTCGTAGTCGGATTCATTATTAAGCTGGTCTAGAATTTTTTTGCGCTGCTCTTCCAGTTCGGGCATTTCTTTTTCGATGGTCTCAAGCTCCCGCTGTTCCTTGAAAGAAAGTTTTTTCTTTTTTGCTGTATTTGAAGATTCTGATGACGACGATACATTTTCTTTGGAGATCTCCGGCTGTTTCTGGGTAACCGTCTTTTCCATAGAATCCTCTTTACTTTTTGCCTCTCTGTATTCCGAAAAGTTTCCTGTAAAATCTTTAATTTTTCCTTCTCCTTCAAATGCCAGAATATGATCCACGATCCGGTCCATAAAATACCTGTCGTGAGAAACAATGATCAGCGAACCCTGAAACTGCTGCAGGAAATTTTCAAGAACCGTAAGTGTAGGGAGATCAAGGTCGTTCGTAGGCTCATCAAAAATCAGGAAATTAGGATTCTGATATAAAATGTACATCAGATGAAGTCTTCTTTTTTCACCACCTGAAAGTTTTGAAATAGGAGAATACTGCGTTTGATCATCAAATAAAAACAACCTTAAAAACTGCGATGCAGAAAGGCTTTTCCCGTTGGCTAAAGGATAGTATTCTGCTACTTCCTTGATGAAATCAATCACTCTTTCATCTTCTTTGTAAGTGAGTCCTTTTTGTGAAAAATATCCGAAATGAATCGTTTCTCCGGTCTCAATTTCACCATTATCCGCTTTTTCAAATCCCTGGATAATATTCAGAAGTGTAGATTTCCCGGCACCGTTCTTTCCTACGATACCTATTTTTTCGCCCCTTTGGAACTGGTAGCTGAAATCTTTTAATAAAACTTTGCTTCCGAAACTTTTATCGATATGCTTAAGCTCAAGAATTTTATTGCCAAGTCTTTTCATTTCAAAATCGAGCTCGAGACCTTGTGTTCGGGTGTCCGTTTTGGCTACCTTTTCGGTTTCATAGAAGGCGTCAATCCTGGATTTTGATTTGGTGGTTCTGGCTTTCGGCTGACGGCGCATCCACTCCAGTTCCTTCCGGTAAAGGTTGTTGGCTTTGTCGATGGTGGCATTCAGGTTGTCTTCCCGGATCATTTTGTTTTCCAGGTAGGTAGCATAAGAGCCGTTGTGAACGTACAGGTTTCTGTCTTCCATTTCCCAGATGATATCGCAGACACTGTCCAGGAAATACCTGTCGTGGGTTACGAGAAGAAGAGTAATTTTAGCTTTATTCAGATAATTTTCGAGCCATTCTACCATTTCCACATCAAGGTGGTTGGTGGGCTCATCCATGATTAACAAAGTATGGCGGTGCTCTGCTCTTGTTTCAGTTAAAAGTTTTGCCAGAGCGACCCTTTTGATTTGTCCTCCCGAAAGCGTTCCCATTTTGGCGTCAAGATCAGTAATTTTAAGCTGGGAAAGAATCTGCTTCATTTCATTTTCCAGATCCCATGCTTTATGAGCTTCCATTCCGGCCAGTGCTTTTTCAATAAAATCATGATCGGTAGAATGGAGGGATTGATGATAATTTTTTAATGCTAAAATAGGTTCGGAGTCCAGTGTCATCATGAATTCGTCTATGGTAAGATCCGGGTTGAAATCAATTTCCTGATCAAACAATACCACCTGGATATCCTTGTTGATGATCACTGTTCCGCTGTCTGCAATCTCTTTTCCAATTAAAATTTTCAACAGGGTAGATTTTCCGCTTCCGTTTTTTGCAACAATGGCAATTTTGTCGCCTTCATTAACGTGGAAGGAAATATTTTCAAACAAAACTTTGATACCGTAAGATTTTGTAAGATTTTCTGCAGAAACGTAATTCATGAGAATGATACTTTGATTAGCTAAAAATTGAGCCGCAAAAGTACGAAAATTACAGCCACAAACTTTTTCTTTTATCAACAATAAACTTTAATAAACACTAAGATCACAAAAAGTTTAAAATAATAATCAGAAGAACATAGTTTTGGATTATTTTTCATTAAATTATATTTTGTTTGTGATATTTTTGTTTTATATCTAAATTTTTTAATTCAAATGTATTTCGAATTGATTTTTATTGTAAATTCATCATTGTAACTTTAAAAAAAATAACGATGGTGCAAATCAACTTTTGGGCGGTTTTACTTGCCTCAATTATTCCTCTTCTTATGGGCTTTATATGGTATCACCCTAAAGTTTTCGGAACTGTCTGGATGAAAGAAGCCGGATTGTCTGAAGACCAAATGAAGGGACAGATGGTAGGCGTATTTGTCTTTACTGTCATTTTATCATTATTTATAGCTTATTTTCTTCATTTTGTAATCATTCATCAATTTGGTGCTCTCGGTATGATTGGAGGTAATGAAATGAACGCCAACGAATCTTATCATGCATTCATGAAAGATTACGGCATGGCGTACAGGTCTTTTGGTCATGGTGCTTTGCATTCTTTTATGACCGGTTTCATGTTTGTGTTTCCTGTCATTGCCATTAATGCAATGTTTGAAAGAAAATCCTGGAAGTATACAATGATCAATACAGGATATTGGACACTTACCATTACCATCATGGGAGGGATTATCTGTGGATGGTACGCGGTGGATGGTTTTCATTGGGTAACTCCAAAATAATTATCACAGATTAAAATATAAGGCTACTTTTGCGTAGCCTTTTTTATGTCATATCATTTAAAAATATACAATACAGACAGGGATTTTCCGGAAAGCTGGTCTTCAACGGTCGGAAATTATAATGTCATGCTTTCGAAAGAATATTTTCGGGCACTTCATACTTCCCTGCCTTTGAATATGGAGTGTTTCATGGTGGGGTTTTTTAAACGGAATGAACTTATTGGAGGGGCTTTGTTTCAATATATGGATTTCATAGGCTATAGTGAATCATTTAAAAACACCTCCGACTGGGGCCTTAAAAGTTTTATTTCGAAAATGTTTATTAAGGATGTAATGATTCTTGGTAACAACATGCTTACCGGACAGAACGGCTTTTATTTTAATTTTTCAGAAGTTCCGGTAGAAGATGCTCTTGTGTTACTGGATAAAGCATCTGAAACCATGCAGCGTGAGATCAGAAAAACCTCTTTAATTATTTATAAAGATTATCAGCAGGATTTTGCTGAGCAATTTAAAGGAAAGGAATATCAGTTGTTTTTCCGGTTTTCGGTACAGCCTAATATGAAATTGAGGATAAAAGGAAACTGGAAAACGGCTGAAGATTATCTCAATGATTTCTCTAAAAAATACAGATTAAGAGCCAGGACAGCAAAAAAGAAACTGCAGACCATTGAAAAACAAGAGCTGGATTTTGATTCTGTGAAAAGGTATCAGCAGGCTATGAATCATCTTTATCATAATGTTGTTGATAATGCGTCATTCAATATGTTTTTTCTGGCTGAAAATCATTTCGAAAAAATGAAGGAAAACTTAGCTGATAAATTTAAAGTTTTCGCATATTTCTCAGGCGAAGAGCTTGTAGGCTTTTATACGCTCATTGTAAATAATGATGATATTGATACCTATTTTTTAGGCTATCACAAAGAACTTCAGAAAGAAAAGCAGATTTATCTCAATATGCTTTTGGATATGGTGGAATTTGGAATTATCCATCAGTTTGAAAGAATTATTTTCGGAAGAACGGCTTTAGAAATTAAATCGACGATAGGAGCCGAGCCGACTGAGATTTTTGGTCTGATTAAACACAATGATTTTGTAATTAATTCTTTAATGAAAATACTTTTCCCCTTCATTTCTCCAAAAACAGAATGGATTCAGAGAAAGCCGTTTAGGTGATTTTTAAATCTGTTTTTTGCAATCATTCCAATCTTTTGTATCAATAGGAACGGGCTTTAGCCCGTTTACAAGATAGTAATATTTGCAATTGGCTTTAGCCTAAGTTTAAAAAATAAAAGGTAAGCTAACCTGTTTAATCGGAAAATTTTAAAAAAGAATTAATCCAGGGTAAGTCTCTTCAGAGACCATGAACTTCCGTTGTAAATGTCAAGGTCTACTTTGGTATTGATGCCATAAACAATTCCGTTTTCTGTAAATTGCCAGAAATCCCATTCCGAATCGGGTGAAGGAGCAGGAACATCATTATAGTTGGCCAGCCACAGCGGATAACCGTCAAATTCACCCTTCAGATAATCTTTGTAATAATGGTAATAGGTGTAAATAATAGGCTTTTTCCCGTAGGCTTCTTCTACAATCCGGCACCATACCTTAAGATCTTCAATCAGTTTTTCATTGGTCTTGCGCTTCGGAATTTTTTCAATATCCAGGATAGGAGGGAGGTCGCCGCTTTCCAGCTTTACATTTTCAAGAAAGTTATTGGCCTGCCTCACCGGATCTTCATCTGCTCTGTAAAAATGATACGCACCGCGGATCATATCCCGCTTTTTTGCCATTTCCCAGAAGTCGTCAAAATGTCTATCGGCATTACGGTTTCCCATGGTGGCGCGCATAACGACAAATTCCAGCGGAATGGTTTTGTTTCCGATACTAAGGCTGTCCCAGTTGATGTCTTCTTTATTCTGGTAATGTGAGATATCGAAACCATACGTTTTATCAAGGTTATCCGAAATAATTTTCTGGATTCTTAATGTTTCGGTTTCGGTATTGTGAAGCTTCCTGTGGATGAATTTATTAAAGTACATGGCATAATAGTAACTCACGGTATGTTTTAAGTAAAAACCCGTTACTACAAGCGCAATAAAGAGAATCGCCAACACTACTTTGCGGCGGAAAAAATAATTCTTCCGTCTGTTCGTATGAATTTTTTTGGCGGTTTTTTTGCTGTACTTTCTCTGTGGCATAAAGTTTTGCAAAACTAACTTTTTTCGCTGCCAAATGCTAAAATAAAATCAGTAAATTTGTGTACTATGGAAACACGCGAAAAGATCATCATCATAGGAGGAGGTTTTGCGGGGCTGCAACTTGCAAAAACATTGAATAACAAAAACAAAAAGGTAATTGTTTTAGATCGGGTAAACCATCATATGTTTCAGCCTCTTTTCTATCAGGTAGCGTGCGGAAGGATTGAACCTTCCAATATTTCGTTTCCATTCAGAAAAATTTTCCAGCGTTCCAGAAATACACAATTCCGGCTTACGGAAGTAAAACAAATTGATACGGCCAATAATAAAGTGATCACCGAGGAGGCAGAGTTCAGCTATGATAAGCTTGTAATTGCTACCGGCTGTAAAACCAATTTTTTCGGAAACAAAGATCTTGAAGGCAGAGCTTTCGGAATGAAAAATACGCAGGAAGCCATCAGTATTAGGAATCATGTGCTGATGACTTTTGAAAAGCTGATTCTGGAAAAAAGCCGCAGCGACGACGGAAACTGGAATATTGTCATCGTGGGGAGCGGGCCTACCGGTGTAGAACTGGCAGGTGCTTTTGCCGAAATGAAAAAAGAAATTCTTCCCAGAGATTATCCTTACATGAATTTCGGTCATCTTGAGATCATTTTGGTAAGCTCCACGGAAAAACCGCTTGCTGTAATGAGCAGCGAAGCACAGAATAAATCGGAGGAATACTTAAAAGATCTTGGCGTAACATTTTTAAGTCAGGAATACGTTACCGATTATGATGGAGATAAAGTATACATGAAAAGCGGAAAAACAATTCCTTCCAATAACGTGATTTGGGCCGCCGGCGTTACCGGAAATGTTGTTGATGGTTTCCCTGAAGAGAAGCTTGTCAGAAACCGTTATATTACAGACCGATACAATAAAATAAAAGGCTACGACAATATCTTTGCAATAGGAGATATTGCCTACATGGAAACCCCGAAATACCCTCAGGGACATCCTCAGGTGGCAAATGTAGCCATCAACCAGGCGAAAAATTTAGGTAAAAACCTTTTGAAAAAAAATACCGCCGACTGGAAAGAATATGAGTATGAAGATAAAGGCTCTCTGGCTACTATCGGAAAACACCGAGCGGTTGTAGATCTGCCTTTTATCAAATTTCAGGGATTTCTGGCCTGGTATTTCTGGATGTTTTTACATTTAATGTTAATTTTGAGCGTCAGAAATAAGATTGCCGTATTCTTCAATTGGATGTGGAGCTATTTCAATAAAGACTCTTCTTTACGATTAATAATTTCGCCTAATAAGAAAAACGAAACTTTACAATGAGAATTGATATCATAAGTGTGCTTCCGGAGCTCATGGAAAGCCCTTTTAAAACGTCTATTTTAAAAAGAGCAATGGATAAGGGACTGGTGGAAGTGCATTTTCATCACCTGAGAGAATGGGCAATCAATAAACACAGACAGATTGATGATGAGCCTTACGGAGGCGGCGCAGGTATGGTAATGATGGTGGAACCTCTTGATAAATGCATTTCTGAGTTAAAAGAGCAAAGGGAATATGATGAGATTATTTATCTTACGCCGGACGGTGTTACTTTAAACCAGAAAATAGCCAACACACTTTCTATTAAACAGAATCTCATCTTCTTATGTGGTCACTATAAAGGAATCGATCAGCGTGTAAGAGATCTTCATATTACCAGAGAAATTTCTATCGGAGATTATGTGCTAACCGGTGGCGAACTGGCAGCCTGCGTACTTGCGGATTCCGTGATCCGCCTTCTTCCAGGCGTTTTGAATGATGAGCAAAGTGCTTTAACAGACAGTTTCCAGGATGATTTGCTTTCTCCCCCTATTTATACAAGACCTGAAGTTTATAAAGGTTTGGAAGTGCCCAAAATCCTGTTGAGCGGAAATTTTGCTAAAATCGAAGAATGGCGTCACGATGAGGCCGTAAGAATTACTAAAGAAAAGCGTCCCGATTTGCTTTAAAAAAGCCGAATTGTAGAATTTATTACTATGTAAAGATTTTATGTTTGTATTAAAAGCTACTATCGGAATATTATTTGCTATAAATTTATTTTAGATTTAAAAAATTAATCATATTAAATTTTTATTGTTATTTTATTCTTTATTATTGTAATTTTAATGATTAAATTATTTTAAAAAATGTACAATAAAGGACGATAATGTTAATTATTTTATCTTTTTATTGTTTTTGAATTTAAATTTTTTACTATAATTTACTTATTTAAATATAAAATTTGCTTAAAAATTTTATTAAATAATTAATGATTTATTAAATAAAGTGATAAATTTACATCCTGAAAGTTAAAATGAAAGTTTTAATAATTAGAAAAGGTGCTGATGGAACTGTTTAGTTTTTATAATGTTGAAAATTTATTTCTTCCCGATCCTGAACCAACGCATAAGCTGGATCCTACTATTTCCGGATTAAGAAATTGGAACGAAAGGAAATATAAAAACAAACTTCATAAGATTGCACAAGTTTTTCAGTTGATGAAGGAGGAAAAGGAAATTCTTCCATTTATTATAGGTCTTTCAGAAGTTTCCGGACGGAAAGTGTTGGAAGATCTCGTGCAGATGCAGCCGTTCAATTCGGAATATGGTATTGTTCATTACAATTCCATGGACGAGAGAAAAGTTGATGTTGCTATGCTGTATGATAAGAATAAAGTTGAGATAATAGATTCTGAAGCTATTACCTTCTGCTTTGAAACTGAAAATAAAAGCATAGGAAACCATGATACAACAAGAGACGTACTTTATTCGGTACTGAAGTATAAGGAAGAGATTATTAATGTCTTTGTCGCTCATCTTCCCTCTAAGCGCGAAAAGGATATTAACAGACCTAAGAGAATTCTTATACTCAATGAAATCCGCAGAAGGATTCTGGATCTTGTATGTGCTGATGAACATGTAATTCTGTGTGGAGATTTCAACGAAAACCCAGATGATGAAAATTTAGTAAAAATTCTCTATGACAATTCATACGAAAAGGTTTTGATAAATCCTTTTCAGAAGCTGTTTTCTCAAAGAAATTATTCTACTTTTCATTATAAATCCGGGCTGTTGTTTGATCAGATCATATTGTCTGAATCTTTTTTCAAGGAAGATAATATGCTTTCTTTTCAGAATGCTGAAATATTCAGGCCCGAGAAAATCAGCAGCAAGGACAAAAGATTTGAGGGAAGACCGTTCCGGACTTACTCCGGGACAAGGTACCTGGGTGGTTACAGCGATCATTTCCCGGTCTTTGTAGCCCTCGGTAAACATATAAAACAAATGTGAAAACATAAATTTAAGTAGAGAATGAAAAATTCAGACAACACAAGCTATCAATTGGATTCAATCGACAAGGAAATTATTTACATGCTGATGGATAATTCCAAAACATCCCTGGCTCATATTTCAAAAGGAGTAGGTATTTCTACGACTGCGGTTCACCAGAGAATTAAAAAACTGGAACAGGCAGGAGTGATTGAGAATTCAATTTCATTTCTTAATCCTAAAAAAATAGGATACAAAGTTATTTCGTACATAGGAGTATTTCTGGACAAACCGAGCCATTATCCTGATATGGTAAAGGCACTAAAAGAAATTAATGAAGTAGTGGAAGCTCATTATACCACAGGGAATTATACCATTTTCCTGAAAGTACTCTGCAAAGATAACGACCACCTTATGCAGATTCTCAGCAAACTTCAGAAGCTGAAAGGCGTGACAAGAACGGAAACTTTCATATCTTTGGAGCAGGGTATTTACAGACAACTGAAAGTATAAACATCATGAACATTGCTCAATATTTGGATTCAACCTACCTGAAAACTCCTGAACAATCTGGACTTTCTGAAGAAGAAACCTTACAGAAAGATAAAGATCTTGCACAGGAAGCGATCGATAATGGAATTTTTGCCGTTATGATCCGGCCGGATTATGTTTCGGAAATCAAAAAGTATATTCAGGAAAGAAATTCAAATGTTGTGGTAGGAACGGTTATCGGTTTTCATGAAGGAACCTATTCTGTGAATGAAAAACTCGCAGAAGCTGAAAAAGCAATTGCCGACGGAGCCGACGAGCTGGATTTTGTGATCAACTACCATGCCTACCTGAAAGGAGCGCTGGATCTTGTTAAAGAAGAATTTGTGCAATGTACGAAGCTATGCCTGCAACACCATAAGATTGCAAAATGGATCATTGAAATTGCAGCTTTAACGGATGAGCAGATCGCTGATCTTACCGGAAATATTTCCGGCTGGGCAGAAGAGAATTTCCCGGAAAACAGTTGGCCTCATATTTTTGTAAAGTCTTCAACAGGTTTTTATGAAACTCAGGATGGTAAACCAAATGGTGCAACTTTTGAAGGTATTAAAATAATGCTTGATAATGCAGGAAAACTTCCTGTAAAAGCTGCCGGCGGCGTGAGAACTCCCGGAGATGCCGAGAGAATGATCAGCATGGGCGTGAAAAGAATAGGAACTTCTTCTGCATTGGCATTAATCAAGAATCAGTCGGCTTCGGAAGGATACTAATTTAAAAAGAAACAATAAATAAAAAACCATCAATATAAAGTTGATGGTTTTTGTTTTATGCCTGTTGCGCTAAATATTCTTTATAAAACTCCTGAGTTTCTTTAATCAGCGCGTCCATTTCTTCCAATGTAAATACTTCTAAAAATTTCTTCCTGAAATCTTTAAAATGAGGAACGCCCCGGAAATAATTGCTGTAATGCTGTCTCATTTCGACCAGTCCCAATCTTTCTCCTTTCCATTCCGCACTCCATTCCGCATGCTGACGAACAGCTAATAAGCGGTCTTCAATAGTGGGCGCCGGTAAATGTTTCCCGGTCTTAAAGAAATGTTTAATTTCATTGAAGATCCATGGATAACCGATGGCTGCTCTTCCGATCATAATTCCGTCGCACGCATATTTCTGCTTGTATTCCAATGCTTTTTCAGGAGAATCGATATCTCCGTTTCCAAATATCGGAATCTCAATATTAGGATTTTGTTTGATTCTGGAGATATGTTCCCAGTCGGCTTCCCCTTTATACATCTGGGCACGTGTTCTTGCATGGATCGTTAATGCTTTAATCCCCGTTTCCTGAAGACGTTCCGCTACCTCATCAATATTGATGGAAGTGCTGTCCCAGCCTAAACGTGTTTTAACGGTTACCGGTAAGCTCGTTGAGCGTACAACGGCTTTTGTAAGGCGAACCATGAGATCAATATCTTTTAAAACACCTGCTCCCGCACCTTTGCAAACCACTTTTTTTACAGGGCATCCGAAGTTGATGTCAACAAGGTCAGGATTTACCGTTTCTACAATTCTTGCCGACATGGCCATGGCTTCTTCATCTCCACCGAATATCTGAATTCCTACAGGCCGCTCATAATCGAAAATATCGAGCTTTTTTCTGCTCTTAATCGCATCACGGATTAACCCCTCTGAAGAAATAAACTCAGAATACATCAGATCTGCACCATGCATCTTGCATAACCTTCTGAATGGCGGATCACTTACATCCTCCATCGGTGCCAGTAAAAGCGGAAATTCCGGCAGTTCTATATTGCCAATTTTTATCATGCTGCAAATTTACAACTTTTCAAAAAAATAAATCCTTTATTCTGAGTAAAGGATTTATGATTAGATGCTCCTGAAAAGAGCTGTATGTTTTAAGAATATTATTTTTTAATGATCTTGGCAGAAAACCTTTGTTTGTCGTCTGATATTTCTACAGTATAGCTGCCTTTCTGTAAATAAGAAACATTAATGTTTTCAGAATAGCTTTCCGTAACAACCTTTCTTCCGGCCGCATCAAAAACAGTAATAAGGGTTTTCTTACTGTTATAATATTCCGGTAGTTTTATTTTCAGAGATCCGTTTACAGGATTTTCAAGAATTTTCACATCTTTTTTGCTATTTGCAGTTTCAGACGTTCCTAAAACGATAGTGAAAAGATCGCTGTATAATTTGCCAGCTTTAAATGATGTAATATTTGCTGTAGGAATGCTGGTTGTATTTGTTCTGATAAAAAAGCGGTCGAGATTCAGTGTGCTTGCAAAATCATTTCCGCCTGAAATTGTGAGATCCGCCGTTGCCGGTTCTGCTGCAGAGGAAGGGTTGAGGTATATCGACATTACGTCATCTGTAGTACTTCCTGAATTATAGGTGTATTTAACTACGACTAAATGAGTTGTATTAAGTGGTAATACTGTAGTAGAATAAGTATTGGTGCCGCTGTTTTTTGATCCGCCTATCTTAAAGCCTCCGGTTGCATTCTGAAAAAGAATTCTGATAGCTGTATTGAAGGAACCTCCGCTCAGAATCCGGATGAAATCCCCCGGTGTTGTTGTAGGTACTACGCTGGCGTTCACCAGAAAAGAAAAGTAAAATGTAGTGCCATCAGCAGGCATAGCCATAGGGGTGAAGTTTCTTCCCACAGCATCCTGGTTCGGGATTGTCTTTGCAGAATTGATAGCCGAACCGTAATTGGGATAACTTTGAGAAAAAGCCGCTACCTGGGTATTGGTACATCCAACTCCGGCACAGGCACCTCCTCCGTATGTGCTTGAGCTGTTCGTCCAGTTTCCCTGTCCGCTCAGTTGAGATGCGCTAAGAGTACTGAGATTGTCATTTAAAAGTAATTGTGCACTAAAGCTGTGTGCCAGAAAGGCACAGGCAAGAAATAAAAATTTTCTCATAGGTGTTTTTTTAATTAATTCTTTCACGAAAATATAAAATATTTTTAAAAGAAAATGTTAAAATATAATATTTGTAGTAAATGTAATAGTTTGGTGTTTAATGCTGTAATTGGATTAATAAATATATCGAGATAAAATGTATTTAATTTTTGGATATTTTAGGAACAAAAATTTAAAATTTTAACTCAATTCCTTTTTCAAATTAATAAAATAAATTACATTTCGTAATTAAAAACTTGCTTTCACCTGCATGCTTCCAATGTGAATTGTTCTGTCGCCGGAATTTCTTCCTTCATAATTTAAATTAAGTTGAATGAAAGAATTTAGCGCCTGCTGAATAAAGACACTCCAGACCTGGTTTTTCCCGGGCTTTAATCCGTCAAGCATCTGGTTTCCTACAATGCTGAAATTGTTCCCCGTAAAATTGTTATTGATGAATGAAAAGTTTCCTCTGATGGAGGTTTTTCTGCGTTCCCACTGGATGGTCCCGGTGACGTCAAATGCTTTCAACAATTCTTCCCCGTCAACCCTGTCTTTTTGGCGGAAAGCGGAAGAAAGCTCGGCCTGAATGGCATCTGTAAACTTGTAAGTTGCTTTTGGTTTTGTTTCGAAATTATTCAGACGGTAATCTCTCGTAGCAAATAATTGTGAAGAGTTTCGGATGTCATGTACAGAATTTTCCCAGTCTATCCTGAATTCTTTATTAAACCAGTATCCGATATTTAAAAAATGCGAAATCTGCTCCCGTTCTTCATTGCTGAAATTGGCATTGATGAGGTTGTCATTGGATATAAAGCGATAATTTCCGTTCCAACCGGATTTTTCCGTCGGACTGAACTGGGCCGATGCCAGAATATTCTGGTTTTTCAGGATTTGGTCATCATTTTTTTCAAAAGGATTTAATACCAGGACTTTATCCTTTTTATAGAATGAGTTCTGGGAATTCAGGGAAATATTAAAATTCCAACGCTTCAGGAATTTGTTTTCAGAATTAAAGACAATTGAAGGATTCACAAATAAAGCCAGCTGAATTTTATTTTTGTTGGAAGGGATATACCGTACGGAATTTGTATAAATCCTGATATACTGTGCCAGATCCGAGTATTCCGCAATTTCAAATTCATCAAGCTGCTGAACACCATCGCCGTTGTAATCTGTCCACTTATAAATTCCCTGTCCGTCTGTTACTTTTATATATTGAAATTCTCTTTGCGCTTCCTGTCCGTTTCCAAGTTCATAAAAAGCCTGGAGCCTCATCCCGTTTCTGAAAAGCTGTTGGTTGTAAAGGATATTTCCTACTACGAAATCATTATTCCTGGAAGCGTCTGCATCCTGATTCTGGTAGAAAAACTTGCGGTAATGAAGAAGGGCGTTCAATGTTGTTTTTTCCGTTTTAATGATCTGGCTTTCTGCCATAACCCCCAGAATATTATTCATGCTCTGAAGCCTGTTGTCACGCACCGAGTCATTGTCCCTCATGTAAACTTTTGTGAGCAATTTTGTACGGGCGCTGTCCCCGATTTTTTTCTGAACAAAAATTTCCCTCCAGCTGAAACTCGTAACATCCATGAGCTGGGTATCATTGTATTTCTTTTCGTTATGCTCCATGCTTCCTCCCACGGCCCAGCTTCCTTTTTTACCCGTGTATTCTGTGGAAACACCGCCTCTTATGAATTTGGTATCCTGTAGGACAGCGTTGGTATTAAGGTAAGATAAATTTCCCTTGGTAAAAAACTTCCCGCTGATCCAGCCGAAATCGAGGTCATTTTTTACGCCTTTGTAGGAATCCTGTTCATCGAGATAATTGATTCTGTAATTTAAGGTAGATTTGTTGTTCCATTTATTTAAAAAGCTAAAGATAAATCTATTTTGTGTTCTTCCGCTGAATTCCTGGGCGAGGTTGAAATCTCTCGAAAATTCAACATCATTGATTCGGTCTAAAATATGAAACTGTCTGTCAATGTATTGATACTCGAAGTTCGGTGTTCCTTTCCAGTTGTTTTTGGTAAAGGTTTTATTTCCGAAAATCCTCCATGCATAGCCTATATTCTGATCGGAATCTTTCGATGAAAAAAGGTTGACATCATAATTGCTCAATGAAAGATCTGCCCCTATTTTTCCGTCTTTTAAAAGGTATTCGGAATTCAAAGAATAGACCTGCGATTTTTCCGGAGAAGGAAGCTTTCTTACCGCCCTGTAATCCCCCATATTGGGTCCTACGTATTCAAAAACTCTTCCGTTATTTGTGGTCTGTGTGATTTTATAATCCCCAAGATTTGCTCCGAAATACGTATAGGAAACGGTGTAAAGGGTCTGCGTAGCATCGGTTGAAAATTCATAATAATTTCCGGAAGGATTCTGAACCAGGCGGTAAAGGATCTTATTAACATCATATTCGGTGACAACTCCGGAAGGTGCGTACATGAGGTTGGGATCGTTCCCCGCATTGGCAAGAATCTGCTGATCTTCAGAAGAAAGATTCAGCGCCAGCGGAGCGTTTTTATTGTCATTTTCCATAAACCAGTTAAGTCCCAGTCTCAGCTTTTCTCTTTTGTGTTCAAGTTTTCCGGTGAATAAATATCTTGAATAATTTCTGTTGGTATAATTATAGGAAATCGTAATGAAATTCTGCTGAAAAATAGGACGGAAGCTGGTAAATGTTACCTCGCCCGTATTGTAGTTGATAATATAATCCTGGTTTTCTCCGCGTTTCATGAGAATACCGTCGATAAAAACCTGTTCCGATCCGGAGATCAGGGTGATAAACTGTTCGCCGTTTTTTCCTGTCAGACGGTAAGGTCCCTGGTTTCCTTCAACACCCTGGAAACGGATTCTGTGGAACTCACTTCGTGCAACACCCATGGAAACATCTACAAATGTTTTATTGTCTTTTCCGAATTCCGTCTGAAATTCGAGCCCCATGCTTCGTCGCTGGTATTTGGCGAAATAGTTTTTAGCTTCAACAAGGTCAAGATGCCCGGCCCTGAGGATGGACTTATCCTTAATATTAAGCTGCATGTAAATCTTATCAAATTCTTCAAGAGTCTGGGTATATCCATCTGCCTGAATCGGTAAATTGTGATCCGAAATACTCGCAAGAATGGTTACATCTTTGGAAAGTCTTCCGGAAATCTGCAGGTCCATTGAGCTTTGTACCGACTGCCCCTGGTTATTACCGAAAGTAATCCCCCGGATAATGGAACCTTTAGAATTTAGCTCTCCTAAAAACCTTTTTTTATCATTTCGGGCCAAAACAGCTTCATCAACAATAATTCTGTTACTGGTTTTTACAAAATCCATGGTGTCTTTGGCGAAGATATCCTGCTCGAATCTGGCAGCGAGAATGCTGTCTTGCGCAGTGCTGTCCTGTTTAAGACTGTCCTGCGGAAGGTTGGGATTTTTCCATGTGAATGTCTGTGCATTTCCTGAGAATATGCCCATGCAAAACAACACGAATATCAGAATATAATTCCGCAAGCCTTTAAAAATAATCCGTAAAAATACTTAAAAATTGTTTATGGAAAGGGGTTTAGTATTATTAACAAAAAATTAACCCTATTATTGTCTTATGCGGAAAAATTGGTGTAATTTTGGCCTGTAAATTATTAATAATTAAAATTTTAAAGTCATGAAAAAAATTTACTCTTTCTTTGCTGTAATCGGATTGGCAGCAAGTTTTATGGGGCAAACAACAGTAGCTTCAGACAACTTTAGCTATAATGGTGCTTTAACATCAAACGGATGGGTTACACACAGTGGAACAGCAGGTCAGCTTACAGCCAGCAGTGGTATTGTAAATTTGGTTGCCGGTAATTCGGAAGATGCTAACCTGGCTTTTTCAAGTACTTATGCTATCGCAGCAGGAGTAATCAGTAAAGCTGATTATTCTGCAACTATCAATGTAGCCAGCGCTACAGGACTTACTACAACGGGTGATTATTTTTTAATGCTTGGGGGAACATCAGGAGCGTCAGTAACTCTTTTCTATGGAAGATTATATATCAAAGGGTCTGCAACAGGATATACATTAGGTGTCTTAAATAATAGCGGAGGTACTGCAACACCTACTTATGGAACAGAAATTCCTTACGGTACTCCGGCTAATATCACGGTGACGTATACTGTTGATAATACCTCAACTCCTACTAACGTAGCAACATTGCAAGTTAATTCGCAACCATTGCTTACAAACTCTACAGGAACTTCGGCAGCTGCTACACAGTTGGCTTCCGTAGCGATCAGACAGGCAGGAAACGCCACGGCTGGAACAGGTAATATTAGTATTGATAATCTTGTTGTAAGAACATATCCGGCTGGAACTTTAGCGGTAGCTGATTTCAATAGTGTAAAATCAAATCTGGTAAAAAATACTTTTGTTAAAAACGACGAGATCACTTTCGGTGTTCAGGCTAAAGATATAAAAGTATACAACATGTACGGACAGGTGGTAAAAACAGCTTCGGTAAAGGAAAACGAATCTTTAAATGTCGCTGAATTACAAAAAGGAAATTATATTGTAACAGGTACAGTAAATAATCAGCCTGTTTCTCAAAAGATCCTGAAAGACTAAATATAAAGCATATATGATAAAGGAAAAGCCACTTTTTTAAGTGGCTTTTTTGTCTTAATAAATATTATATTAATACACATTTCGTAATAAATGTGGTATATGTTTATCAATATGGCATTAATTTTGTTGCTATTTTATTACATATAAATCACTTGATTATGAAAAAAGCATTTACTTTTATCGGGCTTGTCTCGATGACAGCGTTTTCTTACGCACAGATTGTAATTAATGAAATTTATACAGGAGGAGGCCTTTTAGGGGCAACTTTAACGAATGATTTCATCGAATTGAGAAACATTGGTAATTCATCAGCAACCTTAACAGGAGCAACCATTCAGTATGGTTCCGCTACCGGAGCATTTACCCAGTATCACACGCTACCTACCATTACTTTACTTCCGGGACAATCTTACCTGATTCAGGAAGGTGGTGACGGCGGAGGGTTAATCAATCTTGTCAATCCCAACCTTGTGGTGAATGTTGTACTGAATTTTGACGGATCCGGTCCGATTGTAGGTGCAGGGCTAGGGATAGGGCTTACTTCCGGAAAAGTTGCTTTAGCCAGCAATGCTACACAGGTTACTGGACCAACGGCTTCCAATGTTTTAGATTTTGTAGGATATGGACTTGCCAATCAGTATGAAGGAGCCGGTGCAGCACCATCTCCTTCGATCCTGAATTCCATTACCAGAGTTTCAGGCGATACCAACAACAATAATGTGGATTTCACTGTAGGATTGCCTACACCGCAGGGAGGAACCTTAGCGGTTAGTGATATATCTGCTAACGCGGTACGCCCTAATTTCATCAAAAATACTTTTGTAAAAAACAGTGAAATTGTTTTTGGAACAGATGTAAAAGATGTGAAAGTGTACAACATGATGGGTCAGGTTGTGAAAACAGCTTCTGTAAGAGAAAATGAAACATTGAATGTTGATGAACTGCAAAAAGGAAATTACATTGTAACAGGTACCATTAATAATGAACCGGTTTCTCAGAAAATCATTAAAGATTAATTTTTTTATAGAATCAAAAAAAACAATAATGCCTCAGATTAGTTTCTGAGGCAATTTTTTATAGTAGGGAAATTAATTAATACCAGCCGCGTCGTGCTGCGTTGATGATGGAGTTCAGATTCAAAATTAACGTATAGCGGATGCGTTTTCCATAATCTTTGAATCCAGGTTCAAAGCCCAGTGAAGACTGTATCGGGAAATAAATTTCAAGAAAATCCGGAATCACGCGTACCTTTACACCGCTGTCCCAAATGAACTTCGCCGGCTGGTTTTTATTGTCATATACTCCGGCATCTGCATAAACATGGAAAATTTTCCATACGCTGGTGTCTACATTTACAGAAGTAATCCATTTATTGACACTTCCCGGAATGAAAGATTTAAAACCTCCGTCAGCCAGGATATACTGTTGCGAAAGAATTCCTCCTGTAGCACTTTGTCCTAAAAGATTATAGGAGAAAGAGTAGTCTGAAACTCTGGAAATCCCGTAGTTGAATGTATTGTTTCGTGTATTGTTTTTGATAAAATATCCTGCAAAAAGACGTACACTTAGTTTTTGTCTGGGCGCGAATTCCCATCGGTAAAAACCTTCCGCAGTAACCTTATGGAAATCTTCCATCCACTGGGTATTGATTCCAAGACTTTTTTCGTGGATGCTCTGGCTGTCGTTGTATCCGTAACCAACGCTCCACAGATTATATTTGTCATAATCATTATTGGCAATCATTAACGGACTGAGATCTCTTTCAAAATAATTATAAGAAATCCCAACGCTTCTGCTTACAGTGCTTCTCGGGTTTTTTCTGAAATTAAAATTAGAATAAACGGAGCCTTTACGGTAAGCCAGATCATAATCATAATGAAAATATGAACCTGAAACTCCGAAAGTAAGGCTTCTGAAAATACTTTCGGCGGGAAGAAAAGAGTAGGCAACAGCACCGGAACCAGTTAATTTTCCCGTTCCTGTACTGTAAGTGGGAGTAAATGAATATAAAAATTTCTGATCAAAAAAAGACTGGTTTTTAAAGTTGAATCCTATCAGAAATTTATCATAGGTATTGCTGAAACGAATTCTGGGACTGATGTAGATTTCGTTGAATTCCGGATTCGGAATATCTTTGATCAGTTTCAGCTTGATTTTCCTCATGTTAGAGAAAAAGCCTTTTGCATACAGGAAGTTATCCCTGTAATTGGCTTCCGGAAAAATATAATCGTCGTTCAGCGTGATCTTGTTGATATTATTATCAGGAATTGTTACCGTCTTTGTTCTTTCATTAGTTTCAGTCTCAACCCAGAATTCTTTTTTATCGCCGTCCTTGGATTCGGTTTGAAGCTTTACCGGAATATTGGATGCTGTATTTTTAGTAATCTTTATATGAAGAGAATCTCCTTCTTTCTGAAATCTTCTAAGTTTAAAGTTGACTCTGTTTTTATGTTGTAAAAAATCAGACAGATAAGCTGTTCTTTTATCCTGTTCTGACAGTTCTTTTATAAAATCATCGGGATTGATTTCTTTATCAGTATTTTTTGCAATGAAGTTCTGAACCAGGCTGTCGAAGCTTTCATACCCCATTTTATCAGCCGAATAATTAAATAGAGTACCTGTTTCGAAGCTGCTGATCGCCATATCGTTAAAATTGCTTAAAACCGAGTATTTTTCATCGATTTTCTGATCAAGATTTTGGGACATGATATACTGGTAGGCTAGTCCGTACCGCTCAATAAGCTTTACATCGGAAGCATAAAAAAGCTTTAAAGGCTTAACTCCAAAAATTTTACTCTCCGGCAAAGTCCCTAATAATTTGGTATCCGTATAAAATTTCTTCAGATACTGAATTTCCAGGTAGGATTTTAACCCGTTTTTAAACCAGTGGTGATCCTGTTTATCGGTAATAATGCTTTCGTCCAATGCTTTTTTTGCAACAATCCCGAAATAATCAAGATCTGTTTTCTGGGCATCAGTGAACAGCTGAAACCTGAATTTCCAGAATGTGATATCGTTATTTCCAAAGAAATCTTCTTTTGCCCTAAATTTATCCGAGATGAAAATGCTTTTAGGAACGGTGCCGATTCTGTCTTTGATAAACTTCAAATGAAGCGGCAGGTAGAATTCCAGGTTTTGTTTTTCTTCAGGAGTCAGATTATATCCGAATTTCACTTCGGTTTTTATATCATTATTATTTACGGTGATTGAAGGATATTCATTCTGTGAAATGAGAAATTCCGGATCTGAATCAAGATATCCCCGAAAAGAATTCATTTGAAACTGCTGAAGATTACTTTCAATAAAATAATTAACCGGCAGATCAAAATTGATAGTCCAGTACGTATTGAAACTCACGGATTCTTCAATATCGTGATAATCTCTTTTGGAAATATTGTCCGGATCAAAACGATCCGGAACAATAAAGAAGTATTTTAATGCTATATTTTTATCGGAAGTCCCGTATCCTGTGAATTTTTTGTCGGGAAGCTGAATATCATACTGCAGTTTCAGTTTTAGCTGCTCTCCCGGCTGCAAAACTTTTTTAAGCGGAAGAAAAAAACTTTCATCCGAAATGTTGCTTACTGGGATCTCCTGATCAGCACTCTGAATTTTTAAGCTCAGTAATTTCCCGAGCTCATTTTTTTTTGCAAAATGAAGATCGGTATTCCTGTCTTCCAGTTTCCGGTAGACAAGGGATGTCCCTCTTTTATTGTAAGCGGATACCCAGTTTAAAAGCTTTACTGTGTTAAGATTGTGCCCGGAATTGTTGTAATATACTAATTCCTGATTTACCTGCAGCTGTTTTTTATCTGAAGACAGCTTTGCTTCAATATAAATACTGTCTTTCTGTGCAGATACCTCTACAACACCCAGAAACAAAAAAAAGCCAATGCAAATATTTCTCAATTACCTGTGATATGGTTCAAATATAACGTATTTTACAAAAAGTCTGCCTAAATTTGAAATTAACTTTGAGTTAGTTTTTTTTCCAGAGAATTCAGATAGGCATTCCATCCTTCATTCTTATAAGTAATGGCAGCCTCCGCAGGATTTTCAGATTTGTAGATTCCTCTTCCTACAATGATAAAATCGGTATGAAGCGTTTTAAAGACATGCTCCGGTGTATTGTACTGCTGGCCTTTGCCGTCACCTGAATCCGCAAGATTAACACCCGGGGTGAAAAGCAGCATTTCTTCAGGAAGCGGATTTTGGGAAACTCCTCCGATAACATTAGGATGCGAAACGGCTACCTTTAATGCTTCTTCTCTGTAAGCGCTTGTTGTTAAAGCACCTTTTGAAGACATACCGATAATGGCTACAACGCCTACATTTTTAAAACAGTCTAAAGAATCAAATCCTCCGATCACCTGGGAGGTTACAAAATCTGCCCAGTCTGTAATTTTAAATACACCGCTTGTAAACTGTAATTCCTGAGTATTTCCAATGTCTGCAAATTTTCTGTCTTCCATGAGCAGGAAATTATGTTTTGCAGCCAACGCTTTTAACGGAGTGATTGTTTTTTCGTATTCGAAATCAGATATAATGTCGATATGCGTTTTTAAAGCGATCACGTGAGGACCAACTTTTTCTGCAAGATCCAGTAATTCCTGAGTGGTGGTAACATCTGCAGAAGCAATCAGGTTGGACTGTTTTGCCAATGCGGTTTCCAATAGTTTTTTAGAAACGGAATGTTGTGCTGTATTAAGCTTTTGTTCGTATGAAGCTCTTGTGATTTCTTCAAACTGAATGTGATTACCCTTTAAGAAATCCTGGATTCTTTTTACCTCATCATCCGATAATTCTCCGTTTTCCTGAAGAATAGAGCAGACTTCCGAAATATTGAAAAGCGTATGAACTCTGTAGCCTTTGCTTTCAAGAAGCTGTTTTCCGCCCTGTTCCCTGTCAAGGACTACCACGATGTCGGCTACTTTAATATCTTCCTGCTCAACTTCTGCAATGGTTTCAATTAAAGATTTTCCGGAGGTAATTACATCTTCCACCAAAAGACAGTTTTGTCCTTTCTGGTAAATTCCTTCAATCAGTTTTTTGGTGCCGTAGTTTTTGGCTTCTTTTCTTTTTATAATTAATGGAATATAACTTTCCAGAGACATTGCTGTAGCCATCGGAAGGGCAGCATACGGAACTCCGCAGATCAGATCAAAATTATCCAAAGGAAGCATTTCCAGTAAATAATTGGCTAAGTTTTTTAAGATTTTCGGATCTGAAGCCAGTGGTCTTAAGTCTACATAAAAAGGACTTTCGATACCGCTTTTTAATGTAAATCTTCCGAATTTGATGATGCCCAGTTTATAGCACTCTAAAAAGAATTCTTTTTTACTTTCCATTATTTTTTATTAGATGTTTGCAAATTTAAGGAAATGATGTTGAAAGTCAATTGTGAATTTTACCCCGTAAGCAAATAGTGAAATTTTTTTAAGCATTCTATATCAATTTAAACTCAACATGAATGAGACAGGTGTATGTTTATTTCACAAAAAAACACCCTGAAGGATGTTTTATTATTTTACGATTTGAGCATCGATTACTTTCGTACTCTCTTTACTGTATTGCTGCTCTGCTTCCCAAAGAAGGAATTTATCTACTTCTTTGATCAGTTTCGGGATGGTAAGCGATAAAACGGCAAGATCGTCCAGCACACCGATTACAGGAACGGCAACTTCCGGAAGAAGATCAATCGGCGAGATGATGTATAATACTCCTAACAACGGAAGGATAATATCAATAGACCTCATCGGGTATTCTCCTTTTCTCCACATCCTTACCATTCTGAAAATGTCCGGGATCTTTTTCACAAAACCTTTGTGATTGATGGCTTCTTTTGCCAGGCTTAATTTTGAATATTTCATTTTGTGTTTCATTTTAATAATTCTACAACGGTACTTAATTCACAAATTCTGTACCAATGGAGTCTTATGGAACGTTAAAAAATTATTTGATAATGTTATCGATAAACTGATGTACAGATTCTGTATTCCAGTCTCTTGAGGCATCTTCTTTAATGATGATTCTTCCGTCCTTATCGAGAAGATAAGTGGTAGGGAACACTTTCGGAAGTATTTTTTCTGAAATCGGACTTTGGGCGATGTAAACAGGCACGGTATAATTGTTTTCTTTCAAAAACTTTCTTACGGCATCTTCCTGGTCATTCATGGCAATAAGCACGAAATCTACATGATCTTTCCGGGTATCATAAAGTTTCTGGATGGAAGGCCATTCTTTTCTGCACGGCGGACACCAGGTTCCCCAGAAATTCAGGAATACCGCCTTGTCTTTAAAGGCTTTAAGGTTGGTGCTCGGCACATTGATTCCCTGTAAATCAATATCATAATCTTCGTCGCTTACATGTACTGCATTTTCAATGGTAGCAATAGGGAAGAACGTATCCTGCAGCTTTTCTTTAACTCCGGGAACGAATGCGATCACTGCAATAATAGCGATTAAGACGAAATAGATTATATTTTTTTTCATTTCAAATTTTAAAAAACATGAAGGGGTAAATTAACAACTAAATTACAACAATTCCAAAATTTCCTGAACAGCATCTTTGCCTCTGTTCTTGGCGTAATATACCTGAAGGTCATTGTAAAAAAGATCTTTCGGATAGGCTACAGGATCTGACTTGTATCTCATCAGCAGTTCTTTACCGTATTTCGGTCGCGGTCCCCAAGAATTTTTAACCTGAAAATCGCTGTCCAGGATAATTACTTTGGGGATAGATTCCGTTCCGTTGGTTAAAAACTGATTAATTAAACTTTTATCGCTGTCTCTCAGGAAAATGCGCACTTCATTTCGGCCTTCGAAGAATTTAACCAAAGCCGGAACGGTAGCACTCGCATCGCCGCACCATACTTCGGAAATGATCAGTATTTTACCGTCAAAGTTTTTGGACTCCAGTTCCTGAAGCTGGTTTTCATCCGGAACATATTTTTTTAATGTTCTGTCGATTCTTTGCAGTCCCAGTTCATAATACTGTTTATAATCTGCTTCCTGCTGATTGGCAGGATTTTCTAATCTTTGTTTTCCAGTTTTCACATACTCTTCAAAAGAGATGCTTTGGTCCCAGTAATTTTTCATTACTATTTATATTAAAAATTGTTGGTATTTCTTGTTTTGTTAATCAGGAACAGATCTGCCAGAACAAACGCTGCCAGACTTTCCACCACGGGAACTGCTCTTGGAAGCACACATGGATCATGGCGTCCTTTTCCTTCTACAACTACCTGATTTCCGTTTTTGTCAACACTTTCCTGAGGTCTCAGAATCGTTGCAACCGGTTTGAAAGCTACGCGGAAATAGATATCCATTCCATTAGAGATTCCACCCTGAATTCCACCCGAAAGGTTTGACTTTGTAGTAAAATCTTCGTTAAAAAGATCATTGTGCTCTTTTCCTGTCATTTTAGCACCACAGAATCCGCTTCCGTATTCGAAACCTTTTGCAGCATTGATGTTCAGCATGGCTTTGGCCAGTTCAGCCTGAAGTTTTGAAAAAACAGGTTCGCCGATTCCCACCGGAACATTTTTGATGACGCAGGTAATGGTACCGCCGATGGTGTTTCCTTCTTTTTTGATCTCTTTGATTCTTTCGATCATTTTTTCTGCCGTTTCCGGATCGGGACAACGTACCTCGTTGCTTTCCGTTTTTGAAAAGTCGAGCGCCTGATAAGGTTTTTCACAGAAAATTTCGCCCACGGAAGAAACGTAAGCGTTGATTTCAATATCTGATAATAGTTGTTTTGCTAAAGCTCCGGCAACCACCCAGTTCATGGTTTCTCTTGCAGAAGATTTTCCGCCGCCGCGATAATCCCTCAGGCCGTACTTTTGATCATATGTAAAATCGGCATGGCTGGGGCGATAAGAATTGGCAATATGATCGTAATCTTTTGATTTCTGATTTTCATTTTCGATGATAAAGCCAATGGGAGTTCCGGTTGTTTTACCTTCAAAAATACCTGAAAGAAACTGTACGGTGTCACTTTCTTTTCGTTGGGTTACGATGGCAGACTGTCCCGGTTTTCTGCGGTCCAGTTCATATTGTATTTTGTCAAAATCAACCTGAAGGCCTGCCGGAAAATTATTGATGATTCCGCCGTATGCGGGGCCATGACTCTCTCCGAATGTTGTAAGGCTGAGAAGATTACCTAAAGTATTTAACATGACACAAATTTACGGCTTTTTATTCAGATTTAAAATGAAGTCTATTTGTTCTGTTGATAGGCATTTTCTATAGCATGAATAACTTTTTCAGCTTCTTTTTTTTGCTTAGTTGTTAATTTTTTCCAGATGAATCCTTTGCGTATATTTTTTTCATCTGCCATTTGCGGGAAAATACCGGTTCGCACATCATCAACAACATAACTTTCCGAAATCGCCGGCAGTTTTGTTTTATAGCTGTAAGGGTAATTTTTCGATATATGAAAGGATAAATTCCCGATTTTGAAAGAGTGAAATGCGTTGCCTTTATATACAGATGGCCTGCAGAGCTGTTCTGCTTCCAATTTTCCCATAAAACTTCCGGGCCTGAAACTCGGAAGATAGATCTGAAGAATATTCGGCACTGTTAAAAAGCTGATGCATAAGATGCTTAAAACAGAAAATACGGCAACTGATTTTTTCCGGTTAAAAGAATTCATCAGCATGACAAAGAAAATCACGAAAAATACATCAGTGAAAAATCTGTACTGTGCGGAAAAAAGCAGTACTAAAATACATTTAATAATGATTGAAATACAGATTAAACTAATAACCCGATTGTTTTTAATAAAAGTAAAAACAATAAAGGTGATCAGGGTGATAACGAAAAGAATATTGATCTTTGCTTTAATTCCATTTAATAAAAGCCAGTTTTTGATATAGTCAATGGTTGAAAAGTTTCTGATTTCTTCATAGGTGTATTGCATATCATAGGTTTTCTGAATGGCAAACTGAGAAGATATTTTTAGTATTTCTGAATTCGGCTTCCATGATATTCCAAGATCCGGAGAAGAAACAGGAAAAATTGGATAACCGAAAGTATAGATGTTTTTTATAAAAAAAAGCAATACAATCAAAATGCCCGGAAAAAGCTGTTTACAATTAGATTTAACAATAAAAATAGAATATAAAAAACTCAAAACCGGAAGCCATACCATGGTCGGTTTTATGATGAACACAAACACTGAAAAAGCAAACAGTGAGGCTGTAGATTTGTTTCCTTCCAGAATTTCTTTTAAGATAACCATTGAAAAAACAATCACTGGAAGATCAGGGCTTGGTGATTGTGAAAATAACAGCAGAACAGGAATAAAGCATAATTGGATCCAGCTCTTTTTTTCAACAATATATAAAGTATAAATAATGAGCAACACCGAATTGATTCTTAAAAAAGGATCCGAGAAATTTGAAAATCCTGCCTGAAAGATATGCCATACGGACATTTGTCCCAATGTAAGGTCAAGATTTGATATTCCTTTCACTATTCCGAATTCGGTAAGCCACTTTATTGTGGGAACGTAATACCCGAAATGATCCAGAATAAAAGGATAAAACGATCCGCAGAATGTAATGATCAAAGAAACAGTACCGATCAGCCAACAGTCTTTTTTAGAAAAGATACTGACTTTTTTATATAAATGATCCTTGAAAAAAAACAGCAGTCCTGTTACTATAACAGGAATTTCTACATATATATTCAATGGTACAAAAAACGCCAGAATGGTAAAAATAATGCCAAGTCCTAATATTCCCGAAAATGCCTTTCCGGTGATTCCTTGTGTGCAAGAGTTTATTATAAGACAGGTTATGCTTCCCCAACCCATCAGAACCGGAATCAGAACAGCAGCAGAAAGAAGAATGGCCAGCATACAAAAAGATTGCTTAAAAATAAGCAATCTTTTCTAAGTTATTGTGAAAAATAATTAATTAACGTGGCTGTACTCTTCCGCTTTTTCTGTCCTGTGCTCTACCTAAAGTATATCCTGTGGCTCCACCGATTACCCCACCAATGGCAGCACCGGCACCCGGACTTTTCTTATTAACAATCGCTCCCAGTGCAGCACCACCGACAGCACCAATGATGGTACCTTTGGCAGCTTCACTCATCCCTTTTTTCTGAGTAGTACCTTGGGAAGCACTGCTTCCGCTATTGGCATAAGTTCCGCTGCTTGAGCTGGAGCTGGGTCTGTCACGGTATACGGTATGTGTTTCTCTGATTACCTGAGGTTTTGAATTCGCTGCAGCGGTTTTAGCTTTCTCAACTTCAGCAACACTGTCTGCTTTTTTCTGCGCTTCGTAGGCTATCTTTTCTTTTTCAATAGCTAATTTCTGCTTTTCTATTTCTAATTGTCTCATCTGGAATTCCATTTTTTGTTGTTCCAGTGATTTTTCGGCTACCTGATCATCTTTTTTACAGGCTGTCAGTACAAATACTGATAATAATCCTGTTAACACTATACTTTTCATAATTCAAATTTTAATAGGGTCCAAAGACCAGCTTTGTTGGTATGGTATTTTCAATTATGGCGCCAATATTTAGTTAAGTAATGTTAAAATTTTAAAAAAAATATTAAAAATAATTCAGAATGATTAAATAACCCTCATTAATAAAGAAATAAGAGAGATGACTTTTATTTAATTTTCTCTTTATGTTGAATTATATAAAATTGATTAATTTTACTGTTACCAAATTACATTTTATGAAAACAACATCTAAACTTCTGCTGTTGCCGGTATTAATGGCAATACTTACAGGATGCTCATCCAATGATGACTTAATGGTACAGGAAACAAAAGTTCCTGTAGAGAAAAAAGAAGCTTCTAAAACACAGACTTACAACATCCGCTACGGTCTCGTATCACAGAATGGTACCAAAACACTTTCAGGGAGCTATGATGTCGGAAGCTTTGTTGCTACCAATACTGTTACAGGTGAATCTTTTGAAACCTATGCGGGCGGAGGTTTTCAGGCGTTGCCAAAATACTATGAAGGACTTCCTGCCGGAACCTACACCTTTACAGCAATGCAGGGGCAGGGCGGCTGGGTAGGATATAGTTCTGTGACAGGCGTGGTTTCCGATGACCAGGTGGATGACGACGGCTATATTACCATATATATACCTATTGTCTGGGAAGAATAATATTGCAAAAAATGGTATTGCTGCAGGATTATTGTGGAATTTTAAGTTTTTTTTAATATTTCACCATATTATGATCTCGCTCATATAATTATTCATGTTTTGTGTATAATTTTGAACTCAATATCAGACACCAAAAATTTTTATATGAAAAAAGTAATGCTATTAATGCTAGGATTAAGTCTTTTTGCTGTAAGCTGCAAAAAGCAGGAAACGCAGAACGAAAATAACTCAACGAGTGACTCTGCTGCTACAGGAACCATGGCTCCTGATAATACAACAACAGGAACAGCACCAATGGATACCACAGCCAGTGTGAGAGACAGTGCAATGAATCAGGGAAGCGGAACGAATAACCAGACCACAACCCCGAATCAGACGACAAGCCCGAATCAGAACACCGGTACAAACGGAGGAACGCAGAATTCTTCAGGTAACGGAACTGATTCTGAAAGATAAGACACTTTTTTAGACCCCATATACCCTTTTTTAAAAACTCCTCACGACCCTTGAGGAGTTTTGCCTTTTATGAATATTAAATTATTAATGTAAAAATCATAAAACTGACCTATTGTGATTTCAGTCATAAAATTCAGTCAGACTGATATTTAATTTTACTTGAGAATTAAATTAATTGATTCTATAAAAATTTTTTTTCATCATTTGTGTTTTAGGGTCTCCTTATGGGGACCTTATTTTATTGTATAGCTGGATTTAAGCCGGTTTGTGATGATTTAATTTAGCTTTGATTTATAATAAAAGCATGAATGAAGCGTTAGCTTTAAAATAAGATAATATTATTTTTGATAAATTCTATATTGACATATTCCGGATTTTTTGAAAAAAACATCCTGTTGTATGCTTTATATTATCAAAAAACGAATTAGATTTGCAAGGATTAATATTAAATGATAACTTATGAAGAAATTTTCTACTTTTATAGTACTTCTTCTGTGTTTGTTGAATTTAGGCGCCATACCGGATGCCTATGGGCAAGCACCTGCTACATTACCGTATTCACAGAACTTTAATACTGCCAATGATTTCACGCTCCTTAACGGAACCGCGACGAACAAATGGTTTTATGGCGCTGTTACCGGCAACACAGGGAATTCTATTTATATCTCTGATAATAATGGAGCTGCTAATAACTACAATACCAGCTCATCAAGTGTAGTACACGCTTACCGGGATTTTGCCATACCTGCAGGATCTTCAATTGCCAACTTTTCATTTGACTGGAAAGGGGAAGGAGAGTCTGGGTGGGATTATCTGAGAGTATGGCTGGTTCCTGCTACGTTTACCCCTACTGTAGGAACTCAGATTACTGCAGGAACAGGAAGAACGCAGATAGGAGAATTTAACCAGCAGTCTGCATGGCAGACATTCAGCTCCCCGAGTGTTAATATTGCTACCTATGCGGGAGCTACCATGAGGCTTGTTTTTGAATGGAGAAACGACGCTATTTTCGGGACTCAGCCGCCTATAGCAGTTGATAATATTAATTTAAGCATTCCTACCTGTATCATGCCTTCAGGAATGGCTGTTCCTACTGTAGGAACTACCACCGCCACTTTAACGTGGAATGCACCTTCACCTGTTCCCGGATCAGGATATGAATATTACCTGAGTACAACCAATACGGCACCTACGTCTGCTACAACAGGGATTGCCAACGCAGGAACTTCAGTGAGCCCGGGAGGATTGACTACTTCTACCACCTATTACTGGTGGGTGCGTTCTATTTGTAGTGCCAGTGATAAAAGTGTTTGGGTAGCAGGACCTTCATTCTCTACCACTCAGGTGCCGGCTACGATTCCTTACACGCAGAATTTCTCTACAGCAAATGACCTTCAGCTTTCCAACGGAACTCAGGTTAATAAATGGACATATGGTTCTGCAACAGGAAATCCTGCCAATTCACTTTATATTTCAAATACTAATGGAACTACCAATGCGTATAATATAGGATCTTCAAGTGTTGTGCATGCATTCAGAGATATCATTGTTTCTGCCGGAACAACAGATGCCACGTTAATGTTCGACTGGAAAGGCGACGGTGAATCCAGCTGGGATTATTTAAGAGTTTGGATGGTGCCGGTAAGTTATATGCCGACAGTAGGGACTCAAATTACTGCCGGAGGAGGAAGAATCCAGATCGGTGGAAATATGAATCAGCAAACGACATGGCAAAATTATTTCAATACAGGACTTAACCTAAGCTCTTTTGCGGGGAATGTAATGCGTCTTGTTTTTGAATGGAGAAACGACTCATCAGGTGGTACACAGCCTCCTATTGCTATTGATAATATTAATTTAAGCATTCCTACTTGTAAGGTTCCTATTAACGTTCAGGTTACAAGTGTAACGTCTAATAGTGCAGCAATAAGCTGGACGGCTCCGTCTCCTGCGCCTGTAGGAGGATATCAGATTTATTTAACGACAACGAATGTACCTCCTGTAGCTTCAACTATACCTACTTCAACGTCTGCAACAACTTCCGCAACGCTTTCTCCGCTTACGCCAAATACAACCTATTATTTCTGGGTGCGCTCGGCATGTACTGGATCAGACAGAAGCTTCTGGGTTGCGGGACCAAGCTTTACCACAACGCAGATTCCGGCTACACTTCCTTATGTGCAGCCGTTTACCAGCGGAAGTGATATGGGCTACACCAACGGAACCCAGGTTAACAAATGGGTGTATGGTTCTGCAACAGGAAATACTGGAAACTCGCTTTATATCTCCAATACCAACGGAACTACCAATGCTTATAATACAGGATCATCAAGTGTGGTTCATGCATACAGAGATATTACGATTCCTACCGGTACTACTACCGCTACTTTCTCTTTCGACTGGAAAGCAGACGGAGAATCGAGCTGGGATTATCTGAGAGTTTGGCTGGTACCGGCTACATTTATGCCTACTTCCGGAACTCAGATTACTGCCGGAACAGGAAGAATCCAGGTAGGAGGAAATTACAATCAGCAAACAACATGGCAGACTGTTCTTAACCCAGCTCTGAATATTTCAAGCTTTGCAGGAACTACCATGCGTCTTGTATTTGAATGGAGAAATGACTCATCGGGAGGAAATCAGCCGCCTGTGGCAATTGACAATGTTAATATACGTGTCTGCAGCACGGCAACTCCGGTTGTAACGCTCGGAACGCCAACTCATAATTCAATCGTGCTGACATGGACTCAGGATACGGGTGGTGCAAGTTATATCATCAATTACAGACCGCAGGGTACTGGTGCACCTTGGCAGACCACAAGTGTGGCAGCGTCTCCTTATCCGCAGCCAACCAATACAACGACATTAACGAATCTTTTATCTGCAACGTTATACGAAGTACAGGTGATTGCCGTTTGTAACGGTAACCAGGGAACACCTTCCAACAGTACATTCACTACGAGATGTGATCCTACACCTCCGAATGTTACCATCAGTAATGTAACAACCACGTCGGCCTTGGTTACATGGTCTCCGTTGGCGGCAAGCTCACATTACTTCCTAAGATATAGAATTGTCGGAAGCGGAGCCGGTGGCTGGAGTGCAAATATTGCTTTGCCTGCAGCTCCTGCCAATACATTCCCGCTTACAGGATTAAATGTGTATACTTCTTATGAGGTGCAGATCGCCAATATGTGCGATAATGAAAGTACGCTGAATACGTGGTCTAATCCTAAGGTATTCACTACGGAAAGAACATGCGAAATAGCTCCTCCGGGATTAACGATCACCAACCTTACCACAACTACGGCACAGGTAACATGGGATCCTTTCCCGGGTGCAACATATGTATTACGATATAGAAAGGTAGGTATTCCGAGCTGGACAACCGTGACCTCCAATACCAATACGATTACGTTAACAGGTCTTCTCGAGCTTACTCAGTACGAAATGCAGGTTGCGAACATCTGTAGCGGAACCGCCGGAAACTATACGCTGCCATATCTGTTCACAACACCAACGATAGTATATTGCCAGATGACTGCAACCACTTCATCTTCTGAATATATTTCAAAAGTAACGGTAACACCAAACGGTAAACCGGAAATGATCAACCAGTCTGTGGCTTCCAACTACAGTGATTATACAGGGGTGACCGCTAAGTTTATTGAATTGATTCAGGGATCTTCTGATAATAAAATTACCATCGAGAAAAAGATCTCCGGGAATACGAATGCAGGTGTTGCTGTATGGATCGATTTCAATAGAAACGGATATTTCGATATTAATGAGAGGGTTTTCGTTTCAGGACCTAATAACGAGCAGACGATAACCGGAACATTCTCTGTGCCTGTGGATGCCTTTATAAGCCTTACAGATTTTAAATATGTTGTAATGCGTGTTGCTCTTCAGAAAGACGGTATTCCGGTGAACTGTACAACGGTTCCAAACGGTGAAGTGGAAGATTATACCGTAAGGATTTCTAAACCGATTGTGCCGAATCCGGTAAATCAGGATGAGATTCTTATTTATCCAAACCCGGTAAAAACGGTTCTGAATGTGAAGAACATCAGCAGCAGGGCAAATTATAAAATTTATAATGCTACCGGACAGATGGTGTCATCAGGAATTATTCTGAATAATAAGATTGATGTACATACACTTATCAACGGAGTATATGTAATTGATATTGATGATGCAAAAGGTACTGCCCAGAAGAAATTCATCAAAGAATAAGCAAAATTGCTTAAACCAATGAAACTAAAGCTCTCAGAAATGAGAGCTTTTTTTATGCTATATATTAACATTTATTAAATGATTGTTTAATTTTTTTGCAGTGCCTATCACGTCTATAATATCAGTTAAGGCCCCTTTATCACAGGATTGTATTGAAATTTTTAAATCTTAAAGCTTTTTTAAATGAATGATAAAATGTGTTAATTGATAAAATAAATCAGGTAAAACACTTTTTATACCTGCTACATTTCTTACATTTGCAGTCACTCATGTTTAATTTGAGTTTTCATGGTTATTAGTTTTTATCCTCGTAGCAATACGGGGATTTTTTATTAGCAGCCATAATTTGATTCTATCTCATCCTGAGCAATAAAACGCCCTAGCGGCTGTTTTTGCAGTACACGTATATTTTATACTGAGAATTGGTGCTGTAGTGTTTACAGCTTTCATCTGAAAATGAGGAAGGAGATTGCCTGAAATCGGCAAGGAATTTTTTCCCTTCTTCATCAATAGCGGGTATGATAAGGTAATCGTAAAGAGTTTTGGTGAAAGCGCTGGAGTTCTTAAGAATCAGTTTTTTGTGCTTTAAAGCATTGGTGAATGTCATGGTATGTGTTTTTTACAAATGTAATCAAAGAAAATAAATAACCAATAAAAAAATTAATTAATAGATTACAATCATCATTTTTAATGAAAATTATCTATACATTTGCAGTGATTCTCATGTTTAATTGAGTTTTCATGGTTATTAGTTTTTTAGCCCCTGTTCATTCAGGGGCTTTTTTGTTTTACACATTAAAAAAATATTTAAACTTAATATGTGATTTCGGTAAAATTTTAACTTTTCACTGTTATTACTGGCATAGTACTTGAATAGTTAACCGCAACTATTAAAAAATCCCTTAAAGGAACTTACAATATTCTCGGAGCGATCTGAGAATATTTTTAAAGAAACACCATCACTTAAATATTAATTTTTTCATTTAATCCTCTGCCGTGGCCGGGGATTTTTTGTGCTTTTTTTAAAAAGTGTATCTTTACACAAAATTATTTACGTGTCTTATATCATTAAAACAACATCAGAAGGCTTAATATACGTAAAAGCATCCAATATCATTACTGTAAAAAAGCCCAATTCTATTGAAGGGGCCAAAGTTCTGGGAAAGCCGTTGGTGATCAATGTAAACCACATTGGTTTTCTGAGCTTCAATAACGATGGAAATGTCACTTTTTTTATGGCAAGCGGCTTTGAGATATCCGTCAATATATTGTACGAAGAAGCAGAAGAAGCTTTTAACGCTGCAAAAGCAAATATAGAAAAGATTATACGTTAATATTAAGTGATCATTAAAACAACAATAGCTCCTGCTAAGGGAGCTATTGTTCGTTTATTGAATTTTTTTTTCTCCAATCAAAACCGCTTTTATCAATTCCTCGTATATAAGCTTAACAGCAAATCTGTCATCCCAAAAGGTCGTTTTTAGAAAAATATATAGCTCATCAATTTGAGTTTTTCATGGTTATTAGTTTTTAGTCCCCGGATCAGTCCGGGGGTTTTTATGAAATCGTATAAGGTGAGGTGTTATTCATACCACTATCCGTTTTCAATAAGGTGAAGATTTAGAAGTTCTTTCTATCGTCATTTCGAGTTATATAAAGATTTTGACACAGTCGTTATGCAAGTAGGAAACCGGGCATTTTTAGCAGACGGCGATTCCATGCCCCTTGCTGACCAGTCGATTATCATCGGGGAATATGTTGAAACACTGGAGGACCTGAAATCCAATAAAGAATATATTTTCGTTACTAAAGAAGGCATTACCTACAAAACCTTTCTGAAAAGAACCAAAAAGTCCATTACGGTATCAGCGGACAATTTATTGTATGAACCGTACAATATTGCCCTTGAGGATATTGCTGAGGTATGGCGTTACGTCAGAGGGATACTTCCCCAAGATTATAAACCCTACACACTTCCTGACGAGGCTAATATAAAACATCTGGTAGATGAAGCGAAAAGAAGCATCAGCAATCTGGAAAGCAGCATCCTGAAAGTCAATCAGTAAATTAAGCATTAACAAACTTCATATAACAAATAATAAAAGTGAAACAGTACGCTCATGCGCACGCCAGAGAAGAATCATCGGAGGAAACAGTCAGGTAGACGAAAGAAGGTTTTAAATGGTTTAATCCGTCGCAAAAAAGCATATTTGTTATTTGTAATTAAGTTGAACTACTACAAGACTGTTATTACTTAAGAACATGCTACGCAGAGATTTGAAAAATACAATAAATTGACAAAATTATATACAATAATTGTGTAAAATTATATAATATGGATTATTTTCGTATATTTGTAAATGAAAAACCTCCGTCGCGAGCGGAGATTTTTTTATCAAAGTGTTGCAATAATTAAATATATAATTTATGCAAAGAAATTTAGAAATTTTGTCCGACAAAGATAGTAATTTGTCAAGAAGAAAGCAAGGAAAAAGAAGACTTGCTTTAGCAGATGTATGTAAAGTTGAGTTGAAAAAGGATGCTCAACTATTGTTTAATGTCTATTATGACGCTTTAGGTAAGGCAAATGAAGTTTTATTGTCATTCGCTCCAATTCATAGATCAAGAACACTTGAAGCAAGCATAATGCAAAGTAGTTTTGCGGAGGCTTTGTTTGAGAAGTTTGGCGATAAGGCTTTTTTTGGGAAGTACAAGAGATTAGTTTTAAGAACTAATGGTTATTTGATTTTGTTCAAAAAGTTGAATACAAAAGGACGTCCTATGAATATTAAAACATTAAGTGTTCAATCAATTTTAAATCAAAACCAAGTACTTGATTTATTTGCAGATTCAGATTATGAAGACGAGCCAATTTTGTATTTTGGCTATCAAAAAAACAGATTTGGTCAATTTGTAAATCCGCAATTAGTTTATATTGATGACAGTGAGATAAATTTCACCATTAATGAAAAGGATATGGAAGTGACTATTCCAGATTCAAGCGAAAAGCAAAGAAGCCAAAATGACGAGGTCGTTCCTAAACTAAAGAACGGTAGTCAAATTAGAAAGGCTAATTAATAACAACCTGCAGCACTTTGATAATTTTAAGGTAACTATTATAAAGCTATGAATCATAAACAATTGACATTCGCACGTGAATTTAGAGGGTATTCACAAACAGAGTTAGCAAATTCAATCGCTGGTCTTTCTCAATCTAATCTTTCAAAATTTGAGAAAGGTTTTGGTGTTTTGTCAGAAGAAATTCAAAAAAAAATAATAAAATTTTTAGATTTTCCAGAATTATTTTTTCATAAAAAGATTAATAGTTTTATTGAAAATGCTAATTATAGAAAAAAGGCTACTGTAAACAAAACAAGTATTCTGAAATTTGAGAATAAAGCAAAGATTATAGGGTATCTTGTAGATGAGTTTTCTGAGGTTATAGAATGGCCTGAATTTACATTGTCTCCATTAAATGTTGAAGAAGGTTTTTCAGTAGAATACATTGCTAACTATACCAGGAAATTACTAAAATTAGAAAAAGATGAACCAGTTAAAAATATATTTACCATTCTTGAAAGATCAGGAATTATAATTTATGAAGTGAGTGACAATGAAAGCTTTGATGGTGTATCATTTATCACGGATAAAGGGTATCCTATAATTATTGTTAATAAAAACTTTTCTAATGATAGAAAACGATATACATTGGCACATGAGCTAGGCCATATTTTAATGCATAATGACAATCATTTTCCAATTTCATCTTTCAGAGATAAAGAAAGTGAGGCGAATTTATTTGCAGCAGAATTCTTAATGCCGCAAGATGCGATAAAAAATTCTTTGAGATCACTTAAATTTAATGATTTAGGAATGTTAAAAAGCTATTGGCTGACATCAATGGCTTCAATAGTAAGAAGAAGTAAAATGTTAAATTGTATTGATGATAATAAATACAAGTATTTTTCAATTGAAATGAGTAGAAACGGTTGGCGTAAAAAAGAACCTATTGAAGTTTTTATAGATAAATCATCTTGTTTCAAAAATGCAGTAAATATCTTTAAAAATGAGTTAAATTACTCAGAAAATGACTTTATTAATTTCAGTTCATTGCCTAAAGATGTATTAGAAGATTTATTCGACTCAGATAAAATAGTTCGACTTAAAGTTGTCTAGAAATATAAAAAGCCCCGCCTTCCAGCGGGGTTACTTATTCTCTTTGTGGGGAAACTTTTCTTAGCCAGCGAAGCCGTCATTTTCGTTTCTAATAAACATCAATTCCGGTTCTTTAAATTGACCGTATTCAAGTTTTGTTCCGTCAAACCATTTGGTTTTAATGGTATTTACTTCTCTTTCTTGAGAGGGTTTGCCAAGCATTTTAGGAGTTTTGCTGATAATTTCTGTAATTGTCATTTCAGGACCTCCAGATCTTAGTTTAACAATATCTCCTGCGATCAATGTTGTTTGAGCCATGGTAAAAATTTTTAGTTTCCCGAATATACAAAAAAACTGAATCCGGAATAAAATAATTTTAAACTACATGCATGTCAATTAATCAGAAGAAATTAGGAAAACAGTTATATCTCTCAATTTTAAAATTTAGGAAAACTAACTAAAAACTAAATTATCGGGAAAATATCGGGAAAAGTCTAAAGAAAAAACCTCTAAAGATCTGTAAATTAGATAATTAGAGGTTTGTAATGAGGTACCTAGCGGATTCGAACCGCTGTAGATGGTGTTGCAGACCACTGCCTAGCCGCTCGGCCAAAGTACCATGTCTTTACCATTTTTAGGTGTGCAAATATAACAAAATATCTGATTCAACAAAAATTTTTCAGGCGATTTCTTTTACCCCGATGCTTTCAATGTCGCTTTTCATCTGGGTTTCAGCTTTATATTTTTTAATATTAATCACACGGGTATCGCTCCAGCTGTCGTGCCATCCGTTTCCGCCGCCTAAAAAAGAAAATGCATCGAAAGGAACAAGACGTGAAATATTGCGGATAAAATAATCATAAAAGGTAGGCTCCGTGCCGTCCGTTGAAATGGCTCTGGTTCCGGTAATGTATTTTCCGATTGTTCTGCCTTTTGTAAAATATTCCATGAGCAGCGCATACAGGAAATAAGTGGTAGAGGTAATGATAATATCCATCAGCTTGCTTACAGATCCTAAGGAAACCGCCATGTCATAGAAAAATGCAATTCCAAAAATCTGATAGGTCAGAGAGGCAAAAAAGCCGAATGCCATAAACAATGCGAGTACAACAATTCTGTCGATAAAAAGATTTCCAAATCTAACCCATGAGTCTGCCCTGTTGTTTTCTATGATTCTCAGTATTTTTTTCATAGTTAAAATATTAGTTTTTTAAATTCCATTTAATATAAGTTTCAGACTGGCATTGGTATCGATTACGGCGGTAATCCCCGAAGGATTCATCAGAATGCTGCCCGGTTTCAAAGTAAATACCTTTCCGGACATTTTCAGCCCTTTGTAATATTCCTTGTTAAATGCTTCTTCAATACTTTTCCTGGAACTGTTTTCCAGATCCCGGGTAGGAATGCCGTATTCTTCCTCAATCATTTTTACAATTCTTCCGCGGAACAGCAGAGTAGCCGTTTTCTGCAATATATTGGAAGTTTTCAATCTGAATTTTGTATCGGACAATACGATTTTCTTTTTGGCTTCGTCGTACACCGGAACTCCCGAAATAAAAGCGGTTCCGTTGACATAACCTTCCGTTTCCGCTTCTATCATTACACGGTTGGCTTCGCCGTAGACTTTAATATCTTTAATCTTTACCGAAGAACCTCTTATGTCATATTCCTTATTCAGGAACAGATTCCGGGCAATAGCCGTTGCTTCCGTAAAAGGAACATTTGCTGTGGTCTGAAGCATAAACTGATCTGCCAGCGAAGAAACAGATCCAAAATCCGAAGCGGATTTTACGGGTTCTGAAGGTTCCGGTTTACTGCCCGTAAAAGTTTCAGAGTAAATATCTATTCCCAGGCTGGTGTTGATTTGATTAGCATAAAACTGCAAAGGCGTTACATGAACATTAATCGGCGTAATTTTCAGCCAGGTATTATATTCTTCAGAAATCTGGAACGGGTTTGCGAAAACATTCCATGCCATAACAGCGTAATTCTGAAAATTCAGCTGAGCGGCCATTTGCCGGTCGATTGTGGTGCAGAATTTTTTCTGCTGTTCTACCAAGCTTTTCTCTACGAGTGAGGTAATGGGAATCTGTATTTTCCCGAAATCCAGCACGGGTTTAGTTACCCACCTGAAACCATTGGAGCGGGTTTGGGTAAGAATGGTCCAGTTGTTTTTTAAACTGATAGATGTATTGAAAGACATCACCGTCTCAAAAGTGGTACTTTGATAGGTGTACAGCCCGAGGGTTCCGATGCCTTTTTCCGCCCATATTTTCAACGGAACTTCAATCAGGATGTTCTGATTGGTGCCGCCTACAAGCCGTATGGGGCGTGTTTTCCATACTTTTACCTTAAACTGGTCGTTATTATTATCGGTATAAGAATCGTCCTGGTAAATAAGCTCTTTTACGGAAGCATTAATCATGCTGCTGATTTCGGAAAGCGGAATGGTCACCGGCATCGTGATGCTCGATTTGATCTTCGGAAAATTATAAACAGGGGTCTGACTGGCAGTATTCGTCTGCCCGGAGACACCGATAAAAGCTAAAAGAAATAATATTTTGATGAATTTCAATTCCTTATGTTTTTTAACGAAAATAGTAAAATTTTTAATGATCGGGCTTAAAGCTTTTTTCCAGCTCAATTCCTGCTCCTTTCATCTCACCTTTCATCGGCGGAGAAGTTTTGGTAATTTTCAGTCGGATATAGGAAATTTCCGGAAACTTGTCGTGAATTTTGGAAATGATTCTTCCTGCTACGTGTTCCAGCAGTTTAGACTTGATTTTCATTTCATCGTGAATGATTTCATTCAGATCGGCATAACTGATCGTGTCTTCCAGATGATCAGATTCTGCTGCCTTCCACAGATCTGTATGAATTTCGGCATTGAGCAGGTAGTAGGTTCCAATAATGTTTTCTTCGGGTAAAACCCCGTGATAGGCATATATTTTTACGTCTTCAAGATAAATTCTACTCATTTCTTTAATTTTAAACAAAAATCGTTTTAATTCTTCAAAACGATGTTGTATTTTGATATTTTTTTTCTTTTTAAGACCTTCAGTCTGATTTATAATAACAGCTTCATTTTTTTAATACTGCTGATTTTATTAACAAATATTTGTTAATTATCATGATTTCTCAAAAATAATATTAAATTTATAAACTAAACCAAATCAATTTATTATGAAAAATTTTAAAAAATTAAGCAGAAGAAATTTGGAACAGATTAATGGCGGTGCAGATCCTAAGAACTGTAATGAATGCCCTGCAGGTTCTAATCTTACCTGTGAAGAATATTGGGCACTTTCGCAGTTTTGCAGAAACTGTGTTCTTATCAATACAGAATGTTATGTTCCAGGTCCGAATGATCTTTAAATTGTGAATCGGATGAGAATAAAATGCCCCAATAAGTCTGACTTGCTGGGGCACTTTTTATTTTATACTTTTAGAAAGATCAAGCATGGCTTCAATGGGCTTTAATGCTCTTAACCTTAACTCTTCGTCGATAATGATTTCCGGAAGCTCGTACTTCATACACAAATAGAGTTTTTCCATGGTGTTCCGTTTCATGTAGAAACATTCCGAGCAGTTGCAGGTTTCGTCAAAAACCAGTGCCGGAATCAGCTCTTTGTGAGGCGCTCGTTTTTTCATTTCATGAAGAATTCCTTCTTCCGTCGCAATGATGAATTTCTGGCAGTCGTCTTTTTCAACATAATTCAGCAGGGCAGAGGTGGAGCCGATAAAATGAGCCAGTTTAAGGACAGCTTCTTCACTTTCCGGGTGGGCGATCAATTTAGCGTCAGGATTGTCTGCCAGCTGCTTCGCAATTCTTTCCATAGAGAAAGCTTCGTGCACAATACAGCTTCCGTCCCACAGGATCATATCGCGGCCGGTTTTTTGGGACAGATACCTTCCGAGGTTTTTATCCGGTGCAAAGATAATAGGGCGGTCTTTCGGAAGTGCTTCAATTACTGTTTCAGCATTGGAACTGGTTACGATGATATCACTTTCAGCCTTTGTTTCCGCATTACAGTTAATATAGGTTGCAACTAAAGCATTCGGATGCTGCTCGCGCATTTTTCTCAGGCCTTCCCCGGAACATCCGTCTGCTAACGAACATCCCGCCATCGTGTCCGGAAGAACCACTTTTTTTGTAGGATTAAGGATTTTTGCAGCTTCTGCCATAAAATGTACTCCGCAGAAAACAATCATATCTGCATTGGTGTCTTTTGCCTGTCTTGCCAGCTGAAGAGAATCTCCCAGGAAATCAGCGATATCCTGAATTTCCCCCGGCTGATAATAATGCGCTAAAATCACTGCATTTTTTTCTTCTTTCAATGCAAGAATGGCTTTTACAAGCTCTTCTCCCTGAGGAATGGCGATATCTTTTATATCCAAAAATCCCCTTACCGGAATTGCAGATTTGGCTTTTTCTATTGTTTCGGTACTCATATTTACCTCAATGTTTTAGATGGAAATTAAAAACGGAATGTGGAAATTGGAACTTTACACTTCAGGCTTCCAGCTTCCATCATCAACCTCTCTAACTTCCAATAAAATTTTTTATTAAACTTTCTATTTCTTTTTTTGCTTCGTCGAGATCTTCATTGATCACGATTTTGTCAAATTCTTTTGCATAAGACATTTCTTCTTCCGCTTTTGCAACGCGGGTTCTAATCGTTTCAGCATCATCCGTGTTTCTGGAGATCAATCTTCGTTCCAGTTCTTCAATGGAAGGCGGTTCAATGAAAATCGACAATGCCTGCTCTCCATAATATTTTTTAAGGGAAATCCCGCCTTTTACGTCAACATCGAAAATCACCACTTTTCCCTGATTCCAGATTTTCTCCACTTCGGATTTTAAGGTTCCGTAATATTTATCCGTATAGACTTCTTCAAATTCCACAAAAGCCTCTTCCGCTATTTTCTGTCTGAATTCATCAGGCGTTAAAAAATGGTAATCCACTGCGTGAACTTCACTTCCTCTCGGCTGCCTTGTGGTGCATGAGATGGAGAACTGCAGCTCGTTAAAGACTTCGAGTGAATGCTTCACCAATGTTGTTTTTCCGCTTCCTGAAGGTGCTGAAAATATGATAACTTTATTGTTCAAGTTTTTAATTTAAGGTTTAAAGTTTATTATATCAATCAAAATATATTCATTCAGAGGTCAAAAGCCTTGAATTTTAAATATTGAATTTTGAATTTAAAGCACGTTTAACGTTTGTTCCTTGATTTTTTCCAAATCATCTTTCATCATCACTACCAATTTCTGGATCTGTGCATGATTGGCTTTTGAACCTAATGTATTGATTTCACGGCCGATTTCCTGAGAAATAAACCCTAGTTTTTTACCGTTAAAATCTTCATTGTCCATCACTTCTTTGTAGTATTTCAGGTGTTGGGAGAGCCTTACTTTCTCTTCAGAAATATCCAGCTTTTCCGTAAAGTAAGCCATTTCCTGATAGAAACGCGTTTCGTCAACATTTTCAAATTCCTTTAAAGATTTTTGATAACGCTCTTTTACGGCAGTGATCCGTTCTTCTTCAAAAGGAATGACTTCGGAAAGGTTCTTTTCAATATTCTGTAAATTTCTTTCCAGCTCTTCATGAAGAATTTTACCTTCCGTTTTTCTGAATTCTTCAAACCGGTCAACCGCGGCGTGTACAATTTTAGCCAATGATTCCCATTCGCCTTCCGACAGTTCATCGGGTCTTGAGGTAATGGCATCCGGTAGTCTCACCGCCATTTTGAGGTATTCGAAATCGGGGCCGTCTGAAGCGATATGACGAAGCTCGCTGATGTAAGAATCAATTAAATTTTTATTAATTTTCACATCCGTAGATTCTTCCAGATTCTCAAGGTTGATATAGCAGTCTACTTTTCCGCGGATAATTCTGTCGTTGAGAATTTTCCTGATTTCAAATTCTTTTTCTTTGTATCGTAAAGGAATTTTAATATTCAAATCAAAGCTTTTGCTGTTCAGTGACTTAATATCTATGGTAATCTTTTTGCCTTCAAAAACATCTTCGGCTCTACCGAAGCCGGTCATTGATAAAATCATAGTTTTTTATTGTTGTACAAAGATAAACATTTAAGCGTATGTATAAGCTATATTCCATTTTAACCGCAAAAGCTGCAAAAGATTTTTCAGGTGTTTTAGATATTCAAAAGTTTGCAAAATTTTATTCTGCTTTTGTAAACTTTTGACAAACTAAATATTTTCTCTATTTTCTTTTGTCTCTTTTGCGGTTAACTACAATTCACCCATTTTTGTAAATTAGCACCGTGAAAAAGAAAAATTTGATTTCTGTTGTAGGGCCCACCGGAATTGGAAAAACAAGACTGGCTATTGATCTGGCAAAGCATTTCGATACCGAGATCATTTCCTGTGATTCCCGCCAGTTTTTTAAAGAAATGAAAATAGGAACCGCCTCGCCTTCAGAAGAAGAACTTGCGGAAGCGCCTCATCATTTTATTGGAAACCTTTCGGTGGAAGACTATTATTCCATTGGGCAGTATGAAGAAGATGCTTTGAAAAAACTCAGTCAGCTTTTTGAAAAATACGATACGGTCATTTTGGTGGGCGGAAGCATGATGTACGAAAAAGCCGTTATCGAAGGCCTGAATGACCTGCCGGAAGCGGATGAAGAACACCAAATAAAACTGCAGGAAATTTTTGAAAATGAGGGGATCGAGAAGCTCCAGCAAATGCTCCAGGAGCTCGATCCTGAATATTTTTCAGTCGTAGATATACATAATCACAGAAGACTTTTGCGAGCTATTGATGTCATCTGGCAGACGGATAAAAAATATTCCGAATTAATTGCTGTTTCACAGGACTCAAGAGATTTTAATACGATCCGAATTGGGATTGAAGCGCCGCGTGAAGAATTGTACGACCGGATCAACAGGAGGGTTGATATCATGATGCAGAAAGGACTTCTGGAAGAAGCAAAAAGTCTGGAAAAATTTAAACATCTGACGACTTTAAATACGGTTGGTTATGCTGAGTTATTCAAGTATTTCGACGGAGAATGGGACCTGGATTTTGCGGTTTCCGAAATTAAAAAAAACAGCCGGAGGTACGCTAAACGTCAATTAACCTGGTACCGGAAAGCGGATGATATTCATTATTTGCCGTTGGGATATTCAAAGGAGGATTTTAATGGGTTGATTGAATATATTAATCAACAGATTTTAAAGTAAGTTTTTTATTTTCCACAGATTTCGCAGATCTGCACAGATTTTTAAAAAATATCTAGATTTTAATTGAACCATTAAGAACATTAAGGAGTTAGAATATTAAGTTTAGCTTTGCTTGTAGAACAATTATTATAAAAATCTATGTGATTTCTTCTTAATGAAACTTAAATTCTTAATAAAGATCTTAATGGTTTAAAAAATTTAGTTCAGCATTGTCATTCTAACGAAGAAAAAATCTTTACCAATAGTTTAGATTCTTCACTCCACTTTGTTTCGTTCAGAATGACAGAACGGAAAAAGATTCGTTTAATGATTTAATTCAAAAACAAAAAAAATGCGATCCCGAAAGACCGCATTTCATTAACAATATAATTTAAATTTACTACTTCCAACCGCCTCCTAACGCCCGGTACAAATCTACAATGCTGCTTAATCTCTGTCTTTTTACCGACGCCAGATTCAGCTCTGCCTGCAGAGAATTTCCCTGGGCTGTTATGACTTCTAAATAGTTTGCCATTCCGCCTTTGTAAAGCATTTCGGCACTTTTAATTCCGTTCTTTAACGTTGCTGCCTGTTCGGCTGCTTTTTGTTCCTGAACTTTTAAGCTTTCATTGGAAACCAGTGCGTCGGAAACTTCACCCACCGCATTCAACACAGACTGACGGAACGCCAGTACATTTTTCTCTCTCTGGATTTTAGCAACATTTAAGTCCGTTTTCAATTGTCTTTTCTGAAAGATAGGTTGAGTAATACCTCCTAACACAGAGCCGAATAAGGAAGCCGGAATCTGGAACCAGTTATCAACTTTAAATGAGTTAACACCACCGTTTGCCGTAATTTTTAATGAAGGATACATATTGGCCTGGGCAATTCCTACCATTGCATTGGATTCCAGCAATACCAGTTCCTGCTGACGGACATCCGGACGACGGCTCACCATGGCAGCAGGAAGTCCTGCGGAAATTTCCTGTGGCAAAGAGGTTTCAGACATTTCAATCGTTCTGCTGATTTTCCCCGGATTTTCACCTACCAGAATACTCAGTGCATTTTCCTGAATGGCAATATTCTGTTCCAATTGAGTAATCAACAATTCTGTAGACTGCTTCTGTGCAGTTGCCTGCTGAACGCCCAAAGAAGTGGTATCGCCGCTCTGCCACAATTTTTCGGTAAGAGCCAGTGTATTTTTGCTTAGTTCTAAATTAGATTGGGCAATCTGCATTTGTTTATCAAGCATCAATAAATTGTAATAACCCTGCGCAATGGCTGCAACCACCTGTGTCTGAATAGCTTTTGTCGCTTCATAGGTCTGAAGGTACTGCATTCTCGAAACTTCCTGCTGGTTTTTTATTTTACCCCAGATATCGGCTTCCCAGGATAGGTTAAACGCTGCATTGTAATCTTCAACATGGCTTTGCCCTAAAAATAAATTGAGGCTTTGCCCGTTCATGCTGTTTTTCGAAGGTCTTGAAATCTGTGCAGCAACCCCGAAACCTACCTCAGGATATTGAAGATATTTTGCCTGTTTCAGCTTTTCCTGGGATGAAGCAACCTGCTTTAAAGCAATCTGCAGATCATAGTTGTTTTTAATTCCTTTTTCAATCAGGCTCTGTAAAATAGGATCGCTGAAAAACTGTTTCCATTCTAAGTTTGCAACGCTTGCTGTATCTGCTGTTGCGGTATATTTGAACGTTTCGGGAAGGTCCAGCTCAGGCTCCGTGTATGCCAGTTTGGACACACAGGAGACTGAAGCTAAAGCCAGTCCGAAAGTGATGATGATATTTTTTACTTTTTTCATAATTTTTAATTTGAATGAATTACAAACTTTGAGAGTTTTTTGTGGATGCAAAATTGTCTTTAGTAAGAGAAATGCTTTGCTTCTCTTTTTTGCTTTTTACCACAGATTTTAAGGTTTTCACAGATGATTGTTTTTATTTGTGAAAATATTTGTGCTGTTTGTGATTTAAAATTTAAATCAAATCTCTCAAAGTCTGTTATTCATTTTTTTATTAATGAGTTGTAGCTAAAAGTTCAGCTTCCAGTTTTTGTCTTTGAAGTCTTTTCTTTTTTCTGCTCGGCATTTTTTCATGCAAGTACTGGAAGATCACAAACATTACCGGAATAATGAAAATCCCGAACACTACGCCTGTCAACATTCCGCCAACCGTACTGAATCCGATGGAGTGATTCCCTTTTGCAGAAGCACCCTGCGTGAAAACAAGCGGCAACATCCCGACAATGAATGCAAATGAGGTCATTAAGATTGGTCTTAAACGTAATCTTGAAGCCTGAAGCGCTGCTTCCAGTAACGATCTTCCTGCATTTCTTCGTTGTACAGCGAACTCTACAATAAGTATCGCGTTTTTCGCCAGTAATCCGACGAGCATGATCAAACCAACCTGAACATAAATGTTATTATCAATTCCAGCCAGTCCTGTAAAAGCAAATACCCCGAAAATCCCTGTTGGAATTGTTAAAATAACTGCGAAAGGAAGGATATAGCTTTCATATTGGGCTGCTAACAGGAAATACACAAACAAAATACTTAACATAAAGATAAATGCCGTTTGTCCGCTGGTCTTAATTTCCTCACGGGTAATCCCGGTCCATTCATATCCGAATCCTCTCGGAAGAGATTTTTCTGCCACTTCTTCAACGGCCTTGATCGCATCTCCGGTACTGTAGCCAGGTTTGGGCGTCCCGTTGATGGTTACTGCGTTGAACAGGTTGTTTCTTGTCACCGTTTCAGGTCCGAACGCTCTTTTTAACGTTACCAATGTTTTTACAGGAACCATTTCTCCTGATTTGTTTTTAACATAAATTCCTTCTAAGGAATTGGCATCCGTTCTGTAAGGAATATCTGCCTGAGCCATTACCCTGTAGTACTTTCCGAATCTGTTGAAATCTGAAACGAAGCTACTTCCATAATAGATCTGCATTGTCTGCATTAATTCAGTAATAGAAACGCCAAGCTGATTGGCCTTATCATTATCCACCTCGATGGTAAATTGTGGGTTTCCTGCTGCATACGTTGTGAAAGCAAATGCAATCTCAGGACGTTTCATCAATTCTCCGATGAAGGCTTGAGTGGTTGTTCCTAAATTTTCCAGTGAACCGTTGGTTTTATCCTGAAGCATGAATTCAAAACCGGAAACGTTACCAAATCCCTGTACGGTAGGGAAGTTGAAGAAGAATGCACTCGCATCTTTCACCTGTGAAACTTTACCTGTTAATCCTGCTGCAATTTGATCAGGATCGGTTACTTCACCACGCTGGTCGTGATCTTTTAATTTAATGAAACCGGCAGAATAAGGTGATGCATTGGCGTTGCTGATGAAGTTCAGTCCGTCTGCTACCCAAAGGTGGTTTTTCGCTTTTTCCCCGTTGATGATCTGGTCAATCTGCTCAGTGGCTCTGTGGGTTCTGTCTAATGAACTTCCCGGAGGAGTATTCACGGCATATAAAATGAACCCCTGGTCTTCGGTAGGAATAAATCCGGATGGCGCTTTTTTAATCAAGAAAATACTTGCTGCGGTAATCAGTACCAATCCGCCAACGGCAACCCATTTATTTTTAATTAAAAATTTAAGACTGTAAATGTATTTTTTGGTTAAATTATTGAAGCTTACATTAAATGCGTTGAAGAATCTTGCACCGAAACCTGTTTTTTTACCGTGTTCTCCATGCTCACCCTGAGGATCATTTAAGAACATCGCACATAAAGCAGGACTTAATGTTAATGCATTAACCGCAGAAATCATAATTGCAATTGCCAATGTAAAGGCGAACTGTCTGTAGAAAACTCCCGCAGGACCCTGCATGAAACCTACCGGAATAAATACGGCACACATTACCAGGGTAATGGAAATAATCGCGCCCGAAATTTCACTCATGGAACTCATTGTGGCCTGCTCAACAGGCATTCCCGTATGTTCCATTTTGGAATGGACGGCTTCCACCACCACAATCGCATCATCCACTACAATACCGATCGCAAGTACCAAAGCGAATAAGGTCAACATGTTGATACTGAATCCAAATAGCTGCAGGAAGAAAAACGTACCGATAATTGCCACCGGAACGGCAATCGCCGGAATTAAGGTGGATCTGAAATCCTGAAGGAAAATATATACAACGATAAATACGAGGATAAATGCAATGACCAATGTCTCAACCACCTGATGAATGGAAGCATCCAAAAAGTCTTTGGAATTGTACATGATGATCGGCTCAACGCCTTTTGGAAGAGTAGTTTTAAACTGATCTACCTGTTTTTCAATTTCAGTTAAGATTTCATTGGCGTTGGATCCTGCGGTCTGCATAATTGCAAAACCTGAAACCGGTTTGCCATCCACTCTGTTGGCTGCGGTATAAGTATAGGAACCAAATTCTACTCTTGCCACGTCTTTCAGTCTCAGGAATGAACCGTCGCTGTTGGCTTTGATGGCAATATTTTCGTAGTCTTCGTTTTTGTTTAATTTACCTTTATACTTTAAGATATACTCGTATGTTTCCTTGCTTCCCTGTCCCAGACGTCCCGGAGCAGCCTCCAAGTTGTGATCTTTTACGGCATTCAGCACTTCCTGTGGAGAAAGTCCGTTGGCAGCTAATCTATCCGGCTTCAGCCAGAGTCTCATGGAATAATCTCTCGTTCCGAAAACCTGCGCCTGGGCAACACCCGGAATACGCTGGATCTGTGGAATGATGTTGATTTTTAAATAGTTTTGAAGGAAAAGTTCATCATATTGTTTAGGATCATTACTCGTTAATCCCATGAACATGATCATACTGTTCTGCACTTTCTGCGTGGAAATTCCCGCCTGTACCACTTCCTGCGGAAGCTGGCTCATCGCTTTCGATACACGGTTCTGAACGTTTACTGCCGCATTGTCCGGATCGGACCCCTGCTTGAAAAATACGCTCAGTGTCATGGTACCGTCGTTACTGGAGTTGGAAGTCATGTAGGTCATGTTTTCAACACCGTTAACGGCTTCCTCAATCGGAGTCGCTACCGAACGAGCAACCACTTCCGCATTCGCACCCGGATAGAAAGCGGTTACCTGAACACTCGGCGGCGCAATATCCGGAAAGAGAGCAATAGGTAAATTAAAGAGCGACAAGGCACCCAATAATAAAAGTATGATGGAGATGACCGTTGAAAGTACCGGTCTTTCTATAAATTGTTTTAACATAAGAAGTTTAATTTTTAAGTGGCTTATAGCGATTAGCCTTTGGCAATTGGCTAAAAAAGATGCTCAGAAATAATTTTTTTTTAAATATTATATTGAAAGCAAAAAGCCAAAAGCTAGAAGCCAGATGCTTTTTTACAACGGTCTTGCTTTCAGTAAGCTATCAGAAGAAATAGCTTTCGGCTGTATGGCAGCACCATCTTTTAAGACTCCGATTCCGGTGAATACGATTTTGTCTCCTTTAGATAATCCTTCAGAAATAAAATAGTAGCTGTCTGTTTTTCCGAATATGGTTACCGGTTTTCCTGTTACTTTTTTGTCTTTTCCTACTACATAAACATAGGTTTTATCCTGAATTTCATAAGTAGACTCCTGCGGAATTACCAACGTTTTATCAAACAACTGCGGCATGCGCACTCTACCGGTGTTTCCGGTTCTCAACACGCCGTTTGAGTTCGGGAATACGGCACGAACGCTGATGGCTCCGGTGGTTTTGTCGAACTGCCCGTCAACAATACTCATCCTTCCTTTTTCTGGGTAAATACTGTTATCGGCGATTACCAAATCTACCATCGGCATATTTTTCAGTTTTTCATTTAAAGTAGCTCCAGGATATTTGTTCTGGAAAGCAATGAAATCGAGCTCGCTTAAAGAGAAGTAGGCATAAATTTCACTGATGTCTGATAATAAGGTCAATGGACTAGGATCTGTTCTTGAGATCAGGCTTCCTTTTTTGTAAGGAATTCTTCCGATATATCCGCTTACCGGTGCTGTAATGGTGGTAAATCCGACATTGATTTTTGCACTTCCTACAGAAGCTCTTGCCTGTGAAGCGGCTGCCACTGCGGCTGCGTAGTTGGCTTTGGCGGTTCTTAATTGTACTTCTGAAACTACTTTTGCGGCAACAAGAGGTTCCAGTCGGTCTACTTCCACTTTTGCTTTCTGAATATTGGCGTTGGCCACCTGTAAATTGGCTGTTGCCATGTTCATCTGTTCGCCGTAGCTTCTTGAATCTATTTTGAATAAGGGCTGTCCGGCTCTCACGTAGGCACCTTCTTCCACATAAATTCTATCTAAATATCCATCCACCTGAGATCTGATCTCCACATTGTTTTTTCCTTCCAAAGCGGTAGGGAATTCCTGATAAACTGTAGCAGGAGATGTGATAACGGTATACACCGGAAGTTCAGGAGCGGGCGGAGCTGCATTAGATCCTTCTGCTGCCTTGGTGCAATTTTGTAAAAGGATAATACTGGTGATAAGTACGATGATCCTCGTTTTTCCAAATATTTTCATTTTGAGTTTAAATTTTTTAATGAAGTGTTAAATAAAATAATGTTGTTGTTAATCTGAAATCTGTTATATTTCCTAACAGCGTTAATGATGTTTAAAAAAAATATACAGAATTTTTAATATGAGCTTTAAGCAGGCATTTTCATAATTATTGACTTTAGCTTACATAGAATTAAAGTGTGTTACTTTTACTAACAGTGTTAATTTAAGGTGAAAAAAAATTTACGATAATCTGAAATTTTACATGACGTTTTTAATTTTAATTGTTTTTGAATGAATAATTTACATTAATTCAGTGTTAATATTCCTAACGGTGTTAATATTTAATTCAAAAAAAAATTACAAAGACTTAATGAAAGCAGAAACGGTCTCATCTAAAGTCGTTTTATTCATCGTTGAAGGGATATCATCATTACGCATCATCATGATAGATATTAGCCCATGCACTGCCGAAAACAAGGCGTGAGACATATGACAGGCATTTTCCGTTTTTGATCCGTTTTTCTTAATAATTTCATACGTGCAGTCATACAGCATATCCTGAAAGGATGAGAATTCTTCTTTCATCATTCCTTTTCCGCTGCACTGCATCCCCAGTCCGAACATCAATTGATAGTACTCTTTATTTTTAAATGCAAATTTCCAGTAAGCATCCACAATAGCTTTCAACTGATCTTCGGGATTGTCGTGTCCTCTCTGAGCTTTCAGCAATTCGATGTGTAAACAATGGAAGCCATTGAGTGAAATCTCGTATAGTATAGCTTCTTTGTTTTCAAAATGATCGTAAACTACCGGCGCACTGTATTCAATAGCATCGGCAATTTTTCTCATGGAAAGTGAAGCCCAGCCTTCGGTTTTAGCCAAAGAAAAAGCCGCATCCAGGATACTGGCACGTATATTTTCTTTTTCTCTTTGTCGGCGTTCATGTAACCCCATGATTTTATATTACTAACAGTGTTAGCAAAACTACAAACTTTTGAACATATCTTCCAAACAATTTTTAGATTTTAACTTTTAATTGCTCATTACATGTAATATATTACTGCTGAAAAGTGAGTGCTGAAAGCAATTGAGCAAGGTTTATTTAGTCATTGTAAAAATTAATGAAGTGTATAGTCCATTTCAATTAAAGAAATATTAAGCTTTTAACATCCTGCTTCACGCTTCGTTTACTCAGGAAAATCTTTATCTTTGTACCTTAAAATAAAAAGTATGAATACTCCTTCTAATATGATTGAACTGGGAACTAAGGCCCCTTTTTTTGAGCTGCCGAATCCTTCAAAAAGCAACGAAATTCAGTCACTGGATGATCTGAAAGGCGAGAAAGGTACTTTGGTGATTTTTATGTGTAACCATTGTCCGTTTGTTCTTCATGTTATTGACAAGTTAAACGAATTGTATGAAGATTATAATGAAAGAGGGATTGAATTTATCGCCATCAACTCAAACGATGTAGAAAAATATCCCGCGGATTCTCCGGAAAAGATGATTGAATTCCAGATTGAACGAAACTTTGATTTTCCTTATTTATTTGATGAGAGCCAAGCCATTGCGAAGGCTTATGATGCTGCCTGTACGCCGGATTTCTTTTTCTTTGATGAAAAGCTTGATCTGATCTACAGAGGACAAATGGATGATTCAAGACCTGGGAACCATAAAGAGGTAACGGGTGAGGACCTGATTATTGCTTTTGAAAACCTTTTGGCGGGTGAGCCTCAGGAAGAAATTCAGAGACCAAGCATGGGCTGCAATATCAAATGGAGATAATTTCCGCTGACCTTCAAATTAAAATTGTTATAATTCAATAATGATACAAGCTGTTCCTCTGAACGGCTTTTTTGTTTTTAAAATAAACAAATCAGATTTTTTGCCCTGTGGTAATTTTCTGTAATAATTTTTCTGCAGCTTTTAAACCCATCTTATGCGCATCATTTTTTACAAATTCATAGTGAGGGTTCAGGTATTTCGGGAAAACGCCTTCGCTTATTGCAATGATTCTGAAATCTTTTGCACTCCGGCCTTTACGTTTTAATGTATAATTCAGTCCGGCTAAGGTCTCGTCACTCATGGCAAAAATACCGTCAAATTTTTCATGTTCCATGAGCGTATCTAGTTTCTCCTGTACCATTTCCGGAGAATCACAGAAGATTGACGTGAGCCTAATTTCGGGAAAGTTTTGGAGATAAGATTCAAAAGCATTCCTTCTTTTTTCCGTTATTTCCAGGTCACTGTTGCCAAAAATTCCCAAAATGTTTTTACAGTGATAGCCTGCCAGTTTTTCTGCACACGCCTCCGCATCTTTTTCGCTGTTAAAGACTACCTGTTCGTATCTTCCTGTGGCAAGACTTTTATCAAAAATGACGACGGGAATTCCTAAATCATCCAATTTTCTGAGATGATCGTAATTTTGCGTTTCGGAACTGAGGGAAATCAGAACCCCGTCTACACCGGAGTTGGCACAGATATCTATGTTTTCTTTTTCTGTTTCCAGCGATTCTTCCGAAGAAAGTATAAAAAAACGGTAGCCGGTACTCCTGAGCTTTGCGGAGATGCCTTCAATAATAGAGGGTATAAAAAACATCGACATCTTAGGAATGATAAGTCCGATGACCTTGGTAGATTTTTTTCTGAAATTGATAGCGAAGTCGTTCGGAACATAATGCAGTGCTTCAGCAGCTTCTTTTACTTTTTTCTTAACCGCATCACTGATGTCCGGATGGTTATTCAGCGCCCGGGAAACCGTTGATACATTGATCTGAAGCAAATCTGCAAGATCCTTTATGGTAATTCTTTTCATAATACTGATTATTGAAATATATTTTTGTATTCAGTTGGTGTTTTGCCGATATATTTTTTAAACATCCTGCTAAAATAGGACAAACTATTGAATCCTGAATCGTAGCAGCTTTCGGATATGTTTTTTCCCTGTGCGATAATCTGACAGGCTTTATTAATTCTGAACCGGTTTACAAATTCCGTAAAAGTAATGTGGGTGGTTTTCCTGAAAAAATTACAGAATGCAGGCAAAGTGAGGTTGGCTTCGCGGGCAATATCCGTCATAGATATTTCTTCCTGATAATGGCGCTCTACATAAGTAAATATTTTTTGCAGCCTTTCGCTGTTTTTTGATATCAGCGTGTAAGGCATCACCTCATCATTAAGAAGTGTATAGTGCTCTTCTTCGGAAAGAAGATAAAGGATATGAAGCAGTATAAGATAACGGTTATAGCCTTCACTGGTTAAAATTTCCTTCAGGTATGGCATAATCATATATTTTGTATCCTCACTGAAGCAGATCCCGAATTTAGCTTTTTCGATAAGTTTGATGATTTTATTGGCTTCAGCCATTTTTTCAAGATGGCTTATAATTCCTGCTTTGAACTGTATCACTATTTCTTCATGAGGATCAACAGAATTCAATCCGAATCCTGAATGTGGAATGTTTGATCCGATAAGCACCAGATCACCGTCTGTAAAATTACTTTTATGGTAGCCTACGTGCCTTGTTCCTGAACCCGAAACCACACAAACCAGCTCTATTTCGGGATGATAATGATATTCCCATTTCAGCTCGGAAGTAGGCAGGGTATTGTGAAGTACGCGAAATGAAGAGTTTTTATCCGGAGTGATTTTTTCGAAACTTACTTTCATTATTTTAATACTTTAAAATGCATATAAATATATAATTAATTAATGAAGTGCAAACATTGGTTTATGGAGTTAAAAAAACAAGCAGGGCTTCATGATAATTTTGATTCAATGTTAAACACAATCCATGAAATATCTCAATATAAAAATCTCCTTATTTATCAACTATTTTGTTTTTGCAGCTTTACTGAACAGCGTGGGACTGCTTATTCAGAAATCTCAAAACAGCTATGGTGTATCCGGAGTAAAAGCAAGCTTTCTGGAACCGGCGAAAGATTTAACAATAGCAATGGTGGCTTTTTTAGTAGGCTCCTTTCTTCCGAAATTAGGATTTAAGACGGGGATGCTTCTTGCGTATGCTGTTGTTTTTATAGGATGCCTGCAGATGTATTTTGGGAATTCATTTTCGAATGTGATGATATTATTTGCCTGTACGGGATTTTCATTCGCAATTATTAAAGTATCCGTATTAACAATGCTTGGAATCATTACTAATACGGAAAGCAGGCACAAGGCATTCATGGGTTATATTGAAAGTGTTTTTATGCTCGGTATTGTATGTGCCTATATTATATTTCCCCTGTTTTACAGTGACTCCAATCCCAATGCTTGGCTTAGGGTATATCTAATTTTAGCAGGATTAATAGCCATTGTATTTACATTTTTATTCTTCTCGGATTTTAATTTTCCTCCTGTTGAAAATACTTCATTAAAAGAAGATCTTGTCAATATGCTGAGAATTTTAGTACAACCGATCATGATGCTCTTTGCTGTATTTGCATTTATGTATGTCATGACGGAACAGGGAATTATGTCATGGCTGCCGACTTTTAATCAGAATGTGCTTCATCTTAACGAAAGACTTGCCGCACAGATGGCGGTTGTTCTGATGCTGAGTATTGCATTCGGAAGGTTTATATCTGGCTTTATTGTAAAGAGGATTCATTGGCATATCTATCTTACCGTTTGCCTGCTTCTGGCTGCAGCCATTATCTTGATAGTGCTTCCGAGGGCTGAAGGACTCAATATTGCGGAAGTAAATTCCGTTACCGGCATTCCCGTCATCGGATTTGTATTTCCGCTGATAGGACTGTTTTTAGCGCCTGTTTATCCCATCATCAATTCCACCATTCTCAGCGCTACCAAAAAAGAAGAGCACAGTGCGGTTGCAGGGATTCTCACTTTCTTTTCAGCTCTTGGCGGTACCAGCGGTTCTCTTATTCTGGGGTATTTATTTCAGGAACTGCAGAGCGGAAAAGCCTTTTACTTCTCCCTCATTCCACTCACCATACTTATGGCGATCATTTACCTGATAAGAAAACAAACAGAGCGTAAAGGCTGAATATAGTTGTATCATTTAAACTGAAAACAATGCTATTAGAATTAGAAGACATACAAGAACTTTTTGTACAGGTGCAGGAATCCGGTATTTTTTCCGACCAGAAGAAAATGGCGGATGCCATTCCCAATATTCCGGCACAGGAAATAATGCTAAAATATGATCAGGAAAAGAATCAGGAAACATTTAATCTGAAGGACTTTGTGTATGCACATTTTTCTTTTGCGGAATTTCCGGAATTCAATTCCCCTGATCGGCGTTTAGATATACAGGAACATATAAAAAAATTGTGGAAACATCTTACCGTTTCAAATACCGAAGATAGCGGTACGTTGATCGGACTTCCAAAACCTTATATCGTTCCGGGGGGAAGATTTAGTGAGTTCTTCTATTGGGACAGCTATTTTGTAATGCTCGGACTGGAGGCTCATCATGAAACGGAATTGATGAAAAACATCGTAGAGAATGCTGCTTTCCTGATAGAAAATTATGGAAAAATTCCCAATGGAAACCGTACTTATTTTCTGAGCAGATCCCAGCCTCCTTATTTTTTTCTGATGCTGGAGCTGCTGGCAGAAACTACGGGAGAGTTTGATGTATTGCTCAGATATCTTCCGGTGGTAGAAAAGGAATATCAGTACTGGATGAATCCTGAAGAAGGAAAATTGTTACAGTTACAGGACGGAACCTTTCTCAACCGTTACTATGACCCAAAAAATGCTCCGAGAGAAGAAAGCTATTCGATCGATCTAGAAGATAAATCCAAGTCCAAAAACTCAAATTTTTATATCGACATACGAAGTGCCTGTGAATCGGGATGGGATTTTTCTTCCCGATGGTTTGAAGATCCTGTCGATATTGGTACCATCAGTACTACCCGGATTATTCCAGTAGATCTTAATTCCATGTTATTCCGATTGGAAGAGTTCTTGGGAAATACTTTTGAGTTATACGCTAAAAATTATGAAAAGGCAGAATTTTACCGTAATGCAGCAGATAAAAGAGCAGCAGCCATCAGCAAATATCTTTGGAACAGTACTGAAAACAGGTACGCAGACTATAATTTTTCAAAAGAGAAAAATACCGCCTCTATCAATGCAGGTTTGCTGTATCCTCTTTTTTTTAAGATTGCCGGTAAAGAACAGGCAGAATATATGGCAGAATTACTGCAAAACGAACTTTTAAAGGATGGAGGAGTGCTCACCACCAACGTACATTCCGGACAGCAGTGGGATTCTCCCAATTGCTGGGCCCCATTGCAATGGATCTGTTACCAGTCAATGAAAAATTATGGATATGGTGAGCTTGCTCTGAAAATAAAAAACAGCTGGTGCAGAAATGTTGAAAACATGTATGAAAAAACAGGAAAAATGATGGAAAAATACAATGCGATAAACCCTGATAAAATTGCGGAAGGAGGAGAATATAAAAACCAGGATGGCTTTGGGTGGACTAACGGAGTCTATATAAAATTTGTAACAATTGAATAATTACGATAAACACTATATGTTTTAGGGATTTGAATCATCTTATTTTATTTAATTAATCATTATAAAAATGTTAAGAAAAAGTTAAATTTTACAGTTTTTATCCACAGCAAACGTTTGCACAAACGTTTGCAATTAACAAAAGTTTAACATTACTGATGTAAGCGCATTTTCAATCAATTTTTAAGATAGATTTATCCCAATAACAAAGAACAATATAAACTCATACACTGGAAAGAATAATTTTATAATTACTCATAAGCAAAAACTGACAACTATATGAAACCTATAATTTTTACCATTTGCATCAATCTTATTTCATGTGTTTGTTTTGCGCAAAAACATACTTCTGATGAATGGCACCTTACAGCCAGTTCCAGAGCAGACTATAATGGGGTTTCTATGGCAAACGGGCAATTCGGAATTGTTACGGATGATACTCCTTTGCGTCATAAAGAAGTTATTTTGGGAGGAGTATATGAAGCAAGCCCTGAGAACGGAATAAGCAGAGTAGTACGGGGAATAGAATTTTTAAATTTAAAATTAACAATCAACCAGCAGGAAATAAACGGACAAAACATCAGCAATTGGAAACAGACCATTGATATGAAAAATGGTATTTCTACCACATCTTTTTCTTTTAGGGACCTTGCTGAGGTCGATTACAGCATTTTTGCCAACAGAGCCAATCCTTTTGCAGCAATGGCTATTGTGGAAATTACACCGGAAAAAGATATTGAAATATCGGCATTCAATTATATGCATATTCCGGATGAATTAAAAAATGCCAAAAAAAACTACCGTATCCTGAAAGATAATGAGTACCTCATGCCTGTTTTCGGTACAGTAGCCAATACGCTTAACGGCAAATACAAAATAGCGGCCTCCACTACATTTTTATTTGACTCCCAGAAAGAGAATTTAATCTATGCAAACGAAGAGCTGGGATTTACTAAAAAGCTTTCTAAAGGTATAAAATACAGGTTTGCTGTTGCCGGCGGAATCTGCACATCAAAAGATGTAACCGATCCGTTGAACGAATCTGAAAGACAGCCCATTTTTGCCTTACAGGAAGGTATTGATAAAATGCTGGAAAGGCATAAAAATGCATGGGCTGAACTCTGGAGTTCCGGAGATATAGAAATTGAAGGAGATCTGGATGCACAGCAGAGGATACGTTTTGCACTTTATAATCTGTATTCTTTTATCAGACCCGACTCAAGGCAAAGCATTGCTCCAATGGGCCTTTCTTCGCAGGGCTATAACGGACATATCTTCTGGGATACCGAACTTTGGATGTATCCTGTTTTTCTGGCGCTGCAGCCGGAGATGGCAAAATCATGTCTGGATTACAGGGCAGACAGACTTGCAAAAGCAAAGCAGAAAGCATCTATCTATGGGTATAAAGGAGCAATGTTTCCATGGGAGTCAGACGACACCGGAGAGGAAGCGACACCAACATGGGCGTTAACGGGTATTTTTGAGCAACATATTACTTCAGATGTAGCCATTGCATTCTGGAACTACTATACGGTAACACAAAATAAAAACTGGCTGAAGGAAAATTATGCTATTCTGCAGCAGACCGCAGATTTCTGGGTAAGCCGGGTACACAAAAATGATGACGGAAGCTATTCTATTAAAAATGTAGTAGGTGCGGATGAATATGCCCAGCATGTGGATGATAATGCCTTCACCAACGGTTCCGCAATAGAAACCCTTAAAAACACCATTAAAGCAGCTGAAATTCTTGGTGAAAAGGCCAACCCAATGTGGAAAGAAGTTGCCGAAAAGCTTTTAATTCACAGGGAAAATGGAATCACCCAAAACTATAAAGGATACAAAGGGCAAATGATAAAACAGGCAGATGTCAATCTGCTGGCCTATCCGCTGCATATTATTACAGATAAAAATCAGATAGAAAACGATCTGGCTTATTATGCTGAGAAAATGGATAAGAATGACGGACCGGCTATGGGATCGGGAGTACTCGCCGTGATCTATGCCAGAATGGGGAATGCTGAAAAAGCCTATGAATATTTTGTAAAATCTTATCTGCCCAACGCAAGACCTCCTTTCGGCGTTTTTTCTGAATCTGCAAAAAGTAACAATCCGTATTTCGCCACAGGAGCAGGAGCCATGTTACAGAGCATTATCTATGGATTCGGAGGTGCGGAGCTTACAGATTCCGGAATCAAGTACAACAAAGGAATTCTTCCTAAAAAGTGGAAATCCCTCAAAATAAAAGGCATCGGGAATGATGAAAAAACAATACACATCCGATAACTTTTAAGAACAGCACAAATTAGAAATCTAAAATTTTTAAACAAATGAAAAAACTCAAATTACCTTTGGTTCTTGCAGCCCTTATGGTCAGTGGAATTACTGTGGCACAAAAGCAGGATTCAACCAGAGAAAAAAAAATTGACGAGGTCGTACTCATTGGTTACGGCTCGACGAAAAAAAAGGATGCAACAGGTGCATTGACATCAGTAAAAGCTGAAGATTTTAATAAAGGAACCAACACCTCTCCTGAACAATTATTACAGGGAAAAGCGGCTGGTGTACAAATCACTTCCGCAAGTGGTGATCCAAATGGTAAATCATCGGTCAGAATCAGAGGCTTCAGTTCTATCCGGTCCGGTACAGATCCTTTATATGTTATAGACGGTGTGCCAATATCTTCAGGAGATAGTAGTTCCGGAAGAGCAGATATAGGTTTTGGTTCGGGCGGATCCAATAATCCTATGAATTTTATTAATCCCAGTGATATTGAAAGTATGGATGTGCTAAAAGATGCTTCTGCTACTGCAATATATGGTTCCAGAGGAGCAAACGGAGTTATTCTGATTACTACTAAAAAAGGAAAAAAAGGAATAGGACAACTATCATTTGCTACAACAGCAGGTTTCAGTAATGTTTCTAAGAAGTATGATATTTTAACAGCTTCAGAATATGCAGCTAAAAATCCGAGTAAAAATTTCGGAAGCGATGTAGATGCATTTAAGGAGATTACAAGAGGCGGTTCCAACCAGCAATATGATCTATCGTATGGAGGAGGAACAGATAATGGCAGTTACAGGATATCGTTAGGGTATCTTGATCAAAAGGGAGTTTTAAAAAATTCGGGTCAAAATAAAACAAATATATCATATAATTTAATACAAAATTTCTTTGATAAAAAGTTCCGGCTTGAATCATCCTTTTCTGCAAGCTTTATAAAATCATACTCTCCACCTTTAGCAGAGGCAGCTGGTGCAGAAGGAGATTTAATCATCAGTGCGTTAAGATGGAATCCTACTCGTGCATTATATGACGCCAATGATCCTTCAGGTTATACTATTGTAAGTGATAATCCCCGAAACCCGCTTAACTTATTAAATTACTATACAGACTACACCAAAACGTTCAGAACGGTCGGAAATATTACGGGTACATTACGATTAATTAAAGGACTGGAATACAAGGTTAATTTTGGTGTAGATTACTCTTCTTCTCAAAGAAGTATTGCTGCATCTTATTATATGAATAACAGAATTGTAAGTGATGCAAAAGGTGCCGCCGGTATTTCTAACATATATAAATATAATCATTTAATTGAACATACATTAAATTATGAATCAAACATTACTAATGATTTAAAACTAAACGCCTTGGCAGGATATTCTTATCAGGAGTTTGATAACTACGGACAAAACTTTGCCGCTACAAATTTTGTTTCTGCAGATGGTGTTCCTTTCCGTGATCAAAATTATTATCTAGATTATATATCAATCAGTAACACTCAAAATACATCAGATACAGGATATTTCACTCAGGGCAGTTACCATGCACCTAATGATAAATTACAATCTATGTTTGGGCGGGCTATTGTAAGCTATAAAAATAAGTATATCCTGAATGCCACTGTTAGAAGAGATGGTTCTTCAAAATTTGGGGATAATCACAAATATGGAACTTTTCCGGCAATCTCAGTTGCTTGGAATATTGATAAAGAAGATTTTCTGCCAAAAGTATTCAACTCTTTGAAATTGAGAGGAGGTTGGGGAATCACTGGAAATCAGGACTTTAATTCAGGAAGGTCACAAGAGAACTGGCAGGCATTTAACGGAACTTGGAGAGGAATCAATGTGAAAAACGAAGATTTGAAATGGGAAGAGACCATGCAATACAACGCCGGGGTAGACTTCGGAATTCTTCAGAATAAACTAACAGGTAGTTTAGATTTTTATAATAAAACAACCAAAGATTTATTATGGCCAAAATATGTAATTCTATATCCAAGTGATACTCCCTATCAATGGAGAAACTTGGACAATACGCGTATTAAATCTAAAGGAATTGAGTTCTCATTAAATTATAAATTAATTAGCAGCGACAATTTAAATATAGAAATTGGCGGTAATGGTTCTTACAATATTACTAAAGCAACAGGAGTAGCAGCAGACGGCTTTACAAATCCTTGGGGTATAGAAACGGGTGTTCTTAATGGACAGGGACTTACTGATGAGTTCGTACAGGGCCATATAGATGGTGGAGAACTTTATACTTTCTACCTTAGACAATTTGTAGGGTTTGATTCAAACGGGCTTTCAATATACAAAACTGAAGACGGAGGAACAACAACTGATCTTGGAAAAGCCGCTAAAATGGCTTCTGGTTCAGCACTTCCAAAATATAATGTAGGGCTGTATGTAAAAGGGAACTATAAAGATTTCGATTTTACGATTAATGGATATGGGCAATATGGAGGTAAAGTGTACGACAATACGGCTAATGCATTATTTTATAGGGATGCATTTACAGGCGGTACCAATGTGACGATGGAAGTAGCAAATAATAATGAAGCAAGCAAAGGAAACTCTAATGCTGCATCAACACGTTTTTTACATTCTTCTGACTTCTTTAGACTGGCTAACATGAGCATCGGCTATACATTAAAAGGTGAGGGCGGAGTTTTTAATTATGTAAAATCAGTCAGAATTAACATCACAGGACAAAATTTATTTGTGATTACAGGATATGATGGATTTGATCCTGAAGTTAATACCAATAAGGCAATTAATGGAGTACCTTCATATGGGGTTGATTATGCTTCGTACCCTAAAGCAAGAATAATTTCTGCAGGAATTAATGTTAATTTTTAATTTAAAAAATATAAAATAATGAATAAAAAAATATTTGCCATTAGTGTTTTATTACTTGCACTAATGGGTTGTAATCTGGATGAAAATCTGAATGATACTTTAAGCGATAAAGATGCTGAAGCAGCAGGCGTTAATACTGCTTCCGGCGTATTAGGTTACTCTTACCAATTACTTGAAGCTGTTGGCAGCCCATGGTCAGTATGGACTTTAAATGAGGACTCTTCTGATGAGGAAGCTAAACCTACAAGAGGGGGAGATTGGTATGATGGAGGGAAGTGGCAACAAATGCATTTGCATACGTGGACTACTGCAAACCCACAAATTGTCAATAGTTATAATGATATTACCAAAGGTATTGCTTATTCTACACAGGTGATGGGTTTTGCAAATGCTACTGCACAACAAAAAGCAGAAGGTACTTTTTTACAGACATATTTCTTATGGTTGCTTACAGATCATTTTGGACAGACCATTTTAAGAGAGCCTCGTGAAACAACACCGGTACCTTCAATCTATTGGAAAAGAGATGAGGCTATTGATAAAGAAATTGCAAGATTAGAAGCTGTAATAAATGATTTGCCGGTTTATTCTACGAGTACCGCATATAGAGCAAGTAAAAATGCAGGATATGCTTTATTAGCAAAAATGTATCTTAATAGAGCGGTTTATAAGGCTACGGATGCAGATGGCAAACCACAGATTGTTACACCATCTATGTTCCAGTCTGCTGATATGGATAAAGTAATTGAATATGCAGATAAAGCCATGATGGGAACCAGCTTTACAAGTATTTCAGGAAATACGGCAGGGCAGAACTATTTTCAAAATTTTGCACCGGATAACGGAGAAAAATCTACTGAGATTATTTTTTCCAAACAAAATACAAATTCCATAGGCTCTGCAATGTTTCAGTTTGCTTATATGACTACCCATTATAACCAGGTTCCTTCAGGATATAATGGTCCGGTAACAACAACAGATTTGTATAATAGATTTATTAGCAAAGATCCTAATGATCCCAGATTATCAACAACGTTACCTTATCTCACTGTTAATTCAGGCTTAAAAGCAGGCATTTTGATTGGACAGCAATATGATCAGAATGGTACACCGCTTAAAACAAGAAATGGTGCACCGCTGGTTTTTACAACAGATTTTGATATGTTGTCTTCTTCAGAGGAAAAAGGAATGAGGGTAATAAAATATTTACCGGATTTTAAAGGTGTTGCCAATCCAAACACTACTGCGAATAACGATTTTGTTTTTCTAAGTCATTCAGAGTGCATGCTCATGAAAGCTGAAGCGTATGCCAGAAAAGGAAATTTCACAATGGCCAATACGTTAATTAATAGTCTGAGAACAGCAAGAGGTGCTGCAAATGTAAACGTTTCTACATTGCAGGATATTAATGATGAATATTCCAGAGAGTTATATTGGCAGGGACACAGAAGAACTGTGCAAATCCGTTTTGGGACTTTCCTTCAGCCGTGCCAAGGCAGACAAACTACATCTGACAGACATGTAATGGTTTTCCCAATTCCATTATTAGCATTAGCAGCTACACCTACAATGCATCAGAATCCCGGATATTAATCTTATAAATTAATTTTCATATAGTTTCTCACGGAAGGGTAGAGTGTATGCTTTACCCTTCTTATGAAGAAACACGAATCCGCTCTTCTTAATAGCAGGCAATCAACAGATCAGGAATAATTTTTTTATATTTAAATAAACCTGAATCAACTTCAGAATGCACCAAACAAAATTATGCTTATGAAAAAAGGTATTCTCCTATTATTGTTTTTACATTATGTATTATTTTTTTCACAGGAAAAAAGCATTCCCGAAAGCCAGCAGAAAAAATGGTGGAAAGAATCCATAGTGTATCAGATTTATCCCCGCAGTTTTAAAGATTCTGATGGTGACGGAATAGGTGATCTCAAGGGAATTATATCAAAATTAGATTATATCAAAAGCCTTGGTGTAACAGCGGTGTGGCTCAATCCCATTTATACCTCTCCTAATGATGATAACGGGTATGATGTAAGTGATTATAGGAACATTATGAAAGAGTTTGGTACCATGCAGGATTTTGAAGAATTGCTGAAAGGAATGCACCGGAGAGACATTAAACTGATCATGGATATGGTGGTAAATCATAGCAGTGATGAACACGAATGGTTTAAGCAGAGCCGCAGCTCCAGAAAAAATAAATACAGAAATTATTATCACTGGTGGCCAGCCGAAAAAGGCAAGCCTCCATACCGATACAGCCTTTTTGATGTCAACCATGATGCCTGGATGTATGATCAACCTACTAATTCCTATTACCTGCACTACTTTTCCAGGAAACAGCCGGACCTGAATTGGGAAAATCCCGAAGTCCGAAAAGAAGTGTACAGTATTATGAAATTCTGGGCAGAGAAGGGAGTCGACGGATTCCGCTTAGATGCATTTCAGTTTGCTGCAAAAGATCCGGCATACCCTGAGTTCCCGAAGGGATGGGAAAAAAACTTTATTCAGTATTACGCAATGCAGGAACCCATACACGATTACCTGAAGGAAATGAATGAGCATGTATTCAGTAAATACAATGTCATGAGTGTTGCGGAAGGTGCCGGTAGAAATTTTAAAGATGCTCACGACCTGGTAGATGCAGACAGGAAAGAACTGAATATGGCCTATGCTTTCGATGCGGTGGAAATCGGCAAAAAAAGTGGATACAGCCTTTTGGATTTAAAAAAGACATTTACAAAATGGGACAGTGTATTTGCGGAAAAAGGATGGCTTTCCATATTTCTTGCCAATCATGATAATGCAAGGCTGGTAAGCCGGTACGGCAATGATGATCCCGCTTTCAGGGCTGTATCTTCCAAAATGATCAGCACCCTGATTATGACGCTGCGCGGTACTCCCTATTATTATAACGGAGATGAAATAGGAATGACAAACGGAGATTTTACAAAAAAAGAAGATTTCAATGATGTAGCTGCAGTAAACGAATTTAAAAACGCAGAAAATAATGGCGGAGACCTAAAGAAATTATTGGCCTATATGATAGACAACAATAGAGATAATGCCAGAACGCCAATGCAGTGGGACAGTACCCGAAATGCAGGATTTACTTCAGGTGATCCATGGCTGAAGGTCACTGCCAATTACCCTGTCATCAATGTTTCTGCCGAAGAACAGGACGCTAACAGCTGCCTGAATTACTTTAGGAAATTGACGGGGCTTAGAAATGACAATAAAGAGATCTGGGTATATGGAACCTATACTCTTCTGGATGAAAAAAACCCGGATGTTTTTGTCTATATCCGCGAAAATAACGGCAAAAAAATGCTTGTTTTACTCAACTTTTCCAGAGAAAGCAAAACGGCAAACTTAAAAATGAAAAATACAATTAAGGAAACTATCCTTAGTAATTACGAAACCACTCCTAAAGACAATATAACAGACAATACAATAAGTCTCAGGCCGTACGAATCCCTTATTTACAGCCTTAAATAGGAAGAATCAACGGAAATCGAATTTAGTACTTTAAATGTGGAACAGTCCTATTTGTTCCGCAGTAACTTAAAATGATAATATGTTTAGACAGAAAGCCATTGAAATTATCAGAAAAGCCATTACAGAAGAGGGGATTCTGGCATCTGCACAGCAAAAAGATAATTATGCAAGAGTTTGGGCAAGAGATGCTATGATGGCGGGATATGCCGGAATTTTGATCAATGATGACAAAATTATTGCAGGACTGGAAAAATCGATTCATACACTGGCTGCACATCAGGCCGAGAACGGGCAGATCCCTTCCAATGTGGCAAATCATAAGGCAAGCTACGGAACGCTCGTCGGAAGAACAGATGCGACAACGTGGTGGATTGTTGTAACATGTGAATACATAAAAAAAACACAAAATGATGAGCTTAAAGATGCCCTTAAACACAAAATCTATAAAGCGCTTTCATGCCTTAAAACATGGGAGTATAATCAAAGGGGACTGGTGTACAGCCCGCTGGGCGGGAACTGGGCAGATGAATATGTAACTTCCGGATATACGCTATATGATAATATTCTAAGATACTGGGCTTTAAAAAATGTTTCGGAAACTTATGATGATATGGAACTCATCGATAATGCAGAAAATATAAAAAAGTTGATTCTCGTCAATTTTTATAAAGGCGATGCTCATTCAGCTAAATATCATGAAACAGCATACAAAAAAGCATCGGGAAAACCTTATCTCTATGCTTCCCTGAACGCCAATGGCTATGACGAACGTTTTGATCTTGCCGGAAATGCGCTGGCTCTTCTGTTGGATTTTAATCCTGATATAGACGCCTTTTCAGGATTTTTGCATTCCGTGCATAAAGAGTATAAACACTGGATGCTGCCGGCTTTTTACCCGGTAATCTTTCCGGGAGATGAAGATTGGCGCCTGCTGGAAAACAATTACAGCTACAGCTTTAAAAATAAGCCTTTTCATTTTCACAACGGCGGATCATGGCCAATATTCTTAGGATGGCTCTGCCTTGCGCTTAAACAAAAAGGACAGCAGGATATACCGAAAAAAATTCTTACTCAATATGAAACACTGATGAACGAAAAAGGAGAACATTTCAGAGAATATTATTCTACAGATCAGCTTTTGCCTCTGGGTACGGAAAAGCTTTGTTTCTCTGCAGCCGGATATCTTTTGATGACATTTAATAATTTTTAATAATCTTTCTCAAAAAAAATAAAAATGGTTGGTGATATTATAGAATTGCAGGAACAACATCTGGCAACCGCTCAGCAAATAACCGCTCTTTTAAAGAAACATTTTTCACTGGATGGTAAACGTAAGATGGCAATAGGAATTGCAGGAGAAAGTGGCAGCGGAAAATCGGTAACCGCATTTGCAATACAAAAAATGCTGGAACGGGAATATTGTAAAAGTCTTGTGCTGCAGATGGACGATTACTTCAGGCTTTCCCCGAAAACCAATCACGAGAACCGTGTGAAATCTCTGGAAAATGTAGGAATGCATGAAGTGGATCTGGATATGCTTTCGCAAAATATAAAAGCATTTAAAAACGGTGTCGCTGAAATAGAAAAACCTTTGGTGACCTATAATGAAAATACAATAAGCAGGGAGAAAATTAATGTTGCCGATTGCGGAATCATCATTGTGGAGGGTACTTATATTCTTGCAATAAAAGAATTTGATTTTACGATTTTTATAGACCGGGATTATAAAGATACCTATGAAAACCGGATAAAAAGAAACCGCGATGTGCAGGGAGGCTTTATAGAAAAAGTCCTGGAAATAGAACATCATATTATCAGAGATTTTAAAAACAAGGCAGATCTTATTCTCGGTAAAAACTATGAACTTATAAACACAAATGTATGAATATTAAAAAAGTCGTTCCGCGCCTCAGTTTCTGGCAGATCTGGAATATGAACGTGGGATTTTTCGGAATCCAGTATAGTTTTGGACTTCAGCAGACAGCGGTAAATCCTATTTATTCTTTTTTGGGAGCACATGCGGAACAGCTTCCGATTCTCAATCTTGCCGGACCCATTACAGGATTACTGATTCAGCCTTTGATAGGAGCCATCAGTGATAAAACATGGAGCCCGAAATGGGGACGCAGAAAACCTTTTTTTTTGTTGGGTGCCTTATTCTGCAGCATTGCTTTGTTTCTCTTCCCTTTCAGTTCCTCAATATGGATGGCTGCAGGATTATTATGGATTCTTGATGCAGCCAATAATACAGCGATGGAACCCTACCGCGCATTTATCGGGGATAAACTCCCTGAAGATCAGCAGACTTTCGGCTTCCAGATGCAGAGCCTCTTTGTGGGTGCAGGTATTACCTTTGCCAATATTTCATTGTTTATTTTTCAAAAATACCTTGGAGGAAATGCCTCAGAGGGAGGAATCCCCGTCTGGGTGTATTATTCTTTCTTCCTGGGCTCTTTCTGTTCCATAGCTTCCGTTGCCTGGTCGGTCTACAAAACACCCGAAATACCACCTTCGGAAGAAGAAATTGCAGTATTGAAAATTGAAAAAGAAAAAAGTACTTTCTTTACACCCTTTATGGAAATCATTTCGGCCATTAAAGAAATGCCGAAAATACTCTGGCAGCTGTCGCTGGTATATCTTTTTCAGTGGTACGCACTTTTTGTCTACTGGCAGTTTATTACCCCGATGCTCAAATGGTCACTGTATGAAATTTCTGAAGCGGACGAATTAAAAGCTGATACATTTCTGAAAAATGCCGCGAACGGTATTTCCGTTGCTGCATCCGATCTTTCCTGGGCAAAAAGTGTCATGCATCAGGTAGAGGTTGCAGTGGGACAAACCGGGTTAATGAATGGTTCCTATAATATAGTCACAATGGTTTCTGCATTACTTCTTGTTCCATTTGCAAGGAAATTCAGCGCTAAAAATACGTATATCATTTGCCTGTTCATTACCGGTTTAGGATTAATGGTGCTGCCCTTTATCAAAGACGAGTATCTTATCCTGCTTCCAATGGTTGCATTGGGAATTGGCTGGGCATCAATAATGGGACTTCCTTATTCTATGGTGTCTCCGTACATTCCGCCTCGAAAAAGAGGAGTATACATGGGCGTAATCAATATGATGATCGTCATTCCAATGCTTATTCAGACTTTGTCTTTCGGGTATGTTTTTAAAAGTATTTTAGGAAGCAATCCGTCACGGGCAATTATCCTTGCAGGTATTTTATTTGTGATGGCAGGTATTTGTGTGATCCCTATGAAAAAGAAACAATATTACGGTCATGATTAATGATGTGCAAAAGAATATAACACATCATAACTTTTAACATATTTAAGATCAATCTATTGAAAATTTTCTGCTTATTTCTAAAATATCGATCAGATTGCTGGTTCCCAATTTTTGGAAAATCCGTCTTTTATAAGTGCTGATTGTTGCGGCATGTATTTTCAGTTCATTGGCAATTTCGAGATTCCCATATCCCTTTATCAGAAAATCGTAAACCGTTTTTTCCCGTTTTGACAGGTTTTCAAGCGGGTTGCTTTCTTTATCCGCAATGGAGTGCCGAATCAGCATATCCGTAAGTTCCTTCGGATAATAGGTCCCTTTATTCAAAACTTCCACAACAGCCTGGATAATGTCTTTTTCATGAGACAGTTTATTAAGGAAACCATCTGCACCCTCACTTATATGCCTTATGGCCTCAAGCGACTGGTGTGCGGAAAATACCAGTATCTTTAAATGAGGAAATTGAGCTTTAATCTCGGAAATCATCTCTTTTTTACTTCCCTGGATATTGACGTCTACAATAAGAAGTTCATAATCCCCATTTTGATGCAGCTTTTCTACTATTTCACGGTAACTTTCGGCATATGCTATATCGATTTTTTTAAAATAATTTTTAAGGATCATTTTTACACCTGTTATAATGACAAAATAATTATCGGCAATAAGTATTTTTTTATTCATATCATTTGTATTTGTAAAGCCGAACAGGCCGGTATCAGTTTAGCTTTAGGTTATTTGTGTTTTTAATGTACATTTGTGTTTCTCATTTCATTATGCAATACAGGAATTTCCGGAATTTGCAGCTCTGCTTTTCATTCTTTCTGGTATTTTCCGATACCATCCTGTGCGTCGTGGCTAAATTAAAAAATAAAACTAATAAGAATAAAATATTTTAATTTTTTTTGCCTTTTACTTTCTTGCATCGTGCCACAAGAAGCGTTCAGTACGATTCTTATGATTCTGGCATAGCCCAAAATTACAAGAAATACTCTGTTTAAAAATGTATTTTTTTGTAATTAAAATATTACAAATATATAATTATTTTATTACAGCAATACTATTGTTAATCAATATATTGAACGTAAATTTGTAGAAACAAAATAAACGGTTTTTTTAGAGTTATTTTGTTAAATAATAGCATCGCCTTATAATAAGTATGAATAAATCAAAAAAATGAAATTTGAATAAAATAAGCAAGAGCCTTTTACACTCTAAGGTGAGTTAAGGTATTTGTGAATTAAAATTTCAGATAATGCAATTCAGTTTATAAGTGTATTGTAATAATGCAAAAAACACAAATATTGGATATATTGGAAATAATTCCACTATTTGCTGATAAAATATAAGTGATGAAAATACAAATGATGAAATCCGGTACCGTACAGGTCTTTCGTTTTCTCGGAAGGCTGTCTTGTATTTTTCTCATGATCACTTCAACTCTTCACTTTGGGCAGTCGTTCTCTGCAGAAAATGCGGCGATACATATTCAGGAGGAAACGGTAATAGCTGCTTCGTATCTGCCGTCAGTAGGCAAGCCGGAAACCGATAACGGAAACATTCCTGAAGCAGCGGTAATCACCGGAAAAGAACACCTTTATATTGTAAGCGGTGCGGTAGTTTATGTCGAGAGCAAGAGCAGCGGGAGTCCTGTTAAAAAGGCAAAAAGACAACGTTCCGTTTCCGCACCGCAAAAGGCTATTTCCAAAAAGAAGGAGCGCAAAGATACCCACAGAAATTATCCTGCAGCCCAGACCCGTTTTTGTACTGCGTTTCCGGAAGGCAGCAATGTGCAGCATGTTTCATTGTCAGGCCAGATAGCATGTACCGGACCGGGCAGCTATGACCGGAATTTCATATTCCTTCAGGAAATAAGATATCTTTCAACAGCACAGTATGACGAATATATTCGCCAGAATTATACCTTTCATTTTTCTTTATTTTCGGCTAATAATATAAACGGCGGAGGAATACGTCCGCCCCCTTTTCATTGTTAAAAGAACTTTTACCGGAATTCATAACATAATGGATTTATCGTATCATGAAAACAATTAGTATTATTTAAGCAGAAGCTCTTGCTGTTCCTTCATAAGCAGCTTTTGAAAGACGATACTGAATTAGTCAGATCAGGATAGTCTTCATGATAAATTTTTTTAACACATAAATACAAACAAAATGAAAAATATTATTACCCTGGCTGTTTCCTTACTCAGCCTCACATTGTATGCGCAGGTGGGCATTAATAACAATGCTCCAAAAGCAACGCTCGACATTACAGCCAAAACGACAGACGGCAGCAAACCGGAAGGGCTCATTGCGCCAAGATTAACCGGAGACCAGATCCAGGCAGGCGACGCCCAGTACGGGACTGCACAAAAAGGCTCCATTGTTTATGCAACAGCTGCAGCAACAGCACCGAGCACCAAAACGGCCAATATTACAGCAGAAGGCTATTACTTTTTTGATGGAAGCGCATGGCAGAAAATAACCGGAGCTTCGGCGGGGGATACTACCAATGATGCATGGATCAATGATACAACCAATGCAATGGTGAAACTGGGAACTAATGCGGATGGAACGCCCAGAACGGCAGGAACCGATTTTGTAGTCCGGGACAATGGACAGGTGGGAATAGGAACATCTTCTCCGAGTGCAAAATTAGAAATAAATTCCTCCTCATCAGGTGTTTTGAAATTAGTTGATGGCACACAAGGGGCCAATAAAGTACTAATGTCTGACGCTAATGGTCTCGCAACATGGCAGGATTTTAATCAATCTCAAAATATCGGACAAGTTATAACCGGCAGTTTTATTATTCCTAATTATGGAGTTAGTGATCCGTTACAGGTTGTAAATACTGCAAATGCCTGGAAAGCTATTGCATCCGTAAATTTACCCAGTGCAGGAACGTATATTGTTTCATCTCAGTATGAAATCTTTCTTCCGACAGGAGCTTATTTTGCTCACCAATTGTCTGATAAAAATCTGAATTATTTAACTACCGGCGGTACTTCCAGTGATGTAATTCCAGGAACTTATAATTACAGAAGAAATGGAACAGGAATTACTGTTCCCACTTATGTAAATGCAAATAACTTAATTACGATTACTGGTCCAAAAACAATTTATATAGTATATAAATCAGATGCTACCTCTGCGAATATGGTATCGTATGATGGAGATCCTTGGGATGGCTTACCTCTCTACAAGAATTCATTCTATGCTTACAAAATAAGTAACTGAAGATTGTCAGCCATTTGAAAAGCAGTGTCATATTATTTAACTCATGATAGACTTACAGCATGCGATGTATGATGAGGAATCCTGACTGCTGAAATTGTACTAATGATAGTTAAATACTTGAGCTTCCGACCTGCCACTGATAAGAAGGATCATACCTCTCATATATTTTAATTTGATATCGAATATAAAAGCAGCAGTATTTCTATAAATCCGAATTTGATTAATATTAAATTCATTATTAAAAGCCTTTTATCATAATTCATTAAATAATGGATTTATTGTATCATGAAAATAATTAGTATTATTTCGGCAGAAACTCTTACTGCTCCCTCAGGCATTAGCAGATTTTTAAAAGACTATGCTGAATCAGTCAGAACAGGATGGTTTTCATGATAAAATTTTTTTTAACACATAAATACAAACAAAATGAAAAATAGTATTACCCTGGCTGTTTCCTTACTTAGCCTCACATTGTATGCGCAGGTGGGCATTAATAACAATGCTCCAAAAGCAACGCTCGACATCACAGCCAAAACGACAGACGGCAGCAAACCGGAAGGGCTCATTGCGCCCAGATTAACCGGAGACCAGATCCAGGCAGGCGACGCCCAGTACGGGGCTGCACAAAAAGGCTCCATTGTTTATGCAACGGCGGCAGCAACATCACCGAGCACCAAAACCGCCAATATTACGACACAAGGCTATTATTTCTTTGATGGTACGGTTTGGAATCCATTTACGAGTAGCATTACTAATACAATAAGTGGTGGTTTTAATACATCCATCTTAGGTTATACTCCTGTGCCATATGCCCAAAAGGTAACTGTTACAACGGCACCAGGAGGTGCAACGGTAACAGAATTGGGCTGTAAAACAAATCCGGCAAACGGACATGTATATTGTGCTTATCAGCTCTCTGCTGAAATTAATTATGCGAATGCTTATGCGTTGGCAAAGCAAATAGGCGGTTATCTGGTAACGATGACCAGTAATGCTGAGCGGATATGGGTAAATACAAATTTGGTCAATAGCGGTACGGGGTATAATTTGGCTAATAGTATTTGGATTGGATATGCCAAAATAGCAACTCCCGGTAATAATTTTGAATTTAAATGGATTACAGGGGAGGAATTTACCGTGAATTGGGGAATAAACCCTACTCTTGCAACAGTTGAAAATTGGTTTAACTCCGGCGAACCTAATAATAGTGGTGGAAGTGAAGGTTATTGCCATATTATTAGTCAGGTATTCGATCCACAAAGAAGATGGAATGATCGTCCGGGAGATATTACGACTGGTATTAATCAGCTGATCATAGAGTTTAATGAATAAACAAATAAATGACGTTCATGTTGTAAAATAAGTATAATCCGTAAAGGTTGCTGCTCAATCATTGTGGCAGCCTTTTTTTAGTATCTTTTTGCTGATCTTATGGGAACTAATTCCTAAAAAATCATCATCAGGTTTTATTCTGGGTATTTTCTTCTCTTTTTCAATTTTATTTTCGAAATAAGCTGGCCAGGTTATGCTTACAATTGATTTTGTAATTAAAATATTACAGAATTGTAATTATTTTATTACATGAAAAATATTGTTAATCAGTATCCTGAACGTAGATTTGTAAAAACAAAATAAACGTATTTTTTAGAGTTATTTCGTTAAATTATGACCTTGCTTCACAATAAGTATGAATAAGTCAAAAAAATGAAATTTGAGAAAAATAAGCAAGATCCTTTTCCACTCTAAGGTGAATTAAGGTTAGTGTGAATTAAAATTTCAGATGATACAACTCAGGTTGTAAGGATGTTGTAGTTATGCAAAAAACACAAATATTGGATATATTGGAAATAATTCCACTATTTGCTGATAAAAAATAAGTGATGAAAATACAAATGATGAAATCCGGTACCGTGCAGGTCTTTCGTTTTCTCGGAAGGCTGTTTTGTATTTTTCTCATGATCACTTCAACTATTCACTTCGGGCAGTCGTTCTCTCCAGAAAATGCGGCGATACATATTCAGGAGGAACCGGAAATAGCTGCATCTCATCAGTTGTCAGTAAGCAGGCCTGAAACGGATAAGGAAAACATTCCGGAAGCAGCGGTAATCGCCGGAAAAGAACACCTCTATATTGCCAACGGTACGATCGTTTACGGATGGAGCATCGGAAGCCCGATCAAAGCCGCAAAAAGACAACGTTCCGTTTCCGCACCACATAAACCCATTGCCAAAAAGAAAGAGCGCAAAGATACCCACAGAAATTATCCTGCAGCCCAGGCCCGTTTCTGTACTGCGTTTCCGGAGGGCAGTAATGTGCAGCATGTTTCATTGCCGGGCCAGATAGCATGTACCGCACCGGGCAGCTATGACCGGAATTTTATATTCCTTCAGGAAATAAGATATCTTTCAACAGCACAGTATGACGAATATATCCGTCAGAATTATACCTTTTACTTTTTTTTACATTCAAATAATAATACAAACGGCGGCGGAATACGCCCGCCCCCTTTTCATTGTTAAAGCCTTTATCTTAATTCGACTGATGGTCTCTTTCTGCTTTTAACATGATGAAACTTACGTATTGTATGTTTTGCAGATTTTGCTCTTCCGTTGGTCTCGTATAGTTTCGTTATGAGATGCTCTCTCATTCCCCGATAAAGGTATTGTAAAAGAAAATTCTTACTATATACACAAAAACAATGAAAAAATATATTTATTTAATTGTAATGCTTTTGCTTTGTGTAAAAGCATTAGCGCAAGGACATATTCCGGGCACGGTCTTACCGGCTGTACCTACTACAGCGCCCTGGAATGTCTATACTGCGGCACCGGATCAAAGGCAGAATGCAGCTGTAACCAATGCACAGTCCCTTGCCCTTGTTCCCACAGGAACAAATGGAACCGATATCTTTGTTACCTACAACGTAAATACCACAGGTTATAACTTCTATTTAGTCTATACCACAAATGGATCTGTTCCTACCAAGACCAATGGAACGGTTGTCAATATGTCATTTGCAGTATTCAGTGCTTCCAACAGAATCTGGGCGGGAAAAATACCGCAGCAGCCTGCAGGTACCGTAGTTAATTATGTAATTTATGTAAATACCACAGGCGGTACATTGGCTGCCGCCAACAATCGTGTTTCTTCTGCTGTTTTCGGGATAGAAAGCTCTTGGACCGAAGGAAACAGATATTATACATTTATTGCCTCGGGAGGAGTACCGGGACCTAGCCTTTGGCTGAAAGCCGATGCAGGAACCAATACAACTATAAACGGAAATGCCGTCACCACCTGGAATGACCAGAGTGGTAATTTACGAAATGTTTCCAGCTCATCACCGGGCAACGGCGTGGTGAATTACAATACTGCCTCAGGTAATTCTGAATTTAATTTTAACCCTTCGATTAATTTTGATAATACTAATGATGCTTTAGGAACTTCTACTGCATTATTCCCACCTGTCGGTGGACCCAATGCAACTTTTTTTGGGGTTTCCAATAAAGATGGCGCAGCCCTTCTTCAGGTTAATATATCAGGATCCGGAGGAAGCGGTGCACAGTCTTATGACTGGCCGCAGTTTGATTCCAATGGTATTTTTGCGAGGTATGACACCTTTAATGGCTGGTCAGCAGGTTATAGCAGTACAGGTACTCGGGTGGCAAACGGCTATATTAATGCCGGAACCGGTGCCGGAGTGGGAAGAGGATTTTCGAGCAATGGGGGAAGCTTTGTCACTGACGGCAATTGGTGCTTCCTCGGTGAATTAGGGTTTGTAATCGGTTCAGACCAAGTATCGGGGGATAATGCTACTGCAGTAAATAATACATCGGAGGTGATCGCATATCAGAGACAGTTGTCAGCTTTAGAGAAACGAAGAATAGACAGCTACCTGGCCATAAAGTATGGTGTTACACTTAGCCAGACTACCCCTCAAAATTATCTAAGCAGTGCTGGAAGCACGATATGGGATGCTACTACTGTACCCAATCCTTCTTACAGTAATAATATTGCCGGTATAGCAAGAGATGACGCATCAGGATTAAACCAGTATCAATCTCAAAGTATGAATGCAGGCATTCAGCCGGTAATAGCGCTTGGAAATATCTTTGCAACCAACCAGGCGAATACAAACACATTCTCTACAGACCTTTCTGCTTTAGTTTGGGGTTCCGATACGGGAAGCACTTCATTTGCAACATCTTTTGCTTTCGGAGGATTGAATAACCGTATGGTAAGAATTTGGAAAGTACAGGAAACAGGAACGGTAGGAACGGTAAAAGTAGCGTTGCGTGCTTCTGATATATCTTCAAATATAACTTTACCTTCTTTAGTGGTGAGTTCAGATGCAACATTTGACGGATCAGATGCAAAAACTTCCATGACGTTGGAAACCTTAGGGGGTGTATCATACTACACAGCTACAGTAGACTTTACTACAGGTCAGTTCTTTACCTTTGCAGCTTTAGTAACCGCTCCGGGAGGGGTTTTGGGAACTACTTTATGGCTTAAAGCGGATGCCGGAACCAGCACTATAACAAATGGGGCAGGAGTAGCACAGTGGAACGATCAAAGTGCTAATGGTAACAATATGGTTCAGGCTACTGGTGCCAGCCAGCCTAGATTTGCTGATACGCCTGTGAGTAATATCAACTTCAATCCATCAGTAGACTTTAATGGTACTAACCAAAATATGGTAGACAGTAATGGTATTTTCGGCACAGGAACTTATTCTAACTCAGCTTCTTTCGCTATTGCGAATACAGATGCTGTACAAAATGGTGTTTTATATGTAGAATCTTTGGGAGTAGGCAGTTGGTTTGCACAAAATATACCTTGGGGTGATGGTAATTTTTATTGGCAAGGGCCTCAAAGTGCGGCCCTATCCGCATCATGGGGAGGTACGATCGGTGTTCCTTATTTATGGACAGGATGGAATAATAACAGCCTTTCACCAAGAAATGTACTTCGCCGAAACGGATTAACATTAGGAAGCAATAATACGGCTGTGAGTTACACGGGTAATAACTCCCAATTTGTACTCGGAAGTAATAATGGTAACATTAATTATTTTGATGGGCGACTTGGAGAACTTATTATATATACAAATCCGTTTACTGCAGTTGATAGGCAAAAAGTAGAATCTTATTTGGCTGTAAAGTATGGCGTTACGCTAAATCAGACCAGCGCCCAGAATTATGTAAACAGTTCTGGTAGTACAATTTGGGACGCTACTACTTTACCTAACCCTTCCTATAGCAACAATATTGCCGGTATTGCAAGAGATGATGCTTCTGCATTAAACCAGAAACAGTCTTCCTCCGTAAACACAGGTTTACAGCCGGTGATAGCACTCGGGAATATTTTTGCAACCAACCAGGCGAATACAAACACATTTGCAGCAGACCTTTCTGCTTTGGTTTGGGGTTCCGATACGGGAAGCACCTCTTTTGCTACTCCTTTTGCTTTCGGAGGATTGAATAACCGAATGGCAAGAATCTGGAGAGTGCAGGAAACCGGAACGGTAGGAACGGTTAAAGTAGCCTTGCGTGTTTCTGATCTTCCTCTCAATGTAACTATACCTGCCTTAGTAGTGAGTTCAGATGCAACATTTGACGGAACAGATTCCAGAACCGCCATGACGTTGGAAACCTTAGGCGGGGTACAGTATTATACGGCAACGGTAGACTTTACCACAGGACAGTTCTTTACTTTCGCGGCTTTGGTAACCGCTCCGGGAGGGGTGTCTGCGGGGTTGACGATATGGCATAAAGCGGATGCGGGTGTTACGGCTTCTTCCAACCTTGTAACTGCATGGACCAATCTGCCGAATGGACGTCAGGTGATCAATACAGGTGGCTCACAGAGTCCTACCTTAACGAATGGAACAACAGGAGCTTTGTTTAACTTTAATCCGTACCTAAATTTTACGGCAACTCCAAATGCCTTGTATGATTCTGGTGCAACTCCTTTCACACAGGGTGGCAGCGGTACATTCTTTTTTACTGCAAACAACCTGTCTTCAGGAGGCCAAATGTTCGGTGTAAATGCTACCGGCGGTACAGGTGTAAATATTTATGACAATCCGGTTTTTGAAACGGATAGGATGTTTACCAGCCCCAGCAGTTTTGCTTATTCTCCTTCAACCAGTTTGCTTCCAACCAGTATTCAGCGGTTAACCTTTACACCGTCAAATGTTACGGGTCAGTTAAACATGAGTGGAACCAACTTCTTAAATGTTGCCCCTACGAGTGTACTTGGTGGTGGCGGGTATATTTTTGGAGCTGATAATTCTGGTTTAGGAGGTGATGATAACGGTTTTACGGGGCTGATATCTGAAACAGTAGCCTACAATACAACGCTTTCAGCGACAGATATTAATAAGGTTAATTCTTATTTAGCAATTAAATATGGTGTGACATTAGGGACAAGTTCTAGTGTTGTTAATTATCTTGCCTCAAACGGTGCAAGCATCTGGACCGGTGATACTACCTACCAGAATAATATTGCCGGTATTATGAGAGATGATGCATCAGGATTAAACCAGGATCAATCCCAAAGTGCAAACAGCGGCATTCAGCCAGTAATAGCGCTTGGTAATATCTTTGCAACCAACCAGGCGAATACAAACACATTTGCAGCAGACCTTTCTGCTTTGGTTTGGGGTTCCGATGCGGGAAGCACTTCTTTTGCTACTCCTTTCGTATTCGGAGGATCAACAGTCAGAATGGCAAGAATCTGGAAAGTACAGGAAACGGGAACAGTAGGAACTGTGAAAGTAGCCTTACGTGCTTCAGATATTTCGGGTGGTGCAAGTGCTCCTGCTTTACTAGTAAGTTCTGATGCTGTTTTTGACGGAACAGATTCCAGAACCGCCATGACGTTGGAAACCTTAGGCGGGGTACAGTATTACACCGCAACGGTAGACTTTACCACAGGACAGTTCTTTACTTTCGCGGCTTTGGTAACCGCTCCGGGAGGGGTATCAGGAGCATCGCTTTGGGTGAAAGCTGATGCGGGAGTAGGCAACACAACTTACTTTAATGTTCCTTCCGGTAACAGAACGGCAAGCAGCAGTTTTTCAGGGCTGGGTCCTGCAAATTCAACTTTAAGTTCTGGAACTTCATGGTCAGCTGCTACAGCAACAACAGGTGACTTCCTGACACTGGATTTGGGGTCTTCTCAAACCGTACGGGGAGTGGTTACTAAAGGTAGAGGAGATTCTTTTGCGCAATGGGTAACGAGCTATATAGTAGGTTATTCAACAGATAATGTAAATTATGTTTCTTTAGGAAGTTTTAATGGAAATGTGGACCAGGTTACTGAAGTTGTTAGTTTATTCCCATCTGCAGTTACTGCCCGCTATATTCGATTTACAGTAGCCGGTTATTCAGGTTTCCCTTCGATGCGTGCCGATGTTGTTTCAACATTAACTAATGCAACTGCTGATAACACGGCTATCAATTTTTGGAATGATCAGAGTGGCAATGGTAGAAACTTCGTTAATGTTACAGCCAATCCGGTTTTATACCAGACTACTGCATCTAATAGCAGTTTCAATTTTAATCCTTCATTAAATTTTGGAGCTACTACTGCTGCGTTAGGTTCTGGAAGTACATTGTTTCCTGCTTCACCGGTATCGAGTGCTACATTCTTTGGAGTAACTAATGTTGGAGGCTTTTTATTTTTGGGTGTCAATAATAACTTGGAAACCGTCAATACAGCAAAATACGATTATCCTCTTTTTGGAAATGGTTACGTATATGCTCGAATTAACTCCGGCGCAGCTGTAAACCCAACTGTAACACCCGCTAGCGGTACAAGTATATCTACAGGTTATCTATCCAATGGAACATCTGCAGGTATCGCTTCAAATGGAGGAAATTTCTCTGTTTTATCGGGTTCTTATGGTACCTATACCGGTGCAATGAGTATTGGCTCAAACCAATGGGCCAATGGTGATAATGCGAACCCTGCAGTTGGAAATATTCCGGAATTAATTGCTTTTAACCAACAGCTCACGGCGCCACAGCGTCTGCAGGTTGAAAGTTATCTGGCCACTAAATATGGTATTACACTCAACCAAACCACGGCCCAAAACTATCTGGCTTCAGACGGCAGTACAATAACTTGGAATGCAACTGCCAACAGCAGCTATAAGAACAATATCGCAGGGATAGGAAGAGATGATCTGACGGCATTATATCAGAAGCAGTCTCAGAGTATAAACAGCGGTTCTCAGGTGGTTATGGCTTTAGGAACTGTTGCAGCAAGCAACCAGGCCAATGCCAATACCATTCCAGTAAATAATCAATTCTTTATCTGGGGAGATGACAATGGCTCGCTAAGCACCTTTGTTTCAACAGGTAATATTACTTATCCAAGCCGATTTACAAGGATCTGGAAAACACAGAACACAGGAGGCTTTGCCCAAAATATGACTGTGTATTATCCGGTAAGTGCATTTGGAACCAGCGTAGCTTCCTCTGTTGGCATTCTGTATGGTAATACTGCTGCATCGCTAAGTGATGGATCGGCATCAATAATCCTGCAAAGTGGCACAACAACAATTAACGGAGTAAGCCATTACGCCTTCACCGTTCCGGCTGCGCAGGTTGCCAATATGCAGTTCTTCTCATTCAGCGGTAGCATCGTATGTTACAAGCCGGCGGTTACCGTAGGGACAACGCTGGATACGAAACATGGAATCACGGCATTGGGCAGAGCGGGATCAGGAGATCCGGATAACTGGCCTATGGTGCGTAAAGGAGCATGGACTGTCCTGGAAGCCAAAACAAAAGGATTTGTCATCAACAGGCTTACCGCCGCGCAAATTGCTGCGATACCTCCTGCCAACCTTGTAGAAGGAATGATGATCTATGATACTACGAACAATTGTATGAAAGTGTACACCAGTACAGACGGAGGCACCACATTCAATTGGCAGTGCATCAGCACACAAACATGTCCGGACTAAATTAATGTTAATTGTTAACTGAACTAAGGGAGCTGATAGTAAAGCTCCCACAGTTCAGATACTATCAAAAATTTTATTATGAAAAAGTTGATAATACTTTATTCTTTGATTACCACAGCGCTGATCCCGGCGCAGGTAGCAATAGGGAAGACCTCCGTCTCCAATTCTTCCGTCTCCCTGGAGTTCGGAAATGACAACAGGGGAATTGTTCTCCCGTGGGTTACTTCTGCAGCGGCCGTTACCGGTGCTGTAAACGGAACTTTCATTTACGACATTTCAGATAAAAAAGTGAAATTCAGAAATAACGGTACTTGGGTAGACCTGAGTGTTGATACAACGGGAGTGGTAGATACATCGTTACAAAATACCAAAACGGAGCAATCCGGTGCAAAGGTAGTGATCGGTGCCAATGCGGCAACGGATACTACACCCGGTATTCTTGTGCTTACGGACACCGATAAAGTGTTTGTGCTGCCCAAAGTGGCAAGTCCGCACCTTAATATTGTTAATCCTGCAGCAGGAATGATGGCTTATGATACGGTAAAAAAACAAATTGCCGTTTTTAACGGTACGGTCTGGTCATTCTGGAAACCTTAAACTGATATTTATTTATATTTTGCCACGGCTTCTCTGAGAAGTCGTGGCAAATTTTAATGATTTTCCACATATTAAAAATATATCTTATAAAAAAAATTATGGACGGTATGTTACAAAAGCATATTTGTTATACAGTTTGAGCCAAAGCTCAGCGTAATGTATTACATAAATTATTGAAGGATATCGGACTTTAGAGTTTATACGCTAAGATCACGGGGCTAATATTACTATCTGAATAGTAATTTGTTATAAAATGATTTAAAAAAGATCGCGTAATTCTTTTTTTACTATTTTTAAGCCAAATAATATAAAGTTCGAATCGATAAAAATTTTAATAATATTTAAAACATGAAAAAAACGCACAGGTTGTGATAGGAATATTTTTTACAAAATGTTATGAAACAGTATAATTATCAGCAAAATTGAATTAAAACTTAAAAAATAAATTTTAGTTAATCTATAAATAAATATAATTATTATAATAAACCTTAAAAATTCATCAATAATGAAAAAAAAATTATTTTTAATAGTATTATGTGCAGTATGTATTAATTTTAATGCTCAAATACGAACTTTTGGCATAAAGTCTGGTTTGAATATTTCTTCAATTTCAAAAGAAGGTTATGATAAAGTAAATGCAAAGGCAGGATTTTCCGGTGGTTTCTTTATGAATTCAAAATTGAACGAAAATCTAAATTTACAGACTGAGATTATCTACAATCAAACAGGTGCTAAAGTATCGAAGAGTACTTACTACATTACAAATAATACCACAACAATCCAAAGACTTTCAGATCTGAGGTTAAATTATCTTTCATTACCTTTACTATTACAGTATAATGTGACACCAAAATTCTTTGCTGAAGCTGGTCCTGAGGTTGGCTTCCTGCTAAATGCAAGAGCGGCAGGATCCACAGATAAAATCATACTTCTTACAGACGGTGTAACAACCTATCAAACTAATTACAGTTCCTCCAATGTGAAAAAATATTTTTGCAACGTCAACGTCAGTATTGATTTAGGACTGGGCTACTTTATTACAGATAAGCTCAGTGTAAACGCGCGATATGTTGCAGGAATTTCCAACATTAATAAAAAAAATAATGGTACGGCAGAGCAGGATTTTGTGGACAACTATAAAAATAAAAATAGAAATAATACTGCTCAGGTTGGGATCGCTTATAAATTTTAATATTTATAAATTACTATTAGATTTAATTGCCTGAAACCAATTGAAACAGAAGGGAATTTATTGAGTACATGAGAATTTTTATAAATCTCAAGGCTGAAAGCGGCCTGACCATTTAGTCATTAATAAAAACAATTAATAACATTTAAATCATTAGCTATGAAAAACTTAGTCTGTTCTATTTTCATTTTATTTTCAATTGCGATCAACGCACAAGTTGGGAAAGAGAAAAATGATCTGTTTCGAAATAATGTCTCGATAGATCCATTTGGATTATTTTTTGGCAGCATTCAGGGTACGTATGAGAGGAGCATTAACTCCTCAATGAGTGTTGGGTTAAACGTAGGCTATAAATACAATTCCGGTATTTTCAGTGTCGATGGTATTGATATAGACAAAATTTCCACCAAAAAGTTTGAGTTTTCCGGTATTAAGATTATACCGGAATTTAGATGGTATCTCGAAAAAGGAGGAATGACAGGCTTCTATATCGGTGGATATCTGAAATATCAAAACTACAAAACTCCAATCGAGGGTATTTATACGGATAATAACAATCAAACAAGTTCGATAGACCTTTTGGCACGGGTAGAAACTACAGCTGTTGGATTGCAGGTAGGCTATAAACTTGTTATTAAGAAAAGGTTTTTTGCCGATTTTTTAATTGCAGGACCGGGCTTTGGCTCAAATACTTTCGAGATAAAAGAAAACAAGCCTGTACCGCAGGGTTTTTATAACGATTTTAATGATGCTTTGGAAGTATACAATTTGTATGATAACTATAAGCTGGATATAAAGCTTGATGCCAATCAAAAAAGTGATAAAGTTAACCTGCCAGCCTTCAGATACGGAATAAAAGTGGGTTACATGTTTTAGCAGATTCTCCTTTTGTTTTAGAAACAAAAATATCAGGATACTAATAATTAATTCATGTCAATCACATGCAATTCATTAAAAATGAATACTGTAAATAAATAAGTAATTTTTTAAACCAGGTATGTGAATTGAAAACGCATAACAACAAAAAAAATATTTTTACACTATGATTAAAAATCAATTATTAAGCCTTTTAGCATCAATAATGCTGCTGGTAGGATGTACGGGAAAAAAATCAGCGGACTTAGTGCTGATCAACGGAAACATATATACCGAAGACGAAAAACATCCGCATGCGGAGGCAATAGCAGTTAAAGATGGTAAAATTGTATTTATCGGAAACAGTAAAGATGCTAATGATTATGTAGGAGATAAAACCGAAGTAACAGATTTGCAGGGCAAAACAGTAATGCCTTCTTTCATTGATAGCCATACACATCCGGGATTAATAGCCTTTTCCGAGCCGCCTTCAGGAAAGATGCCGGCAATGGAGCTTCCACTTGGCTCAAAAGAAGAGATGTTTGTTTATTTAAGAAATATCGCTCAAAAGTATCCCGAACTGCCGTTCCTTATGATTGGTGACTGGAATGAAACGTGGTATGTTCCGAAGGGGCCTCACAAAAAAGATCTCGATAAAATCTTTCCGAAAACTCCTGTGATTCTTTTAGGGAGGAGCGGACACAGTTTCTGGCTAAATACGGCAGCCATGAATATGCTGGGGATTACAGAAAATACACCGGATCTCAAGAAAGATCTGTCGTTTTTTGAAAGAGATGAAAATGGAAAGATGACAGGGTGGGTAAAGGAATTTGCATTATTTCCGTATTTGGATAAATTCGTAAAAAAAGATAACATCTATCTGGAAAAAGGTCTTACTAAATATCTTAATTATGTGGCCTCAACAGGAGTTACCACCGTTTTGGATGCAGGTAATTTTCAGTTTGAAGAAATGGTTTATAAAGTAGTGCAGAAAATGGAAAAGGAAGGAAAATTACCATTGAGATATGAAGCTACACATCATATATACAGGCCCGACCAGCTAAAAAATGCGGTTCAGGTGGTTTTGGAATTGCGCAAGAAATATCAAGGTGATTTATTGAAGATCAATACAATTAAAATACACCTTGATGGGGTAAATGAAATTAATACGGCCGGTGTTCTTGAAGACTTTTCAAACGAAAAGGGAAATAAGGGCGGCGTTTTGTTCAATGAAGATGAACTAAAAACACTGCTGTTTGATTGCGCAAAAAATAAAGTTCATCTCCATCTCCATACAAACAGTGACCGGAGCATTAGGATCAGTTTAAACGCATTGGAAAAAGCAAAAAAGGAATACGGAGGACAATTGCCGATACAGCTAACCCTGAGTCATCTGGAAGTAGTTCATCCAGATGATATGAAAAGATTTAAGCAACCGGGAGTATATGCCAATTTTACCCCACAGTGGGTTTCAGGTGCATTGAGTGATGGAGGTTTGGTGGCATTAGGTAAAGAGCGCTATGCCCATAGCTGGCCGATTAACAGCTTAATAAAAGCGGGAGCAACGGTTACCATCTCAAGCGACGTCATTAATTCCAGAACATACACTCGTTCCAATCCTTTCTTCGGAATTCAGGTTGGCGCTACTCGCCAGGAACCGGAATTAGGAAGTAAGACCCCTGTGTTCGGGCAGGAAGAAGACCGCGCTCCTGTAAAAGATCTCATAAAAGGATATACTATTAATAATGCTAAACAAATGGGAATTGCAGATGAAACAGGTTCGCTGGAGATTGGCAAATCTGCCGATTTTATCATTTTGCCGTCAGATATTTTCAGGATGAATAGATATGAGATTTCTAAAATAATTCCTACAGCAGTTTATTTTAAAGGAAATAAAATTAAAAAATAATACAAAAGAAATATATAGAATTAACATAAATAGTTGAATGAAAAAGAAAATACTTTTAATATTAATTGCAGTAATAGGATCTTTAGCGTTTATTTTTAGAAAAAAAATAAAAAATATTTATGCATTATACAATTATAATAAAATATTTGAGCCGGAATCAATAGCAGAAAACTTTAGAACCATGCATCTGAAATATCCTTCAATAGGTATCCCTCGGGGAGATAATGCATACCAAATTCCTTTATCCTTTAAAGAAAATATTTTACCAAACGATTTTATTTTTGAGGGTGCCAAATATAACATTGATAAAGAAATTAAAAAAAGAAATTTAACTTCATTATTAATTATTAAAGATGGCAGTTTAGTATATGAAAAATACTATCATGGTAACACACAACATACGCCTGTTATCATTTTTTCATGTACCAAATCTATAATGGGCTTACTTACAGGGATAGCATATGAAAAAGGCTTTATCCAAAATTTATCTGATCCTGTTGACAAGTATGTTCCGGCATTAAAGGGCACCGCTTATGAAGGCGTGACTATCCAGAATGCCTTAAATATGTCTTCAGGAGTAAAATGGGCTGAAGAATATGATAACCTTGATTCAGAAATTGTACAGTCATTTTTAGCATCTGTTAATGGATCTCTTAATGAATACACAAAGGAAATGAAACGCAAAAGGCCTCAAGGAATCTTTAATCAGTATACAAGTATGGATACTCAGGTATTGGGAATGGTGATCAGCGGGGCAACGAAGATGCCACTTAATCAATTCTTCACTCAAAATCTCTGGAACAAAATATATCCGGAAAACAAAGCTTATTTTCTTACTGATGCGAATGGTTTTCCTTTAGCTTATGGGGGTCTCATTGTAACTCCCCGTGATTTAGCTAAAATAGGCTTACTGATGCTTAACAAAGGTAAAAATAATAAAGGTGAAAAGGTAATTTCAGAAAAGTGGATTGAAACGTCAATAACTCCTACTGAATCTCATCTAATGCCAGGGAAAAGAGCAAATGCTGATGCTCGAGAGGGATACAAAAACCAATGGTGGTTTCCGATGGAGCGTGATGGAAAGGACTTTTCTGCCATTGGTATTTATGGACAAACACTTTATATAAACCCTGACAAGAATATCATCATAGCATCAAATTCTGCTTACTCTGATTATACAAATGATGAAATGGGGGATACAAGAAGGCTAAAAATGTTTCAAAGTATCGCTAAATACATTTCAGAGTCTAATAAGCATTAAAACATATTATTTTATATCGATCCCAGAATTTAATTAGAGAAATACTTTCTTTAATATAACATTGTTATTTATAAATATTTGGAAGTTATAACTATATAATAAAAACAAAGGGAGAATTGTCCCTTGTTAAATTATAATATATAATTCCATAGCATATTGATTTACTAATGAGTAAAAAAATAATAGAAAATACATTATGGGGAGAAAAGACCGAAATAACTCCTGAGCTTTTGGAGTATTACAGGCATAATCCCAAGGAGCTTGATTTAATTGTAGATAAGGAATATTTTTACGGAAGATTCATAAGATTCTTTTTTATTATAGGAATAATCATCACTGTGGCAAGTCGCATATTGATGCTTCTCTTTCAGGATACAGATGCAGACTTCATCAATGATCTCATTCTGGATATTTTTTCAGAATTGGGGATTGCTATTTTTGGCGGTGCAATAGCTGCTTATATTTTAGAAAAAATGAAGTTAAAACAATATGAAGATAACATAACTCTGAGAAATGAAATCATCGAAAAACTAAATGAAAAAAAATAACTGTTTAAATTGCGAACATGCATTCGAAGGAAATTACTGTCCAAATTGCGGGCAAAATGTGAAGACAGGACGGGTTAGTTGGAGTTGTATAAAACACGACATACAATACTTTTTTCATTTTGAAGAAACCCTTAACTTCACTATGGCACAACTGCTGGTTCGGCCGCAAAAAGTTATTCATGAGTTTTTAGCCGGGAAACATCAAAAGTACTTCGGTCCCTTTTCTACCGCACTTTCAGCTGCTGGATTATATGTTCTTATTTATCAGATAACGAAAATTGATTCTCTTAGTATCCTAAACCAAATGATTTATTTTTTGGACAGTGTGATATACAGCGGGAAACTCACTTTTCCTGATTGGATAACAGATTATTACGCATTTACAGAGCTTATTATATTTATTCCCATTTTCTCAATAGCAAGTTTCATCGCGTTTAAAAATGCATCATTAACTTTTACTGAGCATATTGCTGCTAATGCATTTTTCTCCGCACAGAGAATATTAGTGGGAATTCTGACTTTTCCGTTTCTGCTACTTGTTCAGCAAGAGGTATTAGCTGGTTTTATCAATATTATAATCGGATTTTTAGAAGGTGGGATTACTATATGGGCTTATGTGATGTTTTTCAGAAAATATAATCTGATTCAATGTTTTCTGCGTATATCACTAATGCTGATTTTGGTGTTTTTGCAATTGGCAGGTGTGGTATCATTTTATAATTTTACGATCCATCATATTGCCAGGTAAAAGTTTTTATAGTCAAAATTCAATAATATAAGGATACTAACAAAATTTTATATTTTTTATCTTCCTTGTGTAAGCAGTTTGCTATGATGGTTCTATTAAAAACTCCCCTTATGAAAGGAGAGCTCTCAAAATAAAATAAGTTGCAAAAAGTGAATGATACTTCAAAGGTAAATACTGCTGCTTTTTTGTTTTATGATATCACTCATAATTTTTTGATTAATTTATTATAAAAAGATATGATAGATAATTTTATCATTTATCAGCCGTAGATTTGGCGGATAAAATTCTGTTCTAAGAACAAATAGTAAAGATGAAGTTTCAAGCGATTTAAAGTTTAAACGCCAATGCCTTTTTCGTCTTTGTTGATATAGTAATTAGAAGCAACAAGCTTCATAATTTAGAATTACTTTCCTGCCTTTTTTATTTTGTAAAATACTGCAACATTCAGAATTATATGCAGGTACTGCTAACCGTAATTATTAAAATATCAGCCTGAACACAATAAATTAAAGGTGAAAATGTTACTATAATGAATCAATGTGTAATGAAGAAGTTTGAGTTGAAGCGCCTGCAGCATTGCGGCGCTTTTATTTTGAACTAAACATTTTTATTCTCTTAAAAAAGATTTGTAGATTCGCAGCATTGAATGTTTTTCAAAATTATGAAGCTCAATTTTAAAAATAATATCGTCAAAAGAATGGTAATTTCGTTGGTTGTTATCGCCGCATTGATCCTTGCATTTATATTTTATCAAAAAAAAGTACGTTATAATCTGGTAACGATTTCAGAAAATAAAGTCTATAATTCAGGGGCTGTTCCTCCGGAAAAGCTGGCAGATTTCGTAAGTGACCATAAAATAAAAACCATCGTCGATTTACGTGACGGGTTGGTTCGGACGGCCTTAAACCCGGAAACAAAAAAACAGGTAAATGCTGAAGAATTTGCCGCCGATAAAATTGCAGGTCTTCATTATTTTAATTTGCCAACCGACCAGATTCCTCAGGATAGCACGGTGCAGAAATTTTTGAAAATTATGGATGATCCCAAAAATTATCCTGTTCTTATCCATTGTCACCACGGTGTCGGACGTTCCCGCTTGTTCAGTTCCATTTACAGGATTGAATACGAAAACTTTACCAACGAAAAAGCCAGGGAAAATGCCCGACTGTTCTGGGAATTCGGGACCAATTTTTCAAAAAATTCAGAGAAAGGAATTTATCTTAACAATTATAAGAAAAGAGAAGTACAAAATCATCAATAAGAATGAGCTTTTCCAAAGTATCATTCTGAATAAAGTCAAATAATTGTTATAAGGGAGTAAGCATTATTTTTTTGTCCAGTATTTTCTTTTTAAATGTTCTGTTTTTAAAATGTCACAACCTAAAACAAATACTCTGTAAACCGGTCTCTCGATTCCGTAGTAAGGTATTTTGTCTTCAAAATATTCAACACTCATCTTGTCTAATGTGTTTTTCAGATCAGTCATTTTATTAAGATCAGCCGAAAAACCGATACAATGCGTCTTTGCCCATTTATCAGATTTAATCTGATTGAAAGCGTGGGCTGTGATTTCCGCTTCTGTATTGAAAGTCTCTAAAATCTGCTTTTGCCCGCGTTCCGTATAATACCAGATAAAACGACCGTCTGATTGGTCAATTCCCAACCCTTCATAAATAGGGTTTCCGTTGATGGAATAACTGTTGAAATTGAAACAATGTTGTTTCATCCATTGTTCAAGTTCAGGGATGGTCTTTGGTAAGTCGAAGGTATCCATTGTCTGTTTTTTTAATATACATCGCGCTGCTGCGAGTGATGCAAATATAATAGTTAGGTTATCAATTTTATAAAGCTAAGAAAACAAACCACCCCGTCAAAAAATTCTTTCGAATTTTCGCCATCCCTCTAAGGGGGAATGTCTTGCACGTGAACGTAAGGGAATTCCCCTCCTCTGGAGGGGTGGATTAATTTTCAGGGAAAATTAAGACGGGGTGGTTAGCTGGAACCATCAAATATTTCAGCCTAAAATCAATCACGGATTTGTATCTTTGCTTCATTGAAAATAAAAGTATGAGTATTCACATCAGTGCCAAAAAAGGACAAATAGCCAAAGTTGTATTGCAGCCGGGAGATCCGCTCCGTGCACAGTTTATTGCCGAAAAATACCTTGAAAATGCAGAATTGGTAAGCAAAACAAGAGGCATATTTTATTATACAGGTTTATACAAAGGAAAAGAAATCACCGTTGGAGCCAGTGGAATGGGATTTCCGAGCATAGGGATCTATTCTTTTGAACTATTCACGGAATATGAAGTAGATACCATTATCCGAATTGGAACCTGTGGTGCATACAGCACCGATCTTCAGCTTTTTGATATTTTAAATGTGGATAATGCGGCAAGTGAAAGTACCTACGCCAAATACGCCTGGGAAATAGAAGATGAAATTCTTCCGCATCAGGGTACGATTTACAATACCATTAATCAGACGGCAGAAGCACTTTCCCTCAAAACAAAATCCATCAACGTACACAGCAGCGATATTTTTTACAGAAAAGATCCTGCGGTACCTGCAATTGCTACGAAATACAACTGTCCAGCCGTGGAAATGGAAGCATTCGGTTTATTTGCCAACGCCAGATATTTAGGAAAAAATGCAGCAACCATTCTTACGGTGACAGACATCATTCCGACCCACGAACAAATTTCTGCCGACGAAAGAGAAAGAGCACTGAAACCCATGATGGAACTCGCTTTGGAATCTGCATTGAAGAGCTTGTAAAAAAGGGGAGCAGACAATATTCTGATAAATGCTTAGAATTATGGAAGCTGTCCCAAGAGTTAAAAAAAATTGAATTTTGTCATTCTGAGGAACGAAGAATCTTTAAACTCATTTTTGATATTCTTCATTTTGTTCAGAATGACATTTTTACGTTAAAGAAAGCTGATGATATTGGCATCAAGAGCTTCGTTGTCAATCAAAAATCGGATCATGTTAAACCATTTTTTGCAGTGATCAAGAATCCACGCATCGGAAGAGATAATAATTTCACCATGTTCAGCTAAAAACTGATCGGGGTTGAACTCCAATGAGGTTTCCCATGCTAGCTGTCGTTCCTGTGCAAATTCAGCAATAAACTGACTGATTCGCCCGCTGTTGGAAACCGGCCTGTCAAAAATCCAGCAAAGTTTACCTATACTGCAATTTTGGAAGAAAGAAGCAGCCAGCTCTAAAGAAGGCAAAGTTTGATTTACTCTTTTATACGTCCCGTGAACACCGGAAAGATCCCGAAAACATCCATCCAGCCCTTCAAAAATATAAGCACCCGAAAGCAGGCTTTCCAATAGGATCAGTACATTGAAGCCATCGATGTAAATGGTTTGGCCTTTTAAAATTTCTACTCCGGTTTCTTTAGATTTTCTGTTCTGGATCTGATTGTGTGATGCAGAAGCAGCTCTGATGGTCTGAATCTGTCTTGTTTTCAGTCTGTATCGGTTTCCCGCCAGTTCAGCCGAGGCTTTTTCCGGATACTCCCGCGAAAGCAAATAATGCATATCCTGAACAGCCATTTTAAGCCTGCCAACCTGTTTTTCCGATCCGAATAAACTGTCGTCGGAAGTGTTTTTCCCTCGGTTTCTGTTGTTCATATTCAAATGTAATATAAAAAGCCTGGATTTCCTTTCAGATCAACATAATTTGATTAAATTTACGTTAATAAGACACTGTTGAACTTTGATTTTTTCCAATCGTACGAATGGATGTAAGCAACTTTTGGCGGATCAGAAAAATGCTTCGGGGAATAAACTTCAATCTTTTTCTCGAAATTGTTAAAATTATTTAGATGATAGCATCCAAATCCTCTTTTTTAGATACTTTGTTCCTTCTTCGGAAAGATGAATGCATAACGATTTTTACCGATATTCCTGAAATATCTGCAAAAGAAATCGAGGATACAGCAGATTATTTAGAATCTGAATTCGAAAAAGAAAGGCTTGAATTCTTATCCTTGGACATACATTTCGACAAAGAAGCTTCGGTGTGGGCTGCCAAAGTTTTGTATCACAGTGCACAATTATACCTTATCAGGAAAGACACTTCCAAAGATCTCTACAAGCTGATCCCCGAATATAAAGGTAGAAGAGACATTTCTTCCCTATTATCTGCCGATTTATCCTTGCGGTTTTTACCCCAGATTGTTTCGGCATTACAGAACGCAGATCCGGAAGATTTATTGATTAAAATCCTGGAAAATATCCTCCGGCAGTTTCATTACTCAGCGGTAGGATCAGATACAACGTTAGGAAATATCAATTGGGAAGAAGAACTGAAAGACAAAACATACCGAAAATTATATCTTGAAAGAATTGTAGAAAAAAGAGCGTATCAGCTTGCAGAAATTCCTTACATTAATCAATTGCTGATTGCCGAATTTGGCATTTATAAAGATATTTATTGGAAAGAATTAAAAATAATAGAAAACTAACTTCTGTATTGTTTTACCAGGTACAACACCTTTGCTTCACTTTATAATTGATTCATCGGAATCGGCGAAACTTTGTTTTGCAAACTTAAAAAAAGGTAGTAGTTAAAATAAACTTTGCAGGCTTTGCGTTAAAAAAAGCAGTTTAAAAAATATTAATTTTCATCAAAAAGAAAAATAACACAAAAACAAATGACCCAAAACATAGAAAAATTAAACCATATTCTTAGTTACGTAAAAAATACATTTGTAGGAAAAGATGACGTCGTAGATTTGTTGGGAATTTGCTTACTCGCAAAAGAGAATGCCTTTTTATACGGACCTCCCGGAACAGCCAAGTCTGCCATTGTAAGAACGATGGCCCAGACCGTAAAAGACGGGAAGAATTTCGAATACCTCTTAACCCGTTTTACCGAACCAAACGAAATTTTCGGACCCTTTGATATCAGAAAATTAAAAGAAGGAGAATTATTAACCAACACCGAAGGCATGATGCCTGAAGCATCTATGGTTTTTCTGGATGAAATTTTCAATGCCAATTCCGCCATCCTGAACTCGCTCCTGATGGCTCTTAATGAAAAAATCTTTAAAAGAGGAAAGGAAACAAAACATCTTCCTGCACTCATGTTTGTTGGCGCAAGTAATGTGCTTCCCGAAGATGAAGCGCTAAATGCATTGTTTGACCGTTTCCTGATCCGGATTAATGTAGATTACGTAAATCCGGACCTTCTTCATCAGGTACTTTTAGCCGGAAGAAAACTGGAAAATAATATGGAAACGGAATCGCCTGAAATTCTTTCCCACGAAATAAAAGAACTTCAGGATCTATGTAAAAAAGTTGATTTAAAACCCATCTACGAAGTATACCTCAACACCATCATCAGCCTCAGAAATACAGGAATTGCCATATCGGACCGAAGAGCCGTGAAGATGCAGAATCTTATTGCTGCAAGCGCTCTTATCTGCGGAAGAAACGAAGCCATTCTTTCAGACCTTTGGATATTGAAACACATCTGGGATACCGAAGAACAGATCGAAATTCTGGAAGGTATTATCAACAGGACCATCGAAAAAGATGAAAACCCCAAATCTCATCCGCAGGCCCTTCAAAACAAAACACCGGATCCGGAAGAAGTGATGAAAGATGTAAACATCCTGATTGAAAAATGGAACAGCGGTACCCTGAGCTTTGAAGAACAGAATGTGGTTAAAGATAAGCTGAGATACCTTCAGAGCCGTTGCGACTGGATCAGAAATCCGGAACAGAAACAGTATATCCAACAGGAAATTGAAAGTCTATGGCAAAAGATCCTTCAGAGTATATAATAGAATTCTGGGCAGAAATTCCAAGAAGGGATGAAGAATATTTAGGCTCCATCCGCGATTGGAAAAATGTTCTGGTAGCATTGGAAGAAGATGTTATCTGGCTGAAAGGATTCACCGGAGAGCAGGCTGTTTCGGCAGAAATACAGCAGTTGCCGAATTTTGTGCTGTATGAATTGAGGGACGGACTTTTGTTCAGTAAAGATGCACTGGTTCCGAGTAAAAAAGTAAGAACAGCCCTGCTTTGGACACCTATTCATAAAGCATTACGATTAACATTTCCTCCTTCCAACAATAATTTCTTCGGAATCGATGAAAAAATTGATATTAAACTAAAAGCCTGTGAGCAAGAACATCATGTGATTGCTTTATTAGCTCCTATTGCGCAGATTAGTAAATCCATTATCGTCCAGCCGAAATTCAGGCTTGAAAAAATAAGCTGGACAGTTATTGATGATAAAGCATTATTCTTAGGAAATCCATTATTAAGCTTTCCCGGGAAAACGTTTTGGGAAAAAGACGGACATCTGTTACCGGCCGGTTTTGATTTTGAATTTAAAAACATGAGCGTTTTATTGCAGAAAAAATACAATACAGAATTGGGTCAATGGCTTCTGTGGAATGAAGATGGAAGCGTTTTACCAATTAATAAAAGTGATTTCCGGAAAATGTCCGTAAGCTCATTTCGTCTGACTGAAAAAGCAAAAGAATGGAACTGAACGAATACTTCCAGTCATACGAAAACTATTTCTGGGAATGGGCTACCGATGAAGACGTACCGGATCCGTCAGGCTATGATGAATATAACCTTATTTCCATCCCGAATGTAGGTGCAATCGCTTACAGACCTTACGTTATTGAAGTCCTGAAGGAACTGCAGCCGTACGGTTTTCCGCCTTTCGGATCACTGCTTCTGGTGCTGTATGCTTCTCAGGACAGTTATCTGAATTTAAACGGTATTTCGTATTATTTAAAAAAGATAGAAAAAAATTCACTGCTCAGAAATACAGATCAGATTGTGGAGCTTTTAGAAAACATCAACAGGCTACCGCGAATTTACAAAACAGGCCAGAACAAAATCAATCTTCTTCAGACACTTTTTAAAAACTCCCATAACCGAACTTCTTCCGGAAGTGCAGAACTTATATTAAAAAGATTCGCCAAAAGACCCTATAAAATTGCGGAATGTGCCCAAAAAATATCTTTTCGCTCAATGCTTTTTGCAGCGGATGATATCGGCAACTTACTAAATGTGAAAGGAAAGTTTCCAACCACAGCGTCCATTATTCATGCAATGAAAGGTATAGCGGAAATTCCGGATCTGGAGGATGAAGTGGTAGAAGAAGAAACGACCGCAGAAAGCGGAAAAGATTTTATTCAGGAATTAATTGATGAGCCGAAGACCTTTCAGGTTGGAAGTTTAATTAAAAGAATCTGGAGCGGACTGAAAATTCCGATGCGCCACCTTTCTCCCGGTGAACAGCCCATTGGAGGGATTTCGGATATGAGCAATAAAGGTGATTTTAACAGAATGCTTCTATCCGAATTTGCCAACGAAGATGAGGTGTTTATGAATCGTGTGGCTAATAATGAAGCTCTTTATATTCAGCGTGAAATTCCGCCTGAAGAAAATGTTTTTGAAAGAATCATTCTCATTGATACTTCCCTGAAAAATTGGGGAACTCCTAAAGTGCTGGCTTTTGCATCTGCCATTGCCATCATCAAACATCCTAAAGCACATTCGGAATGTAAGGTTTTGACATTGGGACATATCGGTCAGGAAATTTCCCTTAATAAAGCAGAACATGTTATCGAAAACCTCAACCAGGTAAGTCCGGTGCTGGAGGTTTCCCAGGCATTGCAAAAATTTTTTGAAGAGGATCACAGGGAAAAAGATCTTGAAGTTTTTTTCATTACCCACCAGGAAAATGCGGCAGATCAGAAATTGCAGAAAGTCATTCATGAAAACAGGGATCGCCTGAAATTTCTCGTGACCACTTCAGCCGCCGGAGAACTGAACTTCTACAAGCATCATAAAGGAACAAGAAAGCATATACAGAAGATCATACTTCCGCTGCACGAATTGTGGGCAAATCCTCCGAAGGGAAAAAGAAACGGAGAAAATAATTTCTCATCAAACGGAAAAAAGGCTGCTGTTCCGTTAAATTATCCGATTCTGTTTCCTACACCGGTCCATAAGATTGCAACCTTTCTGTATGAAGGAGAGTTCTATATATTAAGCAACAAAAAGCAGCTGTTAAGAACTTATCTGTCTGATAATTATTATAATAAAAGCCATTATGATTACTATAAAATCCAGCACGGATCTGAAGTTCTGATTGAAGATATTTCCGTAAAACCGAAAGGCCAGTTTGCTTTAGCAAAAAATAAACAGCAGGAATTTATTTTATGCCAGTACCAGCCGGATAAAAGACTGATTTCTAAATTAAATTTAAATACAAAAGAGTATTCCGAGCTGAATATCACCGGAAAAATAGTTCCACCGGATTTTAATCTCATTTATTTTAATAAAAACTTTTACCTGCATCATGAAAAGCCGGTATGGATCTATCAGATAAATCTTGAAGGAAATATCTCAATTGAACAGGTAAAGAACGATACGGAAATTGCTAAAAACTATGCAAAAGCGGAAGCTGAGGTATCTAAGCTTGCCAATAGGGGAATTAAGATCTTCAACAATTTCAGTAAAATAGGAATAAATACAGATGAAGAATTGGTGATCTCAAAATATATAATGACAAGTCACGGCGACAGCCTTTATGCCTTTGCAAAAAACAGCACCGATATCAAAGTAATGGCCACTCAGAATAAAAATGTATTCAGCTTTGAAGACGGAAGTGAAATTATTACAGATTCCCGCGGAATGCTCACTTTCAAAAGCAGCAATAAAAATATACCTGTTTTTTATATGCCTTCCGCCGAATATGGATATCTGGCATTAGGAACGGAAAATTATTTTGGCGGATCAGAATATTACCTTCCGAAAGAAAATAAATTGAAAATAAAGGAAATGGACGAAATGTACGATCAATACATGGACGCTTTTATTAAACATGTTTTGAAATATGGAACTTAGAATAAAACCTTTTCCGAAAAATAATCATCCTAAAAAAGGGCTTCTCATTAAAGGTTCTTCACCAAGGACATGGCTGTATGAAATGGAGATGTTAGGGATTGACTTAAATGAGGTCCGGTCTTTTCCCATTCCTGCCGATGAACCGAATGTACTGTACGGATGTTTTTTGATTTTTCAGCATACTGCTCCGGTTGAAATTGGCAGAAATTCCTATTTCCAATGTGTTGATCGTAAACTTTTCATTCCTGAAAATACAGACTTTTATCCCAAAATAATTTCCGAAGACTTGCAGAATACCGATGCGGAATTTCTGATCATGCATCCCGAATTCGGTCTGGTAAAACTGAATGAAGAAATCGACTGGATCTCGATCATCAAAACTCCAAAACCATCCTCCTACAAAATACGTAAGCCATCGAGTGGGGTGAAAATCCCGCAGAAGATTGAGAGTTATACCGTGGAAATGGATGATGAACAAATTCTCAAATCCCTTCAGAAGCCGCAAACCGAAGAAGCATGGATGAAAGAGCTGCCTTTCGATCTTCAGAAGGTAATGAAAGGGAATAAAAAAGAAGTTGAAAAATATTTAAAATATATTGAAAAATATCCTGACAGAGCAGTAGATCTCGGTGTTCCGCTGGATGTTATGGGAACTTCCAGAGGTGATGGTTTTGCAAAATTTAAATTTGGAAATTCCTGGCTTGGAAAGTTGTTTGGCGGTGGAAATTCTGCATATTCTCAAAATTACCGCTGGGTATTTTGGGTTGTCCTTATTATAATGGGTCTGGTAAGGCTTTTTGTGCATCTTAATAAGAAAGAATCTGCAGAAAACCATTCTACGATATCCTCAGGAAAAATTTCTGAGGTGAATAAAGATTTAATGAAGCCTATGGTAGCCTATCAGTCCGGTGTAACGGATATTGATATGAAAATTGATTCCATGTATGGTAAAGAAAGGCGTAAACTGATGGATGAGCATATGAAGGCGATGCTTAGTTATAATGATCCAAAAAACAAAAACAGCTACAAAGAATATCTGAAAAATGGCGGAAAACCGATTAATGAAATTTATAAGGAGATTACAGATCATCAAAACAAGGTTAAAACTTCGGAAGATTCCCTGAAAAAGGTGTACAGCAAAAAAATTGTAAAATATTTAGCCCAAAACGAAGAAAAATATAAAAATAAAATTAGGGACTCGTTGAAAAAAATCACTTCAGGAAAGCCCGCAGAACAGGGAATTATAAAAAAAATCTGGAAAAAGAAACAGATACTGATTGAAGATTCACTGGGCAGATTGTACGGAACAAAAGACTATCCTGAACCGCCTGCAATTCAGGATGCAGGTCAAAAAGCTACAGCTTATGAAAAGGAAGAACCTTACGTGAAAAATGACACCTCTTTTTCAGAAATTATCTGGCTGATCATCTTTATGACCGGTGTTGTAGGACTGTATAATTTTATAGTTAAAAAAAGATCCTTAAATGCAGGAGGGCAAAATGTTCCCGGTAGTATTAAAATTTTTCTCATCATTGTGCTGGTCGGTATGTTGGCCTATATTTTCTACCCGTTAATTGAAATGTTCGGCTACAACTGGTTTGTGTGGATTCTCATTGTAGGTGTCGTATTATTGCTTTACAGGCTGTTCAGTGAAGATAAAACCATTTTAAAATCAGACAAAGATGAATAGGCAGAAGTTTATAGACAAATTCAGCGCAGCCTTTTTTATTTTGGTGATCATTAAGGTCATCGCTCTGTTAGCACAGTTGTTTCATCAGAGTTTTTGGAGCGTTGTAGGAACCCTTGTGATTTTTATTATTGTTGCTTTTATTATTTTTATTGTCATTACCCGTCTGGAAGACAAGGAAAAAGACATACAGGGAAGAAGAGGTGCTGCTTCCGGTGGAAATTTTTATGTGGAAAGTTCTCTTTTTGATAAAATCAGGAATAAATACGAGGAACTTGCTAAAAGTTATATCCGTGAAAAGGATTATAAAAAAGCAGCCAAAGTGTATATCAATCTTCTTCAGGATCATTACCGCGGAGCCAAAACACTGGAGGAAGGAGGGTTTTACAATGAGGCAGCAGTGATTTACCTGAAAAAACTGAAAAATAAATCTGAAGCTGCGAATTGTTATGAAAAAGCAAAGCAATACCGGAAAGCAATAGAACTGTATAAAGATCTTGAACAGAAAGAAAAGGTGGGTGATTTGTATAAAGAAATCAATGATTATAAAAATGCCAATATCTATTATCAAATGGTGGTTGACGATTACGTAAATTATAATCAGATGGTAAAAGGTTCATTGGTTTATCGTAAAAAAATGGAGATGCCTGAAGAGGCCCAGAAAATTTTGCTGATAGGATGGGAAGAAGATAAAGATGCCTTCAACTGCCTGAATAATTATTTTGTCAATATCTTTGATGCTAAAAACCTCGAACACGAAATCGGGGAACTATATCAAAAAACACCTTCTGAAAAAAAGATCATCTTTCTCGAAGCAATGAAACATGAATTTAAAAGAGATCTTTCACTTCATACCATAATCAGGAATATCGCCTATGAAATTATCGCAGAAAAAGTGATTACTCATTCGGAAATTGTTAATGAATTAAAATATTTCAATCCGGATGATGAGGTTATTTTAAAAGATATTTCGAGATATAAAACGGGCCGGAATAAAATGTTCAGGAGCTAAACTTTTCAAAAAACAATTATCTTTGCACCAATAAAATTATGACAATACAAAGAGCACATATCAGTTTAAATCTATGCGATCGCCCTATGCTAAAGGGATCGTTTGGATATGAATGGATGATATTGAATGAGGCAGAATGTGCTTGCTTTGAAAATAATTTACTGTAAACCCGTAAAAATTTTATCAAAATAGTGCAGAAACGCCTCGATTTTCGAGGCGTTTTTTGTGTTTTTAAGAGAGAAATTATTTAGAATGAAAAAAAATAACTATAAAAGTGAAAATTTTTTAATCAGCAATGAACAATTAATAAGAAAATAAAGCGTGATCAATAACCCGATGAGAGACAGTCATTTAGGTAAGGATAAATCTGCAATCCGTTGCGGACAGGAATTTCTTATCTTAAAATTAAAGATTAAATATCTGATAATCAGTTTTTTATAGTAAAAATAAATTTGCAGGTTAAAAAAAATCATATTTACTTTGCAACCGAAAATTGAAAGCAACAGGTTTTCAGCTTTTCAAAATGTTAAACAAAAATAAAAAATGAAACAATTACATAACATATCAGATTTACATTCAGGACAACGCGGTGCAGAACCGATGGGGCAGCAATATGCTTGTATAAATCTGCTTGATAGTGAATTTGTGGGAAAATGGTGCTTATATATATGGGTCAGCTAATGAACTGACACGTCCAAAATATAAAGCGCCTCCCGAAAAGAGGCGCTTTTTTATGATGTATGGTTTCTCTAGCTTATTTGGTAAAGCACCGGTTTGTGGCACCGGAGAATAGGGTTCGATCCCCGGAGATACCCCAAAATGTGAATGGTCAATAGTGAATTTACTTCATAATTGAATTAAAATTGATAGCAGAGCGAATTTGCAATTCACAATTCACCCGAAAAAGGTCTATTGAGGTAATGGTAACCTTCCCGACTGTCTCTCGGGTACTGCGAGTTCGATTCTCGCATAGACCGCAAAATGAGAAAGGAAAAGTTTGTCGAGCGCAGACGATCTTTAAGCCAAAAGCACATAACCTATAGACATGCTTTTTCTTAACTCAACTAAAACTAGTGAAATAAAGTCTGTCAAAGCGCAGAAGTTCTTACATCAAACTAAAAATTAAGACAGGTTTTATTTTCTTCAAATAATAAGCTGCTGGTGAATTACTCATTACCGGTTGCTTATAAAAGCCGCGGGAGTGGTGGAAATGGCAGACACACTTGATTTAGGCTCAGGATTTTGGGGGTTCGAATCCCTCTTCCCGTACAAAATATGAGTGATGAAATATGAATGATAATTGATAAATCATCAATAATAAATGAATAATCCGGAAATAGAATCAATTATCAATCATCACTTATCAATACTAATTAAACTGATTCATGGTGTAATTGGCAGCACACAAGACTTTGACTCTTGTTGTTCAGGTTCAAACCCTGATGAATCAACAAAAACTACTCCGATGATGTAATGGCAGCATCTCAGTCTCCAAAACTGACGGTACTGGTTCGAATCCGGTTCGGAGTGCAAGAATGTTAATGATCAATGCTGAATTTGCTTCGCAAGTGAATTTGAAATTGACAATACAATGGATTAACGATTTACAATTGATGACATAATTATTAAAATTTAAACAAAAAAAAATATGTAGAAAAAATGGAAACGCAACAACAAACATGGCAAAACATGACCGGAAAAATCTTTCGGAACTCTATCACAGAGCTGGTAGAAGAAGCCGTCATCCGCGAACAGGCTAATGGACACCGACTGAAAGTATGTGTGGGATCAGATTCCCATGTGTATGGGGATGCCATTAATTATGCTACGGCAGTAGTCTTTATTCGGGAGGGAAAAGGAGCGTTTACCTTTATCAGAAAAGAAAGGGAAATACAGACAATCAGTATCAAAGAGCGAATGCTGAATGAGGTAAACAAATCCGTAGAAATCGCCTATGCCATCTGTGCTGTTCTGGATGCTTACGGAGTAGAAATGGAAGTACACGCAGACATTAATACCGACCCGGATTTCAAATCCAACGCAGCATTAAAAGATGCAATGGGATACATTCTCGGAATGGGCTATGTATTTAAAGCAAAGCCTTATGCGTTCGCAAGCTCCAATTGTGCGGATATGATGGTATAATAAACTAAAAGCAGCGCAAATACTATTATAAATTTAAACTTCCGTTTTAGAACGAAAACCTCACAGGTTTTTAAAAACTGTGAGGTTTAAATAAAAGAATAAAATTTAAAAAAATGGAATTGACAAAAAGATTATTGTTTCTGGACGATATACGATATCCTATTGAAGTTTATCATTATGCAAAACAGGATATTTTCCTGAGAAGCGATTGGTTTATCGTTCGGAATTACAAGCAGTTTATCGATAGAATTTTGGAAAACGGCTTACCGGAAATGATTTCTTTTGACCACGATCTTGCAGACGAACATTATTTAAAAGCAGATTCTCAGCAATTTGTCGAAAGAACAGGGTATGACTGCGCGAAGTGGCTTGTAGAATACTGCATGGATAATGGTGCCGATTTACCGGAATTTTACTGTCATTCCATGAATCCTGTAGGAAAGGAAAATATTGAAAGCCTTTTAAAAAACTTTAAAAAATTATAATGGACATATTTAGATGTATACAATTTATACAAACGCATTTGAAACTCACTTTTGATCAGGTTGACCGATGGTTTGGAAAAGATAATAAAACGTTGAATTATCAGCCTGCGAACGGTGGCTGGACAGTTCAGCAGATTTTAGAACATATTTATCTCACGAACTTTTATCTGTTGATACTTATTGAAAAAGGATCAAAAAAAGCAATGCGGAATTATCTGAATCTTGATTTGAATCTGGAGATAAAAAATTACAGTTTCAATCAGGAAAAGTTCGAAAAAGTAGGAGAATATGGCGCTTTTGAGTGGATAAGACCGGAACACATGGATCCGAAAGAAAACTTAAATTCAGATGAAATCAGACGATTAATTGCTCAGCAATATCAGCAATGTTTACATTATTTGGATTTAATGGAAAATGGTGAAGGTCTTCTCTGCAAAACAACAATGACAGTGAATGAATTGGGAAAGATTAATGTGTACGAATATATTTACTTCCTTTCACTTCATGCTCAGAGACATCTTACTCAGATGAAAAATAATGAATTACAAATAATTTAATCCCTTCATGTAGGTAAGGAAACCTCACAGGTTTTCAAAACCTGTGAGGTTAAATAAAAACAATTAAAAATTTAAAACAATGAAACAAAATATATTTTTTACGGCAGACCATCATTTCGGTCATGCCAATATTATAAAATTCTCCGAAAGGCCTTTCGAGTCGTTGGAGCATATGAATGAAGAACTTATTAAACGGTGGAACGAGAAAATAGGTAAAGAGGATACTGTTTACCATTTAGGAGACTTAAGTTTAGGCAAACCGGATTTTACGAAAGAAACTCTGGACCGATTAAACGGAACCATCCATCTGATAAAAGGAAATCACGAGGGTGCGGCGTTAACGTATCCCAAACGATTTGCATCCATCAGGGATTACCATGAGTTAAGAATTGATGAGGCCGAAAACAGTAACGGCAAACAAAAAATCATTCTTTTTCATTACTCCCTTCGAACATGGAACGGCTCCCATCGCGGAACCTGGCAGTTATACGGCCATTCGCACGGAACATTGCCGGATGATGAAATGGCATTAAGTTTCGATGTAGGGGTGGACTGTCATGATTTCTATCCTGTTTCCTACGAAGAAGTAAAGGAACTTATGAAGAAGAAAAAATGGACACCGCCTTTTGCGCCAAGGAATTAAAGGGATGGAAAAGGATGGTGAAAACGTGAAGTAAGACCTGTCTTAAAGCTTTTCTTCCTTAAGTTTTAAAAATAATTTTTTTCTGCGCAAAAACACTGCGCAATCAGTATTTTATTTTGCTTCATCAAAATGGCAACAACTAAATTGTGAAAAACAGATTTTAGTCAAAATATCAGGCGGGTCTAGTTGGGTGTTTCGGTATATCACCATTGCAGAATGATTTGTTGAGAAACATGATTTTGTTCTGTTCAGCTTGACCTGAAGGTTTCAGGAGTTTCCAAAAACTTCCGGACATTTTCTATGTATGGAGGTTCGAGTCCTCCCTGTGATCGACACAGTAGCTAAATGGTATAGCAATGGAATCTTAGGATCGCGTGGGTTCGAATCCCACTCTCGTTTTCACGGGATAGCTCAGTCTGGTCAGAGCACTACATTACGGTTGTAGGTTAATATCAAAAATAGACTCAAAATCTATTTTTTTTCGCGAGTTTCCGGGTATTCTCAACAAAAATATCCGCACTGGAAAATCCGGGATGTTTTCGGTTGTTGAATCAACACTCTGAAAAAGCCTGCAAGAAAAGAGGTTTTCTAAAATGAAACGGTATGGAAGAGCTTATTATCTTCAGACAAATGCTGAAAAGACGGTTTTCCGCGTGAGCGATGGAAACGGATATCCTTTTTTGCTTGCAAAAAAGATAGAAGTGAACGTAGCGACCCGGGCTGCAGGCAATGCGGCAGCGAGGGACACGCCCAAGATCTGAAATTCAGGATAAATCTGAAAACTGAGTGTAAACATCAGTGAATTTTTTGTAAAACACTTTACTTCCGCATTTTTCGGAAGAAGAGATCACGGATTTCCTTTTATAAATAATAACGGTTAAAAAATAAAAATCATGATAAAAAATGTACATATTAAAGCATATGAGAGAGGTCTTGTTTTCAAAAATGGAAACCTGGTCGATATCCTGAAAGAAGGAAGCTTCTGGGTTTTTGGGAATAAATCTGTAGAGATCTACGATATGAAATATTCTTTTAAAAGCAATACTGAACTTACTCTTTTGCTGAAGAATGAGAGGCTGAAAACCATGCTGGATGTGGTTGAAGTGAAAGACGGTGAAATCGTTCTTGTTTACGAAAACGGGATTTTCAAAGAAGTATTGAATGTAGGGCAGTACGCTTTCTGGAAAGGTGTTTTTAACAGAGAATTTCAAAAAATCGATGTCACAAAAGTAGAGATTACCGAAAATATTTCCAGGAATATTATGGAAAATGCAAAGCTTAAAAGTTTTGTAAGAAAATTTACCATCACCAACCAGTATAAAGGTCTTTTGCTGGTTGACGGAAAGCTGGACCGCGTTTTAGATGCCGGAACATACTATTTCTGGAACAATGAAACTTCTATAGAGGTGAAAGCCATTGATACCAGAATGCAGCAAATGGAAATTGCAGGGCAGGAATTGCTTACAAAGGATAAAGCAATGCTCAGAATTAATTTTTATGTCCGTTTCCAGGTGGAAAATATCGTGAAAGCGCTTATGGAGAATAAAGAATATGACAAGCAATTGTACATTCTGATGCATCTGGCGTTGAGAGAATTCGTAGGCGCTTTAACCCTTGATGAACTGCTGGTGAAAAAAGATTCCGTAGGAAAAGAAATCCTGGAGAATCTGGGAAATAAGGCTGAAGATTTAGGTCTGAAAGCTGCTGATGCAGGAATTCGGGATGTCATTTTAACAGGCGAAATGAAAGAAATCATGAACCAGGTTCTCATTGCCGAAAAGAAAGCCCAGGCCAACACCATCATGAGACGTGAAGAAACGGCTTCCACAAGAAGTTTGTTGAACACTGCGAAACTCATGGAAGAAAACGAAGTGCTCTGGAAGCTGAAAGAAATGGAATACATGGAGAAAATTGCCGATAAGATCGGAGATATTACCGTGTCCGGGAACCATAATATTGTTGCTCAGCTGAAAGAGATCTTTACCAAATAAACTAATACCTGTCTTCATAGATTCCGGCTTTGCGAAAGCAAAGCCGGAATCGTTTTGTCACGAAGTCTTCTCCAGCCATTCTTCATAAGAAAGAATTCCCAGCTCTGGTTTCCCTTCACCTTCCAGAATGCAGATCAGCTCCAGCTGATTTCCGTCGGGATCGTTAAAATAAACTGCCAAAGCCGGCATCCAGGCAAAAACCATCGGTTTTTCATTTCCGTTTCTAAGGAAATTATAGGGAAGTAAATCTCAATTCTTCAAAAACTCAACAGACTTATTCAGAATGTCGTCTTTATCAGCCGTGAAAGCAAAATGACGGGTTTGAAGGTTTTCTTTTTGTTCCCAAAGGCCCAACATGAATTCTTTATCCTTTCCCACCCATAAAAAAGCAATCCGGCGGTTTTCATCCTGATGTGCCAGCTTCAACCCCAATATTTCCGTATAAAATGTGACGGAATTTTCCAGATTGCTTACCTGGACATGGGTTTCATATAATCCTTTAATCATGATTTAATTTGCTGGAGCAAAGCTATGAAACAAAGGTCCGAACTTATAAGATTATTCATTTCTAAAACAAAAACTGCTGATAGATAAAATTTAATGCTTGTCCAAATCAGCGATAGCACAATATTGGATAATGACTTTCTTGTGTATACCTTTGCTGCAGATGAAAACAACAACCGCTTTATTCGATTTCTCAAAAAAAATAAATTATAAAAACGAATTGCTCGCCGGCTTTACGGTCGCCATGACCATGATTCCCGAGTCTCTTTCTTTTGCGATTCTTGCAGGACTTTCGCCACTTACAGGCCTCTATGCCGCATTTATGATGGGGCTGGTTACCGCTGTTTTCGGCGGCCGTCCGGGAATGGTTTCCGGGGGAGCTGGTGCTACCATTGTTGTCCTTATTGCTTTAATAAAAACTCATGGTGTAGAATATCTTTTTGCTACCGTAATTCTGGCGGGGATATTTCAGATGCTGGTGGGAATTTTCAAATTGGGGAAATTTGTAAGGCTGATTCCGCAACCCGTAATGTACGGCTTTTTAAATGGTCTCGCTGTTATCATTTTTATGGCTCAGGTAGAGCAGTTTAAAATTGTAAGTGAAAACGGAGCAACCAGCTGGCTTCAGGGAACAGCATTATACGTCATGTTGGGTCTTACCTTACTTACCATCGCAATTGTTTATTTTTTTCCGAAAATTACAAAAGTGGTACCGGCTTCTCTTGTAGCAATCCTCGTTGTTTTCGGAATTGTGGCGGGTTTGGGAATTCATACAAAAACTGTTGCCGATATCGCAAGTATCAGCGGAACTCTGCCTGCTTTTCATATTCCGGATCTTCCTTTTTCAATGGAAACCTTACAGATTATTTTCCCTTACGCTCTTGTCATGGCGGGAGTAGGATTGATCGAATCTCTTCTTACCTTATCCATGGTAGATGAAATTACCAATACAAAAGGAAATACAAATAAAGAATCGGTTGCACAGGGAATGGCTAATATGACTAACGGATTTTTCGGAGGGATGGGTGGCTGTGCCATGGTTGCCCAGACTTTGGTCAACCTAAATGCAGGTTCCCGGGCAAGGCTTTCAGGAATTATAGCATCAATCACTATTTTAATTATCATTCTTGTGGGTGCCCCGTTTATCGAAAAAATTCCGATGGCCGCTTTGGTGGGAGTCATGATGATGGTGGCTATCAGTACTTTTCAGTGGGTTTCCATACGAATTGTCAACAAAATGCCGAAATCCGATATTTTTGTCGGGATTACAGTCGCTTTAATTACCATTATATTACACAACCTGGCTTTGGCTGTTCTTGTCGGGGTAATCATTTCAGCATTGGTTTTTGCGTGGGACAATGCCAGAAGAATCCGTGCCAGAAAATATACGGATGAAAACGGAGTGAAATATTATCAGATTTCCGGACCGCTGTTTTTCGGATCGGTTACTACTTTTACTGATAAATTCGATCCTGTTAATGATCCCAATCAGGTGGTGATTGATTTCAGAGAAAGCAGAATTGTGGATATGAGCGCCATTGATGCTTTAGACAAATTATCTAAAAAATACGCACAGCAAAATAAAAAGCTGCACTTAAAACACCTAAGCGAAGACTGCCGTAAAATGTTGAAGAATGCTGAAGCAGTGATCGAGGTAAACGTTCAGGATGATCCTACGTACAAGGTGATGCCGGAGAAATAGGAGGATTTTTGAGTTTTGGAGCTTTAAAGTTATAAATTGAGTGTTTGAGAAGATTGTGTGGCGGGAAGTTGGAAGATGGAAATTGGAAGAGCAATGATGAAAGTTTATAAATACTCCGCAAAAATCTGAGAAATCATTGGGAAAGTAAGTCTGATAAAAATCCGTGCAATCTGTGGTAAATAAAAACATTTGATATTATTAAGAATTTTTAAAAATTAACCCTTATTATAAATCATAAAAATTTCTTAAAACACCGCTCAACATTTATCCATTAATTTAAAAATTTTATCTTTGGGTTAAATTGACATCAGAAGAAGCATTGATGATAAGAATTATTGAAACTTACTGAACATCTTTTTCAAGAAAATAAGCTAAATAACTTTTAACTAAACCGTTTTGAAAACAGATATTGACATCCATAATCATTCACATTTTTCCTTTGATCTGTGGCTTACCCTAATAAAATCTCACCCCGAATTTAAAGCTAAAAGAGTTGAGCTGTTCTCTTCATTTTTTGAAGTTAACAAGCGGGTTGATGAAGTGGCAAAAATTGTAAAATATTACGATGACCTGTGCAATTCCATCAATGAAATAATTGGCGGAAATGTAGATACATTTGAAATTTACTTACTGATCCTGCATGCTTTGGAAGTTGATCTGAAACAAATCAATAAAGATCAGCTGAATGAATTCTATCAAAAAAGTGAAGACTTGTTTCTGGAATATAAGCCTGTTGTGATTTTCGAAAACCTTCATGAATTTTTTGATGAAATTAAAAATCAGGGAAAGACGATTAATATTCTCAGCAACACTGGTTTTATCAAAGGAAAGACCATGCGGAAATTTCTGATTAATGAAAACCTTGATCAGTATATTGATTTCCATATTTATTCTGACGAAACCAATTGCTCAAAGCCAGATCCGAAAATATTTCAGGAAGTGAAAAACCTGCTTAAAAATCAGGATCTGAATCACTCACAGATATTACACATCGGAGACAATCCTATTGCAGACTACAAGGGCGCAAAGGATTTCGGTTTTAGTGCACACTTACTCACACACAAAATATAAATTATGAACAAACGATACAGCTTACACCATATCCGTTCTGCAGACGAGTTCACTTTTTCACCCGCGGAATACAGCTATTTCAAGTATGGAGACAAATCGTATGCTGCAAAATTTGCCAGAGAATTATTCGAAGGATTTATTTCTGCACACGAAAATATTCTTGATACAGATAAAGACATTGTGGTTCTGCCGAGTCCATATATGGCAATTCCTACGGCTTCCAATTTTTTATGTTTTTACTTTAAAAAACATCTGGATTTTTATTTGTTTCAGAAAGGAAAAAAATCAAGTATTCTTTCAAAAATCAACAGAAATCACACATACACGACGGATTACGGGAATTTAAGCTTTGAAGACCGTAAAAATCTGATTGCCAACGATACTTATTATCTTGATAAAGATTTTCTTAGAGGAAAACTTTGTATTTTTATAGACGATATCAAAATAACCGGAAGTCATGAGTTTACCGTGAATAAAATTCTTAACGAATATCAGGTAGAAGCAGATTTTCTGTTCATGTACTATGCAGAGCTGATAAATCTTGAGCTTGATCCGAAAATTGAAAATTATTTCAATTACTATGCGGTAAAAAACGTAGAGCATATCGCAGAAGTAATGCTGAAACCAAGTTTCCAATTCAATACAAGAATTGTAAAATACATTTTAGGACTGGATTCAGGTAATTTTGACTATCTTTCGTCTAAAGTAAAAAAAGAACAGATGGATCACCTGTTGGAACTGGCGATCAGCAACAACTATCATTTAATAAAAGAATACGAAAACAATATTAATACATTAACACAAACTGAACTATATTATGGCTATTAACTTACAGAAAGGACAAAGAGAAAATATAAACGCACCAAAATTTACCGTAGGTTTAGGATGGGACATCAACAATACCTCTACAGGAACGGCTTTTGATCTTGATGCTTCTTTATTTTTATTGGGAGAAGATAAAAAATTGATTTCCGATAATCACTTTATTTTTTACAACAACCTTGAATCTCCGGATAAAGCAGTGATCCATTCCGGTGATAATTTAACCGGTGACGGAGCAGGAGACGATGAGCAGATTAAAATCGATTTAACCAAAATTGATGCTGCCGTAAAAGAAATCATTGTTGTGGTGACGATTCACGAAGCAGATTCCAGAAGACAGAACTTCGGACAGGTAAGAAACTCTTTCATCAGAATTTTTAATACAGATACCAACGAAGAATTATTAAAGTACGAACTGGACGAAGATTTCTCCATCGAAACAGCAGTAGAATTCGGAAGAATATACAACAGAAACGGCGAATGGAAGTTTGAAGCCGCAGGAAGCGGACAGCGAGAAGGTCTTGAAAAATTTGTAGCAATGTATCAATAATCTTATCATGGATAACCAACCTAATCAACCCATAGATCCGCTGGGATCAATCGAACCGTTAAAAACATTTGAGCCGACTCCCCTGGATCCTCCACCGGGACAGGTACAAAGTACACCTCCCGCTCCGCTTGTGGACAGGGAAGGAAATGTAAACCTTACCCAATTGCCATCGGAAGAACGCCAGAAATACGAAGTTCTCGCAGATTCTATTGATGAAACCAATCCGGGATCTATTGTAAACTTCGGGGCAGATCTTCAGAGAACTTTGTCTAATCAGAGTGACAGTTTCTTAGGGAATGTGAGAAGATCCAACTCAGGAGAAGTGGGAGAACTCATCAATAATTTATTGGTTGAGCTGAATTACGTTGATGTAGAAGAGCTGAATCAGAATAAATTCAAAAGCTTTTTAAGCAAATTACCTTTCATGAAAAGCGTAATGACGCAGATTGAAAATTTATTTGCCAAATACGATAAGATCATCAACAATATCGACCAGATTTCCTACAAAGTAAATGCAGGAATTATTACTTCTACAAAAGATAATGCAGTCTTGCAGACCATTTTTGAAAGCAATGTCAACGCAATAAAGCAGATCGAAGAACTGGTAATTGCCGGTAACCTGAGAATGGAAAAAGCAGCGACTGAACTTGCTGCCATGGAAGCTGCGCCGCAGAACTATCAGGATTATCAGATTGCTGATAAAAGAGATTTTATAGCAAGATTGGACCGAAGACTGGCTGATCTTAAAGTGGTGCGCTTGATCATGATGCAGTCGCTTCCACAGATCAGACTTGTTCAGAACAACAATGTATCGATTGCCGAAAAAGCGCAGACTATTCTCACAACAACGCTTCCGCTTTGGAAAAATCAGCTTTCTTTAGCAGTAGCTATGTACAGACAGCAGCAGAATATTGAAATTCAGCAGAAAGTTTCTTCTACTACAGAAGAGATTTTAAGAAAAAATGCAGAACGTCTCGGCCAGAACTCAATCAATGTAGCTAGAGCCAACGAACAGACTGTGGTTTCCATCGAAACATTGAGAGAGACAACGTCGAAATTAATCAATACACTGAACGAGGTAAAACAGATTCAGAAACAGGGAGCCGAAGGAAGAAGAAAGCTGGATCAGGATCTGATGACGCTGGAACACGAACTGAAAGCGAACGTAAGAGGATAATAGCATTGTAAAAAGGTGAATGATGAAGCCGTAAACATACTGTCCCAAAGCAAAAGAAGATTAACGAAACTTAAACTTCTTGCTGATTTTTTTGAAAATGTTGATATCATCTCCATCTACATTAAGACGGATAGTATCCATACTCTTTTTCTGGAAAATAAGGCGTTGGATTACAGTAACCTGGAACTGTTTCACCTGCAGTACACCGACAGTCTCATTGAGCTTCTGACGAAAATAAAAAGGCAGAAGGAAAATGATATGCTGGCGATGATCAATGAGATAGATGTCAACAGGAAATACATTTCCGGATTTGAGGAAAAACAATCATACGGCTTTGAGACAGACCGGAAAATGTACAGCGGAAATTTTTCGCATCACCTGAAAAGGCTCTATCAGGATCTTACGGAAAACAAATTTACGGTCAACTGGGATGATGTGCTGTATTTCCATAAAAAATACGCTGCGGAATTCTACAGATCGGAAGTCGATGAAGAGCTGCTGAAACCGGGCGCTTTTCCGGCTTACCGCTATCAGGATTACCAGATAGAAAGAAAACTGCTGGGAAGGCTTAACATTCAGAACTTTAAAGTTCGTTTCGTGTGCGGGTATGCTGTTTCGGGTAATGAATATGAGCTGTTTAAAATTTTCCAGTCAGAAGATTTTTTCATCTTCGATATTGAAGGACAAAAAATGTATTTAACGGATCCTGAAAAAATGGAAAAACTGAATACAGCTCCCAATGAATCGAACCGCGGCATCATCATCAGCCAGCTGAAAAAGAAAAATGAAGAGCTTGAAGAAGCAATGGCCGAAAGAAAAAGAACATTGCCAGAACAGGTGGCAGCTGTCCTGAAAGATTATATTAAAAATTTGGAAAATACAGATATCATCAGCAAAATATTTGATATCAACGAAGAAACAAACATCCTTCGGGCAATGCTGAATTTAAATTTAAATAATTAATAAGTACAATCATAAAACCGAAGTAATCATAATCGTAGTATTGTAAAACTAAAAATAGATAAATGTACAGGTAATGATTCTTCGCTGTTACAATTCGTAAAATACAAACAAAAATAAACATAAAAAGATGGCTATCAACTTACAAAAAGGTCAACGGATAAACCTTACCAAGGAAAACGGAACAACACTTACTCAGGCTTGCGTAGGGATAAACTGGGGTGCAATTGAGAAAAAAGGATTCTTCGGGGGAATTACCCGTGAAGCGGTGGATCTCGATGGAAGCTGTATTTTATACGATTCCAATAAAAATGCTGCGGAAGTTATTTATTTCGGGAACCTTAAATCTAAAAACGGTGCGGTACGACACAGCGGAGACGATCTTACAGGAGATGTTAATGGTGATGACGGACTGGATAATGAAGTGATAACCATAGACTTCAGTAATCTTGACGCCAATGTAGAGCATGTTGCTCTTGTTCTGAACAGCTACAAAGGTCAGGACTTTGGGACAATTCCATTTGCATCCATCAGAATTTACGAAGGAACTCCTACCAATGTAAGAGAAGTTTTTGCAAAATATGACATCGCCAATGATGCTTCCTTTAAAGGTCACGTTGCCATGGTGATGGGCGTTTTCTACAGAAGAAACAACGAATGGAAATTCAATGCGATCGGTGATCCTACCAAAGACCGGAAATTGCAGGAAACCATTGAAACGGTAAAACAAAAATATTTGTAATGTACATTCAATAGGAGTGGGCTTCAGCCCACTTTATAAAACAGGATTCAATTCGGCTTTAGCCAAAACCTGTTGGAATGTAAATTTGAAAAATAAAATAAAATTAAACAGCAATATTTGTATTCGTACAGCTATTGCTTTTATCATTTAACAACACACATTAAAAGTGGGACAAAATACTAGCATTTTAGATCTTCATCCCGGACTGGTTTGGGGATTTGCGGTAACGGTGGTTATCATGTTGCTCCTGGATTTAGGAGTTTTCAACAAAAAAAGTCATGAGGTTTCTTCCAAAGAAGCGACAATCTGGTCAATTGTCTGGATCTCACTGTCAATGGTTTTCTCGGGAGTCGTATACTGGGTGTACAATTCAGACTTAGGCCCCGGAAGCCATGAGCTTGCCATAGAAAAATTCACGCAGTATCAGGCAGCCTACTGGATTGAAAAGGCCCTCTCGGTGGACAATTTATTTGTATTCATACTGGTTTTCGGGTTTTTTAAAGTTCCGAAGTACCTTCACCACAAAGTATTGTTCTGGGGAATTATCGGGGCGCTCATCTTCAGGGCGATCTTCATTTTTGCCGGAGTAGGATTGATCAATCTTACCTACCTTCCGGAAATGAATATTTTTGGACATCCGGTGAAAATCAATATTGTGATGACCTTGTTCGGGCTGTTTCTTGTCTATGCGGGAATCAAATCCTGGGGTGACGGAGACGACGATGATGAGGAAGATTACAGCAATACGGCAGGAGCAAGGCTAATCAAAAGATTCTGGAAAGTTTCCGATAATTATGTGGGCGATAAATTCTTTACCGTTCAGAACGGTGTGAAAATGGCGACTCCGCTTTTGGTAGTGGTAGCTGTAATCGAATTTACCGATGTGCTTTTCGCAGTAGATTCCATTCCGGCAATCTTTGCCATTTCCAATGATCCGTTTATCCTGTATACCTCAAATATTTTTGCGATTTTAGGATTGCGTTCATTGTACTTCCTGTTGGCGAACTTTATTCATATGTTCAGCAAATTACCTTACGGACTGGCAGTGATTCTGTCCTTCATTGGCGTAAAAATGCTGATTGCACCGTGGATTCATATTCCGTCTCCGGTTTCTTTAGGAATTGTGGGAGGGGTTTTGGTAATCTCCGTTATTTTATCCATTATTTTCCCGGATAAAAAAGAGGAAAAAGAAAATATTGAGGAATAATCTGATATACCTTAAAAGCAGAAAGGCTTTACATGATGTAGAGCCTTTTTTTTGTTTGATTTTTAGGAGCTATTTCGTGCTTTCGCTACTCGCTTTTTTATGGTTTCGGCGGCGCGGCAAAGCC
>CAJYWN010000010.1 GCA_913778275.1 uncultured Chryseobacterium sp.
CGGCGGCTCCGCCGCCGCGCCGAAACTAAGAAAATGAGCTCAGACAAAGCTTCAATCCGGGCTAGGATTGAAGTTGTTGCTTAAATGCCTGGATTTTAAACTGTTATTGCGCTATTCAGGAAATCAACAACAATCCTCCCTCTGACTTTTTGTAACCTTTTGGACTCCTTTCCGCGATCAATTCTTTTGTCTCTTTGCGGTAAATAAATTATTACGGGAATTAATGATCTATAATTTTAATTCAATAATGAAGAATCCTCCTCTCCATTTTGCAAACTTTTGAACTTCTTTTCACGATCAATTCTATTGCATCTTCTCCGGCAAAAAACAAAATAATTATTTACTGCATTATTTCTTAGTGCATTTTAAAGGCCCGCATTTCAATATTTACTATTTTTAAGAAAAATAAACCTATGAATCTATACACACAACCCATGTTACGTGAAGATGCCTTGAAAGACAAAGTAGCCATCGTTACCGGCGGCGGGAGCGGACTGGGAAAGGCAATGACAAAATATTTTCTCCAGTTGGGTGCAAAAGTTGTAATTACGTCCAGAAACCTGGAAAAGTTACAGGCAACAGCCAAAGAACTCGAAGACGAAACTGGCGGAAAAGTTCTCAGCGTAGCATGTGACGTCAGAAGCTGGGATGAAGTGGAAGCGATGAAAGAAGCAGCTTTGAAAGAGTTCGGAAAAATTGATATTTTACTGAATAACGCAGCTGGAAATTTCATTTCTCCTACAGAAAGACTGACGCATTCTGCATTCGATTCCATCCTGGATATTGTTTTAAAAGGAACAAAAAACTGTACCCTTTCTATAGGAAAACACTGGATTGATTCCAAAACACCCGGAACCGTTCTGAATATCGTAACTACCTATTCCTGGACAGGTTCTGCCTATGTTGTTCCGTCTGCCTGTGCCAAAGCAGGGGTATTGGCGATGACAAGGTCTTTAGCGGTAGAGTGGGCAAAATATGGAATCCGTTTCAACGCAATTGCTCCGGGACCATTTCCTACAAAAGGAGCGTGGGACAGGCTGCTTCCGGGAGATTTACAGGAAAAATTCGATATGAGAAAAAAAGTTCCGTTAAGAAGAGTAGGAGAGCATCAGGAATTAGCCAATCTTGCAGCATATCTGGTTTCGGACTATTCGGCTTATGTAAATGGAGAAGTCGTAACCATCGATGGCGGAGAATGGCTCCAGGGTGCAGGCGAATTTAATATGCTGGAAGATATTCCGCAGGAAATGTGGGATGCTCTGGAAGCGATGATTAAAGCTAAAAAGTCAAATTAACTGTAAATTTTTAACCATTAAGATCCATTGGAGAAATTAAGAGTATTAAGTAGAAATCAAAAACCTTCTTAAACTATGGTGTTCCTTATTTTCAGGTTCAGGATTAAACCTTCAATGATTTTATAGTTCAAAAAAGCCTTTGATAAAAACAAAAGTAGATTCTCGATCGGGAATCTACTTTTTTTATTTGGGTGATTTTACGGTTGAAATCCAGTTGAATCACTGAGATAGTTCACTAATTGGCGACATACTTTTGCAGTAGAAATTTTTACTAAAACAAATTCAAAAACATGGAAACATTAAAGTCGGTGTTGGAAGCAAACCACACCAAAAAATCAAAAAACGAATTAATTGACCTTTTAACAGGACTGGAAAAATCATTAACGCCTGCAGTGTACGAAAAAGTTTCAGGAATCGAAACTTCAGAACTTACCGCTCTGTCAAACAAAGAATTAATCAGCATCATCGAAGATTTTAAGAAGAATTACGATGAAAAATGGGAAAAATCTTTTGCCGCAGTTTCGTCAGAAGTGATGAAAATGATTGCTGGAAAGATGGCTGCCGATGATCAAGTGTTCAAAACATCAGGTGCTGAAAGCGCAGATTTTGCTGCAGAGCTGGGAAGTATCGATTTTGCAAAAATTATCGGAGGTCCTTTGGATGCATGTGTTAAAGCACAGTCTAACGCAGCAATCAGCACGGTGAACTTCATCCAGCAGGTTGGTTTTGAAAAAGACGGAGAAGAAAACAAACTTCGTATGGCAGAATTCAAATACAAAAAGCATGTGCCGAATCCTGAATATAAAAACGAAGAAGAAACCCCGAATGTGGATCCTACTATCGAACAGGATGTGGAAATTTCCGTTCCATTCATTGCTTTACTAAATGTGCCAAGCTTTAGAATCGAAACCTGTGATGTAGATTTCAACGTGAAATTAAATTCCACCTACACAAAAGACGTAAGCGACGAGTTCGGGATTAAGGCAGGAGCTTCCGGAGGTTTCGGTCCGGTAAAATTCAATGTGGATGTATCGTACAAAAGAACTTCCAGCACAGGAATTAAAGTGGAAAAAGAATACTCCCTTGGAGTAAAAGTGAAGGCTACCAATGACGAAATGCCTGCCGGACTGGAAAAAGTTCTTGGATTGCTTGCTCAATAAAACTTTTACGAGATCATGATTAAATTATCAGATTACCTGGATTATCTCAATAATGAGATAATTCAGGCTCGTAAAAAAGCAGACGAAAATGCAGTGGCCATTGCAAAAGAGTATGCGCAGCACGAGTATTTAAAGTATTTTAAAGTTCCGAGATATTCCCTTCCCAGCGTGAAAATGGATATTCCCATCAAAATCACCGACATTGATGCTGATGCAGATAGGGATTTTCCAATAAATGAACTCAAATTAATTCATGATGTCAACGAACGGATTTATACGGTCAACAAAGAAAAACAGCTGAATATCCAGCCTATTTCCACAAAAAATATTCAGACGGAAGATTTCAAAACATTATTAAACTCGGTAAGAAGCGGTGGTTTGGAATATGCGAGATCATCAAAAGAAACCGAAACGCAAACTACGGTGAGCAGAATGTCTGTCGCAAAATCTATTGCTCCCATTCCGCAAAAACCAATATTAAGACCGATTGAAGGCACCTCTACAGAAGAAGAATCTATAGCATTGAAACAGATTTATACCGAAGTTTTGAACAGGTACAGTTTGATCAATTCAAAATTAAACAACATTTATATTGACCCGAATACCAATTCCGCCGAAGATAAAGATAAATTATTCATCAACCTTCATGTGGAAATGGAAGAAGAAGGCATCAGGATTATGTCTTACAAAGATAAAGACGGTAAAGAAATCGAACAGATAATTTTCGAATAATGCAGGAACTTGTTCATCATACGATACAGAAAATTCAGGAGCTCTTTCAGCATTTTAATGATGTTCAGGAGTTGTATCTGTCGAAATCTTTCGATTTTGACGGAGAGTTTGATGCTTTTCTTCATGAATTTTTAGAATATTTGAAAACCAAAGGAAATACCACCTGCGAATCTGAAGTGCTGAAGGTTATGAATATGATTTCAACGGTGAAAAGAGGATTCAATCCCGTTCAGCTGGAAAAAATTACCGGTGCCAAGCGTGAGCTTCAATGGGGCTTTTCATTCAGTGCGATGGAAAGTATCCACGGATTGCTGACGGAAATGTACAATAAGGAACAAAAAAAGCTGGATGAAGCGGAAGAAATCCTTTCAGGACTTATTGTTTCATTATACCAGAACGGATTTTTAGATGAAGATAAAGTAAAAGATCTCAATACAATCCCGAAAATTGAGATATTCTGGAATTCGCTTGTCAATCACAATACCCAAATTTTAGGAATCAACAAAAAACTGAGACTCAGCATGATTTCGGAAGATATATTCCTGGTTATCGAAAAAGTTCTTTTAAAATTAATATAAACCAAAACGCCATGGAAAAAGAAAGATACATTGTTGTACTGGAAGACCAGCAGAAAAAATCCCTGAAGAAAATAGAAAATGAATTGGAAGTTACCATTACCTCATCAGAGTTCCTTTCATCAGAAAACCGTTCCTATCAGGTAATTGATAATGATAACGGCGTTCTCTATAAAAATTTAGGCGTTCTGGTCGTAGAAAATATGGATGAAGAGCAACTGAAAAGTGCCGTAAAAAACGAATCGAATCCCATCGTCTATTTTGAAAAAGAAAAAGAGTTTTACTCTGCCGACGAATTATCAATCATCAATGAACTTAAAAAACAGTCCGCCGAAATCTCCGATAAAATTACGGAACTGGAAAAATACATCATCAGCAAACCTTTACCTCAGAAATCTCTTGTAGAATTGGAATGGGGATTAAAAGCGCTGAATATAGAAAATTCGCTCTACACAGGAAAAGGCATCGACATCTGTATTCTCGATACCGGAATAGAGTTGTCCCACCCGGATTTTTCAGGAAGAGCAATCGAAGGAAAATCATTCATCAGCGGAGAAAGCTGGGACCGCGATCCGAATGGCCACGGTACCCACTGTGCAGGAATCGCTGCCGGAAACATCAGACTCGACAATGGAAAACGGTACGGCATTGCCAGAGATGCCAATTTAAAAATCGCCAAAGTACTTTCCGATTCGGGAAAAGGAACAACGAGCAGTGTCATTGATGCCATAGACTGGGCCATTACAAAGAGATTCAGGATATTATCTTTATCACTGGCCTCGGCAGTAAAATTGAACGACACGCCATCGCCACTTTTTGAAACCGTAGGGGCAAGAGCGTTGGAAAACAACTGTATCATTATTGCCGCTGCCGGGAACGATAGCAGTCGGCCTTCAGTTCCAAAACCGGTTTCTTCTCCTGCCAATACCTCTTCCATTATGGCAGTGGGTGCGATAGACGGGCAAATGAAAGTGGCCAGATTCTCTAATGCCGGATTGAATCCCGCAACAGGAGGCTGTGTCAATATCTGTGCTCCGGGAGTGGACATTATCAGCACATATCCTAAAAATGCTAAAAATAAAAGCAGCAATTATTACGCAATGAGCGGAACAAGCATGGCAACACCACATGTCTCCGGGATGATGGCCCTCTACATGGAACAGTTTCCTGAAAAATCCGCAAAAGAAATATGGGAACTGGCAGAAATCAAAGCTAAGCCAATCGAGGGCCTGAAATACCGGGATATTGGCAGCGGACTAATACAGGCATAATGATGAAAACATATATCGCAGTTCTTAAAAGAGATGCCGACTTTAAAAATCTTGAGAAAGAACTTAAAAAAAACAATATAAAACCGGCGGCTCACTACAAATCTATTGGAGTAGTAAAATTAAAAAGTGAAAAGCCGGTTTACCTGAAAGATTTTGAAGCGTATTTTATCTCTGTGGAAGAAGATAAAGATTTGGGGATTTGATCAATGCATTCGGTTAAGATATTTCAGAATCAAAAAGAGTTTTAATTATTTATTAAAAGTATCCATTAACTATGCTTTCTATAAGATAACCCTTATTTTTGTTTGTAACTAAAATAAATGATTATGAATTACAGATTTTCAATCTTAACGATGATGATGTTTGCCTTAGGTTTTTCGCAGGATCTCAAAGTAATGAGTTTTAATATCAGGCTGAATGTAGATTCCGACAAAGAAAACTCATGGACAAACCGTAAACAGGATGTTGCAGATCTTTTGTCTTACTACCATCCGGATTATTTCGGGGTACAGGAAGCATTGCCAGAACAGATGAAAGACATAAAAAACGGATTGAAAAATTATGATTACGTAGGAGTAGGAAGAGACGACGGAAAAGAAAAAGGCGAATTTTCTGCTATTTTCTATGATACAGAAAGATTGCAGGTGGTGAAATCCGGAACATTCTGGCTTTCCGAAACCCCTGAAAAGCCTTCTAAAGGATGGGATGCCGCACTGAACAGAATCTGTACCTACGTGCTTTTCAGAGATAAAAAATCGAAAAAAGAATTCATGGCCCTGAACCTCCATTTTGATCATATTGGCAATGTGGCGAGGGTAAAATCTTCCGAGCTTATTTTAAAGAAAATCAAAGAACTGAATCCTAAAAACTTACCGGTAACCGTGAGCGGCGATTTTAATTTAACCGAAGATTCGGAGCCGATCAAAATCATGTCACAGAACATGCAGGACAGCTTTTATCATTCAGAAACAAAACATTACGGACCAAAAGGAACATTTACGGCATTTAACGTTAATGAAATTCCGAAAGACAGAATCGATTATATATTTGTAAATGGTTTTAAAATTAAGTCCCACAGACACATCAATGACAGAAGGGAAAACCTCTTGTATCCGTCAGACCATTTTCCGGTACTGGCAGATCTGCAGTTTTAATAAATAAATGAGAATATTGCGATACTTGTAAGAACGTCATCTTACTCTGTCGCACGGTTCTTTCCCAACAGTCCATACAGAATCTTATCCCTGATCTCATCAGTAATTTCGGAGGTAGATTCTGTATTTCTTTTGAACCAGAAATAAGAATTATTGAGCGTGTGAAGAATAAATCTTGTGGTAAAAGCAGATGATCTTAGCTCCCATTTTTCAGCCTGATAGATTTCTGAAATCAATTCTTCTACTTCCTGCTGGTAATTTTTCCTCAGGGCTATAAATTCCGGAAGCCTTTCCTCCAGATGTTTCCATTCATTGGAATAAATATGCGTTACATCGCGGTTTTTAAGAACTACTGATAAGTGTTTGTCAATGAACAGATTGAGTTTTTCCTTCGGCGGAACAGCGGTATTTTTTACTTCCTGGAGCTCATCGAAAAATTCCTGTGCAATACCGAAACAGATCCATTCTAAAATTTCCTCCTTAGAACGGATGTGGGCATACAATGAAGCTGCCTTGATATTGAGTTTTGTCGCCAAATCCCGTACAGAGCTGCCCATATAACCTTTCTCCTTGAAAAGTTCTACAGCAACATCTAATATTTTCTTTTGTTTTTCTTTAAGCTCCATCTGGTAAAAGGCAAAAGTAATTATTTTGATTGTAATATCCTGATTTCGGATTATGATTTTGATGTGATGATTATCATTGGCTACGACGAATCTTCTATTTTTTTACAAAGAACAATCTAAAATGTTAGCATTTCATTTTATTACATAACATCTTAATCAATACTAAAGGTTTAACATAAAATAAAATGAGACTTTTATTCAAACGGACTATGACTGTTCTTCCGATAAATTTATTTAAATCTTTAATAATCGGAAAATTTGGCTTTTTAAGTTATGTTGAAAATATATTTTTCGGAAATTTTGTCGCTTTTTTTTGAAAAATTAATAATTGAACACTTTTTGCGATATAGCTTTCGAATTAAATGATTAAATGCGATGGAGGGCATCAGAAATTAGAGAACTGAATTTTTTTAAATTAATGTTTATAATACTTTAATGGTCTGAAATCTGATGTCTGAAATCAATACAAAAACTGAATTAAATCAAAAATATATATAGAATATGAACTTAAACCAATATACTGTAAAATCGCAGGAAGCCATCCAAGCCGCTCAGCAGGTGGCCATGGAATTCGGCAACCAGAGTATTGAGCCTCAACATCTTCTTGAAGGTATTTTTCAGGTAGATGAAAATATTTCGCCTTTCTTATTGAAAAAATCTGAAGCAGATGCTGCTCTGGTAAGAGAGCGAAACCGTGAAAATTTAGAAAAACTTCCGAAAGTGCAGGGTGGAAATATTTACCTTTCACAATCGGCCAATAAACTATTGCTAGATGCACCCAATATCGCTAAAAAAATGGGTGACGAGTACGTAACCATAGAACATCTTTGGCTATCCCTTCTGGAAACGAATTCAGAAGTTTCTAAAATGCTGAAAGATATGGGCGTTACGAAAAGTCTTTTGGAAGGTGGGATTAAAGAATTAAGAAAAGGAAGCAAGGCTACTTCTGCAAGTTCAGAAGAAACCTATCAGTCCTTAAACAAATATGCCAAAAACTTCAACGAATTAGCAGCGGAAGGCAAGCTGGATCCTGTAATCGGACGTGATGAAGAAATCAGAAGAGTGTTGCAGATTCTTTCAAGAAGAACCAAAAACAACCCGATCCTGATCGGGGAACCGGGTGTCGGTAAAACGGCCATTGCTGAGGGAATCGCGCATAGAATTATCAGTGGCGACGTACCTGAAAACCTGATGGATAAAACCTTATATTCACTGGATATGGGTGCATTGATTGCCGGAGCCAAATACAAAGGTGAGTTTGAAGAACGCTTGAAATCCGTTGTGAATGAAGTCATTAAATCAGACGGACAAATCATTTTGTTCATCGATGAAATTCATACGCTGGTTGGAGCAGGAGGCGGCGAAGGTGCGATGGATGCCGCAAATATCCTCAAACCTGCTTTGGCAAGAGGAGAATTAAGAGCGATCGGTGCAACTACCCTTAACGAATATCAAAAATATTTTGAAAAAGATAAGGCGTTGGAAAGACGTTTCCAGAAAGTAATGGTGGAAGAGCCGGATACGGAATCTGCTATTTCCATTCTTCGTGGAATTAAAGATAAATATGAAGCGCACCACAAGGTAAGAATCAAAGATGAGGCTATTATTGCTGCGGTGGAAATGTCACAGCGATATATCTCAGACCGTTTTTTACCGGATAAGGCGATTGATTTGATTGATGAAGCTTCCGCCAAACTGAGAATGGAAATCAATTCAAAACCGGAAGAGCTGGATGTTCTCGACAGAAGATTAATGCAGCTGGAAATTGAATTGGCAGCCATTTCAAGAGAAGGCAACCAAACGAAGATCGACCATCTAAAAGAAGATATTGCCAAAATTTCTGAACAGAGAAATGAAATCAATGCCAAATGGCTGAAAGAAAAACAGAAATCTGAAGATTTAACACAGATTAAAAAAGATATTGAATCTCTGAAACTGGAAGCGGAAAGGGCTTCAAGGGCAGGAGATTATGCAAAAGTAGCGGAAATCCAGTACGGAAAACTGCGCGAAAAAGAGGAAGAGCTGAAGAAGCTTGAAATCGAAATGCAGAACCATCAGAATGAATTGATCAAGGAAGAAGTGACTTCTGAAAATATTTCCGAGGTCATTGCAAAATGGACCGGAATCCCGGTAACCAAACTTCTTCAGTCCGAGAGAGAAAAATTATTAAATCTTGAAACCGAACTTCATCATCGGGTGGTAGGCCAGGATGAGGCCATCACAGCGGTTGCAGATGCTATCCGAAGAAACAGAGCGGGATTGAGCGACGATAAAAAGCCTATCGGCTCGTTCTTATTCTTAGGAACGACCGGTGTCGGGAAAACAGAGCTGGCAAAAGCGTTGGCAGAGTTTTTATTCGACGATGAAAACAATATGACCAGAATTGATATGAGTGAATATCAGGAAAGGCACAGTGTATCCAGACTTGTAGGAGCGCCTCCGGGATATGTTGGATATGATGAAGGCGGTCAGCTTACGGAAGCGGTGAGAAGAAGACCTTATTCGGTGGTACTTTTAGATGAAATTGAAAAAGCCCACCCGGATGTTTTCAATACCTTATTGCAGGTTCTGGATGATGGTCGTTTAACGGATAACAAAGGAAGAGTGGTGAATTTTAAAAATTCAATCATTATCATGACCTCGAATTTAGGTTCGCACTTAATTCAGGAGAATTTTGAACATATTACCGATGAAAACCAAGATGAGATTGTCGATAAAACCAAAGATGAGGTTTTCGATTTGTTAAAGCAGACCTTACGTCCGGAATTTCTGAACAGAATTGATGAGGTGGTATTATTCCAGCCGTTAAGAAAAAAAGAAATCGGAAAAATTGTTCAGTATCAGCTGAGAGGATTTAATGATATGCTCTCAAAACGAAACATCATTATGACCGCCACTCAGGATGCTGTGGATTATCTGATGAACAAAGGGTATGATCCTGTATTCGGTGCAAGGCCGTTAAAAAGAGTGATTCAGCAGGAAGTGCTTAATAAGCTTTCAAGAGAAATTCTTGCAGGCAATGTAAATGACGGCGACAGAATTACGCTGGATTATTTTGAGGAGACAGGCCTTGTTTTCAGGCCTACAGAATTATAAGTAGTTTTTTTCATATATATTATTTTTGTAAGTAAGTGCTGTAGATGATTTCTGCAGCACTTATTTTATTGCAGGGCGTCCCGTAAGATTTAAACTTAAATTGGCAATCCGTAAAATCCCTGAAAATAAACAGGAAAAAAACCATGTCGCGGCAATGTGATTTTTTGCGAACTTTGCATTATCAACTAACATTATAAAACTAGCTTTATGGAAACACAATCTACCTCCGAACCTGGAACCCTGGACCTTAATCTGCCGCCAAATACCATGGCTCAAAATCTTATCCAGAACCTTGTGAATAATTACAGAAACAATCAGTTGATATCTGTAAAGGATAAAATGGGAATAGATGATGCACATTCTATCCATTTTGATCTCGCAACGCTGAAAAAATTTATTGCCGATATCGAGACATTAGCATCTGCAAACAATCCTGAAACCAATCCTGAAGATTTGGGAATCCGTTTTTATTATGCGGCTTATCCAAAAGTTGCTAACTGGGATGTAATGAATGGTATGCCGATCGGAACAGAATACGCTGAAAAGCATACGTTGGTAATGATTCCTACGATAAAAAGACGGGATGAGAACGGAGAAATGCTGAGCTACGATTTTAATCCAATGAATGGAACCGGAGAAATGCTGGCAATGGCTTCCGCAAGAAACGCAGGTGCAGGGTGTGATGTCGTTTGCCAGAATCACGGTGCTCTCATACCGCCGGATAGTACAAAAACTGAATTATTTTAATAAACAAAAAGCATTTAATAGTAGGCACAATGAGTGATTTCCAAAGAATAGCATTCGAATTTATGTATTGGGCAGAAGGTGTTGCAGCTGCTGTCTCTCTTATTTTTTATAGTAGAATAAAAGATAAATATTGGAAATACTTTGTGTTTTATCTTATTTTTATTTTTGTAAGTGAAAGCATCGGCCGGTGGGGAAATCTCTTTTTTGACTATAATAAACAGGCTTTTTACAATTATTTTGTAATTCCTGTTCAGTTCATATTTTTCTACTGGCTGTACGCTGCAAGATCTTTTAAAAGAATAAATCTTTTTTTCATTCTCTCCTCCGTTTACCTGCTTTCATTTATTCCAAGCGAATTTTTATATTCCACCAATAAGGTCATGTTTTCTCTCAATTATACATTGGGATGTCTTATTTTGATGATTCTTGTAATCATGGAATATTATAAACAGATTAATGACTCTGATATCCTTAATTTCGACAAAAACAGAATGTTTTATATTAATCTCGGGGTGACACTGTTTTATATTGGAACTTTGCCGTTTTGGACCTTTCTGGAACTGATCAAGCAATATCGTGAAATTTTTAATATTTACTTTGCTTATTTTCTGATTTCAGGAATTATTATGTATGTATTGTTTTCAATTTCAATGATATGGGGAAAACAGAGCTCCTGATCACAATTATCTTATTCAACATGTTTTTCGTGTTGTTTGTAACTGCTGTAATGATGTACATCCGCAAATACAGGCAGCGGAAAAAGGAATATCTGCATGAAATTGAGGTGAAAAATGAAATTCACAAACGTGAGCTTTTGGCAACACAATTGGAAATTCAGCAGGCAACCATGCAGCAGATCGGCCGTGAACTGCATGATAATATAGGGCAGAAGCTTACCCTCGTAAGTCTCTACACACAGCAGCTACTGTATGAAAACAAAGTTCCCGAAGTCAGTGAAAGAATTGATCAGGTTTCGCAGATCATCAACCAGTCTTTGCAGGATCTCAGGAGCCTTTCAAAAACATTGACTGATGATAAGATCAATCAGAAGGAAATTGTAACTTTAATTCAGGAAGAGGTTGACAATACCAATGCTTTTAAAAAATGCAAAGTATCGTTTAAATGCAATTTCAGGCAGCTTGATTTGGGATTTGCCCACAAAAATGTGTTGCTGAGAATTACACAGGAATTTATCCAGAACAGTATAAAACACTCCAACTGTAAAAACATTTTTATTACCCTGAACACTTCCGATGAAACACTTTGGGAGCTGAACATAAAGGACGACGGAATCGGCTTCGACCAGTCGAAAATCAAATCAAACGGTATCGGGCTTACCAATATGAAAAACAGAGCCGAAATCATAGGTGCCGATTTCTGTTTTGAAAGCAGGGAAAATTTTGGGACTACACTCAATATTATTTTAAAGAAACAGTCATGAAAAAGACAATAGTGATCGTTGATGATCACATACTCATTGCAAAAGCATTAGAAGGAATCATTGACAATTTTGAGGAATTTGAAGTGATCTATGTGGCGGAAAACGGGAAAGATCTTATTCAGAAATTTGAGAACAATAACAGGATTCCGGATATTATTTTAATGGATATCAGCATGCCGATCATGGATGGTTTCGAAACTGTTCTTTGGCTTAGGGAAAACCATCCCGGTATCAAAGTAATGGCTTTAAGCATGCAGGGTGATGATAAAAGTGTCATTAAAATGATCAAGAACGGCGCAAGAGGATATCTGTTGAAAAATACGCATCCGAAAGAACTTGAAAATGCCCTCATGAGACTGAATGCCGAAGGATTTTTTTATCCGGACTGGGCTTCAAAGATCATTTTCTCCAATATGAATAATGATGAATCGTCAAACAGCGTTAAGATTTCAGACCGGGAAAAAGAATTCCTGAAGTACACGGTTACAGAGCTTAGCTATAAAGAAATCGCAGATAAAATGTGCTGCAGCCCGAGAACGGTGGAAAGCTACAGGGATCAGCTTTGTGATAAGCTCGACCTCAAAACGCGTGTTGGATTGGCGGTTTTTGCCATTAAAAACGGTTTTGCGGGTTAAAGCTAGGTAATAATAAAACTTAAATTAAAGTATTTTTTAGGTAATAAAATACTGTTTGTATTAATATATTATCATGTTATTGTTAAAAATGTTATTGATTGAATAATAAAATTAAGTAACATGTTAGTGAAATACTTGCAGGGTAACTCTGAATTTTTTAATTTCATTCTCTGTAACAAAATATATGTATATGAAAAAACTACTATTCGGAGTTCTTATGCTGAGCTTCCTGTCCTGTAACAGCGACAACATTACCAACCAAACTGAAGAATCAGTAAGCAACACAGAAAACTTAGGAGGATCTGCCTTGAAAAGAGGATGTCCGTCTGAAGAAATCAGAAGGTCTGCTCTCCAGAAAAGCGCCGAACTAAGGCAGAAATATTCTGAGCTCGAAGCCAGTACAGAAAAATTTGCAGTTGATCTTAAATTGGGAAAAGTTCTTTCCGATGGAACTGTTGAAATTCCCGTAGTGGTAAATGTTTTATACAGAACCTCTTCTGAAAATATTTCCGCTGCCCGGATTGCAGAGCAGATTGCTGTTTTGAATGCAGATTACGGAGGTACAAACAGTGATGCTTCCAAAATTCCTACTGCTTTCCAGAGCATAAAAGCCGGAGATGTAAAAGTAAGATTCAGGCTTGCAAATACCGTAAGAAAATCTACTAACAAAACAAGCTGGAGTACAAATGATGCAATGAAAAGAGCTTCCAGCGGCGGAATTGACGCTACGAGCCCGGCCAATTATCTTAATATCTGGGTAGTAGGAAGTATGGGGCAAATTCTTGGATATGCTACATTCCCTGAATCTTCAGGACAATGGTATGACGGGGTCGTTATCGCTGCTCCTTATTTTGGTAAAACAGGGGCTTCAGCACCTTTTAATCAGGGAAGAACTGCTACTCATGAAGTGGGGCACTATCTTAATCTAAGACACATCTGGGGAGATGCCAACTGCGGAAATGATCTCGTAGCCGATACCCCTACTCAAACAGGCCCGAACTCTGGAAAGCCAAGCTATCCTATGTATAATACTTGTGGCGGCGTACAAAGATCTGTAATGTTCATGAATTATATGGATTATGTAGATGATGCAGCCATGTTTATGTTCTCTGCAGGACAAAGAACAAGAATGCAGTCTGTGGTTGCTTCATCAGGAGCAAGGTCCGGACTAAGATTATATTGATACACTTTTTTATTAAATACGAAAGTCCGGCTGTTTCAGGATGAAACAGCCGGACTTGTTTTATAGCATTTTCTTATTATCGTCAGGCGTATAATCCATAAAAATTCCGCCGTCAATATTCACCGATTTCACCTTTTTGGTAATAGGAATGGTGAGCATTGTCTGCCGTTGATCCTTTTCCCAGACAGACGGGGAGAAATGAAGTTTTTCCGTCGTTCCGTCTTCATAGCTGAGCTCTGCTTCAAAAGGAATCGCAAAACCGCCCACATTATCTATGTTTACCGTTAAAAGATCGTTCATCTGGCTGGCTCCGGCTATTTTGAGATCAATATAATGATTTGTGTAAAACCAGTTATTGAAAAACCAGTTCAGATTTTTGCCTGAACCTGTATTCATAGAGTAAAAATAATCCCACGGAACAGGATGTTTTCCATTCCAGTTATTCATATAATGATGAAGCGCCTTTTTAAAAAGATCATCACCCAGGTAATCCTTTAAAGCAAGGTAAGATAATGAAGCTTTCACATAAGAATTGTTGCCGTATCCTGCACCGCTTACCTGAGTGCTCATCGTAATAATGGGCTGATCCTGCTCTGCAGAAGGATCATTGATCCATTTTTTTACCCTGAAATTTTTATAAAATTCTTTGGCCTTCGCTTCGCCGTTTTCATCCATCCCGATAAGATATTCCAGTGTTGTCGCCCATCCTTCATCCATGAAAGCATACCTTGTTTCGTTGATTCCCATATAAAAAGGAAAATAAGTATGAGCAATTTCGTGATCTGCTGTTAATCTTGCATCCTGAAAATCATCAGGAATACTGGTATCGTTAATCATCATCGGATATTCCATATCGGCATATCCCTGAATGGCCGTCATTACATTATAAGGATATTCCACTCCTGGCCAGTTTTTGGAAAACCAGTCCAGGTTGTAGCGCATCCATTCTACGTAATGCTCAAAATCTTTGGCTTCGGGTCCGTAAGCTGCCTGTACGCTGGCTCTTTTGGTTTTCAGCTGCACGCTTGAAGCATCCCATGCATAATGGTTGCTCAGCGCAAAACAGAAATCCGTAATATGATTGGCTTTAAATTTCCATACGTTCCATTTGTTTTGCTTCGTAACCTTGCCGGATTTCATTTCTTGCGACGTGGCCACATGAATTACCTTGTCACTTTTTAAAGAAGTTCTGAATCTTTTTAAATATTCCGCCTGAAGAACAGCTTCAGGATTCAGGAAATCCCCGGTTGCCCAAACCACATAATTCTTTGGCGCAGTGATGGCAAAACTATAATCATTAAAATCATTGTAAAACTCCTGCCTGTCGGAATGCGGGAGCATATCCCATCCGTTGTAGTCATCGTACACGGATATCCTTGGAAAAGAATATGCAACATAGAAAGTTTCCGGATCAATCTGACCCTCCCTTCCGCTCTCTACCGATAACGGGTATTCCCATTCGATCTTTATTTCAGCCTTGGCCTTAGATTTTAAAACGGAATTTAGCTTTACCTTTTCTACAGTTCCCCAATTCTCACTGTTGACAGCATACTTTTCACCATTTACAACAAACGATTTAATATGCAGTCCCGATGTTAAAAAATCTTTGGAAACCAATCCCGATCTTGGAGCCTGAGGTTTATGCAAATTATTTACAAACCGAATAGCAAGCTCAGAAAGATTATCAGGACTGTTATTGCTGTAAAGAATGGTTTCTTTCCCGGAAACAATTTTCGAATTGGCGTCCACTTTTACCTCCACATTATACATTCCTTTATTTTGCCAGTAATTTTTTCCCGGCGCACCGGATAAATCCCGGCTACCGTTTGCGTATGCTTTCTTAATATTTCTCGGCATATACAGTTCCTGAGCGGAAAATTGCCATGAGGCTAAAAGCAATAAACTCAAAACCAATCTTTTCATTACAGTATTTTTATAATCAGTTTAATTTAACATAAAATTGCAAAAAATGGTAAAAATAATATCGATTTAAACTATAATCAGCAGTAATAAATCTTACCATTATTAAATGATCCTGAATTTCCTACATTGTAGCTTCAGGATAACATGCAAAGATACGTCAATTTACTACGGATGGACAATATAGTGATGAGAATGGACAGATTTTAAACGCTATTTTTTTGTCAGCTTTTAATTCATTTTACCCTTAAATATGGCATATATGATGAAAATCATAAAAATTTGGCAATAACAAAAAATCTTTTTACATTTACACCTAACAAGTGTTAGTTAGTTAATATGGATTTTTCAGTTGAATATTTAAAGCTCGAACAGTTGAGACAGCTTCAATCTGAGCGGTTGATAAAGTTGGTAGGCTATCTTGGAGAGAAATCGGAATTTTATAGAAGAAGATTTAGTGAAGACGGAATAGTTCCACAAGATATCAGTTCGATTAAAGATATCACGAAACTTCCGATTACTTACAAGCAGGATTTGAGAAATCATTATCCGTTCGGATTGTTTACCGTTCCGAAAAATGAACTGCAGAGAATTCACTGTTCAAGCGGTACCACTGGCAAGCCAACGGTAGTGGGATATACAAAAGAAGATATTGATGTATTCAGCGAAGTCGTAGCAAGATCTTTGAATGCCGCGGGAGCAAAGCCGGGAATGCAGCTGCATAATGCCTATGGCTACGGAATTTTTACAGGAGGGCTTGGCCTTCACTACGGAGCAGAAAAATTAGGAATGAGTGTTCTTCCTATCTCCGGAGGAATGACGGCAAGACAGGTAGATTTGATTATGGATTTTAAACCGGAAGTAATCTGCTGTTCACCATCTTATGCCTTGACCATTGCCGATGAATTTGCCAATCGCGGAATTGCTGCTGATGAAATAAGTTTAAAGTATGCTGTGTTAGGTTCAGAACCGTGGACAGAAATTATCAGACATCATATTGAGGAAAGATTAGGTGTTCATGCTACTAATATTTATGGATTAAGCGAAATTATCGGTCCCGGAGTTTCGATGGAAGATTTTGAGGAAAAAGGAGGCTCCTATATCTGGGAAGATCATTTTTACCCCGAAATTTTAGATCCGGTTACCAAACAGCCGGTTCCGTTTGGAGAAGAAGGGGTATTGGTGATTACGACTTTAACCAAGAAAGCAATGCCGCTTCTTCGCTATTGGACGAATGATATTACCAGTCTTTATTATGACGAAAGCGGTAAAAGAACCATGGTGAAAATGAGGCCTATTCTCGGAAGAGCTGATGATATGCTGATTGTAAGAGGGGTAAATGTCTATCCCAGCCAGATTGAAGAAGCATTCTCCCACGTAAAGGGAGTGGTCCCGAATTATTATTTAACTCCGGTTGAAAAAGAACAGATGTGTGTGGCACTGGATATTGATGTGGAAATTGATGATGAACTCGTTGCAGCAGAAAACCTAATTCAAAATACCGATGATTATGTTATTTTTGTAGGAAACTTTGCAAAAAATATAGAAAACGAAATAAAAAAACGGGTAGGAATTACCACAAGAGTGAAAATTCATGCCCAGGACAGTTTACCTAAATGTGAAGGTGGAAAAATTAATAGAATATTAAAAACAAAATGAATTCATTTTATAAACTAAAAACGGTAAAAGTTCAGAAAGATACCAACGATGCAGTAAATGTAGCCGTTGAAATTCCCGAAGAGCTGAAAGATAAATTCAGGTTCAAGCAGGGGCAGTATCTTAACTTCCGGATGATGATCAATGGAAACGAAGAAAGACGTTCTTATTCTATCTGTAACGCACCAAGCGAAAAAAGCAATACGCTGGAAGTTTTGGTTAAGCTTTTAGAAGGCGGAAAAGTTTCCGGCTATTTCAACGAACATCTTCACATGGATGAGGTATTGGAAGTAATGCCTCCCATGGGCGGTTTTAACACAACTTATCATCCTACCAATGTGAAAACTTACGTGGGACTGGCTGCAGGAAGCGGGATTTCTCCGGTATTGTCCAATATTAAAGAAAGCCTTTACCAGGAACCTCTTTCCAACGCCTATTTGTTTTACAGCAACAGAAGCATGAATCATGTGATGAAAAAAGCGGAAATCGATAAGCTGGTAGAACAGTTCAACGGGAGATTAAAAGTGGTCTATCTGGTAAGCCGTGAACAGCATGAAGATCCGATCTTTGAAGGAAGAATCTCTCCTGAAAAACTGGAGCTTTTGTTTGAAAGATACGCAGATATTGATGTGAAGGAAGCTACTTATTTTATTTGCGGTCCTTCGGAAATGATAAAAGGCATCGCCGATTATTTAAAGAAAGATAAAAAAGTACCGGCAATTCAGGTTCTATTTGAATATTTCACTGCTCCGGATGAAGAAAATACGGAAGAGATGAGTGACGAATTCAAAGCCATTGCCAATATCGAAAGTATGGTAACCGTAATCATCGACGATGATGAATATTCGTTCCATCTGAATTCAAAAAAAGAGAGTATCTTAGATAAAGCGTTGAAAGACAATCTTCCTGTGCCTTTTGCATGCAAGGGAGGAGTGTGCTGTACGTGTAAAGCGGAAGTTTTGGAAGGTGAAGTTTTCATGGAAAAAAACTACGCGCTTACCGAAGAGGAAGTAGCCAGAGGTTATGTTCTTACCTGCCAGTGTCACCCTACAACCAACGTGGTGATGTTGAATTATGATGTTTAATATTAATGTAACAATTTAATCATTTACCGGTGTAACAATCACTGTCATGCTGAGCTTGTCGAAGCATCTAATTGGTAAATTGCTAAACTGATACATTGCTAAATTGAAAGTTATGGATTTAGAAAAATTTGTACAGTATGTACACGAAGAAAATAAAGTAGAACCAAAAGATGTAATGCCTGATGATTACAGGAAATTACTGGTTCGTCAGATTTCACAGCACGCCCATTCCGAGATCGTAGGAATGCTGCCGGAAGCCAACTGGATTTCCAGAGCACCTTCCCTGAGAAGAAAAATGGCGCTTTTGGCGAAAGTTCAGGATGAGGCAGGCCATGGTCTATACCTGTATTCCGCTACCGAAACATTAGGTGACGGAACGGTAAGAGCAGACAGAGATGCTACTTATGAAGATATGCTTTCAGGAAAAGCAAAATATTCAAGTATTTTCAATTATCCGACGTTAAGCTGGGCGGATATCGGTGCGATCGGATGGCTGGTAGACGGTGCAGCGATCATGAACCAGGTGATGCTGATGGGAAATTCTTATGGCCCTTATTCCAGAGCAATGGTAAAAATCTGTAAAGAAGAATCGTTCCACCAAAGACAGGGCTACGAGATTTTAATGGCACTTTGTCGTGGTACAAAACAGCAGAAAGAAATGGCTCAGGCTTCGTTAAACCGTTTCTGGTGGCCCGCTTTAATGATGTTCGGACCAAATGATGACAGTTCGCCAAACTCTAAAATCTCTATGAATTACAGAGTAAAAAGAGAAAGCAACGACAGCCTTCGTCAGAGATTCATTGATGTTACGGTTGCTCAGGCTGAATTTTTAGGATTAACCATTCCGGACAAAGATTTAAAATGGAATGAAGAAAGACAACATTATGATTTCGGGGAACTTCCCTGGGATGAATTCATGGAAATCTTAAAAGGAAACGGACCCTGCAACAAAAAACGAATCGAAACCAAAAGAAAAGCGCAGAGAGAGAATGCCTGGGTAAAAGAAGCGGCGGCAGCTTTTGCGGAAAAACAACAAAAAGAAGTAATATAATAATACAACAATATACCAATGTAAAAATGTAACCATCATTGTCATTCCGAGCAAAGCGAAGAATCTCATTGGTAATCTGGTACATGGATACATTGTTAAATAATTGACTATGGCAAATTTAGATATGTGGGAAGTGTTTATTCAGACTAAACCGGGACTATCCCACAAACACGTTGGAATTGTACAGGCACCGACTGCAGAAATGGCTTTGCAGAATGCAAGAGACGTATATACAAGAAGAAAAGAAGGAACTTCAGTTTGGGTAGTTCCAAGTAAATACATCGTAACTTCAGAAGGAGTGGATAAAGAAGCGTTCTTCGATCCGGCAGATGATAAATTATACCGTCATCCAACCTTCTACGAAATTCCAAACGATGTTAAAAATATGTAAAACAGCTCTTGGCTGCTAGCTGCTGGCAATTTGCCAAAAGCTAAATGCCAAAAGCCAAAAGCTAAAATAATGAACCCATTATACAATTATTTATTAAAACTGGCAGACGACAGCTTCATTATGGGGCAGCGTTTATCTGCCTGGTGTGGTGAAGGCCCTTATCTGGAAGAAGATATTGCATTGACAAATATCGCATTGGATGAGCTTGGCCAGGCCAATAACTTTTACGTGTACGCCTCAAGAGTGATAGACAACGGTAAAACGGAAGATGATCTTGCCTTCTTAAGATACGAACACGAATATGTAAATGCACATTGGGTGGAGCTTCCTAATGAAGATTATGCACAGACGATTTTGAAAGTGTATGTTTTCGCAGTATATCAAAAACTGATATATGAAGCATTGTCCAATTCCGCCAATGAAGAACTTTCGGCAATTGCACAAAAGTCATTGAAAGAAGTAAAATACCATTATACCCACGCTGCTTCCTGGATGAAAATCTTCGCTCAGGGAACGGAAGAAAGTAAAATTCGCCTGGAAAAAGCAATAGAAAATATCTGGGAATATACCAAAGGTTTATTCGCAAAAACAGAAGGTGAGGAAGATTTGGTTGCTTTAAATATTGCTCCGAACGCAGATGCACTTTATGAAGAATTTCTGGCAATCACCCAAAAAGATTTTGCAGACTATGGGTTGGAATATCCAACAAATCCTTTCATGCAGCCAAAATCAAGAACAGGATATCATACGGAATATTTCGGATACATCCTTTGCGAATTGCAGTATATGCAGAGAGCATATCCGGGTTGTACTTGGTAAGTTTCTGAATATAACAATATGTCAGTTTATCAATGTAACAATTTTCAATTCAATATTTAACAGACATTGATAAATTATCCTCTGCTGAGTGAAACGCCTTTGCGAACTTAAAAACGTCTGGTAGTTAAAAAAAAATCTTAGCGAACTTTGCGTTAAATAAAATTTTTAGATTAAAAAGATTGAAAAATCCTTTAGACATATTAGAAATGGTTCCCGATCCGGAAATTCCGGTCATCAATATCGTGGAATTAGGCATTGTAAGAGAAGCGAAAGTTATAGGAGAAAACTCCTGCGAAGTAACCATTACGCCCACTTATTCTGCCTGCCCCGCTATGTTCACGATTGAGGAAGATATTATCAAAATCATGAAAGAAAATGGTTGGGAGGTTAAAGTAGTGACCAAAATGTTTCCAATCTGGACAACAGACTGGCTTACGGATGAGGCAAGAGAAAAACTCCGGGAATATGGAATTACCCCTCCCGAAAAAGGCGCAGACGAGCATCACATCGGCAAACCGAAAAAATGCCCGCGTTGCGGTTCCATGAACTCAAAACAGATCAGCAGATTCGGGTCTACATTATGCAAGGCTTCGTACCAATGTTTAGACTGTCTTGAACCTTTTGATTATTTTAAATGCCATTAAAGAATGCAACAATTGAGTAATGTACCAGTTTACCAATTTGTTTGGCGCTACATTTTAATTATTACATTGTTAAACTAATAAATTGTTACATTATAACTAAATTAGTGCATTAATCATAAAAATTAAAAACTATGTATACACAACTCGATATTGAGATCCACTTCGAAGGAAAGTTAAAAATTGCTTACCTCAACCAGCCGGACACCATGAACGCTCTTACAAAGCCGTCTTTATCAGACCTGAAAGATTTTGTAAAGGCATGCAGTGAAGATCCTACAGTAAGATGTGTTGCCATTTCCGGAAGAGGAAGAGCTTTTTGCTCCGGCCAGAATCTGGATGATGCTTTTGTACAAGGGAATGAACATCATGATAACAATATTATCAGAAAAATTGTAGAAGATTACTATAATCCGCTGGTTATGGAAATTACACGCTGCAAAAAACCTGTTGTAGCATTGGTAAACGGCCCTGCTGTAGGTGCAGGAGCAATGTTAGCTTTGATTTCAGATTTTGTACTGGCGGTTGATAAATCATACTTTGCCCAGGCATTTTCTAATATCGGATTAATACCGGATACGGGAGGAACTTATTTCTTACCTAAATTGATGGGAAGGCAGCTTGCCAATTATTTAGCATTTACCGGAAAAAAATTATCAGCCGAAGAAGCAAAATCATACGGATTGGTGGCTGAAGTATTTGCTGAAGACGAATTCAATTCGAAATCAATGGAAATTCTTGAAAAAATGGCAAATATGCCGACAGCAGCCATTAAACTCACCAAAAAAGCTTTTGCCAATTCTTACAACAATACGCTGAAAGAACAGTTGGAACTTGAAGCAGACTTACAGCAGGAAGCCGCAGAAACAGAAGATTTTGTAGAAGGAGTAAGTGCTTTTTTACAAAAAAGAAAACCTGAATATAAAGGAAAATAAGAATTAATATAGCAATGTACCAATGTAACAGTCTGCCAATCAAATGCTTCAACTAGCTCAGAGTGGGAAAGATTGTTACATTGGCACATTGATACACTGTTACATTATGAAGAATGTAGGAATTATCGGTGCCGGAACAATGGGAATCGGCATTGCACAGGTAGCCGCAACAAACGGATGCAAAGTCTGGATTTATGATGCCAATGCAAAACAGGTAGAAACGGCGACCTTAGGACTGGAAAAAACATTAACCAAACTGGTAGACAAACAGAAGATTTCGGCAGAGAAAATGTCTGAAATTTTAGCTAATATTTCTATCGCAACAGAATTGAAGGATTTCAAAGATTGTGAATTAATCATTGAAGCCATCATCGAAAGCAAAGAAATCAAAACCAAAGTATTCACAGAATTAGAGAAACACATTTCAGACAACTGTGTCATCGGTTCCAACACCTCATCGATTTCCATTACCTCTCTGGGTGCGGAATTACAAAAACCCGAACGTTTCATCGGAATTCATTTCTTCAACCCTGCTCCTTTGATGCCTTTAGTTGAGGTTATTCCTTCTTTATTAACAGAAAAATCTTTAGCCGAAAAAATCTACAGTCTAATGAAAGACTGGGAAAAAACTCCTGTTATTGCCAAAGATATCCCCGGATTTATCGTGAACAGAATTGCGCGTCCTTATTATGGAGAAGCATTAAGAATCGTAGAAGAAAATATTGCAACGGTAGAACAGGTGGATGATGCCATGAAAACTTTAGGAAACTTTAAAATGGGACCTTTTGAATTGATGGATTTAATTGGAGTTGACGTGAATTTCTCGGTAACTAAAACAGTTTATAATGAATATTTCTACGATCCGAAATACAAACCTTCTCTCCTTCAGCAGAGAATGTCTGAAGCCAAACTTCACGGCAGGAAAACAGGGAAAGGCTTTTATGATTATTCGGAAGGAGCTGTTAAAGCAGAGCCTGTAAAAGATGATGCACTTTATCAGCAGATCTTTTTAAGAATTATTTCGATGTTGATTAACGAAGCTGTGGAAGCAAAAAGATTAGGCGTTGCGAACGATGAAGATCTGGAATTGGCCATGCAGAAAGGGGTAAATTATCCAAAAGGTTTATTAGCGTGGGGAAAAGAAATCGGGTATGCAAAAATTTCCGAAACCCTGCAGAATCTTTACGAAGAATATCAGGAAGAAAGATACAGACAAAGTCCGTTGCTTCGTAAATTATAAAGTGTACCAATGTACCAGCCGCACTGTCATGCTGAGCTTGTCGAAGCATCTCATTGGTAAACTGTTGCATTGTTAAATTACTACATTAAAAAATGAATATAGACGAATTCAGAGCCGAGCTGGAAACTAGGTTGAATATCGAAAAAGAATATATAATTCAGGAACTTTCCTCTATAGACGACTATCAGGAAAGACTGGAGCTCTTAGGAAAATTCAATGAAAAATATAAAGAGGTGATTAAAAGGATTGCCGATGAAGAAGGAGTTGATTTGAATGCATCTTATCCGGCGGAAAATCTTTCATACAATCAGGTCATTTTGGGTAAAACCATGAGCATTTATGACCGGTTCGCTGACGAATTATACGAAAAAATAACAAGTATACATTAAAATGAATCCAAGACAGGTTGCAGAATATATGTTCGATCAGGATTTTTTTTCCCAATGGATGAATATCAGACTGATTGATGTGAAAGAAAATTATTGTTTAATCGAAATGCCCATTAAAAAAGAAATGATCAATGGGCTGAAAACGGTTCATGGAGGAATTACGTTTGCTTTTGCAGATTCGGCATTAGCATTTTCATCCAACAATTCCGGAGATGCAGCAGTTGCCTTAAACTGCATCATCAACTTTACCAAAGCCGGAAAAGAAGGCGATGTTTTCAGGGCAGAAAGCATTTTAGTAAACGATACAAGAAAAACAGCTGTTTACGATATTAAAATCACCAACCAAAATAATGATCTGATTGCAAAATTTGTCGGAACAGTGTATAAAATCGGAAAAAAGGTAACAGAGCTGTAAGCTCAATCTAACAATATTTTAGTATAACAATTTAACAATGATGAAATAGTTAATTTTTAACACAAATGATAAATTTTGAGAATAATCCATTAACTGAAAAAACAATTCAATTCTCCTTACATATAATTGAGTTCTGTGAATTGTTAGAAGAAAAAGGAAAATTTGTTGTTGCTAAACAATTGTTACGATCCGGAACCAGTATCGGGGCCAATTCATTTGAAGCACAAAACCCTCACAGCAAAAAGATTTATTAATAAGATAAAAATTCAGCCAAGGAATTAGAAGAGACAAAATATTGGCTGTACCTGTGTAAACATTCCAAGAATTAGCCTTCTGATGAAAATTGGAAAGTCAGATTACAGAAATAGGAAAAATTATATATAAAATATTAAGTACAAGTTTAAAAAATTAATCTAACAATGTAGCAATAAGATGCCACAAGCTCAGCAAGCAAAAATTTTTACACTGTTACATTATTAGATTGTTACATTAAAAAAAATTATGAACAACGTATACATCATAGATTACATCAGAACACCCATTTCAAAATTAAGTGGTGGACTTTCAGAAGTCAGAGCCGATGATTTGGCGGCGATTGTTATTAAAGAAATCGTAGCAAGAAACCCTGAAGTTCCTGTAGAAGAAATTGAGGATGTTATTTTCGGGTGTGCCAATCAGGCAGGTGAAGACAACAGGAATGTAGCCAGAATGGGCCTTTTACTGGCGGGGCTTCCTTATAAAATCGGAGGAGAAACCGTTAACAGATTGTGCGCCTCCGGAATGTCGGCGGTGGCCAATGCTTTCCGTTCGATTGCTGCAGGAGAAGGGGAAATTTATATCGCAGGTGGTGTTGAGCACATGACGCGTTCGCCTTATGTAATGTCAAAACCAAGTGCCGCTTTCGGAAGAGACAGCCAGATGTTTGATACCACTTTCGGGTGGAGATTCATCAACCCTAAAATGAAAGAAATGTACGGCGTCGACGGAATGGGCGAAACGGCAGAAAATTTAGCGGATATCCATCAGATAAGCCGTGAAGACCAGGATAAATTTGCCCTTTGGTCCCAACAAAAAGCCACGAAAGCTCAGGAAAACGGCAGACTCGCTGAAGAAATCGTAACCGTGGAAATTCCACAAAAAAAGGGAGAACCTAAAATTTTTGATAAAGATGAATTTATTAAACCGACGTCTTCAATGGAAGGGTTGGGAAAACTTCGTCCGGCTTTCAGGAAAGATGGGACCGTTACCGCAGGAAATGCATCGGGAATGAATGACGGTGCGGCCGCCTTAATTTTAGCCAGCGAAGAAGCAGTACAAAAGTACGGACTGCAGCCGATCGCTAAAATATTAGGTTCAGCCGTTGCAGGTGTAGAACCGAGAATCATGGGAATCGGGCCCGTTGAAGCTGCTCAAAAAGTATTAAATAGACTCAGTCTTTCATTAGAAGATATGGATATCATCGAACTGAATGAAGCATTTGCAGCGCAGGCCTTAGCAGTAACCCGAACGTTAGGAATAAAAGATGACGATGCAAGAGTCAATCCGAACGGAGGAGCTATCGCGATCGGTCATCCACTCGGCGTTTCCGGAGCAAGAATTGTAGGTTCTGCCGCATTGGAACTTCAGAAACAGGATAAAAAATACGCCTTGTGTACGCTTTGTATCGGTGTCGGACAAGGGTATGCAATGGTAATTGAAAAAGTATAACTTTTTCAATAATGTAACAATATAGAATTGTATCAATGTAACAATTTTGCAGTCTGTCATTCTGAACGAAATGAAGAATCTCATTGGTAAACTGTTAGATTGATACATTGTTAAACTAAATTTTTAACAAAAAATTTATGAACATCTACTCATATCACGGAATCCGTCCCATCATCAAACCCACTGCTTATATTCATCCGCAGGCGGTAATTATAGGAAATGTGGAAATCGGAGAAGAAGTCTATGTCGGTCCGAATGCGGTGATCCGTGGCGACTGGGGTAAAATTATCGTTAAAGACGGAGCCAATGTACAGGAAAACTGCACGCTGCACGTATTTCCGGGGATAGAAACCATTTTAGAAGAATCTGCACACATCGGTCATGGTGCAATCATTCACTCCGGACATATCGGGAAAAACTGTCTGGTAGGGATGAATGCTGTAGTGATGGACAAAGCCGTTATCGGTGATGAATGTATTATTGGTGCTTTAGCTTTTGTTCCGGCAAACTTCAGATGTGATGCCAGAAAATTAATTGTGGGAAGCCCTGCAAAAATTATTCGTGATGTTTCCGATGAAATGATTAAATGGAAAACGGAAGGCACAAAACTCTATCAGGAACTGGCAAGAGAAGGAAAAGAAGCCATTTTGCCTTGTGAACCTTTCACGGAATATGTTCAGCAGATTCCTACGAAAGTGGTGGATTACAGCATTTGGGATGATATTAAATAATATAACAATATACCAGTGTAAGAAATGTAACAATTAAATTGGCAAACTGTTACATTGCTACATTGTTAAATTAAATTTTATGGAAAAGTTAAAAAACTATATTTACGGCGAATGGATCGAAGGTTCCGGAAATGGAATTCCCTTATACAATGCCGTTACGGGAGAACAGGTTGCCATTTCCGATACGGAAGGTCTGAATTTTGAGCAGGCTTTGGACTACGGAAGAACAATAGGCTACAAAAACCTTTCATCCATGACGTTTTACGACCGTGGCGAAATGTTAAAAAAAGTTGCGCTTTATCTTTTAGAAAGAAAGAAAAAATATTACGAACTATCATATAAAACAGGAGCCACCCACGTAGATTCCTGGGTAGACATTGAAGGAGGTTTCGGAACTTTTTTCACCTATTCCGGACTGGCAAAAAGAATGCTTCCCAATACCCCGTTTTGGGTAGACGGGGACACTCAGAAAATCTCTGCAAATGGTACGCACCTTGGCACCCATATTTTAACACCAAGTGAAGGGGTATCCATTCAGATTAATGCTTATAATTTTCCGGTTTGGGGAATGCTGGAAAAATTGTCTACTTCATTATTGGCAGGTGTTCCTTCCATTGTAAAACCTTCACCGTTTGGTTCTTATCTTACCAACGCGGTTTTTCAGGATATGATTGAAAGCGGAATTCTTCCTGAAGGCGCTGTTCAGCTGGTTTGCGGGGAGCCGGGAAATATTCTGGATTATGTCCAGGATGGAGATTCCGTACTGTTTACCGGTTCAGCAACAACAGGAAGAAAATTAAAGTCGTTGCCTTCCGTTGCCGGAAATGCGGTCCGTTTCAATATGGAAGCAGATTCCTTGAACTGTTCGATCTTAGGGCTGGAAGCAAGACCAGGCACACCTGAATTTGATTTGTTCATTAAGGAAGTCCGTAATGAAATGACCACAAAAGCGGGCCAAAAATGTACGGCAATACGAAGAATTATTGTTCCGGAACATCTGGTGGGTGATGTTCAGCTTGCTTTATCCAAAGCTTTGGATCAGACAAAAATCGGAAACCCGTTAAGCAGGGAAACAAGAATGGGATCTTTAGTTGGAAAACAGCAGTACGATGAGGTTGTAAGAAAGATCAATATGCTGAAGGCGGAAACTGAATTGATTTATGACGGTCAGCACGAATTGGTAGATGCTGATTATGAAAACGGAGCTTTCATGAGCCCTAAATTATTTTTAAATGACAAACCTTTTGAGAAAAATATCTCTCACGACGTAGAAGCCTTCGGACCTGTTTCTACATTAATGCCTTACAAAGATGCAGAAGAAGCGGCAGCATTGGCAAAAAGAGGGAAAGGAAGTTTAGTAGGGTCTATTGTTTCTTACGACGATAAGTTTGTAGCGGAAACGTCCTGGAAAATGGCTTCCCAGCACGGAAGAATTTTTGTGCTGAACAGGGATAATGCAAAAGAAAGTACAGGCCACGGATCACCGCTCCCAACCTTAATGCACGGAGGTCCCGGAAGAGCAGGAGGTGGTGAAGAAATGGGCGGACTGAACGGTCTTCATTTCTTCCTTCAGAAAACGGCAATTCAGGGTTCACCCGATATTTTGACGGCTATTACAAAAGTATATCAGCAGGGTGCGGAGAAAAAATATTCAGACAAGCATCCTTTCCAAAAATATTTTGAAGAAGTGGAAGTAGGCGATTCGCTGGAAACGGCAGGAAGAACCGTAACGGATGCTGATATCGTGAATTTCTCCAATGTTTCGTGGGATCATTTTTATGCCCACACCGATGCAACGAGCTTAACAGGAACTATATTCGATAAAACCGTTGCACACGGCTATTTTATTCTTTCCGCAGCGGCAGGATTATTTGTTTCCGGTAAAAAAGGCCCGGTGATTGCAAATTACGGACTGGAAAACTGTTCTTTCTTCAAGCCGGTTTATGCAGGAGATACAATTACGGTTTATTTAACGGCGAAAGAAAAAATCAACCGTGGTGTTAAAGGAAGAAATATTCCTTCCGGTGTTGTAAAATGGCTGGTTGAGGTGGTGAATCAAAGAGATGAAATTGTTTGCGTGGCTACCATTTTAACGCTGGTGGCGAAACAGTCTCCTTTTATTGATTTAAACCTGAAAAATATTCAGAAATCATTAAACGGATTAACGGAATCCACTCAGCCAAATTGGGGCAAAATGTCTCCGCAGCAAATGATTGAGCATTTGGAGCATGGCGTTTTGGTAAGCTTGGGAGAGCCTGAAGCAGACAAGTGCTTCACCCCGGAAGAACAGTTGGAAAAATGGCAGGATTCTCTGTACAATCACCGAAAAATGCCGAAAGATTTCCCGGCGCCGTTTTTGGCAGAAGATGAAAAGCTGTTGGAATTAAGACATAAAAATCTGGAAGCGGCCAAACAGTCATTTCTGGACAATCTTAAGAGATTTGTGATTTATTATAAAGAAAATCCGCAGGCAGAACACATGAATTTCGTCTTCGGAAAACTCAATAAAGAAATGTGGGAACTGATGCACAGAAAACATTTTACGCATCATTTTGAGCAGTTCGGATTGATTTAATGAGTAATGCAATAATATATCAATTTAGCAGTGTAGCAATTAATTGTTACACTGTTATATTTTATATATTTAATACATGAAAACCTTCGCCGAACAAGTTGTTAATTTTAATCTGAATTTGAAATATGATGGAAATCTTCCTGATGACTTTCAGGTCCTAAATCCTTATCTGGATAATCCCGAAACACTGCAGGTAATGCAGCAGTTTTACCACAAATATTATAATGACAGTAAGCAAAGGAAATTTTTAATCGGTATTAATCCCAGCCGCCACGGAGCAGGCGTTACCGGAGTGCCTTTTACCGACACCAAACGTTTGGAGAGTGTTTGCGGCATAAAAATGACTTCCGCTTACACTCATGAAGTTTCATCTGTATTCGTCTATGATATGATTTCGGAATATGGGGGTGCAGAAGAATTTTATAGTGAGGTCTTTATTAATTCACCTTTTCCGCTGGCTATCGTCCGGAAATCGAAAGGAAACTGGATCAATGCCAATTATTATGACGATAAAGGGTTATTTGCTGATGTGAAGGATTTTATGATTGATTCTTTAAAAAAGCATATCGGTCTTAATCTTGATATATCGGAAGTGTTTATCATGGGAAAGAAAAATGCAGATTTTATTTCAAAACTCAATCAGGAAGCCCGCCTTTTTGAAAAAATGACCGTTCTGGAACATCCAAGGTATATTCAGCAATACAAATCGAAAGACAAACAGCTGTATATTGATAAATATATTTTAGCATTAAAGAAAACAAATCCCCCGAAATAAAATTTCAGGGGATTTTCTATCACACTTATGCATTAGAACCGTCACACAACACAGTTTATTTATCAATAGTTTTTGGTTATTAGTTGTTGATGATAAATATCCTATTGTTTGATAATTTTGTAGGCTTCTGAAGAAGATTTTACCATATAAACTCCTCTTGGAAGTTCAGAGATACTGGCTTCATTTACTCCTTTTTTAGCTTCAATGGTTTTTACCAGCTGCCCTGATTCACTGTAAACCTCAAACTTGGTATTCTCCACAGCTTTAATAGTAAGAGGGCCGGTTGTTGGGTTTGGATAGATGTTATTTTCCTTTTTAGGAGCTTTCACATCATTTGCTGCTAAAACAATTCCGCTGTCTTTCACCCATGTAAAGGCATCAAATGAAAGATACTGGAAATTTCCACCGGCAGTAATCTGCAGCTGATCGATTACGATATTGCTGTAATTCTGCCCGTTCAGATTCGTCATATCAATAAGAGTATATCCGTTCGTGATCGCTATTGTCGACGTAAAACCTGTGGTTTTTGTTTGGGTAAATTTTGTTACCCCGGATAATTTTCCTGTGATAGTAAGTGTACCTGCAACTCCCAGAGTCGTATTGGCTGCTGCTGCGTATACCCAGAATCTGTTTACTTTAAAAAGATTGGAAGTTGTTTTAATACTGAACGATGTTCCTGCAGACTGATTTCCAGATCCTGAATTATCAATATACCTGTTATCGATAGAAGTACCATTCCATCCTGTTCCCGGATAAGCCGCCTGGATATCATAAGTATTTACATTTGATATAATATTGAAGATTACGCCATTGTCCGTAAAGCTGGTGCTTCCGTTAGATTCTGTTTCAAACTGTTCTGTACTGGTCTGTCCGAATGTAAGCATTGAGATAAAAAGACCACAGATGGTAGAAAGTAAAGTACTTTTCATGATTTAAAATTTAAGGTTGTAATATTATTGTCTTGATGGGAAAATACCCGATACACAGATAATATAGTTAAGTCCCAAGTACGGAGGCATATTATCTAGAGGTAAATTCTGGCCTGTAAAGGTTACTGAAGCCGGATTAATTACCGTGTCGGGAGCTGCATCTACAAAGCTTGGCACAGTGATAAAATCTCTGCCTGCCTGTGTGCCGGAGATAGCTATTGAAGAAGCAGATGAAGGGGTAGCTGTAGTAGCGTTCGTGTTTGAAATTCTCAGCTGGCTTACCATTGAAGGAAGGTTTGTGCTAAGAAGAGTTGTTTGAGGACTTCCCGCAGCTTCACCTAAAACCACACTTTTTCCTGTATTTGAAGTTCCTGCTCCAATTGGGGCACGTCCGTTCAGGTTGGGTAAAGCGAATGTGGTCTTTCCGTCGCCGCCGTACACAGTTCCTAAAAGTGAAAATAGTGCCTGATTCTGGCTGATGCTCAATAAAGCACCGTTGCAAAGCATATAGCCTCTTGGTGCAAAATTTCCTGCAAAAAGTTTAATGGTTCCTAATAATTCTTCGTCCATGATTATTGTATTTAGTTGTTAGGTACTGGTAAAATTATGGTCTTGAAGGATAGATTCCCTCTACACAGATAATGTAATTGATTCCCACATAAGGCGGCATGTTGTTAACCGGTATATTCTGACCGATGAAAACAACAGATTGCGGGTTGATCATCGTATTAGGAGCAGTATCTGCAAAACTAGGAACAGCTATAAAGTCTCTACCGGCCTGTGTTCCGCTCACTGCAATTGATGAGGTAACAGAAGGGGTTGCTGATGTAGCGTTCGTTGAAGATACTTTCAGCTGGCTCGCAAAGCTTGGCAGATTAGAAGAAAGAAGCGTAGTGGTAGGAGACCCGTCTTGTTCACCCAGTTCGTACGATTGCCCGGTAGTGGAATTGCCTGTTCCAATTGGGAAACGTCCGTTGAGATTAGGTAAAGCAAACGTGCTAATTCCATCGCCTCCGTAGGTAGTTCCTAAGATTGAAAATAGAGCAGTATTTTGAGAAATACTTAGTAAAGCACCATTGCAGAACATATATCCCCTTGGTGGGAAATTTCCGGCAAATACTTTAATGACTCCCATTAATTCGTCGTCCATAATAATTAGTTTTTCAGTTTTAATTTCCTACTCTTTTCAGGCTTTTCGGATTCCGCCTTTTTATTAAATGCTGTACTTTCTTGACAGTTCAAAGTAACAACAATCGTAGGTCCTCCAATAGAGTAGAAAATACCAAATTAAGCATTACGTATTTCTACGGATAGATTATTGATATTTCAATTATTGGTTAAATGTAATAAATAAATCATTACATATTTAAATTATTTATAAATTATTTTTTATAGAATTCCCATGTGGTACCACATATGATAATTTCGATTCTTCCCGTAACATTTTTGAGATTAAATGTATATTATATTTAAGCTGAGAGATAAGCAGGAGAAATAGCTGTTTATTTACATATTATTGTCAGGTTTATTTACAAAAGTTTATTCCTTCAGAACCCTTTCTATTTATTACTTTTGCATTAATTCAATTATAAAGTAAAATGAACGGATTCGTAGTATCTGAACTTAAAAACAATATTGCCGAAATCACTTTCGGGACCCCGAAAAGCAATTCTCTTCCGGGGGCTATTCTTGAAAAATTAGCACAAACCATTCTTGATCAAGGAACTAAGGATGAAGTAAAAGCTATCCTTATAAAAAGTGAAGGAAGCAAAGCGTTTTGCGCAGGGGCAAGCTTTGATGAATTGCTGGAAATTGAAGAACTCGAAAAATCCACAAAGTTCTTCGGAGGCTTTGCAAAAGTTTTGAATGCCATGAGAAACTGCGGTAAAATTGTAGTGGTAAGGGTTCAGGGAAAAACAACAGGAGGCGGAGTAGGTATTGCCTGCGGTGCAGATTATTGTTTTGCAATAAAGGATGCCGCCCTGGCTTTAACGGAAATCAATTTAGGAATCGGACCTTTTGTAATCGGGCCTTATGTAGAGAGAAAAATCGGGAAGTCGCAATTTTCGGCAATGGCTATTGATGCGGATTTCAGATCGGCAGAATGGGCAGAACAGCACAATATTTACCATTCTGTTTCGGAAAGTATTGAAGAAATGGATGCAAAGCTGGAGAAATTCCTTGAAACATTAGCCTCAAGAAGCAGTGACGCTTTGGCATTAATTAAAAAAGTTTCATGGGAAGGAACCGATCATTTTAACGAACTGATGCCGGCAAGAATTCACATGAGCGCCAGTCTAATTCTGGAAGATTCTGCAAAGAAAAATATTGAATCCATAAAAGAAAAACTGAGGTCAAAATAACAGTCTTTACATATATAAGAATATACCGTCGGATCCCCGGCGGTTTTTTTTCAACTGAATTGATTTGTTACGTGATAAATAACTTAAAAAAATATTTTGCAGATTAAAAATAAATAATAACTTTGTAATTCAAAGTTCTTTTTATGGAGTCAAAAAACTATCACGAAGATTTATCACATATTCGTTCCATGATGGAGCGTTCTTCAAGATTTATTTCTTTAAGCGGTCTCTCAGGGGTCGTTGCGGGTTTGGCTGCTATTGCAGGTGCGGTGTATGTTTATTTCATATTCCAGAGAGAAGGCATTGATTATTTTGATGGGAAAAGTAATATTTTCGGACCTGCTCTGGTGAAAGAACTGGTGACAATTGGCATTGTAATTCTGGTAGTTGCCCTCCTTAGCGGATATATTTTTACGGCTAATAAAAGCAAAAGAAAAGGATTGAAAATCTGGGATGCTACTACAAGAAGACTTTTGGTTACCTTTGCCGTTCCTTTGGTAACAGGAGGTTTCTTTTGTTTAGCGCTTCTTTATCACCATCTTTTTGTATTTATTGCTCCGGCAACATTGCTTTTCTACGGACTGGCTCTGGTAAGTGCAGAACGATATACCTTAACGGATATTAAATATTTAGGATATTGCCAGATTATTTTAGGACTAATTTCCTTATTCTTCTTAGGATGGGGGCTGCTTTTCTGGGCGATTGGTTTTGGCGCTTTGCATATTGTGTATGGATTGATAATGCATAAGAAGTATAAGTGATAGTAATGTGCATATTCCTTTTTAGCTTTCATGATAGAAATAGTAACATAATCTAAGAAAGCTGTATATTAATAATAATGTATAATGATAAATATAAATCAACTCAATAAAGAATTTGAAAGCCGGGTAAGATTGGGCATCATGTCCGTTCTTATGGTGAACGACTGGGTTGATTTTTCTGAAATGAAAAACCTGCTTGAAATTACGGATGGCAACCTGGCCAGCCACAGCAATGCGCTTGAAAAATCCGGATATATTGAAGTGAAAAAAGAATTTGTAGGAAAAAAACCGAAGACTTCATACCGCGTTACACAAAGCGGAAGAGAAGCATTTACCGAACATATTAATGCATTGGAAAAATTACTGGGAAAATAAGATAAATTTTTTTACAATTAAACTTTGAAATACAAAGTACTTTTAATAATTAAAAATAGAAATTATGACTTTAGAAAAACAAAAAACAACCATCATCTTTGCTGTGCCCACATTATTAATGATCACTGCTTTTTTCGGAAATCTATTTGTAGAAGGCTGGAACTGGTCGCCTTTCGATTTTGCGATTGCGGCAGTATTACTTTTCGGAACCGCTTTCTTTGTCAATCTTGTCATCAGATCAAAAAAGCCATTGCTTACAAAGCTGATGATCTGCTTTATTATTTTATTGCTTCTGGCTTTGGTGTGGATTGAGCTGGCTGTAGGAATTTTCGGAACTCCGTTCGCGGGAAGTTAAATTAATAAATAACCTATAAACTATGAAAAAAATACGCGTCAAATTTCTTCTGTTCGTTTACAACAAAACCCAGAAACTCTACAGAAAATATTTTAAGAAAAAGAAAAGGCAATGGCAGTTTACCGAAAAGCAGCTGCTGGAATTTCAGGAAGATTCTTTAGGCAGGAAATTGGGTGAGTTTTATAGAAATCATGGATTCACAATGATCCCCAAAATGGAAAACCACGATGTTCATCACCTGATCACAGGCTGCGGAACCAATTTCGAGGATGAAATCGCCATGCAGTTCCTGCTGTTGGGAAACGGAAAGCTGAATGCGCATCTCTTAGCAGCGATTTTTCTTGGAAGCATCATTTTACCGGAATATTACAGAATTTACATTAAAGCTTACAGGAAAGGACAAAACATGCGGCCTTTTCACCAGTGGGATTTCGAAGCGCTGCTATGGCAGAATTTTGAGCATCTGAAAGATTTTATTCAGCAGAAAAATGTAACCGTTTTATACTAAACCAATCATGAAAACACATCATTATATATTTCTCACGACTTTACTCTTCGTCATAGTATTTTATGACCAGAATGTTGGGCTTAATCTCGGAATTATCGGAGTTATCTACGCTGCGCTTACTTTTTTCAGGACTCCTGAACGAAACAGAACGAAAACATTTATTTTTCTTTTCATAACAAGCATTCTTTCAGGTATTGCTTTTGCCTGGTACGGAGATTTTCCTTCGTTTTTGGCGGTGGCGACTTCGCTTTTATTATTAGGCTATCGCTCGAGAAACCGGAAAATGAAGATTCTTATGTTAGTCCCCGTGTTCGTGACCAACTGCTTTACGTCATTTTTCAGGATCCTGAATTTCGATGCATGGCTCCCTAAAAGAAATGTTTCCGGATTGTGGCAAAAGACGATGGCTTTTGTAATAATTCCTTTCATTCTGATCTCTGTTTTCTTCGGAATTTACTCTGCGGGAAGCGATCATTTTGCCAGCTTATTCACCAATATTGAGCTTGATCTGAATTTCTGGCAGCTTTTGGCAATGATTGTTTTAGGTTTTTTCATCGCCTTCAATTACTGGAATTTTGCAGTTGAACGGTTTATTTACAAAAGCAACAGATTGCTTGATAACAATTTTGGAGAAAAAGATAAAATTCAGAAGGCGACGTATTCCTTTCTTGATCTGGATGCCGAAAGAATGAGCGGTATTATTTCTTTATTTGCACTGAATATTTTACTTGTATTTTTTATTGTTACTTACAATTACGAACAGTTTTACGAATCCGTAAAAAGTCCGGTAAAGCTTTCTGAAGAAACTCATGAGCGGGTAAATGCTGTAATCCTGTCAATTATTATGTCGATAGTGGTCATCATGTTTTACTTTAAATCCAGCTTCAATTTTGATCCGAAAGCCGGGCTCATGAGAGTTCTAGCCAAAGTCTGGATTTTCCTGAATGCAGCTCTTGTTATTTCTGCAGTGGTCAAGAATTCAGAATATATTATCAATTACGGGTTTACCTATAAAAGAATGGGAGTTTATGCATTTTTAATTTTAGCGTTAATCGGTTTGCTGACCACGTTTATAAAAATTCAGAAACAAAAAAGAAACGTTTTCCTTTTCAATACAATGGCCTGGTATATTTACGGCGTTATCCTCGTTTGCAGCTACATCAATTGGGGCGGAATCATCACTTCCGAAAATATGAAACGTAAAGATTTTGTGGCAGAATATCATTTAAGGGAAATAAACTTCAGCGAAAGGCATCTCTTGAAATATGCCGAAGAAAACCGGGATTATCGGTTAAAATCTGAAGTTTTAAATCTGAAGAGAGTAAAATTCCAGCAAAATGAAAAATTTCTTTCTAAGGTTCTGTATTATCAGGATTTGAAATAAGTTGATCGTTGTTCAAACCTCACAGGTATTGAAACCTGTGAGGTTTAATTGTGTGTAAAAACTTTAATTATAATCAATTTTAAAAAATGATAAGAGAGTTAAAAAGTAACCACAGATTTGAAATCACTTTTGTGTTGATTTTAATGACACTTTTTTGTTTTAGTCTTTCACTTTTCAGATATTACATCACCGAGACCAAAGTATTTTTGTTTCTCAACTGGAATTTATTCCTTGCCTGGATTCCGTTTTTTATCAGCAGTTGTTTAATCATTTTTAAGATCAGAACCAAATGGTCTCTGGTGATGGCCATAGCGGTTTGGATTGTATTTTTCCCGAACTCACCATACATCCTTACCGATCTTTTCCACCTGAAAAGCAGAAATTCCATACCGATATGGTACGATCTCGTCGTTATTCTTTCCTATGCCTGGACCGGCTTATTCTGTGGCTTCGTAAGTCTGCTGGACATTGAAAAATTACTGTCAGATTATTATAAGAAATCAGCCATCAACATTATTACCATTTCATTTTTATTTCTTACCAGCTTCGGAGTGTATCTGGGAAGATTCCTACGGTGGAACAGCTGGGATGTTTTAAGCAATCCATTTGGTCTTTTTAATGATATTTTAGTAAGAATTGTTTATCCTATGAACCATTCACAGACTTGGGGCGTAACAGTTTTTATGGGAGTAATGCTTAATTTTATGTACTTTATGATGAAATCTGTAAGAAATCTCAACAGGGAAGCATCTGCCATAAAAAATCGGCAAGCCTGATTTTTCTCTGTTAAAGATATGGGCCAATGGAACAATTTTCGCTTCTCTATAAACTTTAAAAAAAGGCCGACAGGCTTATACAATTCAAAAATAGGTATTATGAAAAAATTATTTTTGCTCATTCCGCTTGTTATGCTTTCTTGTAAAAAAGAATCATCCGTTACGGAAACGCAGAATCAGGATACAGATTCCTTATCTGCCGTTCAGCAGCCTGCTCCGGCAGGAAACACAGATTCTGAAGCTTTAAAAATAAAAGACTCCATCATCAATAATGCCCCAAAAACGAAAGAAGTGCTTCGTACCGGTGTCATGAGAGAAGTAAAGGACGGGCAGATTATTAGAACTGTTGACGGTGAGCGGTTACCAATAACATTAGGAGAAGAATTTACCGGTGAAAATCAGGAACTCGTACTTAAGATCACTGATTTCGGAAATTCTCAGATAAAGGCCAGAATTTCAACAAAAGAAAAAGATTTTAATATCAGATTCAACCAGATCAAATTACCGAATGGCGATTATGACGGACCTTTCAGCAGAGACCTTACGTATGATATCAAAGAAAAAGGTGAGGTATGGCTCATCATCGGTAAAAGCAATATGGCTTCGGGAAATACCAAAGGTAATTTCAATGTAAGCATAGAGTGATTTTAACATTTTGGTACAGTTTCTGCTTCCAACACTTTAAAATTATCATTATGAAAAATATCATTTTGACAGCGGCAGTAGCTTCAGTGGCTATGGTAAGCTGCGGCACCGTGCAGTCGTTGGTTCAGAATACATTCCCTTATACAGCTAATGTTTTGATTTCAACTGGCGTTCCTGCAAATAAGGAAGTTTCTTCCACCGCTACGGCATCTAATGTTCAGACCTGGTTCGGAGGAAATAACAATGCTAAGATAAAAGATGTACGAATTTCAGATGCCAAAGTGTCTGTAGTGTCACCATCAGGAGGAAATTTAAGCGCATTAAAATCGATAAAGGTATATATATCATCGAGTGGAACGGGTGAAAGACTGGTTGCTTCAAGAACCAATATTTCCACCGATGCCTCAAGTCTTACGCTGGATCTGGAAAACTCGGGTTATTTGGATGAAGTTGTAAAAAGCACAGGCGTTACCGTAAGAACAGTGTATGAGCTGAAAAATCAGACAAGTTCAGACATGAATCTCAGAATAGCACTTAACTTCAGCAGTATCCCTGCGAGTTAGTTTTTTTATAAAAGTTTATTTGAAAAACGTCTTTCAGCTTTGAAAGACGTTTTTATATGTATGGCTTAAACTATTTGAAATCTACCAGTTCAACATCAAAAATAAGCGTTGCTCCGGGAGGAATTACGCCACCTGCTCCGTTATCTCCGTAAGCAAGATCAGACGGAATGTAGAATCTGTACTTCGCCCCTTTGGACATCAGCTGGATTCCTTCCGTCCACCCTTTAATCACTCCGGAAATGTTCAGCTCAATTGGTTTTCCGCCGTTTTTATCGGTAGAATCGAATACGGTTCCGTCCATCAGTTTTCCGGTGTATGTTACTGTTGCTGTACTTGAAGCGGCAGGTTTTGTTTTTCCGTCGCCTTCTTTCAGAACTTCGTACTGCAAGCCGCTTGCTGTGGTTTTAATATTTTTGTTAAGCTTGTTTTTAGCTAAAAAATCAGCACCTTTCTTTTTGTTCTCTTCTGCTTTTAATTTGGCTTCAGCCTGCTTTTTTTCATTCTGCTTCTGCATGAAATTCTGCATGAAGGTGCCCATTTCTTCTTTAGGAAATAAACTTGCCTTTTCTCCAAAAGCATCTTTGAATCCCTGCGCCAATAGTTCAGGATCTGCAGGAAAGCCTTGTTTTTTCATGTTTTCGGCAATATCAAGACCGATATAATAAGAAGCTTTTTGCTCGTCGGTATACGATTTCTGAGCAAATGCAAGTTGTGCTCCTGTTAAAAGGGCTAACGTAAATAATGTTTTTTTCATTGGTATTGTAAAATATATTTTCTGCGAATTTAAGCTTTTGTAACGGAATCCATCACAATTGTAACGGGTCCGTCATTAATTAACGAAACTTTCATGTCGGCACCGAAGATGCCGCTCTCGGTTTTCAGTCCGGATTTTGAGATTTCCTTTTTAAAATAATCAAACAGTGGAATGGCTTTATCAGGCTTTGCGGCTTTGATAAAAGAAGGTCTGTTTCCTTTTTTGTAATCGGCTATCAACGTAAACTGACTGATGCAGAGAATTTCTCCTTTAATATCCTGCACGGAAAGGTTGAGCTTTCCATCTTCATCCCCGAAAATTCTGAGATTGAGTATTTTCTGAACGAGCCAGTCTGCATCGGTTTCCGTGTCGTTTTCATCAATGCCGACAAGAAGCATCAGCCCTTTTCCGATTTCGCCAACAATATTCCCGTCTACTTTTACATGAGATTCTGATACTCTTTGAATGACTGCTTTCATTAATACGTAACATTTAAAATTTTCCCCGAAGGATCATAATTGTAAAGATAGGTTTTAGGCTGTACATTGGCTACGGCGGTAGGCTGGCCTGTTAATAAAATCCATTGGGCGTTGTCTTTCGGGCAAACAATTCTGATATTGTCCTGAACTTCTAAGGTTGTATTGCTGTCGGGACAGATGTGGGGAGCATTACGGTCATAAACTTTAAAGGTAGTATCGGAAGATCTTACCACGATAAGTCCTCTTGTACCGGACTGTTGTTCATTGATGTAGACCCATCCTCCAACCTGGTTCAGCGGGTAATAGGCAGGAAGATTAAGATTAAGGGTGACGTTAATGGGATTATTCGGGAAGCAACTTACGGTATCTTCCGTACTGCCGCAGGATTTTATTGCTAAATTACTGAAAATCAATAATGTGATTAAAGATAATATTGAAAAAGTTTTTTTCATTTCAATTTAAATTTTTATATATTTGTAGAAATTAAACGATTACAACTCGAAAACATTGTCCGGCAAATGTCGGATTATTTTTTTATACTAAAACTAAATTTTGAAAATTATGGCAAGCTATGTTACAAAGGAGGGATTAGACAAAATGAAAGCTGAGCTGGAGCAGTTGGAAACTGTGGAAAGACCAAAAATTACCCAACAGATTGCAGAAGCAAGAGACAAGGGAGATTTGTCTGAAAACGCTGAGTATGATGCCGCGAAAGAAGCCCAGGGAATGCTTGAAATGAGAATTTCGAAGCTGAAAGATGTTATTGCTACTTCCAAGATCATAGACGAAAGTCAGCTGGATACTTCAAAAGTTTCTATTCTTACCACAGTAAGATTGATGAATAATGCCACTAAAAAAGAACAGGTTTTTACCTTGGTTCCCGATAACGAAAGCGATCTTAAAGCAGGAAAGATTTCTGTCAATACCCCGATTGCAAAAGGGCTTTTAGGGAAAGCTGTTGGCGAGACTGCGGATATTACTTTGCCTAACGGAAACAAGCTTTCTTTTGAAGTGTTGGAAATTACCCTTTAATTCAAAACAATAATTTCAATCTCTAATACGTAAGAAATGAGTACAATATTCACAAAGATCATCAATGGCGAAATTCCCTCGTACAAAATTGCCGAAGATGAAAACTTTATCGCTTTTCTTGATGCAATGCCTCTGGTAAAAGGACATACTTTAGTGGTTCCCAAAAAGGAAGTAGACCTTATCTTTGATCTGGAAAGTGAAGAATATAAAAATCTTTGGGGTTTTACTCAGGACATTGCTAAAAAAATAAAGACAGCAATACCGTGTGTACGGGTTGGAGTGGCAGTGGTAGGACTTGAGGTTCCCCATGCCCATATTCATCTCATTCCCCTAAACCAAGTGGAAGATATGAATTTCAGAAATGAGAGACTGAAATTGTCAGCTGAAGAATATACTGAAATTCAGAACTCTATTATCAATTCTTAAAAAACAGTAAACTCGTAATTTTTACGGGTTTATTTAATCTATACTTATATCTATATATAATAATGAATTCAAACCAGTGTTCTTTCTGCGGAAGAAAGAGAAATGAAGTGCAGATGCTGATTTCCGGTCAGAATGGTTTTATTTGTGAAAACTGTATTGAGCAGGCACATGCTATTGTGAAAGACAGTTCGGTAAAGACAGGATTTTCTCCTGCTGAAAATATAGAGGAATTAAAAAAACCTAAAGAGATTAAAGAATTTCTCGATCAATATGTAATAGGGCAGGATCAGGCAAAAAAACAATTGTCGATTGCTGTCTATAACCATTATAAAAGATTACTTCATGCTCAGGATGAAAACCGTGAAGTTGAGCTGGAAAAGTCCAATATCATCATGATCGGTGAAACCGGAACCGGGAAAACATTGCTGGCTAAAACCATCGCCCGCGAACTGAATGTCCCTTTCTGTATTGTAGATGCCACCATTTTAACTGAAGCAGGATATGTTGGGGAGGACGTGGAAAGTATTCTTTCCAGATTGCTGATGGTTGCAGATTATGATGTGGAAAAGGCGGAGAGAGGAATCGTATTTATTGATGAAATTGATAAAATTGCAAGAAAATCTGATAACCCGAGCATTACAAGAGATGTTTCCGGAGAAGGTGTTCAGCAGGGACTGCTGAAACTGCTTGAAGGAAGTATTGTAAACGTACCGCCACAGGGAGGAAGAAAGCATCCTGATCAAAAATACATTCAGGTAAATACGCAGAATATTTTATTTATTGCCGGTGGAGCCTTTGACGGTATTAAGGAAATCATTGAACGCAGAATGAATAAGCAGGCTATTGGTTTCAGTGCTGAAAAAATCAATAATACCAGTGAAGATGAATATATTTTAACAAATATCAATGCTATTGATCTCCGATCTTTCGGATTAATTCCTGAACTATTGGGGAGATTCCCGATCATTACTTACCTTGATAAGCTTACAAAAGAAACGATGGTAAGAATTATGAAAGAACCGAAAAACTCTATCATTAATCAGTTTATAGAACTTTTCAAAATGGATGGAACCAAGCTTGTTTTCACAGACGATGCTATTGAAAAAATAGTAGAAGAAACTATTGAAAAAGGATTAGGCGCAAGAGGGCTTAGAGGGACCACTGAAAAAGTGCTTGAAGACTACATGTTTTCCATTGGAGAAGAAAAAGAAATAATCCTTACAGGAGACAGTATTTTTGTAAAAAATTAAAATATTTTTGTTTTTTATTAAAAAAAATATAACTTTGCAGTTGTATTAACACACAAATAACTACATACAGTGAGAAAAAATTTATTTGCTATTAGTCTATTAGCAGCTATATATTCTGTTCAGGCGCAGAATATTCTAGTACACATAGATGATGCTGCTACTACATACGTGAGTGAAGGTACTTTGTTATATTCCGGTGGAGGTTTCCAAACCAGAGGGTCGGGTATAATAGATGTTCATGGAAATGTTATGATTGATGCGGCATCTACGGATGCTTTTAAGACAATCACCACCGGAGGGGTTCCCAAAACCGACGGAGGAAATATTGTACTCAGACTTAATGATCCTACTAATTATGCAACTTCCACTTACGGACAGCTGTATATTAACGGAATTCCTTCAGCGAATCTTTCGGGCATTGTAACTAAAGAATTTCGCACAGATAGGCATGGGAACAGTAATAATTATTTTCAGCAAATTGCTATGCCGTTTTCCGGTAAAGCTTTAAGCAGCCTATCAACGGAATTTGGTAAAACATTTAATACCAGCAGGTATGATAATCCTATTTTGAAGTATGATAATACCAATGTAGTGTCGGTTCACTATACCAGTTTATCATCCGTAACAAGCGATCCTACCGGGTATTATATGTTGAAATCAAAGAATAACGATTTAAATGCCAGTACACCACCCGTTTCACTTTCCACCATTGCACCCACTGCTACCGGATCTGTATTTACGATTCACGGACAGCCTTATTCTGATCTTGCAGCTCCAATAACATTACAAAACGGAGGTAATGTAAATTTTGGTACTAACGGTACGAATAAAAACATGTACAATGAACAGTACAATAGCTACCTTGCAGATTCTTTTGAAGGTACTACAACGCCTTGGGCCGGAACTTTTGGTAAGAATTTCTACCAGTTTGGTAATCCGTTTCTTACAAATATAGACTTATCCAGAATAGGCTATAATGAAAGTGCCAGTGTTACCGACGGAAATGCTGTGTCCAATATATGGGGTATTGAATATAATCCGGGCACAGTTGTTACGCTGCCTTCCGGTTCAACTTATTCCACAGGCTTTCTTGTGCAGACATTTCATCCTACAGGAATTCCGGTAGGGGATACGGGTCTTATTATTAAGCCTATGCAGACTTTCAAAATGAAACTCAGAGATAATTCTCTGCAGACCCTAAACTTTAATACATTAAGAAGATTTAGCGGTACAGTAAGGGCGGCATCAACCGATTATAGCGTGGTAGCAGCCAAAACAAACTCCAATGCAACTGTGAAGCAGCTTGGTGTTATCGGGCTGGATGCAAATGGCAAAGAAATAGCAAGGACCTATTATGTGGTATCTGCGTCTTCACTTACAGGCCATCAGTCATCAATAGCCACAACAGTTCAGGCTTCTGCAGGTAAAAATATGATCGGAACTTTTGAAGAAGCTATAAATGGCGGATATGATAATAATTATTTAAACTACTGGTTATACATTAATGAAGCGAATGAAAGTAATTTCAAAGGCAAAAATGTAAAGCTTGTTAATTATTATACGGATAATGTAAAATCTTACAAATTTGAAATTAAAGAAAATGCCGAACCAATAGCGGATGGCGCTCATACACTGTCTTCGGGTATAGGATTCTACTACAAGGCACCAAACGGAACCGTACAACAGGCAAAACAGGGTGATGTCATTCCTGTAACTGGAGCTGAATATGATCTGTACTATGGTGAACCGAGTAATATTGTTTTAGCAGTTAATGAAACGGCAACATCTCCAAAAACACTGGTAATCTATGATCCGGCAATAGCAAATTATTTTGTAAGATTTGATCCGAATTGGAAAAAAGCGGATATAGAAGTTTATGATATGAGCGGTAAATTAATTATCTCTAAAAAGGCAGTAGATGCATCACGCGATTTTGTAATAGAATTGGATGGAAAAATTAAAAATTCGTATGTTGTTAAAGTGGTGTCTGAAAAAGGAGAGGTTGTTAACACAAAAATATTAAAATAGAATATATGAAAACTATAAATAAACTGACCTTAGCTTTTTTTCTTTTAAGCGTATTCCTTGTGAATGCGCAGCCACCCGGCCCGGGATCCGGTAATGGGTCAAATGGAACTGGTGCACCTGCTTCACCGGTTGATATGTATCTGTATATACTGGCTGTTGTTGCTGTTCTTCTCATAGTCATTTTCAGCAGTAAGTATACTCCCAAGAAAATTTAATTTTAATTAAATAATATTAAACTCTCTGATTAGTCGGAGAGTTTTTTTATTTTTACCCTATGAAAAAGATTTTTACAGTATCGGCTTTTATAGCTGCATTTTCATTACATGCCCAGTTTAACGTTACCATTCAGGCTCCTGCCGATTTCAAAGATCAGGATGCTATCTTATATACTTTAAATGGTTCTAAGGATATCGTTTTTTCCAAAGAAAAAATTAAGAACAATACCTGGACCTTCCAGTATCCTAAAAATTATATGGGAATGATGAAGGTTTATTTTCCGAACACCAACAATACATTTAATTTTATTTCAGAAAATAAAAATGTGAATATAAAGCTTGAAACCCAGGCTAATAAAATTAAGGATGTTATTTATCTTGATGAAGCTAATGATCTTATGAGTAAACTGCAGGAAGGATCTCAAAAAAAAGAGCTCATATTGCCGGCTTTGGCTCAGATCAAAGAATATTATAAAGATAATACCGAGTTTGGAAAGGCACTTAAAACAGAAATTAACAGGCTTAGCGGGAACATGGAAGGAATAGACCAGAATAAACATCCTTTCATCTATTATTATAACAGTAATTACGCGAGGTTTCTTTCAAATGATGCTTCTAAAAAAGTAAGTCAGGATGATATCATCAATTTTATTGATAAATCTAATGATATGCTTGAAACGTCATCGCTATTAAGACCGATTTTGGTTGCATACCTTAACACGGGCGGAAATACCAATGTAAGTACATCGGTAGACCAGCTTCTTGACAGATTAAAAGTTGAAACCCCGAGAGGTCAAACCGTTCTTTCCGAGCTGATTGATATTTTTGATGTATATGACATGCAGGATTTTAAAAATAAATATCTTGGTCTTGCAAAAAATCTTAAATGTACCATTACAGACCGGCTTGCTTCTACCTTAAAATCTAATGCGAACGTTGAAATAGGAGCCGTTTTTCCTAATTATACATTTCAGGCACCGGTTAATACGAATGCCAAAACGCTTCACGATATTAAAGCGGATAAAAAAGTAGTGATATTCTGGTCTTCTACATGCTCTCATTGTGAAAGTGAATTGCCACAGCTATTGACGAAATACAATGATTTAAAAGCAAAAAATATTCAGGTGGTCGGTTTGTCATTGGATGTTGACAAAGATTCTTACACTAAAAAGATTAGTGCATTTCCATGGGTGAACGATTCCGAATTGAGAGGATGGAATAGCAGTTATGCAGATACCTATAATGTTCATGCAACTCCTACATATTTTATTTTAGATGCTAACAATAAGATAATCAGTAAACCAGATCATGTAGGGGATGTTTTGGAATATTTTAAGTTAAAATAATTTTGGAGGTAAGTAAATATTTTCTATATTTGCACCACCAAAACGGCGAGGTAGCTCAGTTGGTTAGAGCGCAGGATTCATAACCCTGAGGTCACGGGTTCAATTCCCGTCTTCGCTACAGAAAAACCGAAACAATTTTTGTTTCGGTTTTTATTTTTTTATGTTTTAGGACATTAACTTTGATATCCTAAAAGCTTTCTTATTTGGTAGAAAAATCTTTCGATTAATCTCAAATCCTGCGTAACAATTTCCGCATTGCCCCTTAGTTCTTTATCGAAAGAAAGGTTTTTATTATAACTTGTTTTTAGCCCTTTCGGAAGGATAACATCCACATAATAATTTCCTTTCTCATCAGGAGCAAGAGATATATTTTGCACTTTACCCTCCACGATGCCATATTCCTGATAACGATAACTGTCAAGTTTAATTAAAACTTTTTCTCCGGATGCTATCTTACCGGAGTTAATGGAAGGTACAGACATTCTTCCTACCAGTTTTTCTTTGTTTTCGGGAAGAATAGATAATATAGCATCTCCGGCTTTTACAAACTGATTTTCACCAAAAAACTGCTGAAAGCTCGCAACGCCATTCGTGTTGGAAATGATTAGATAATTTTGTTCCCACTGTTTGAGTGATTTTCTTAATTGCTCAAACAGCTGCAGGGTTTGGGAAGAATAAGTGATTTTATCTTTCTCCGTATTAATGGCAGTTCCACTTTTTGTTTTATTTAAATTTGAAATTCCTTCTTCCATTTGGGAAAGAGAAATTGTAATATTTTCCAGATTTTGCTGGGCTTGCAGATATTTTATTTTTTCATTTTCCAGTTCTACCTGTGCAATAACCCCTTGGTTGAAGAGTTCCTGGGAACGCTGATAATTTTTCTTTGTAAGCTCGTATTTTGCCTGTTCAAGGTTTTTTTGCTGTTTTAAAGTTGCTATTCTTACCCTGTATTCTGAAATGCTCTGATTGGCTGCCAGATTTTCCGGTGCATAAGGCTGAAGCCGTGTAAATAAAGCCTCATCCTGAAATGCTTTTGCAAAACTGTTATAATCGCCCTGCAGCTCACCCAGCTTGAAATGGGAAGCTTCCTGAACAGGAAAAGAAGAAAGCTGATTTGGTGAGATGGAATCTATTAATTTTTTAAGTTCCAGCACATCTCTATAGTTTGCAGTAGATTGCATAACCATAAGAACTTGATTTTTAGCAACTTTCTGGTGATTTTTAATGAATATTTTTTCAATTTTAGAATTAGTCCTTGCTTCCAGCTTTTCAGGCGGATTTTGTGAGGTTACTATGATTGAAGCAGGAATAAATTCCGGATATTTGATGATATAGCTCATCAGCAGAATGAGCAATAGAATGATAAATATAATAGTATTTCCCCAACGGATCATCCAATGTGGGGGCTGTGTAAGGATATCCTGTACACTTTCCGAACGAAGTTCTATATTATCTAAAATATCTGTTTCCATGTGAAATATAAGGTGAAATGAAAATCCTCATCTTTGGATCTTAATTAGTTGTAGGTTATAAAGGCAATTTATAACTGCAGTTCGGATCATTGCCCGGCTCAACGCCCGGTATTACTTCTCCTCCAGGACAATACTGGTTGCACGCGTTCCAGATCTTTGTACTATTGATATAGCAAAAGCAATTACACGGAGACGGCTGTACCGGACCTGCTCCGAAAACATCCTTCAGATGCCGCCTTGAAATCTTTTTTATATTTTTCATAATGAATATATTTTGAATGGATTATAAAATTTGTACTTTTTACGTCGTTATTTAATTCTTAAGTTAATTGGTGCCTTTAGAAACTTCAAAGAGACTATTGGATAGTCTCTTTGGTTCCCAGAATTAGCAAAATGATTCACTAACTTTGTAACAGCAGTCAAAGCACAGTACATATCCTGTAACACAAGTACCTTTTGGTGAACCACTTCCGGTGTAATTTGGATCACAGTACAATTGCGAATCACCAGGACCACTCCCCGTAAGGTTTTTTAATTCTTTTCTGTTTAGCTTTTTTAAATTTTTCATAGTAATTTGTTTTAATTTGTTTCCTACTCTATTAGTTTTTCGGATTCCACTGTTTTTTCAAATTTATTTTTAAATATAATAATTAATTACCTAATTCCAGTTGGTTTTTTACCAGTCGGTAATACTCTCCTCTTAAAGCCACCAATTCAGCATGATTTCCTTCCTCCACTACTTTTCCTTTGTCCAGCACGATAATTTTATCGGCATGTTTAACAGTAGAAAGTCTGTGGGCAATTACTACGGCAGTTTTGCCTTTAAAGAACTGCTCAAGATTTTCCATGATTACCTTTTCGTTATTGGCATCAAGTGCAGAAGTTGCTTCATCGAAAAAAATGTATTCGGGAGATTTGTATACGGCACGGGCAATAAACAGCCTTTGTTTTTGTCCGCCGCTTACCCCGACTCCCTCGTTTCCGATCTTGGTGTTGTAGCTTAAGGGAAGTTCTTCAATAAAATTTTTAATATGGGCTATTTCCACTGCTTTTCTTAATTTTGCTTTATCCGGATAATCTTCACCTACCGCAATATTATTGGCAATTGTGTCATTAAAAACATACCCTTCCTGCATTACCACGCCGCAGCGGTCTCTCCAGAATCTCGGAGAAACATTCTTAAGCTTTGTATTGCCCAGTCTTATTTCGCCCTGGTTAGGCTCATAAAACTTCATCAGAAGCTTCAGCAGAGTGGTTTTTCCGCTACCGCTGGCTCCTACAATGGCCGTTGTTTTCTGATAAGGAATCGTTAAATTCAGATGTTCAAAAACATAAGCCTCTGAACCGATGTATCGAAAAGAAAGATTCTCTATTTCAATATCTTTCTGCGGAAGATCCCGGGTATATTGCTCATCCGCATTTTCTTCATCGTCTTTATCATGAATTTCTCCCAGCCTTTCGAGAGATATTTTGGCATCCTGAGACTGTTTGATAAAATCGATAAGCTGCAATAACGGACTGTTAAGCTGCCCGATAATATACTGTACGGAAAGCATCATTCCTAAGGTAAGATTACCGCTGAGAACCAGCTTGGCAGAGAGAAAGCTTACCAGAATATCCTTCATCTGGTTAATAAAATTTCCGCCCACAGACTGCCACTGCTCCAGTGATAAAGATTTGATCCGGATCTTAAACAGTTTTACCTGCAGGAACTCCCAATCCCATCTTTTTTGCTTTTCAGCATTATGCATTTTAATCTCCTGCATGCCATTGATAAGTTCAATAACTTTACTTTGTTCTTCAGAAACCTGGGAAAACCTTTTGTAATCGAGCTCCTTTCTTTTTTTAAGGAAAAAACTGATCCAGCCAATATACGCTGCTGCACCTACAAGATATACAGCAAAAAGTCTGTAATCATAAAATAAGAGAACGATACTGAATATAATGAGGTTAACCAGTGAAAACAGGGTGTTGAGGGAAGAGCTTGTGAGCAGTTGCTCGATCCTGTGATGATCGTTAATCCTCTGCATAATATCACCTGTCATTCTGGTGTCAAAAAAGCTGATAGGCAGCTTCATGAGTTTAATAAAGAAATCTGAGATAATGGAAATATTAATTCTTGCGGAAAGATGCAGCAAAATCCAGCTACGGATCACTTCAATGCCCATTCTCCCGATAAATAGCATGATCTGGGCCAATAAAACAAGATATATAAAATTCAGATCCTGATTCTGAATCCCTACATCAACGATACTCTGGGTAAGGAAAGGAAAGATAAGTGATAATAAGCTTCCCGCCGAAAGCCCTATGGCCAATTGAACAACAAGAGATTTATATTTTAATAAATATTTTGAGAGAAATGAAAAACTGGCTTTACTTTCTTTATCATCAAACTCGGTCTGGAAGAAGGTGGGGGTTGTCTCTAAAATCAGAACAATTCCTTCTTCGGTATTTTCATTTGCATTTTCACCGATCCAAAGCTTGATAAATTCTTCTCTGCTATAGGTTATCAAGCCGTAGCTTGGGTCCGAAACATATACTTTATTCTTTTTATCAATTTTATAAACGACCACAAAGTGATTTTTGTTCCAGTGCACAATGCACGGCAAGGGCACTTCTTCAGCAAGGGTATTAAAGTCGATCTGCACGCCCATCGAGCGGAACCCCAGATCTTCAGCAGCATCACTCAGCCCCAAGAGGCTGCTTCCTTCCCGGGTGGTCTCCGAAAGGTTACGGATCTGCTGTAAGGAAATAGTTTTGCCGTAGTATTTACTCACAATACGAAGGCAGGTAGGACCGCAGTCTTTGGAATCAGGCTGACGGTAAAAAGGAAAAGATTTCAATGATTTATTTTTTTTGTGTTTAGGTTTCCCGGTTCTGTTTAATTTTTTCCTAATTTAGTGAATTTCATAGTACGAAAGATATTTTTTATTAAATGTTATCATCTTCCACCAGTTCATCTATAAAGTAATAAATATCTTCACGGTCGTATTTGTCCGGAAACGGGTAGCCATTGATCATAATAACAGGCGTAAAATTAAGTCCTGCCGCCCGGTTTTCTACAGACATATTAATTACGGGAGTCAGATCTTCACTGGCTGGGGTAGCTCCTGCTTTCAGCTTTGTTTTAATTTCATCCCTTGTTTCAAACCAATATTCTATAAGCTGTAAAAAGTCTTTCTGACTTTTATTTTTATAAGTATACAGAAAATCAGAAACAAGATTTGTGGCTTTTCCGTCCTGCTGATCTGCGGTATAGTTGAATCGCATCTGAACTGAAATGTCATCAGGATATTTCTGAAGCAGATTTTCCATAATTTTATGAGCATCCTTACAAAATCCACAATAAGGATTTGAGATGATGGAAAGGTGTATTTTTGCGTCTTTATTTCCAATCAAAAATGTTTCATTGTCAGTAAAAGTTACCTTCTCACTTTCAAGCAGCTCTCTTTTAAACAAATCGTAATTTCTTTTGAATTTTAAATTTTTTGCATTAGACTTTTGTAGGCTTTCCTTTTCTTCAAGGGTAGTATTGAGATATAAAACCGAAAAAAGCAGAACAGCCCATAAAGTAATGCTTAATAATGCTGTTTTCATATCAAAATACATATTTTCAAATAGAAATATGCTTATAGCAAGCTGAGCCAGCAAGATTGATATGATCAAGAGACAAACGCGGCAAAAGGTCTTCTCTACAATCCCCTGAACATATAAAGAGTAGCCGATGGCAATCAATGAGGCAAAGGTTAAGCCTTTAATAACCAAGGTTGTGAAAGGTAAAAACAGGCCTAGAATCGTAATGCCGATGAAATAAACCAAGGAGAAATCCGAAAATTTAAGCCCCCAGATGCTGGTTTTATCCTGAATAATGATTTTGTTGCACGAATTAACAACCTGATTTGCTGCTGTCTCACCACAAATACTTCCGATGACCGCAGAAGTATTCCCAAATTTCTGATTAAATATTTCAATTGATATATAAACTCCGGTCAGTGACAGTATATTAAATAATGCTTCGTACCATGTTAGCGTTACAATTGAATACAAAACAATAATAGCAAAAATGGCATATAAAAATGGCTTGTAACTGGTAAAAGATTTGCTTATTGCAGGATCTTTTTCAAAGAGCAGTACAAAATCCGTAGATTTTTGGTGAAGTTCGTCTTTGTTTATGGTCTTCGCTTTGTCAGAATAAATAGAATACTGTGCTCCCGATTTCTTGACTAATGAAAAAGTATTGTCTACAATAGCAATAAATTCTTCCGGAAGTTCATCCCAATATTCCTTATCGAGCTCGTAGGCATCGTTTCTTACTCCCATGAAATTCAGGGTATCGCTAAAGGCCAGTGCTGAAGGGTAATTGGGGTGGGAGTTGAATTGAAACAGAAACTCCTGTTTATCAAGTTTAAGGTAATTGATAAGTTTATCCAGTGGCATATTAATATTTTTCACTAAAATAAGCAGATGTTTGAAAAAAAGCAATCTTTTTTCAATTTTGTGAGAAATAATATATTTTTTTATGCTTAATTATTTTTTTGTGCATTTTTTGTCATTCGATCGAAATCGGGAGGAGGCTGGTGCTCTCCTGTTTTTTCGTCAATTAAATAAATAATTTTTTTTTCTTTCATTCTTCTGAATGGATCGTTGTATTGTGTCAGATATAGTCTTGTTAATTGTTTTTTATTTATCGTAATTGCTTTTTCGTTTATCCATATTGACTGATCAATTAGCCGGCTGATATTTTCTTTGATATTAGTAATTTTTATTAATTTGAAAAAAATAATTATTTTTTGAATCTTGCAATTCTATTATTATTCCTGGCAAGCCGTTGAATTATTATCATCAAAACTTTAACATACCAAACTCTATAATAGATAATTTACAGGATTATATAAAGCTTCTCAAAGCAAGAACTGGAAAATTTTAAAAATCATAAAAAAGCATCCTTTTTAAGGATGCTTTTTTATGATTTAGCTCTTATGTAATTGGTAAAAGGTTAGCTGTAAGTCAAATACATAACAAATATTTCCAAAAAAAAATGTTAGATATAATCACCTGTTAATGAGTAATAATAGGAAGTTTGAGAGAGAAACTAAGATTATAAGAAATGTTAACAGAAATTTAAAATTTTAAATTCTCCAAAATTTGTGAAAAAAAACATGAAAATATTTTTTTTTTTATAAAATATATTGTACTTTTACAACGCCTTGAATGAGGGAACAAGTCAAGGTAATAAATTTTTTTTCATCATTTGTGTTTTTAGAATCGTATCGCCTGATACGATTCTTTTGTTTTTATACCTTTTCGTAGTTGAGAAGAAGATTGAGGAAATAAGAATAGGTAACCGATCCTTCCTGTTGGTTGGATTTGAGAAAAAGGTTATTGGTGAATCCGAAAAAATCATCCAGTAATCCCTGGTGTTTTAAAATAAATGCCTTTTCGTAAGCCCTGTCTCTTTTCATCGCCGGGGAATAGTTTCTTAATAAAGATTTTACAAATTCAGGGTCTTTATCAACGATATAATTCAGCAGGCTTTTCAGTGTAAAATATTCCGTACTGTAACGGAGTTCTATATTGTTAGAATTAATACCAATCAGATAGCCTACAAAATTGGCCTCCTGTTCTCTTGCAAAGCCAAGTTGGTGCGAGCTTTCATGTGCTGAAGTAAAAGGTATTAGCGAATTGGGCAGTTGTGAATTGAATTGAGCTTCTGCGGTAAAAGGATTATAATATCCCAGAATTCCTGCAAAACTCATAATATTTTTAAAAAAACCAGGCTTAAAAGAATTAATTTCAGGAGCCTTTTTACCTGATATATTTTCGGGAAGCATTGTCTGCCGCTTTAAAATTTCCTTTTGTACAGCATTCAGATCTTTAATGATAAAAATTCCGTTTGAATCTTCCTGGGCCAGCTTTCTTGTTTCTTTGCATTTGTGAAGATATTTTAACGCTAATATTTTAGCTTTTTCAACCGTGGGTTCTTCCTGGGAAGATAGTTTCTTAATAATCGGGGTCTGGAAGTACAGCATTCCCCAAAAGGCCTGATACAGAAAATAGAAAATATTAAGGCAGATAAGAATTTTTAACAAGGCATTCTTTCTTTTGGTTTTCCTGAAACATCCCACAATCTGGTAAATGAGAAATATTCCCAGGAAAATATAAAGAACATCTCCAAATGAAAAAGGAATCCATGAAAAAATAAGCTGATGAGATCTCTTTTGAATTTCAAAAAAGTGTTCAAAAAAAGAGACCATTGCCGAAGATCTGGAGAATATATAGAACAAAATAAATTGGGCAAGTAATAAACCTGCCCAAAATCTTTTCTTATATATTGTCTTTGTCGTACTAGTGACCACTGCCTTTTGTGATTTTGTCAAGATCAATTCCCTGGGATTTCAGGATTCCACTTACTCTTATCGCATAGAAAGCAAGATACGCAAAACAGATTACTCCCACAATATAACTGAAGTGGATGTTGGTAAGGTCTGCCACATATCCCTGAATAAGACTTACAATTCCGCCTCCCATAATCATCATGATCAGAAGTCCGGAACCTTCATTGGTATGTTTTCCAAGACCGTTGATTGCCAAAGCAAAAATACACGGCCAAAGTGTTGAACAGAATAAGCCCACACTTGTGAAAGCATATACGGAAACCATCCCTTTGGTAAACATTCCTATCAATAAAGCTGCAATACCTGCCACAGAGAAAATCAAAAGCATTCTTGCCGGATTGCCTTTACTCATAATGTCACAAATGATCATTGCGATAATAATCAATCCGTATACATAGAAATGCGACAGGTCATGTTTGGCGATAGCGTTAACCAGTAAGAAAACTCCGAATGCAAGATAAGGCGCGAGAAACCGTAAGATTTTTTTTGCTCCTGCGCTCACGTCAAAAGCTTCAACTGCGCCGGTCCAACGTCCGATCATCAATGAAGCCCAGTATAAGGAAATATAAGGTGCGATATCTTTAGTCTCAAAACCTAAGCTTTTTTCCATATAAGCAGGAAGGTTGCTTGCCGTAGAAACCTCAACGCCCACATAAACAAATATGGCAATCATCCCCATAAAAAGCTGTGGATACTGGAAAGCCGATTTTCTGTGTTCGCCGGGAACAACATCATCGGTATCTTCTGTAATGGTTGGTGTAATTGCCGGAAGAGAAGAAAATTTAAGCATGATAGCTACCAGAACAAACGCTGCCCCTAAAATAAGATAGGGAACTTTTACACTTTCAACACTTACGTCCTGAGTTGCAGCTGCGGCAGAACCAAAAATAGCGAAAGAAACAATAAGCGGGCCTATTGTTGTTCCGAGGTTGTTGATTCCTCCTGCCATGGTAAGTCTTTGGGAACCTGTTTCTGCAGGCCCCACTTCAATGGCTAAAGGGTTTGCTACAATTTGTTGCAGTGAAAATCCAAGTCCTACAATGAAAAGACCTGAAATCATCAGCGGGAAAGAATGCAGATTGGCTGCTGGATAAAATAACAGAGTACCTGCTGCAGAAATCAGAAGACCTACAATAAGTCCGTTTTTATACCCGATTTTGTTTACCAAATCCTGTTTTATACCTTTGGAGACAGCCATATAAATTAAAGAACCTACCGTGTATGCCACATAGAAGCATATTTGCACCAGCATACTTTCGGTTTGTGATAATTTAAAAGCTTTTTGGAAAACAGGGATCAAAATGTCATTACTTGCCGCCACAAATCCCCAGAAGAAAAACACAGTAACCAACGGGATGAATTGTCCCCAGTTGGTTTGTTTAGAATAATTTGACATATTTGTTGAAAATTTCTGAAAACAAATATATATTATTTCTTTTAATTATAGTGTTTTAGCAATACTTTTTTTATTGTCTCAAAAGAAGACAATTTAAGCTCTTTAGGAGGTGCGGAAGGGTATAAAATTCCGTTAAAATACACTTTTGCTTTTCCGGGATAGCCTTTTGAATTGTCAAACGGAAAAATTTCCTTTAATCCTACAAATGTATAGATTACAATGGGTGAATTGTGTTTTGATGAAAGGGTAAAAGCGCCGTCTTTAAATTCATCTAAAATGATGGAAGTATCATCCGGAACACCGCCTTCAGGAAATATGACAATGCTGTTTCCTTCCTCCATCTTTTCGGCACATCTTCTGTACACATCGGCGCGGCTTCTGGCGCTTCCGCGGTCTACCATCACACATATTCTCTTGTAGATCGTTCCGAAGATCGGGATTTTTACCAGCTCTTTTTTACCTACGAAACAGATGGGATGATCCGCACACAAAATACACATCAGCATGATGTCCATAATAGAAGTATGATTGGAGATAAAAACATACTGCTGATTCTTATCTAATGTTTCTCCGGAAAGTCTTGTCAGCTCGTACCGCAGCCCCATTCCGTAAAAGATACAATAGCTCCAGTATCTTACAAACCGGTAAGCATATTTATAATGCTTTTTATTAAATGATAATAAATAAACGGGAAGTCCAAAAATAAGGGTAAAAACAAATGCCAGTATCAGCAGCCACGCTCTCCAGAGATAGTTTAAAGTTTTTCCAGCCATTTTCTATCCGTTAAATATTATTTTTTTCTTGATAGAGTAATTAAGGACAGAAACCAGCAGAATTGCTGCAATCTTGCTGATGATCTCGGGACTTAGGGAATAAATAATCAGGTCAAAGGTATCTTTAAAAACGTAGCTGTAAAAAACCTGGAAGAAGCCGAGGCTCAGAAAAGTTGAAATAAAAGACACTGCCATGAAATAAGCGAACTCTTTTCTTTTAGAATGTTTTCCCCTTTCAAAAACAAACCAGATGCTCAGGAAATAATTGGTGATGATTCCGCAGCTTGTCGAGAAAATATTACTCAGCGGATAATGAATTCCATGAAAATTAATTTCGCGGTAGAAGAACTGAGGTATTGCAGTACTGAAAAGTTTAAAACTTCCGATTTCAACGACGGCACTCAGTCCACCTGCTATAATGAAGAATAAAACCTGTTTCTGCCGTAATAGTAAATCTCTCATCCCGATGATATAATGTGCAAATTTATAACTATATGTTAAACAGTGAAAAAAGTTGTTAAAAATTTTTTTAGATACAAAATAATTTCTAATTTTAGTTTCCCGGACTGATATAGGCTTCACCTGATAATAAATTCATTTTCAACAATTTGTGTTGATGGTTTTTCTATCTTGTAATATGATTCAATCATACTATCAAAAATAATTTTTACGACCACATTTAATAATATTTGTATGAAAAGTCAAAACAAATACAGGAAATTCCAGCTTCAGCAAAAAAATATTGAAGCTCTTGAACGAGAAAACTCACGCTTCAAACGGGTGTATTCTGAATATGAAAATATGTCCGAAGAACTCTGGAATCTTGAAAATTCCAATAATGAACCGGTTCCCGATGATTTTATCAATGCCATGATCCTTCAGACCTCTTACCTTGAGAATGAGATCGAAGACTGGCTGGTACAGTTTAATGATAAAAAAACGGAAATACAACAATGATGCATTACAGGAGAATGAACTTAAGGGAGCTGAACAGAACTTGTCCGGCTCTCTTTTATTATTTCAGTTCGTATTCGCAATGTCATGCTGAGCTTGCCGAAGCATCACGAAAGGCTGGGTAATTTCCATCTTCAATCTCTGCTTTCAGATCTTGAATCTGTTGTTTGTAAACTTCATTTAATTTTTTGAAACTTCGAAATATTTGCAGAAAATCTTTTCATTATCAACACTATCCAAAAGTCTTTCAAGGGTTCGTTTTCTCTCTGGTTTCTATTTTATGGTAGGGTCAAGTACTTAGATCAATATCGTAAGCATATTCTCATTAGAAAACTTTTCTGTTGCGCATCTCTGTTATTTTTTTATAATCTTTCTATATTAGAGATACTTTTCGTAAGTGTGATACTTTTCCCTAAAAGAATGCTGTACATCAAGGTATTTGTTTTAGTTTTGTGGAACTAATAATTAACTCAATTAAATAATATTCCTAATCAAAATAGCTATTGGTCAAGTTGGAATATTACAAATTTAGATGACGGAGCGGGTACTCATATCAATATGGACTTGTTTCCCATAAAGATTTCTAAAATGCCTAAAAAACCTAATTCAACCCAGAAATATACTCCAGCTGAATTTTTTGATTTTTTTAGAAAAAACTTAAATTTTATTTGCAGAGAAATTTACACCAATAGAAAATAATTACTATAATATACATGATACAGCGCTTTGGAATTCAACGAATCCTCTGGGGGCTCTGATACATATTGATATTACTCCAGACGATGGAACGGTAGTTTGCTCAGGGGTAAGTACCAATACATGGATATTTTCAACAATAAAAGCACCGCAAGGGTGGTCATATGATGGCATACATCCGGTTTCAGGAAACAGGGCATTTTCTTATTATATGGATGGGGCAACAATGTATATCTATACAAGAGGTGTAGATAGAACCTCTAAAATAAATGACGAAAAAAGTACTATAGTAAATTATATCATGGAAGCCATAGCTTTTTCTGCTGCAGATGATTTATGGACTGAAATGCAGAACAAGCTATCAAAATATGTAAATGATAGAGAAGGAGAGTCTAATGTAATTACACATGTAAAATATAGGCCAAATTATGATGGAATTAAAAATTATCTTAAAGGGAAAACTCCATTAAGTTCTGTCGGTTGCAACTAAAAAAAAAAATGAAAAATTTCGCACTAAATTTCTTTAAACTAATAGGGATTATGTTTATATCTATTAGTTTGAAAAATGCCCTTCAAATATTTTTAGGAACATTAACTAATTATTCTGAAGTCACAAAGCCATATAGATTAGTAAATATAAATAATAGAATTACTTTTGATACAAAAATTAGCCATTTAAAACTAATATTTTTGTATGACTTTATATTATTTGCATCAATTGCATATTTCTGGCTATTTTTAATATTATATCTTTTGGTAAAGAAATTTGGAAATAAATTATGGATACACTTTTCATATACAATATTGATTTATATCTTTACTATAACTTATTTTGACCCATTTAATTATAATATAATATTCATATTTATCACTATTATTTTAGGATATGCAAATTGGTATTTATTTAAGAAATGGATTGACTTTAGCTTATGAAAAATATAACAAGAATATTCATTTTAGTGACTGCTTTATTTATTAATCAAACAGCATTTTCCCAAATAAATAAAAATGATTGTCCATCCGAGTTAAGTTACTTTGCAGATAGTTTGCCTATTGATGGAGTAAATTGGTATGTGCCCCTTAAATATAATATCACAAGAGAATATATAGATCTGAAGATTCGAAAAGACAACAAAGATGAGTTATATATTCGATTTAAAATAATTGAAACTTTAAAATGTGATTTTAGAGACATACAGAACTGTGATCTGATATATAAAGTATTGACATATGACGAAGATGCAGACAGTTTTGGGGAAAGACAATCTGAAATTGAGTTCAAATTTTCCGATGGAAAAGGTAAGATTTATATTAGGCATCCTAATTTCCCTGAAATTAGTAGTGATGCAACAACGTTTGAAAAATAATAAACTATATTTTTTCAGGTATGAAACACTATAATGATTAAAGAAATATTAAAAGTTGCTTTATTATCTATTTTGGTAATATTGCTAGTAGTGATTCTTATCATAAACTTGACGCTTGTAAAGTATGACGGGGCAAATATATTTATGAGTATCTATTGGCTTTTTTATGTTCTCATAGTAGATTTTTTCATATATATATTCATTTATTTATTGGTAATGTTTTATTTATTTAAAATTAAAATCATACAACTTAATTACATCACAGTATTATTATTTACACTTATATTGTATATATCAGCAGAATTTTTTACTGCAAAAAATGAAAGAATTGATAGTATTGTAAGATCAATTCTGATAATTTTGAGCTGTTCAAGTTTTATTTACTATTTTTTTAAAAAATGGATTAAACCATGAAAGGGAAATTTTATTTGTCATCCTATTTGCTATTTACAGCAATATAAATTCACAAATATTCAAAGAGCCTTATTATTTTGTTGGCCCTGATGAAATGCATGTGTACAAAAAGTCTAATGACACATTATATACCTCAACAACATTTTCTTTGAAGCTTGATAATGGTAAGAAATATAGAAGTCATTTTAAAATTTGGGAGGTAAAAGAAAATACATCGGATATTGTAATTATGAAATTGGAGAGCCTCGACAGTATTCCTTTAACAACAGAGCCATATCCCGAAAATAGATTCAGAATTTTTGTTTACAAAAAGAATAGAGGAGAAGAGCTTACAATGATTAATGATATCGGTCATTTAACAAAGCAACAAATGGCAGCTTATAATACGGACACAATACGGGCAAAAAATAGCATAGGAATGAAACTCTACAGCCTTACCTATATGAAGGAACTATCAAAGCTGAAAAAAGTTACTACAAAAAATGATGTTGATAAAATTAACGAAGAGCTTAACGATCCCAAGTATCTAAAGATCGTAGAAGAATACAAAAAAGAAAATAAATTACCAGATCCCTATGCTTCTATTTTGACGGCAAATCTTATTAATACTGCTTGTCTTAATATTGGATACAGCCCAATCGGTGCAAGCTTTTCGATGAATATTATCAGCTCTGATAAGAAGGCTAAAGAGAAGGAAAAAATAATTACTGAGTTTTATAAACGCGTAAATCAATAAAAAATAAACCGCAGAAACTTTCTGCGGTTTTTCTATGTAAAATTATTACGACACATCAGCTTTTGAAATATTTGCTGAAAACAAATAACACATATGTCATGTCAATTATCCCGCTTCTTACAAGATAAATTCATAATTTAGCATCCTTAAACTAAAATGGAAAAATATGGTTGCTATTGTTGATAGTGGTTCTACAAAATCAGACTGGATCATTCTGGACGAATTCAAAAACGTCTTTCTGAAAGCAGAAACCATTGGCTTCAACCCGAATTTTATCAGCAAAGAACTTATCGTTCCCGAAATTGAAAAAAATACAAGCTTAAATTCCGTTAAAAACTCCATCACCAAAATCTATTTCTACGGCTCAGGATGCGGCGTTCAGCAAAACTGTGACATTATTATCGAAGAAGTGGGAAGAGTTTTCACCAGTGCGGAAATCATTGTGAAAGAAGATCTTACGGCAGCAGCCTACGCAGCGTACCGGGGAAAACCCGCCATTGTGTGTATTCTTGGGACAGGCTCCAATTCATGCTATTTTGACGGTCAAAATATAAAAATTCAGTTGCCTTCATTAGGTTTTCTGGTTGGCGACGAAGGAAGCGGAAGCGCTATCGGCAAACAGCTGGTCAGAAGATTCTTTATGCAGAAACTTCCCGAAGATCTTTCCTGCGAATTTGAAAAAACGTATAAGCTTACTGTGGATGAAGCTTTGAAAAACATGTATCATACCACAAGGCCGAATGCTTACCTAGCCGATTTCAATAGATTTGTGGTAGAAAGAAAAGAACATCCGTACTTAAGGAAAATGGTGCACGATGAAATGCTCAATTTCTTCGACTATCAGGTGCTTCCCTACAAGGAGTCAAAAGATGCCGAAATCAATTTCATCGGTTCTATTGCCTATTACTATGAAGACGTCTTGCGTGCAGCAGCAGCAGAACTTAATTTACATGTGGGACAGATCGTACAGAAACCTATCGAGAGCTTAGTCGATTATCACATTCAATATATTTTATAATTTAAAAACAAAATTCATCATATGTCAAGTAAAACCCACCGCGACGAAAAGAACTTTAATCAGGCCGCGTTAGATTACCATAAAGCCGAACCTAAAGGAAAAATCGAAGTGATTCCTTCAAAACCGCACTCCTCGCAGAGAGATCTGTCATTGGCCTATTCGCCGGGGGTTGCTGTTCCCTGCATGGAAATCCACGATAAGCCGGAAACCGTTTACGACTATACTGGGAAAGGAAACCTGGTAGCCGTTATTTCAAACGGTACAGCAGTTCTGGGATTGGGAGATATCGGCGCAGAAGCTTCAAAGCCGGTAATGGAAGGAAAAGGTCTTTTGTTTAAAATCTTTGCAGACATCAATGTCTTTGATATAGAAATCAACGAAAAAGATCCCGACAAGTTTATTGAAATCGTGAAAGGTATCGCTCCTACATTTGGAGGGATTAATCTTGAAGATATTAAAGCTCCGGAAGCATTTTATATCGAGCAGCGATTAAAAGAAGAACTGGATATTCCTTTAATGCACGACGATCAGCATGGTACAGCCATCATCTCGGCAGCTGCTTTGATTAACTCGCTGAAAATTGCCAATAAAAAAATAGAAGAAGTAAAAATGGTGGTAAACGGAGCCGGAGCGGCTGCCATTGCATGCACCAATCTTTATATTTCTTTAGGGTTGAAAAGAGAAAATGTCCTCATGTGTGACAGTAAAGGAGTAATCAATCATAAAAGAGAAAATCTTACTCCTGAGAAATTAGACTTCATTGCTCAGACCGATATTGATACCTTGGAAGAGGCTGTAAAAGGATCTGATGTTTTCGTAGGATTGTCAAAAGGAAATGTAATGACACCGGAAATGCTTCTCAGCATGAACGAAAACCCGATCGTATTCGCTTTGGCCAATCCGGATCCTGAAATTGCCTATGACGTAGCCATTGAAACCCGCAAAGATGTTATCATGGCAACCGGAAGAAGTGATTTTCCTAACCAGGTAAACAACGTTCTCGGGTTCCCATATATTTTCCGTGGAGCGTTGGATGTACAGGCAAAAACGATCAATGAAGCCATGAAACTGGCAGCTGTTCATGCTATTGCCGATCTTGCTAAAGAACCGGTTCCTGAAGCTGTAATTCTTGCCTATAACTTACAAAATCTGCATTTCGGAAGAGAATATTTTATTCCAAAACCATTTGATAACCGTTTGATTACCAAGGTATCAAGCGCGGTCGCGAAAGCTGCTGTAGAGAGTGGGGTGGCAAGAAAAGCCATCACGGATTTCGACGAGTATGAAAACAGCCTTCTCGACAGAATGGGAAGAGATGAAAAGCTGGTGAGAATGATGCAGAACAGGGCAAAAGCAAATCCTAAGAGAATCACTTTAGGAAATGCCGAAGAATATAACGTCCTGAAAGCCGCACAGATTCTCTATGAAGAAGGAATTGCCTATCCTATTCTTTTAGGAAGCAAAAAATACATCAAAGAACAGATGGAACGTTTTGGGATTGACCTTGATGTTCCGATTATTGATCCAAGTGACGACGACCAGAAGGAAAACAGAAAAAGATACAGGGAAACGCTTTGGAAACTTCGCCAGAGAAAGGGGATGAATGAATATAAAGCCAAAAGATTCGTTCGGCAGAGAGATTATTTCGGCCCTTTAATGCTGAAACACGGAGATACGGATGGATTGATTGTTGGTTTCTCTAAAAACTATGTGTCTACTTTGAGACCGGTTCTGGAAGTGATTGAAAAAGATAAAGGAGTGGATAAAGTAGCTGCCATGATGATGATTCTGTCTGAGAAAAAACCGATTTTCTTTGCGGATACCTCCATCAACCAGAATCCTACGGCTGAAGATCTTGTAAATATTGCAAAAATGGCAGAGTTTACCGTAAAATCTTTTGCAATTGAACCGAGAATTGCCATGCTTGGATTTGAAAACTTTGCTGCGATTTCTGAAACTTCAAAAAAAGTGGCTAAAGCCGTAAGTATTCTTCATGAAAAATACCCGAAAATGGTGGTGGACGGAGAGATTCAACCCGATTTTGCCATGAACTCCGATCACCTGAGCGATTATCCGTTCTCAAAATTAGGAACAACGCCTGCCAATACATTCATTTTCCCAAATCTTGAAAGCGCCAATCTTTCCTATAAAATTATCAGAGGAATGAAGGTTGCGCAGGTAATAGGCCCGATTCTGATGGGATTAAAACAGCCTGTTCACGTACTTCAGATGCGTTCCAGCGTAGATGAAATTGTAAATCTTGCTACCATTGCAGTTCTGGATGCACAGAGAAGAGAAAAGAAAGACAAAAAATAATCATAAAGATTTCAAAATAATCAAAGGCTTCATTTTTTGAAGTCTTTTTTTTAGGTCTAAAATACCGATGCACATAAAATATTTTCCTGATCAATCTAAGGCATAATTAGGAAAACTGTTTTTCAAGTCTTTTATATTTGTGGATTATCTTTAAAATTCAAATTAAAAATTAAGTTAAAAAGCATTCGCCTCTGAAATGAAAACATTAATTAGTTTAATTTGCTATATTTGGGAGTTTTAAAAATTAATAATGATATTTTCACTACAAGGCACTGTTCAGGAACTTACGCCTACTTACGCAGTAATTAACGTCCAGGGCGTTGGTTACTATGTAGGGATAAGCTTAATGACCTCACAAACCCTTACCATCAATAAGGAAACCTTTCTTTACATTCAGCAGATTATCCGGGAAGACGCTCATTTGCTGTTCGGCTTCAAAACCAGATCGGAAAAAGAGATGTTCAATCTGTTAATAAGCGTTAACGGAGTAGGTGCTGTTTCCGCCCTTATTTTACTGTCTACTTTAAGCCTGGATGAGATCGCATCAGCCATCCTTTCCAGAAACAGTGCACTCATTCAGAAAGCCAAAGGAATCGGGGCTAAAACCGCCGAAAGAATCATTGTTGATCTTCAGGATAAAGTGCAGAAATTCAGTGATCCGGAGCAAAATATTTCTGCCCTCGCAAATAATAAAGTGAAGGAAGAATCGTTATCTGCATTAGAAGTTTTGGGCATTCCTAAAAGGATGAGCGAGAAGCTTGCAGACAAAATCATCAAACAAAATCCGGAGATTTCAATCGAAGAACTGGTAAAACAAATTTTAAAAAACATTTAACATTTGGTGGCAAATATTAAGTATTTCAATATATTCTTGTTCCTGTCGTTCATGTGCATGTCAGTGATGACATTTGCACAGCAAAGACCGGCAGTGAGGGACACGGCAATAATAAAAAAAGACTATCAGCTGGCAGATCCTACACAGTATGAAGCCTATTATGATATAAAAACCGGAATGTATTACGTATATCCGAAAATCGGAAATACCATTACAGGTCCTCCTACCGCAATGTCTCCCGAAGATTATAAAGAATTTATGATGGCGGAGCAGACAAGAGCGTACTACAAAGAGAAATCAGACCGCTACAGCCTGATGTTCCGAAAAGATAAAAGTGATGCCGCCAGAAAAGGATTAATCCCTTCTTTAACGATCAATAACCGTCTTTTTGAAACCCTTTTCGGAAGCAATAAAATCGAAATCATTCCTTCAGGATATGTTTCTTTCGACTTTGCGGGTCTTTACCAGAAGATTGATAACCCTTTGATCTTACCTCAGAACAGAACCAGTTTTACCTTCGATATCGATCAGAGAATCCAGCTCGGTTTATTAGGGAAAGTAGGGGAAAATCTTCAGTTAAAAGCCAATTATGATACCCAGAGCGGCTTCGCGTTCGAAAACAGGATGAACCTCGTATGGCAGGCCAAAGGAAGCTGGAAAGACCTTCAGCAGAAAGGTCTCCAGGATGTGGATAAACCAAGTTCGGGAGGGGAAGATAAAATCATTAAAAGAGTAGAGTTCGGTAACGTAAACATGCCGCTGTCAACCAGCTTGATACGTGGTTCGCAATCGTTATTCGGGGTGAAAACAGAGTTTCAGCTTGGAAAAACGTATGGAACGGTAGTGCTTTCCCAGCAGCAGGGAGAGGCGAGAAATATTACCGTTCAGGGCGGTGGTGTTATGAATACCTTTAAACTCAACGCCATTGATTACGAAGACAATCAGCACTATTTTATCGGTCACTATTTCTTGGATAACTATGATAATGCTTTATTAAACTATCCACAGATCAACTCTAAAATCAGCATCACAAGAATGGAAGTCTGGGTGCTCGATCAGGGGAACAGCAATCTGCAGTACCAGAAAAGTATCGTCGGGATCAGGGATCTTGGTGATGCTCCGGGAGTCCTTCCGAATAATGATCAGCCGGGCTTTAATTTGTATTCTAACGTAAATGCATTACCGGGACTAAGGGATGCAAGTACCGCTTACAATGCTATAAAAGGAGCCAATCTTCCGGTAGCTACCGGTGGTACGGAACCTTATATGGATGGCGAGCATTTTATATTTAACAAAAAAGCAAGAAGATTAAATACCAACGAATATATACTTCAGCCTCAGTTAGGGTACATCTCATTAAACCAAAAATTAAATGATAACCAGCTTTTGGCGGTGTCATTCTCCTATACGGTAAATGGAAGCAACCAGGTGTACAAGGTGGGGGAATTCTCCGAAGAAAGTACGGTATTGATGGCGAAATTGTTAAAGCCCAATACCACGGTAAAAACTTCTTCTCCTATGTGGGATCTGATGATGAAAAACATCTATTCTCTTGATGCAGGACAGGTAAATCAGGACGGATTCATCCTGAATGTTTTATACAGAGACCCACAGTCAGGAGGTAAGCTAAATTATCTTCCGATTGCTAATAACCCGCAGGTAAACAATGTGCCTTTAATCAAATTGCTGAACTGGGACCGACTTAATGCCAACGGGGATTTACAGACCAACGGAAACACTACCGGTGACGGAATTTTCGATTTTGTCAACGGAATTACCATCCGGCCGGAAACAGGAAGAGTAATCTTCACCAAAGTTCAGCCATTCGGTAGCTATATTCAAAATGTGATTGGAAGTAATGATCCGCAGTATGTTTTTGCAGATCTTTACGATCAGCAGAAGCAGGTGGCAACTTCCGGTAATCTTGCGCAGCGATACACTATAGAAGGACGATATAAAGGAACGCAGGGACAGGGGATTTCCCTCGGTGCCGTGAATGTTCCGCAGGGTTCTGTAAAAGTTTCCGCAAATGGAGTTCAGCTTACAGAAGGTATCGACTATACGGTGGATTACATGCTCGGTACGGTAACGATCATCAACGAACAGGTAAAGCAGTCCGGACAGGCTATTAATATCTCATTAGAAAACCAGCTTACCTTTAATACCCAGAGAAAACGTTTCTTAGGATTAAACCTGGAAAGAAGATTTAATGAAAACTTTATCCTGGGAGGAACTGTCGTTAATTATTCCGAATCTCCGCTTACCCAAAAGGTAAACTACGGACAGGAAGCCGTAAACAATACCATGGCGGGAATCAACTTAATGTACAACAATCAGCTGCCTTTCCTTACGAGATTAACAGATAAAATTCCGTTAGTAAATACCGAAGCACCCTCTAATCTGAATTTCAAAATGGAGGCTGCCTATTTGTTTCCGGGTTTAAATAAAGGAATCAATGACCAGTCGTACATCGATGATTTCGAACAGACGACTTCCAAAATTACTTTAAAAGAACCAACGGCATGGAGTCTTGCTTCAAAACCGGAAAAGAACCAGGCTGATGATATTTTTAAGGGAGCGGGTAAAAACAATGATATTACGGAGGGATATGGAAGAGGTTTGTTATCGTGGTATAATATCGATCCGCGATTCTGGGGAGTAGGAGGAAGAGCTCCGAACGGTATTACACCGCAATCGGTATCCAACCATGCTTCCAGGAGGGTTCAGTTTTCAGAAATTTTCAATAACAGAGATTTCGTTGCCGGAGAGCAGACTTATACCAATACCTTCGATATTTCATATTATCCTACGGAAAAAGGGCCTTACAACTCCAATCCTGCAACAGAAAGTACGGCAAAGCGATGGGCGGGTATCATGAGACCAATCTCAGTTTCTAACTTTGTAAGCTCCAATATAGAATATGTGGAATTCTGGATGATGGATCCTTACGCAGACGGAAATACCTTAGGTACAAATCCAAAACTTTTATTACAGCTGGGTAACGTTTCCGAAGATATCTTAAAAGACGGGCAAATGCAGTATGAAAACGGATTGCCGACTCCATCAGCACCATCTACTACCACAAGCTCAAACTGGGGAACCCAGCCTAAACAGCCGCCCATTTTATATGCTTTCTCCAGTGAAGGAGCAGACAGAACGGCGCAGGATTTGGGATACGATGGGCTAAGCTCTGATCAGGAAGCTGCTTTGTTTGGAAATACATTTGTTAACCCGGTTACTAATGTGTCAGACCCTGCTGTAGATGATTTCGTATTCTACATGTCGGACAGATTTACGGGAAATCAGGCATCTTCAGTGGTACAGCGATACAAATACTTCAGAGGTCCTGAAGGGAACTCTAAGAGCAACTCGCTGGAAGTTTCTACACAGACTCCGGATTCGGAAGATATCAATAAAGATTATAACCTGGATCAAAGTGAAAGCTATAACCAGTATGAAATAAGACTTGATCAGGGAAGTTTGGTATTGGGACCAGGTAATAATATTGTTGATGTAAAAACCGTTCAGGCACAATTCCAGAACGGGCAGACTTCCCAGGTAAAATGGTATTTATTCAGAATTCCTGTTTCACAATATGTTACCACTGCAGGAGACGCTGATCCTTCAATTCTTAATAATGTAAGATTTGCAAGATTATTATTAACAGGGTTTGATCAGACATCAACGTTAAGATTCGGAACGATGGATCTGGTACGATCGGACTGGAGAAAATATCCTAAGAATATTGCACAGTATAGCTCTACAGTTCCGGATCCTGCAACAAATGAAGGCAGCCAGGTTACTGATACCAGCAACCTTGATGTAGGAAGTGTGAACATTGAAGAAAATGCTTTAAACCAGCCTCCTTATGTACTGCCTCCGGGAATCGACAGGCAAATTCTTAGCGGAAATGCCGGAGCCCAAAGACAAAATGAAGCATCGTTATACATGAACATTAAGGATCTGCCTAATGGACAGGCGAGAGGTGTATTTAAAAACACATCGCTCGATATGAGAAGATACAAAAAACTAAAACTTTTTGTTCATACACACACTGACCCAAGGATTATAGACCCCAACGTCGGACAGATTGACCCCAAAACCAAGTTCTTCATACGTTTTGGAAGTGATGCCACAGATAATTATTATGAATACGAAGCTTCATTAAAGATTACTCCCAATACTGCAACTGCTCCTATGGAAATCTGGCCCATGGAAAATGATGTAGATCTGGATATTCAGGATTTTGTAGATGCTAAAATCAGAAGAGATAAAAACAATCCAAACAATATTACAGAAAGAACAAAAGATAATGTGTTTGATGAAGGAATAAATAACAAAAGAATTTATATTAAAGGACGTCCGAGTCTGGGAAACATTACTACGATCATGATCGGTGTACGAAATGGTGTAGACAGAACAGATCCTGGATTCAACCTTGAAAGAGTTCTCTGGGTTAACGAAATCCGCCTTTCCGAAATCGAAAACGATGGCGGCTATGCAGGAAATGCCAGTCTTAACTTTAACCTTGGTGATTTTGCCACAGTGAATACAAGTGCTTCCTATACCTCTGTAGGTTTTGGAAATATTGATTCTAAGCCGGCAGAACGTACACAGTCCACACAATCCGCATTCAGTATCAATACTGCTGTTAATGTTGATAAATTTCTTCCTGAAAAAACGGGTATTAAGATTCCGTTGAATTATTCATACTCTCAGACTATCGAAGATCCGAAATACAATCCTCTCGATACAGATGTCGAATTTAAAAAAGCGGCCAACAGAGAAGAGCTTAAAAAGGTAGCAAGAACATACACCCAGCAAAGAAGCATCGGTGTTGTTAACATGCATAAAGAAAGAATGAACCAGAATAGAAAACCGAAATTCTATGATGTTGAAAACCTTTCCGTAACTGCCGTTTATAATGATGATTTCTACAGGGATATTTATACCAAGAGAAATTACAGACAATATCTGAGAGGGTATATTGATTACAACTATACTTTCAAGCCGTGGGTAATTCGTCCATTCAATAAAATGATCAGCGATACTGCAAAATCTACAAAATATCTGAAATGGGTAAAGGAATTTAATTTCAATCCTATCCCTACGCGATTCTCTTTCAGAACGGAAGTCGACAGAAATTACAACGAATTGCAGTTCCGTAATATCGACGCTATTTTAAGCGGAAACTATGCTGATGATTTCGCAGCGATCAAAAATAGAAACTTCTATTTCGGTTGGCAGTATGGTTTAGGATTTAATTTTACTAAATCTTTAAAACTTGAAATCAACTCTGCTACCAGAACGTTGAATGATAATGTGGATGTGAATTCGATGAATAACAATTCAATCTTCGGAAATGTATTCAGAGCCGGAAGACCTGTATTGTACAACCACAGGGTGCAGTTGAACTATAAACTGCCATTCCAGTATCTTCCTTATCTGGATTTCATTGATGCTGAATTAGGCTATGGCTTTACCTACAACTGGAATGCAAGATCCACCGTCCTTCTGGCAAGTCCGGATGGAAGCCTTGGATCAATTGGCCAAAATACGAATGTGATTCAGGCTACTGCTTCTGCAGATTTTACGAAGTTCTTCGGGCAGTTTGGTTATTTTAAAAATATTTCTGCAAAACTTCAGAAGCGCAAACAGGAAATTGATTCCCTGAATAATGCCTATACGCAGGCCTGGGAGAAAAACAGATATGCTTACAAAAAATATAAGTTTAAAAACAGACTGACTCCGCTTCAGAGCATGGCGTATTTATTAACCTCAATCAAACAACTGGATGTTAATTACTCTGAAAACAATGGTACCGTTTTACCGGGATTATTATCCGCTCCAAACTGGTATGGTTATGGTCAGACCTTAGGAGGCCCCACCATCGGGTTCCTTTTCGGTTCACAGGCAGATATCCGAAGAACCGTTATGGAAAATGGCTGGGTAAGTGATTCCGAATTCATGACAGATCCTTACATCAGGATGTCCACTCGGGAGCTTCGTGCCAATTTGCAGGTAATGCCGATGAATGATCTCCGAATTGATATCACGGCATTGCACAATTATAACAGAAACTTTACACATACCGGATTCAACTATAGAGATCCGAATACGGGACTTGCCAATCCGGATTATACATTTGCCAACGATTTGGTAACCTACTCGAATTCCGTTGTATTGCTGAAAACCGCTTTCAAAGACGGTACTGCAATCTATCAGGCAATCAGGGAAAATGCAAGGGCGCTGTCTCAACAAATGCCGGGTGCATTGGAACCAAACGGATTTAAAGACGGATACGGAATATCAAATGCCTATATTCTTATTCCGGCGTTCAGAGCAGCAGTAGAAGGTAAAAGCCCGAAAATGATGACCAATCCTAAAAAAGCCGGACTTCCGATTCCGAACTGGAAGATTACTTATTCAGGATTAAGGAATATTCCGATCATCAACGGACAGTTTTCCAAGTTTGATGTTTTGCATGCTTATCAGGCAACGTACACAGCAACAGGAGTACAGTCCAGTATCGATTATTTCAATACACTCAATAATCTTGGTGCAACCCAGAGAGATATTAATGATGATTATATCAATCCGTTTACATTTGCTCAGGTTGGGTACGTAGAAAACTTTTCCCCACTGATCGGAGTAGACATGACCATGAGAAATAATATACAGTTCGGTCTTCAGTACAACCGGTTGAGAACATTATTATTAGGACTGGTAAACCATACTTTAACCGAAGATTCAAACAGTGAATATGTTGTGAGAATAGGATATATCATCAGAAACTTCAGATTGGGAATGGCCAATACCGGAGGAAGAGGGAAAGCCAAAGGAAGCGACCTTAACATCAGGGGAGATTTCTCCCTGAGAGACAGCAGAACCAGCATCACCAATATCCTGTTGGACGACTCGCAGGTTACCGGCGGGCAAAGGTTAATGAATATTAAAGTCTCTGCAGACTATAATGTTTCGGAAAACCTGAACCTGAGAGTATTCTATGAACAGATGACTTCGAAATATAAAATCTCAACAGCATTCCCGCTGTCAACCATAAGAGCAGGGATTTCTGCTACATTTACCTTCGGAGATTCAGGGGGCTTCTAATTAGAAACAGAATAAATTTTAATGTCCTTCAATTTTGGAGGACATTTTTTATATCCGATATTTGAAGCTTCTGGAATTTTGAATACATTTGTACAAAATAAAAAATTAAAAATGAACACACCATCAGAATTAAAGTACACTAAAGATCACGAATGGATTAAGATCGAAGGTAACGTTGCTACAATCGGTATTACAGACTTCGCTCAGGGAGAACTTGGCGATATCGTTTATGTAGATGTAGATACGGTAGATGATGATCTTAACGGAGGAGATGTTTTCGGAAGTGTGGAAGCTGTAAAAACAGTTTCAGACTTATTCTTGCCAATTTCAGGAAAAGTAATTGAGTTTAATTCAGAACTTGAAGACCAGCCTGAACTATTGAATTCAGACCCTTACGGAAACGGATGGATCATCAAATTAGAAGTAGCTGAAGGTGCAGATCATTCAGAATTGCTTTCCGCTGAAGATTATCAGGCTATCATTGGATAAAATTTCAAAAATATTTAGTAAGATTTTGCCCATTTATTGGGCATTTCTTACTTATATGCTCCTCAAGCCCGGCGAAGAAAACCACGAATACTGGTTTATGTTCAACGGTATCGACAAACTTTTGCATTTGAGCATATTCGCAGCATTAGGTTTCTGTTTCATGGCTGCATTCCCAAAGATCAGATTTTACTACTTCATTCAGATTATCCTTATCTATGCCTTTCTCACAGAAATTCTCCAGGAAGAGATGGGACTCGGCAGGTCTATGGAAACCTTAGATATCGTTGCAGATACTATTGGATGTCTTTTAGGTTACACTATCTATAAGATACTCGTCAAAAGATTCCTCTAAAATACAACCAAATACTCTATCTAAGTTTTTTCAATACTCTACAAACTTTTGAATCAATTATTTCCGCGTCAGACTGAGCCTGCCAAAATCCGGGACATCTCAATGTTATTACACTAAAACTCTGATTCACTCCCGCTCACTCTTACGCCCTCTCACCCTCAAACTCTCACCCTCTCTATTTTTCTTCAGGAGCTT
>CAJYWN010000011.1 GCA_913778275.1 uncultured Chryseobacterium sp.
TTGCCAAGGTTGGGGTCGCGGGTTCGAATCCCGTTTTTCGCTCCACGCCTGCCCTGGTGGTGGAACTGGTAGACACGCAGGACTTAAAATCCTGTGCCTCTTTTGGCGTGCGGGTTCAAGTCCCGCCTGGGGTACTAGCTGAAAAATCAGCATACAGCTCTCTTTTTTAAGAGGGCTTTTTTTATGTCTGAAAGCGAAGGGTTATTTTACTTGATATTTATAAGCCTCATTTGATATTCAATTATTTCCTAGTCAAATTAAAAACTATAATTCATTTTTAACATTGCTGTAAAAGGGAAGACACGGTATTGTGTTATCATAAAAACCTGGTTATTAAAACGAGTGTTATAAAAGTACTTTTGATTGAAAATATTTTTAAACATTAAATCAAAAGAATAGCTTTTGTCGGGCTTTATAAATGAAAGGTTAAGGTTGGCAATGGTATAATTTTTATCATCGCTATAATCAAAAAAATGTTTGTATTCAACAACAGGATTAATGAAAAAATAATTGAAGACCTTCAATTTAGTATCAAAATTAAGATTGAAAGTTCTGAAAATATTAGCATCTCCATTAGCCTGGATACTTTTTCTATTATCATAGTGTGTTTCTAATGTGAAATTCGGGTGTTCTTTAAAAAGGCTGTTAATTTTAAAAAAAATATTTAGATTACTATTTTTATTATTTTGCACAATTTCATTATTGATAGATTTTAGTGTATTGTTAGAAAAATCTGCACCCAATTTAAAATTTACCCTTTTAATTTGTTTTTCTATACTTGCATAAATTTTATACATTTCAGACAAATTATTCAATACAATCGGATACATCTGATAAATATTTAAAGTCTGAATATTAGTCATCGTAAATCCCTTTATCTGCTTAGAATAGTTCATGGAAAGTGAATAATTCAGTTTGTAAAATTCAATCCTTCTATACAGCAATACATAAGCATTTTGAAATAATGTATTTTCTAAATGAGGGTTCCCTTTAAAAAGGATATTATAATCTCTCAGAAGAAAGCTTTCAAAATAATTTTCTGCCGTAGGAATAGAAGTATTTAAAGAATAGCTGCCTTTAATGAAATACGATGGTTTTATCATCCAGTCTATGTCCAGTCTTGGAAGGATGTAATTTTTTGAATTTTTATGAAGTTGCGATTGCTGGTTTTCTTTATATATATTTTCATAGGTTAGTTTAGTTTTAATGGTAATTTTATTGATAAGTCGTTGATATTCCAAAGCAACAGAATTGTCAGAGAAAAAGTATCCCAAATCTCCGGAAGAAGTATTTATATTTTCCTGATCTTTATTCTGAATAAGAGCAAATCTATTATTTCCTGTAGTAGAATTACTTTTCGTATTAAATTTAAGAATATCCAGAGATGATATCTTATATTGGAATTTATAATCAAAATTAAAATCTAATTTCTTAAAATCCTGGTTTTGGAAAAAAAGATAGCCATTATTGCTGTTCTGTGCAATACCGGTTGGAAAAACATTGTCTGGAGAAAGGAAATTTTGATTACCCTCATTATCTTCAATATTTACTTTTAATAGTAATGTTGAAAGTTGCTTCGGATTGTGACGATATACTTTTTCGTAGTTTATAGAAAGGTTTTTATAATCCGATTCATTCTGCTTATTAACGGTACGATTCAGGTTGAAAAAACTGAAATTATTTTGGTTATTTGTAGTACTGTTATTGTATTTGAAGAAAATAGTAAATCTGTCTTCCGAATTGGCTTCAATTTTATTGAGTTTTATCTGTGAAATCAAATGATTATTATATTCACGAATATTATTTTCTGAATTTTCTTCAAAAAGAAGACTTCCATTCTGATAGTATCTTCTTAACATCCCACTTTCTTTATCCAATTCATTATACTTTCCAATTAAAAAAGCTTTTACACCCCATTTTTTAATATTTCTGGAATGATCTATTAAAAAGCTATGGTCATTGGATGTAAACACATTTGGGTTGCTGAAAATATCAAAATTTTTAAAAAAGTCACCTTGAAAAAGCTTTTCGGCATCTTCAAAAAGCAGTCCGATATCCATTGTTTTCATTAATAGCTCTTGTGAGCTTATAGCTTCTTCATTGGTATTGTTGGAATCGAAAAGACCGGATAATGCTCCTTTTTTTACTATTTTCACCAAATTTGCATGAGCAGAATAATAGTTCTCATTTCCTTTTCCTCCGGATATTTCACCAAAAACCCTTCCTTCATATTCCTTTTTCAATTTCAGATTGATGATATTGCGGTTGTTTGTTTCCCCGAAACCCTTCAATAATTTAGATTCGGAAAAATTACCGATTACTTCTAATTTTTCAAATGCTTCGGCGGGAAGATTTTCCAGGCTGGCTTTTTGATTTCCGGCAAAAATATCTTGGTTATTTACCGTTATTTTCTCGATTTTTTGGCCATTTACTTTTATCCCTTCTTTGGTAACTTCTACTCCTGGCAGTTTTTTTATAAGTTCTCCAACTTTTCTTTCTGTTTTATCAGAAAACTGATTTAAATTATAGACCGTAGTGTCCTTTTTGTAAGTAATATTTTTTTCTATTGTGACTTCCTGGATTTCCTGAACTTTTTCCAGTACTATTTTTAGTGTATCCGGTGAAGCTATAAAGCTTTTTGAAGAATATCCTTTTTTGTAGACTCGAAAACTATCCTTTTTATCAGCTTGAAAATTGAAAAAGCCTTTAACATTGGTTGATGCAACAGTTTGGTCCTGCAAATTTTTTATTTCAGTTTTTTCTATGGCCAAATTATTTTCATCAAATATATATCCAGAAACAGAAACTCTATTTTGTGCACACAACAGACTGAAAGACAGTATGAAAATTAAAATTAATGTAGTCCTCACTTATTCTTTTTCTGATTCTTTTACCATTTTATTATATTCTTCCATCGTAACCACTCTGCCTTTTTTAGGAATCTTTATTTTAGGTTCGGAGTCTAATTTTTTAATTTCTATGGCAGTATAATGTGCTTCACCTTGAATCAGTTCTAATATAAGCCCATCTAAACCACCATATTCTATGGGACCGGCAGGAGTTTTTATTTCAGGAGTGTACCATGCAAACGTGTTGGGATTCAAAGTAGAAACCGCTTTAATACATTCTTTGCCCAGGATATTCTTTTTTTCGGAAGTAATTTCCCAATTTTTTTCTACCTTGTCTTTAATGGTAAAGTCTAAACCTTTGTATGTGGTAGTTCTGAGTAGATTACTGTTTTGCAAATCTTGATAATAAATGCCTTTTTCCGAAATAGCATGAGATAAAATTGTATTTAAATTTATATCTCCTAATTCTTTTTTTGCTTCAAACTTTGATATACTATTACTAATGGTTAAATTCAAATAAACTTTATTTGTTGTTAAGGCATTCAAAAATTTCTCAGTCATGGCTTTTATTTTATTTGAATTTTCTTGCCCATATAGTTTGTATATAGAATCCATTTTAGATTTTGTCTTTTCATTATCCTTAAAATCCAAGTTCTGCAAATTCATTTCATAAATTATTTCATAATTTTGGGAATAAAAATTTATAGAAGATAAAAAAAGAAGTAATAGAATTAGATTTTTCATTTTTTGTATTTTTTATTTAAAAGCCTGCCTAATTTGCAAAATTTTTTATTTATAACCTAATTTTTTATTAATAATATTTTCAAATCGTGAGCAGGCTATAGAATATGTTATTTTATTTACGGTTTCGTCAATATTTCATAAATAACAACAGCAATTTGTCCTATAAGATGAGAGATTTTTGGATCTAATCCAGAAGCTGTCAGCGCATCTTCAATACCTAAACCAAAGCCACTACAGTCAAAATCAAAATACGCTTTTATACTTTGCAATTGCTTAACAGTAATTTCTAAAACACCTTTTAATTGCTCCTGAGAAAGTATATTATTATTTAATTTTAAAATTTTCTCATTTTGCATTAGTGTATTTACTAATGTTGCATTTGTATTTACTGCTGTAGCAATTTTAGAATTGCTTACAACAATTCCTTTAGCACTTGCAAAACCGGCAATTATAATAGCAACTCCTACGAATAGTTTTTTCATTTTGAATTTTTATTTTTTTAGAAATATAGATAAAAACTGCCCTTTTCCACAAGGGCAGTTTAGTAATTGTCTTTTATGACTGCATAACTTCACAAATCACCGTTACAATCGCAACAACCAAATCCAAAGTTTGTTGGTCTGTGTTAGGAAATAACATTCCCACAACAGCTTTTACAATTTTTCCAACGGCTGCGCAATCTACACCAGCTGCCATTTGTGTACTGTTTACCTTTTTTACTGTATATTCTATAATTGTTTTTAACTGCTCCTGAGAAAGTTTATTGTTATTTAATTTTACAATTTTCTCATTTTGCATTAGTGTATTTACTAATGCTGCACCTGTATTTACTTCTGTAGCAATCTCAGAATTACTTACAGCAATACCTTTAGCACTTACTAAACCTGCTACTACAATAGCAGCTCCTACGAATAGTTTTTTCATTTTTGTTGATTTTTAAAATTAAAGATTTTGCTTGCCGTATAAGCCTCGACATGGGTTTTTGCTGATCAGCGGTTTTGATTTATACTTTTGCAGTGCGCACTTACAAAAAAATAAACATTTGTGTTTTTGTTGAGACAAAGATGCAACGGTGCACTAATTTTTACAAACAAAGCATCTCGAAATTGATAAATTCCGTCTATTCTATTTTGAAAATTGATAAATTAAGGAATGCAAATTAAAGATAATCAGATGTATAGGTGATTTGCTGATTTTTTTTTGTACCACGAAACCAAAGATGAAATACATATTTATTTCTTAAAAATTATAAACCGCTCTTAATAAATCGGTTAGTGGATATTAACGATTTATCGTCATTAAAGTTTCTTCTAAATCTTAAGTTTAGCTCTTTAATAGGTGTTTTTACTTGAAAGTAACTTATAAGTATAAACCGCTGCTAAGCGGTTTATATTTTATTACAATTATGCACACGAAACTTGACAGTCTGCGGAACATAAGAACACTCCTAAAGTTGTTTCTTTGCTGTAACAACCATTAGTTCTGTGACATTTTATAACACACTCTGCTGGTGTTTGTTCAAGTGAGTTGCTTAATTCTGATTGGCCTCCCAGTATTTTTTTTAAATTTTCAACCGTTAAAACATTTAAGGCTTTATCACCTTCAGTGGCATAATATGTGGCAATTGGTTTTTCATTTTTATCAAAAACGATTTTGAAATAAAAACCCTCTCCTAAAGAGTTCTCTTTATAAATTACATAATAAAAAGCAGCATTTTTATTAGCGCACTCATTGATTATATTAAACTTTTTATTTTCAGGTTGTTCATTTTTTTTGAAAGATCTGAAATATTCTTTATCATGAGGATTGATATTTGGAATTACATTTGCCTTTGTAATTGTAAAAGCAAATAGTAAAAGAAAAAGCTGTATTAAGATTTTATTTTTCATGAATTTCAATTTTGTAGTTCAATTTTATTTTCTTTATTATAACTGTCTATCATCTTTTTTTGAGTTTCATTAAATAATTTTTTTAAATCGACAGTATTTCCATTAGCATCTTTTTTTTCATAGATTTGAGTAGAATTCATCAACTCAAACATTCTTTGTAAAGGGGCTTGAGCGTGACTTTCCCGCATTTTCAAAAATTTAGGTCTTGTTGTTTCCACATATTTTCTTTTTGCAATTCTATCATCTATTGATATTTTCTTTTGTTTAGAAATACCCACTGCTAAAAAATGATGATCCATTTTTTCGTCAAACATTTCAAGAATTAGCCCGGGTAATCCAAAAAATTTATAGGGTCCTTCCTGAATTGGAATGTCTTTAGTGAAATATGCTTTATAGTTTCTACCAGCATATTTTGTTGTACCTAAATATACAGTATATCCCATTATTGCTTTTTTCTCCTTAGTTATATCCCATTTGAAATTTGGTTTTTCTACATATTTAAATTCACTTTCATCAAATTCATCAGAATAATATGTAACTTCTTTTTTTGCTATCTTTTTCTGAATATAGCAACCAAGAAAGTCACTGGGCAAGCGCTTAAAATTAATTTTTTTTCCAAGCTTTTCATCAGAAGCAATTAAAGAATCTGCTAGATATGGAGCCTCGCTAAAGAATAAAGAGCTTTCTTTATTGATATTTAAAAATGTATTTTGTTTGATAATCTTGGTACTGTCTTTTGCTATATGTTTTGAATATTCATATTGCACTACGAAAGATTGCGATTTTAGTATACAAAAATTACTTAAAAATATTAAAAGGATAATAAGATATTTTTTCATAATGGTTATTTAGCTAGTGCATTCAATTATACAATCTGAAGCACATAATAATACTCCTGCGTTAGTAGGCTGATTATAACAATCCCATTTTTTATTACAAGTAGATAAACAACTTCCTGTAGAAGAAACGGGACCTGTGCTAGTTGTTGTTCCTATACCTTTTATAGATTTAATACTTGAAATAAAAATTTTAATTTTTTCATTCAGTTTTTCTTTATTAGATAATAAACTATTATATAATTTATTATCGTTATCATTCATGATTTCCAAGTTGACTGAAGTGATCTTGCCTAAAAAATTTTCTCCAACACTTACTTTAATAGTATAAACTTTATTGTCAAAAGTTTTATTAATTAATCTGGTGTTAACTTTTACTTCTTTTAATTCAGTTTTATAAATTAAAATACTATTCGTACAATAGTGAAAGCTAAAAATAATAAGTGCTAAAAATAAAAGAATTTTCTTTTCCATAATAAATTAGAGTTTTAGATTAATGATTTTATTTGCCTTACAATCCCCGGCATGGGTTTTTGCTGATCAGCAGTTTCATTTATACTTTGCAGTGCGCACTTACAAAAAATAAACATTTGTGTTTTTGTTGAAGCAAAGATGCAACGGTGCACTAATTTTTACAAACAAAGTATCTCGAAATTGATAAATTCCGTCTATTCTATTTTGAAAATTGATAAATTAAGGAATGCAAATTAAAGATAATCAAATGTATAGGTGATTTGCTGATTTTTTTTATTTTTGTACCACAAAACCAAAGATGAAAAAATTTTCGCTGTTTACGCTGTTCATTTTTCCTTTTATCATATGCTTTTCTCAAAGCATTAAAGGATTTCATATTCCGGACTCACTGAAAAATAAAAATTATACTCAATTACAAAAGGCTTACGAAAAGGTATTTCAAATCGATAACGATAAGGCCGAAGTGTATGCAAATACAATTCTTATTAAAGGTAAAAAGGATAATAATTCTATTTATATATATGACGGCTACTACAAAATTGCTCATTCTAAAGGTTTAAATCCGGAGAAAGGGCAACCTTATGCGGACAGTTTGATCATACTGACTCAAAATATCAGCACCAAAGAATATCCTGCAAAGGCACATATTATAAAAGGAATACTGTTATACAAGGAATCTAAACACAAAGAGGCATTAGATCATTATATAAAAGCACAAGAGCTATCCAGAAATAAAAATGAAGATCAGTTTTATTATATAAAAAAACTTATTGGGATTTTAAAGACGGCTACTGAAGAAAATGAAGAGACACTTCCTCTCTTTTTAGAATATTATCATTATCAAAGAAAGCAGCTCAATACATCGGATAAAGATATTAAAAGTTATATCGGATCTATTTTCTCTGTTTCAAACGCTTACAGTAAGAATAAAAACTATAAACAAAGTAAAGTTTATAATAAAATAGGTATTGCAGAGTGTAAGAAATATAATGATTATAGCCATTATACTTATTTTATAATGTCTGATGGAATAGCTGATTATTATTTAAAGAATTATCTATCAAGTGAAGCTAATCTACTAAATGCTGAAAAAAAAACTTTTAAAAAATCAGGATCGTGCTAATCTTTCAGTTTTGTATTATTTTCTCGCTAAAGTAAATAATGATACGGGCAAAGAAAAACAGGCAATTCATTATTTTATAAAATCTGATTCTCTTTCATTTGTATCAAATGAATTTTTGCCTGTAACAAGAGATGGATATGAAGTATTGATAGATTACTATAAGAAAAAAGGAGATAAGGAAAATCAGTTGAAATATATTAACAAATTGTTTTATGCAGACAGTATTATTAGTAATAATCAAAAATATCTATCCAAAGAAATTTATAAAAAGTACGATACACCCATACTATTAGAAAAAAAAGAAAAATTAATTAAAGACCTAAATAACAAAAACACCTTATTGTATTGGTTCTTAAGTATGGGTTTACTTATAATTATTGTTTTAGCATATTTCTATATCAAAAACAAAACAAAAATAACACGTTATAAAAAACAGGCAGAACAATTATTGGAAAAGTATCAAGAAACTTTTGTACAAATACCAGTTGTCAATAATGAAATAGTTAATCCAAATAAGGAAGAAAAAACCAGGACGCAATTATCGGATGATAAATTGCAGGATATGAAAATTAAACTGGAGCAGTTTGAAAACAGTAAAGGATTTTTAAGGAAAAATATTACTGTAGAGGCTTTGGCAAGAGAAATGGAAACCAACCGGGATTACCTTTCAAAATCTGTGAATGAACTTAAAGGGAAAAATTTTCCACAATATCTGAACGAACTGCGGATCAATTATATCATAGAAGAATTAAAGAATAATGAAAAGCTGAGAAAACATACGATTTCTGCTATTGCAGAAGATACAGGGTATAACAGTTCAGAATCGTTTTCTAATGCTTTTAAAAAAATAACCGGGACATTACCGTCTTACTATATAAAATTGTTGCAAGAACAAAGTGTAAAATAATTATCTGAAAATGAAAAAGTTATATAATATTCAACACGAAATTGGTAAATTTCGGGATCAATTTCTTTGATGCTTTTTCAAAAGAAGGTTATTTTGCTAAAGTCAGAACTTTAAATTTTATTCAAATGAAAAAACAAAAAAATTCAGAAAAAAAATTATCATTAAAAAAGTTACAAGTAACCAAATTGATTCGTATTAGAGGAGGTAATGGAGATAATGATACCGTCTTAGATAATACAGATACTAAAAGTAGTATTAAATGCAAAACAGATGGTATAGATAATTAATAAGCATGAATAAATTCTTCATCATATATTTTGTCTTTATCTTCCAATCTATTTATTGTCAGAAAATACGCTTAAATAGAACTGATTTATCAAATAAAGAAGATATTGCAAGATATTTAGCAAATCAACTTACTGATAATTATAAGGAAAAAGATTCTGTTAGTTACTATGATAATCTTTTCAGATTAAATATGATTAACGAAAAAAATGACTTAGCTCTTTTTTATCTAAATTCAGTAAGAAGTATTCTTGTTAAAAAAAATTCTGCCTCGTCTAATGCAACGGGGAGTCAGTTTGAAATTTATATTAATACCGTACAAAAGACAAAAAAGAATAGTAGTAATTTCTACAAAATATATGAAGAAGAATTTAACAAAAAATATGAAAAATTAACTGTAAAGGAACAAAATACACTTACTCAAAACTTTGATTTTGATACCAAAAAAGCTGAGAAAGATATTGAAGAAATTCTTTTGAAAAAGATAAAAAATGATAGTATCGAAACAAAAGATGCAATACAACTATGCAGAAAATACAATTCTCTCAATGTTGCAAAGAAGACTTTTACCCAGGCTAAAAATTTATTGAAAAAGCTGGACAAAGAAAATTTCACAGTATATGATAGCGTAAAAGTTACTACTAAATATCATGGAGATCTTACTTTAAGTGTAGTTGTCTATAATAAAATACCAAAGCCTCAAAATACCATTTTAATAAATACAATATATTCAGATAAAACAAATATAAATGACGGCAAGGCATATGCTTCTTCAGGATATGCTTGTGTCATTTTAAATACTCGCGGAAAATATTTGAGTACCAGTAAAATTGAGCCTTTTGAACATGAAGTAGAAGATATTAATGAGGTGATCAATTGGATTATTAAGCAACCATGGAGTAACGGAAAGATAGGAATGATCGGTGGCAGTTACCTTGGATTTAGCCAATGGGCAGCAACAAAAAGATTACATCCCGCATTAAAAACAATAATACCTCAGGCTCCTGTGGGAATAGGAACAATGGATTTCCCTTTAAATAATAATGTCTTCACCTCCTATGCTCTAAGATGGCTAAACTATGTCACAAACAGTAAAATGACAAGCTATGAAGATTTTGATGAAGAAAAATGGAATCCTGTTTACAAAAAATGGTATGAAACGGGCAGACCATTCAAGAGATTAGATTCTATTAGCGGAAAGACAAATGAAATTTTCCAAAGATGGATTACACATTCCAGCTATGATAAATACTGGCAAAATATGGTTCCTTATAAAAAAGAATTCTCTAAAATCAATATTCCGGTTCTTACCATAACAGGATATTATGATTCAGATCAGTTAGGAGCTTTGTACTATTTTAAAGAACATTATAAATACAATTGGAACGCAGATCATTTCCTGATTATCGGTCCATACGATCACGCAGGAGCTCAGGGAAATATAAAAAAGCAACTGAGGGGATATACAATAGATAAAACAGCCAATATTGATTTAAATAAAATCTGTATTGAATGGTTTGATTATGTATTGAAAGGCAAAGAAAGGCCGGCATTTATAAAGGATAAAATTAATTATCAGGTTATGGGAACTGATCTGTGGAAAAGCACAAATAATATTGATGATTTTGATAAAAACAAACTGAAATTCTATTTAGAAAATGCAAATAAGACATTGAATTTAGCAACTTCTAAGAATAGAAAAACAAATTTTTCATCACTAAAAGTAGATTTTAAAAATAGAACTGATGCCGATGAACTGCTTGCTTTAAAATATGATGTAATTGAAAAGTCTCTCTATAATAAAAACAATTTAATTTTTTCAACAGATGCTTTTGATAAGCAATTTGAGCTCTCAGGAAATTTTACAGGAAAACTTATATTTACCATTAATAAAAAAGACGTTGATCTTTATGCTTATTTGTATGAACTCATGCCTGATGGTAAATATTTTTTATTGTCAACTTATTTGGGAAGAGCCAGCTACTCGAAAAATAGTGAACAAAGAAAATTAATTGCACCGAATAAAAAAACAACTGTATCTATCTATAACAATGAATTTGTCAGTAAAAAAATTGAGAAAGGAAGCAGGCTTGTTTTAGTAGTTGGTGTTAATAAAAGTCCTTTTTGGCAAATCAACTACGGTACAGGAAAAGACGTAAGCGAAGAAACCATTACCGATGCCAAAGAACCTCTTGAAATAAAATTGTACAATGACAGTTTTATAGAAATACCTGTTATGAAGGAATAATTCTAAACACACATTAAATCTCACATAAAAAACTACAAATGAAAAATATACTTTTTGGTATTACTTTACTGTTAAGTCAGAATTTTTATACTCAGTATAATTATCCGGCAACGCCGGAAAAAGCTGTTGTTGATGATTATTTCGGAACAAAAATCACCGATAATTATCGGTGGATGGAAGACGTGAAAAGTCCCGAAGTACAATTCTGGTTTAAAAATCAATCGGATTTCAGTCACACCGTTATTGATAAAATTCCACATCGCGAAGAGCTTTTTAATAGGATGAAAGAGGTACAAAAGATGGGCGGAGATTACTTTGAAACGATCCAACAAAGGCAAAATGTATATTTCTATACAAAAACCAAAAAAAACGAAAACCTTTCCAAGCTTTATTCAAGAGACTTTTCCACGGGAAAAGAAACCTTGGTGTTTGATCCTGAAACTCTTGGTAAAAATACACAGATTACCAATTTTAATGTGGATTCCAAAGCGAAAAAAATCGCCATTTTATTATCAAAATCAGGCGGTGAGATCTGTACCCTCAGAATTTTAGACCTTATCACAAAAAAATTATTAAGTGATGAGATAGGCCCCATCTGGAGTGAATTTGCCTTTGAATTTACACAAGATGACAAAGCCATCATTTACACCAAAATGAGTACTGCAGATCCTGACAGCAATATGCTTCTTAAGGATATGAAAGCCATGCTTCATGAGATTGGAACTGACGCAAAAATAGATAAGATATTGGCTTCCAGAGAAGAGTATCCGGAATTGAACGCTTTAACCGAACAATTTACAAGTATTTATTTCACAGATGATTATAAGTACATCGTTCTGAGATTAAGTTCAGTAAAATTTGAAAGCCCAATTTTTATAGCACCCTACTCCGAATTAAAAAATAAAAAGATCAAATGGAAACAGATTGTTAAACCCTCTGATGATATTACAGATGTGTTTATTTCAGGAGACAACCTTTTCCTGCTTACTCATAAGAATGCTCCAAATTACAAGATTACCCTTACAAGTCTATCAAAACCGAACTTTGAGAAAGCAAAAGTAGTTGTTCCCGAAAGCAAAGATGCCGTAATCATTGCTATTCACAATTCCAGAAATTATCTGTATTATTCATTGGGAAATGGTATTACAAGAGATAAATACCAGGTAAATATTAATAATTTAGCAACAAAGAAAATCCAGTTTCCAACAGGAGTCAATAGTTCGCTATCACTCAATCCTCGTGAAAATGATAATATCTATTGTGATAATAAGAACTGGCTAACCCCATTAACCATTTATGAATATAATCCCCAAAAAGGAATTGTAGAAAAAAGCAAATACTTCAATTCAGAAGGAAATTACCCGGATTACGAAAAGCTGTATGCTGTTAAGGAGATTGAAGTGAAAGGTCATGATGGGGTAATGGTCCCTCTTTCCATCATCTATCCTAAAAATATGAAAATGGATGGTGCCACATCGGCATATATTACAGGATATGGAGCATATGGAATATCTTATGAGCCCCATTTTTCGACGAGACTTTCTGTATTGCTTGAACAAGGAGTTGTTTTGGCTATTGCTCATGTAAGAGGAGGCGGAGAAAAAGGAGAAGACTGGCATAAAGCAGGTATGAAAGCGACTAAACCCAATACCTGGAAAGACTTCATTGCATGTGCAGAATATCTGGTTAGTCAAAAATATACTTCCCCGTCAAAACTAATCGGAAGCGGAATGAGTGCGGGAGGAATTCTTATTGGGCGCGCTATTACAGAAAGACCCGATTTATTTGCCGTTGCCATTGCTGAAGTAGGTCTGACCAACGCATTGCGCTCGGAAACAACGGCAAACGGACCTAATCAAATACCGGAAATAGGCACATTAAAGAACGAAGAAGACACGAAACATTTGCTTGAAATGGATGCCCAAAGCAAAGTGAAAAAGGGAGTAAAATATCCTGCGGTTATTGTACGTACCGGAATGAATGATTCCAGGGTAGTACCTTGGCAACCCGGGAAATTTGCGGCAGTATTGCAGAAAAATTCCGGTTCAGGAAAGCCCGTTCTACTTTATATAAATTATGAGAATGGGCATTTCACCAGCGACATTGATGTTGTTTTTCATGAATATTCAGATATTTATTCATTTGCTCTATGGCAGGTAGGACATCCAAAATTTCAACCTTCTGACAATTAGCCATGCCCCGTTTCCCGTATCAATTTTTTGATGAGTTCGTAGTTCGTACTCCTTTATTTTCGCGGAAAGACTTTCAGGAGCAATTGAGCAGAAATGAAATTCCTGATTCGGAATTACAAGAAATCTGTAGAAATCCTGTTTTTCTGGAGGCGCTTTATCTTGCGTCACCCAACCTGCACGATGAAGCCTGTAAATGGATCCGGTCAGAAAAAGACTTTTCATCTAAAGAATTTCAGAAACTAAAACACACCCTGTTAAAATATTACAGCAGGATAAGCTGCCGTTGTACACCTTTCGGATTATTTTCGGGAGTAGGGTTGGGATCATTCGACAAGCTCAGGACGGCAATTCCGGTTTTGGAAAAAATACGGGATACGAAATTGGATATGCATTTCCTGGTCGCTCTTGCTCAACATTTTGAGCAGCTGGAAGAGATCAGAACTCAGCTGTTATTTTTTCCTAATAGCAGTATTTATAAAGTTGGAAGTAAAATTCGCTACGTCGAATATCAGTACACCGAGGGAAAGAGGGAATATATTATTTCTTCGGCGCCGCTTTCAGAAGAACTGCAGCAGGTATTGTATTTTTCAAAGCAGGGAAGAACCATAGGTGAAATTGCCGGAATTTTGGTAAATGAAGAAACCGCACTATGGGAAGCGGAAGAATTTGTAGAGGAACTCATCAGCAATCAGGTATTGGTGAGCGAACTGGAGCCAAATGTTTCGGGAATAGATTTTTTAGATACCATCATTGCTGTTTTAAACAAGATAAAAGCAAATGATAAGGTCGGAATTTTAATCGGCATAAAAAGTAAGTTAAACGAGCTGGATCAGAACATAGGAAATCCGGTTTCAAAATATACCGAAATCGAAGAACTGATTAAAACATTCGGTACCAGTTACGAACAAAAATACCTTTTCCAAACCGATCTTTATGAAAAGGAACAATTTATATTGACAGAAAAGTGGAAAACACAACTAAAAAAAGGAATTAGCTTTCTTAACAAAATTACATTATCACGGAAGCAATCGTATTTAGAAGAATTTAAAAAAGCTTTTTATGAACGGTTTGAAACCCGGGAAATGCCTTTGGCTTATGTCCTTGACACCGAAATTGGAATAGGATACAAACAGAACGCTGTATCAACCGGAATTCACCCTTATCTGGAAGATGTGTCTATTCCGGTGTCTCCTGAAAAGAAGGTTTTGGATTTCAGCCTGAACCCGGTTCAGAAAATTCTCAATGAAAAGTTACAGGAAGCCTTAACCGAAAACCGGCAGGTAATAATCCTGACTGATGAAGATTTTGAAGGATTTGTTGAAAACTGGGATGATCTGCCGGACACTATTTCTTTTATGGCAGAAATAATTTCAGAAAACGGAAATAAAAAATTAAGTATAGGAAACGGTGGCGGAAGCAGTGCTGCCAATCTCCTGGGAAGATTCTGCTCGGAAAAAGCAGACATTCAGGATTTAACAAAAAGCATTACACGAAAAGAAGAAATGCTTCGGAAGGCAGAACATGGCGATGATGAGGTTGTAGCGGAAATTATTCATTTACCGGAAGCAAGAATAGGAAATATTATTCGGAGACCGACCATACGATCATGCGAAATACCGTATCTGGCGCAATCCGTATTACCTGAAGAAAACCAAATATCTGTTGACGATCTTTACATTTCTGTACGGTATAACAAAATTGTTTTATGGTCGAAAGCGTTAAATAAAAAAGTGAGGCCTTATCTCACCAATGCCCATAACTACTTTACAAATACACTTCCGGTTTATCATTTCCTTTCCGAATTCAATTCAGAAAATAAAAGGTGCGAGTTATACTTTGATTGGGGAAGTATGAGTCAGATTTATCATTTTTTACCAAGAATAGAATATGAAAACATCATTCTCTCAAAGGCTCGATGGAAGATCAGTGAAAAAGATATTGCCGCAGAGGAAATGTCAGCAGATAAGAACCACACTTTAACAATGTTTAAAAACTGGAGAACAAATAGAAAGATTCCGCAATGGATTCAATGGGTAAAATCTGATAACACGCTAACCTTCAACCTTGAAAATTACGATATGGTACAGCTGTTTTTTCAAATACTGAAAATACAAAAGACAATCATCATTGAAGAATTTCTATATAACGAAAACGATGATTTTACGCGTGAATTTATCTTTCCGATGTACAAAATAAAATAAAAAACACAACATATACGATGAAAAGAAAATTTCCTCCCGGAAGCGAATGGTTGTACCTGAAAATCTACACAGGGATAAAAACAGCCGATCTTGTTCTGGAAGAAATAATGCGGCCACTGGTAGAAGATTTCCAAATAACAGGATGCATTTCAAAATGGTTTTTTATTCGTTATAATGATCCTAAACCGCATTTGAGGATTAGATTGCATTTGAATAACAATAGTTGGTACAACGAAATTCTTACGAAACTTAACCAGGCATTTGAACAATATATCAATAGCGGTGAAATCGCGACCATTCAGCTTGATACATATAACAGGGAAATAGAACGGTACGGTAAAAATACGATTCAGATAGCAGAATCATTATTTTATAAAAACAGTGAATTTGCGCTGCACTGTCTTCATTATGATGATGAAGAAAAAATTATGGTGAGTCTATATTATATTGATAAAATGCTAAATAAACTTGGACTTTCCATTCCTGAAAAGATTGTTTGGATTAAAGACTTCAATAATGCTTTTAAAGCTGAATTCAACGCAGACAAAAAGCTAAATTCCACTCTGGATAAGAAATACAGGGAATTTAAACCGAAATACATCGAATTCCTTCATTCTGATGATTTTTCTGAAAACCGAAATTATATTATTTCCCATATCGAAACAAATATTCCGGAAGTACAAAAAATTACATTTCACCACAAAAACAAATCTTTAGGGGTGTCTCTGCAGAATTTCTTTCAGAGTATATTTCATATGCATATCAACAGGTTTTTAATCTCAGAACAAAGAGTATTCGAAATGATAATTTATGATTATCTGATGAGGTATTACAAATCAAATCTCATTTTTAAAAATAAAGTATAATAGATCGCGACTTTACGTTCTAAATTACATAACTACAGCCAGCATAAAACCGGAAACTCCACTTCCCGATCTTTTTTCTATTTTTGTATAATTCCTTATACTCATGAAAAAGATTATTCTCATTGAAGACGAAACAAGTGTGGTGTCCTTTATCAAAAAAGGCCTTCAGGAAAGCGGCTATGAAGTTTCTGTTGCATTTGACGGTAAAACGGGTGTTCAGCTTGTGCAGTCCAATGACTTTGATCTGGTCATTCTGGATATTATGCTTCCGGAAATGAACGGGCTTGATGCCTGTAAAGAAATCAGGAAAACCAACCAGAATGTTCCTATTCTGTTTCTTACTGCTCTGGGAACTTCAGAAAATATTGTGCTCGGGCTGGAAAGCGGAGGCGATGATTATCTTGTAAAACCGTTTAAATTTATTGAATTGGTTGCCCGTGTAAAATCACTCTTGAGAAGAAGCAACAACGGTAATAGCCCGGAAATAGCGGAACCTGAAGCGGATCAGGAACATATCTATCAGTTTTCAGACCTTGTTCTTAACGATTACACGAAAAAAGTAACCCGGAATGGTGAAGAGATTTCGCTTACTTCAACAGAATACAAACTGCTGCTTTACTTTCTGAATAATCCTGAAAAAGTAATCTCCAGAGCAGAAATACTGGATGCGGTTTGGGGAGTTAATTACGAACTGGGAACCAATGTGGTCGATGTCTACGTCAATTACCTCAGAAAAAAGCTGGATCATCAGGAAGATAATAAACTCATTCATACCGTTATCGGGATGGGGTATGTTTTAAAAAAATCATAGCGGATGTTTAATAAAGTTATCACCAACCAAACCAAAACCATGGTGCTTTTGATGCTGGTTTTCACCGCAATTATTCTGCTGTTCAGTGGTTTGGTATATTTTTCCATTGTTAATTTTTCGCACCAGCGGTTTTACGAGCTTTTAAAGATCCGTACCACCACCATCATTCAGGTGGAAAAAAGCAAAGATAATCTTGATCTTCCGGAAAATTATATCCTGAACGGGCTGAATGATGAAGAGCTCCCTATGGAACGCGATTATGTTTTTGCCGTTCCCACAGATTCCAATTTTAATAAAATCTCACAGGAAATCCATATTCCCGCCTCATTTTTCAGAAGTATTGTTAAAAAAGGGGAGTCCAATTATAATGACAAAGAGTTTTATTATATCGGTCAGACTTTCCGGCATGATGATAAAAATTATATTGCCATTGCCTCTGCAAAAAACCATTATGTGGTGTATTATCTCGGGTTTCTAAAGAGAACATTGATTACCTGTATTGTTCTGTCGTTGTTTTTTAGTATGATTTTTTCTTTTTATCTGTCTAAAACGTTATTCAAACCAATCCTGAAAATTACCGGAAAAGTAAAAGAAATAAGCTCCGAAAATCTTCACCTCAGACTGGAGCCGCAACCGGATAATAAGGAGCTGAATGAGCTGGTAGATACATTCAACGATATGCTGAATCGTATTGAAACGTCTTTTGAAACTCAAAATCATCTCATTGGAAACGTTTCTCATGAATTAAGAACCCCTTTAACGTCTATTATGGGAGAGGCGGATGTTGCTCTTTCAATCTCAAGAACCAATAGTGAATACAAAGAAACTTTAGGCATCATTCTGGATGAAGCGGAAAAACTCGATAAAAAGATCAATGCCTTACTCATGATCGCACAAACCGGATTCGATGGTAAAATCCAGAAAATGGACAAAGTAAGGATGGATCAGCTGCTCTGGGATGTTATCGAAACCTTACGGAGGATTGACTCGAGAAATAATATTTACCTCGATATAAGCATGCTGCCGGACAATCCTAAAAAGCTAAAAGTTCAGGGGAACGAACAGCTCCTTCATCTTGCGGTTACCAATATTATTCAGAACGGATGCAAATATTCGAATTTTCAGCAGGTAAAGGTATCTCTGGGTGCTACTGATAACGATGTTTATATCATTATTAAAGATAACGGAATAGGAATTCCGCAGGAAGAGATGAACAAAATTTATGATCCTTTCTTCAGAGCTTCCAATACAAAGAATTATGAAGGCTACGGAATCGGGCTTCCACTGGCCAGAAATATCGTGAGAATGCATCATGGCGAACTTATTGTCAGTTCCTACGAAAGCCAGGGAACAACCGTACAGCTCCGGTTTCCAAATTTTTACAGTATACTGCAGGAGAGTGAAAGAGAAAGTTGAAGAAACTCCTTTAATCAATAAAAAAACCAATCTCAGCGAGATTGGTTTTTTACTTTTTATTTAAAGTTGAATTTTACGGTAAACATTACCTGGCTTGGCCGGAGTTGTATCCTTGTATATCTGGTATCGGTAGTTCCGATTTCATAGGTTTCGAATACTTTCTTGTTAGCAATATTCATCCATTTTACTTCAAAGTCAATTTTCTTTTTAGCCCAAGTAAACTGGTAAGAAACATCGTAGAAGGCATTATGGTATTTTTGCCCGACAGCATTTGTATTCACCTGGTCCCAGTTGAATCCAATCGTATGATTTTCTATCGGATACAAGAAAAAGCCTAAATTGTGTGTAAATCCTTTTCTGTCCGCATCAGAACTTACTCTTCCGGCGCTTCTTTGTTTTGTACTCGTAAGATTAGCATTATAGTCTATGCTCATCCAGCTGAAATACGTGTTATTGAATTTTATACCCACAGACTGACTGTTATTTTTATTGGTGAAAAAAGCATTATTCAGGAAAAGATCAGATTTTGTGGTATTATTGCTATAGCTCACAGAAGCATTGGTTTTGAATTTTGGAAAGTATTTTCCCACTTCTGCGCTGTATCCACTGGTCAATATATGGTTATCCTGTTCTAAATATTCCATAACGGTATATCCCTGAACGATTGTTGGATTGGAGATGAGGTTTCTTTTTGCATCGGAATATCTGTAATTGATATTAAAAAACAGATTATTAAGAGGGTTTCTGTATTCTATTCTGGTTCCTGCAGATTTATTATTATTCTGCGGAATAGGGTTGGATGCTTTCATAGCGTTAATTCCTGTTGGTGAAGTCATCATAAATCCTGCATAGGCGGTATTAACCTCACCGAAATTATTATTGATATTTGCATTTACCGATGCTTTCCAAAAAGAGGCAAAAGTATATTGCGCAAAAATACTTGGTTCAAAAGTTACTTTATTGATGTCTTTTGAAACTGATCTTGCAGGGTCTTCCGCTTTGATATTATTCGAGTTTACCGGGAAATTGGCATAGATCATCCATGCATCATTTTTGTAGTTCACTCCTACACTTCCGTAAGGAGTTGCGGTGGTATAGGTAAGGTCGTTACTATAGGCCGAAAATGGTGTGGTAATAGTATTTGGCGGTGCCGGAGGATTGGTCTGCACATTATAAAGATCAGATACCAGATTTGTTGATTTAAAATTAAATCCGATCTCCGGAGTGAATGTCCATCCTTTTGTAGAAAAGCCAATGTTGGCAGAATGATTTGCTTCAAAAGTTTTCAGCCTCATGCTCTGTGTTGCAAGACTGTTTGCGGAAGGTGTATAAAATCCGGGAATCTGTAAATACGATGCAGGAGATACTTCCAAGGTCTGTCTGTCTGTCTGGTAATTGATAAAAGAGAGTATATTCACCATTTTCTCTTTCCACGGAACAATTGTACTGAGAGAGTTCTGAAATGATGTGGTTGGAGATTCAATTGCTTCTTCACCGTATCTTTTAGAGTTTACTGAACTGTTTACCGTTCTGTCTGCAATGGCTCTGTCTGCATTCCAATATTGAGAAAAGCTTGTGGTGTTTTTAAAGAAACCTTTCTTCGCATTCTTAGTGAATATTAATTCTCCTTTTGCTTTATCGGTGTAGAAGTTATTACGAACATTCTGAAATATGGTGGATGCCGGATAATTCGCAGTGGCAAAAATCTCTTGTTGTGTATATGATTCTCTTTCCACCGCATTATTTGTATAGTTGGCATTGGCTTTCAGCTCCCATTCTTTTTTCTTATCGATATTCGTAAGATAGTTGGCAGATAAATAATGCACACTATTCATCAGATATCTTTTCACCGGAAGATTAGGGATGCTTGCATTTTCTACATTCAGCCAGTCGTTTTGGGAAGCATTGATCCTTCTTCCCTCAAACCGGTTTCCGAAAGCCAGGATGTTTCCCTCATTTTCCACCTGCTCTCCCATATTATTGGTTTTATAGTTCACCACCCACTGGCTTTTCTGCCCAAAGAACATAGGGGTTAATTTTACATTCCATAGCCACGGATCTCCGAAGCCGGTACCTACTTCGCCTCTTCCCGTCATCGTAACGGAATTTTTCAGCTTGATATTGATGGCAGCCTGATCAGAAGGTACTTTATCCTGAAGGATTTTTACGGGCTGGTGATTTTCCAGCACTTCAACTTTTTGTACGGCATCCTTCGGAAGTGAGTTGTTGATGGTTCCGTAACCGCCTTCCATAAGATCTTTTCCGTTAACGTAGAATTTGTTGATGGCATTACCCTGATAGAGTATGGTTCCGTCTGTATTCACTTCAATACCCGGGATTTTTTTCATCACGTCGGCCAGTGTTCTGTCGCTTTTGCTGTCGAAGGCTTTCAGATCATAAGCGATGGTGTCCCCTCTTGCCGTGATCATTTTTGTTTTCAGCTGTACTTCTTTGATTTCCGTAGCTTCACCTTCCATCTTGAAGTTCATCGTCTGATCGCTGTTGCTGATCTGCTTGGTTAAAGGTCTTTGGTTGAATGCCTTCACCTTAAGGTCTACATTAGACTCTGCAGAAGTAAAGGTTACTTTGTATTCTCCCTTGGAATTGGTAATAGCATAAGCAAGGATGGCATCCTTGCCCGGCTCTTCTATGGTAACACTTGCGCTGGGGATCGCCACGCCATCTTCATCCGTGATTTTTCCCGAAACCGTTTTCTGTGCAAAAGAAAATGCTGAGAATAAAATCATGACGAATAAAGTAATTTTCAATTTCATATTTTACTATTTATGCTAATTAGTTAGTCGTTAAAGCTTTTTGTTACACAATAAGAAAGATTGCTGTAATAGAGGAAAGTTAAAAATTAATTTTATCACTACAAATGCAGTTATAATTTCTTAATATAAACAACATTTTATTTTCACTGATTTTTTTTAAATTTTAGAAAATGAAAAATTTAAAACCAAATGAAAAATTTTATTTCGTGCTTTTACAATCATTTACTCATCATAGAAAAATATTTTCAAAATATTTGTTATGATCATAATTTATCAACTTTTTATGAATTAGCTTTATCAGATAAAGTTTTTATATTAGCATCAGGATGAATCTTTTTTGTTCATTATTGTGTTTTGCCCTGTAATACTTTTACAGGGTATTTTGTTGAGTATGTGATTTTATTTAGAATAAATAGGCAAAAATGATTTGAATCATAGATTAAAAAAAGCTTAAATCCGTTAACATATATTTTTATTTAATAATTTTGTAACATTAAATTTTTAAACAAATGGGAATCAATTTAAAGCCTATTGATATTGTAGATGATATAACGCAGGAAGAATTCATTGAAAAATATCTTAAGCCCAGAAAGCCTGTCGTTATCAGGAATATGGCGAAAAAATGGCCTGCCTACCAAAAATGGACCATGGATTATATGAAGGAAGTAGTTGGAGATGTAGAGGTGCCGTTGTATGACAGTTCGAAGGCTGATCCCGCTGCTCCCATCAACGCTTCAGCCGCAAGAATGAAATTCGGGGATTATGTAGATCTCATCCAAAGAGAGCCTACCGACCTCAGGATTTTCCTTTTTGACCCGATAAAATATGCGCCTAATCTGCTGAAAGACTATATTTTTCCTAAAGACCTTATGGGAGGCTTTCTGGATAAATACCCGAATATGTTCTTTGGCGGAAAAGGCTCTGTAACATTCCTGCATTTTGATATTGATATGGCGCATATCTTCCACACCCATTTTAACGGAAGAAAGCATATCCTTCTTTTCGATTACAAGTGGAAAGAAAGACTTTACAAAATTCCTTACGCAACCTATGCGCTGGAAGATTATGATATTGAAAATCCGGATTTTACGAAATTTCCGGCACTGGATGGAGTAGAGGGTATCGAGTGTTTCCTGGAGCATGGCGACACCTTATTCATGCCAACCGGATGGTGGCACTGGATGAAATATCTGGACGGAAGCTTCTCCATATCGCTGAGAGCATGGGACAAATCCTGGGCTGTGAAGGCTCATTCTTTATGGAATCTTACGGTACAAAGGAAGTTTGACGATGTTATGAAGAAAAATTTCAAGAAGAAATACATGGACTGGAAGGAGAAAGTAGCCGTTAAAAGAGCGGAAATTGCCTGGAAAAGGGGATTACCGAAATAAATAATAATAATACAAGAAGAGACCGCCTGAAAAGACGGTCTCTTTTTTTAAATCAGAATGTATTTCGGATCTATGAAATCCGTTAGCCAAACGTTATTTTCAGAAAGGTAAAATATGATCCCATCTTCCGACATTTTTCCGGTTTGAATAGTGAGAATAACAGGTTTTCCGTGGCGCATGCCGACTTTGGTAGCGATTTCTTTATCACTGCTTAAATGCACATGCTGCCGGCTTCTTTTCTCAATTCCGTTTCCCAAAATAGAATCAACATTTGCCTGCGCTGTTCCATGATACAGAAATTCCGGAGGCTGCTGAGGTTTCAGCGCCAGATCAATAGCAATGGAATGCCCCTGGTTGGCTCTTATTTTCGTTTTATCTTCATTAAAAATAAAGCGTTTTTTATCGTTGGTTTCTATTATTTCATCCAATTCTTTCAGCGTAAAATCCTGATTCTGTTTTGCACATTTTTCCTGTAATTCTTTCACATCTGCCCATCCGTTTTCGTCTAAATTCAGGTTAATGATTTCAGGTTGATGCCTTAACACCAGACTTAGGAATTTGCTTATATTTTTCTTGTGTTTTTCGTTCACGGTTGTTGTTGAATTATGATAATTTCTTTTCTAATTTTTCACAAAGTTTTTCAATATCTTCCCTCCTCGCCAAAACATCTATCCACTCTTTCGGAATATTTTCAAAACCATAATAGATTCCGGCAATTCCGCCGGTGACGGCTCCCGTTGTATCGGTGTCTTCTCCCAGATTAACAGCTTTTAAAACCGCTTCAGCGTAATTTTCAGAATTCAGGAAGCACCATAGTGAGGCTTCCAGACTGTGAAGAACGTAACCTCCTGAACTGATGGAATCTTCTTGATACTCTGAAATGTCGTTCTTTAAAACCCTGTCAAAAAGCTGTATCTCTGTCGGGTTAAAACCCTGAATTTCTGCAAATTGCAACACCGCTTTCTGAGTATGCTGATACGCTTCTTTTTTATCTTTCCCTTTGAGTAATTCGATGGCAAAAATTACATAAATAAAACAGGCAAACACTGAACGAAAATGTCAGTGTGTGATTGAAGAAACTTCTTTTACCGTCTGATAGAGTTTTTCAATATTTTCTTCGTCTTTAAGATAGAAAACGAGCGAAAGTGTCCTCATTAAAGAACCATTTCCATTATCCTCTTCGAAAATATTTCCCGAAATTTTTGCGCTTTCTCCTTTTATTAATCTTGCGATAGAATGCTTTGTTGTTCCGCCAATATCGAATAATCTGCCATGGGCGGTCCAGTGTCCGTATTTTACCCACTTCACAAAGCTTTGTCCGATTTTCTCCAGGTCATAGCCTTTTATGAGTTCTTCAGCAGTGCAAAGAGTTAATGAACTGTCATCACTCCATGTTCCTTTCGGCTGGTTCCACGATCCAAATTCCCGCATATTTTCAACAGGAAACCTTTTTAATGTTTCCCGACTTGTAAATTCCACCGGAACACCCAACGCATCGGCTACACAAACTCCGAAAATTCCTGCTTTTACGCTATTTTCCATCACGCAAGATTTACCAGTTTATCAAACAGCAGTTTCATTCCCTGGGTAGCGGTTTCTTTCATCACAACTGCTCTCTGTCCATAGCCGAAACCGGTTTCATTCGGATTGATTACGATTAAAAGGCAGTCGTCTTTAATATCATGAAGCAGTCCGGCCGCCGGATATACCTGCAAAGAAGTTCCGATCACAAGGAAAATATCGGCTTCTCTTGCCATTTTTGTGGCTTCCCTCATCAACGGAACATCTTCTCCGAACCAAATAATAAACGGCCGTAGCTGCGCGCCGTCTTCTGCTTTATCGCCAATACGGATGTCACCTTTCTGTTCGTAAATCAGGTTTTTATTGTTGGATGAGCAGGATTTGAATAATTCGCCGTGTAAATGTAAAATATTGGTGGAACCCGCTCTTTCGTGCAGATCATCAATATTTTGGGTAATGATCTGAACATCGAAATATTGTTCCAGTTCTGCCAATAATCGGTGGGCATCATTCGGTTCCACTTCATGAAGCTGTCGGCGCCTCTGGTTGTAAAATTCCAGTACCAATGCTCTGTCTTTTCTCCATCCTTCCGGACTTGCCACGTCCGTTATGCTGTGATTTTCCCAAAGGCCGTCTCCGTCCCTGAAGGTTTTTATTCCGCTTTCGGCACTGATTCCGGCGCCGGTTAATATGGTTAGTTTTTTCATTTGTTTTTTTAATTTTTAAACGCAAAGCGCGCAAAGAGTTTATTACTAACTGTTTTAATTTCGCAAAGGCGTTTCACTCAGCAAATGATCGTTAATTTATTCATCTAATAATTTTCTATAAATCTCTTCATTTTCCTCATCAAAACAAACGAAAATTACTTTTTCCAAAATTTCTGATCTGAAATTTTTTATCTCTTCAACTGCAATTTTGCCAGCCAGCTCCTTCGGAAACCGGTATACTCCTGTACTGATGTTGGGAAAAGCAATGGTATTAAGACCAAGGCTTTCTGATAACCTTAATGAATTCTTATAGCAACTTGCCAGTAATTTCGAGCATTTTTCTTCATCTCCATTCCAGACCGGGCCAACGGTGTGGATCACATATTTTGCAGGAAGATTTCCGGCTGTGGTGACCACGGCTTCTCCTGTTTTGCACTTACCCTGTTTATTTCTTATCGCGATACATTCTTCCAGAATCTGTTTTCCGCCCGCCCGATGAATGGCTCCGTCTACGCCGCCACCGCCCAGCAGGGAAGAGTTGGCTGCGTTGACGATGGCATCTGCTTCAGTTGTGGTGATGTCGCCTTTTATTAATTCAATGTTCATTATTGTTCTTTTTATTCCTAATTCTTAATTCATCTCTTACTTCCATTAATGCAAATCCCAGCAGATTTTCACCGTTCCATTGTGCCGGATTTTTGGTGTTAGGATCTGTTTCCAGCATTCCGATTCCCCAGATGATATCGTACGGGCTCGCCTCCACTAATATTTTGTTATCTGTTGAAAGCAGGAATTCTTGAAACTCTTCATTCTGTGAGAATTTTAGAAAATTTCCCTTTTTAACGATTTCATATTTATGTTCTTTCCAGATGTCCAGATCAAAGTCTTTTACTTTTCTTCCCAAGCTTTTTGCTTGGTTTGGTGTTTCTGCTTTTAAAATTTGCTCTAAAATTTCATGGTCATTAAATAATTTTGCCTTTCCAGCCATCATATAATGTTCTGTTGTTTTGTAAATGATTGCGTTTTCTTCAAACTCAGCAGGAAACCACTGACTGAAGCAGGCTTTTGTAATTTCATCTTTAACCGTATGTCCCCAGAAAAAAAGAAATTCTAGATCTTCATTTTTTTTTACTACGTTCAGCAATATTTTCTAATGTATATTTCATGATTGCGTTGTTATTACACAAATATATAAAAACTGATTAAAGCATAAAATTAATTTGCGTTAATTTTACGCTAAAAATTATAAAACGTTGATTTTCATAGGTAAATATTTGTTTTGCTATTTAGTTTCAGCAATTTATAACTAGTAGAAATGATTGATACGCAAAAATTTTCCTGCAAGCGGAATTTTTATAGAAATAATTCATTGAAAGCGAAATAATGATTAAAATTTAATATTGTTTGCGCTTAATTCAATAAAAAATAATTATATTTGAATAGATTCTGAAAACAATACCATGAAAAAAGTATTTAACTATCTTCCCTCAGAATTAACGGTTCAATTCCTAAGATTTGAGCTCTTTACTAAGGAGAAAAAATAAATGAAGCCCGGAACTGGAAAAGTTCCGGGCTTCTTAATCAAATCGATATGCAAAGGTTGAATATCCTTATAAAAACTGTTGCTTGTATCGTGTAGCCGGATTGTTGTCTTCCGGAAACGCTTACAATCAACTATGAAAGCAGCTTTTTAGCCATCTCGGAAATGCTTTTTCCGTCGGATTTTCCTGCTAAAGATTTTGATGCTATTCCCATTACTTTTCCCAAATCTTTCATCGATTCGGCACCGGTTTCGGCAATGATGTTTTTCATTTCCGCTTCCAGCTCTTCTGCAGAAAGCTGCTTCGGAAGAAACTGCTCGATGACTTTCATCTGGGCTTCCTCTACTTCCGCAAGATCGTTTCTTCCCTGCGCCGTAAACTGTTCGGAAGAATCTTTACGCTGTTTTACCATTCTCTGAAGAATAGCAATTTCCTGCTCTGCGGTAACTTCGGCTCCTCGGGCTTCTGTCTTAAGCAGTAATATCTGGGATTTTACGGCACGAAGCGAGTCCAGAGCAACTTTGTCTTTTGCTCTCATGGCTGTTTTTATCGCTTCGTTTATGGTGTTTTCTAAGCTCATTTTATTTTGGCATTTAGCTACTGGCAATTAGCTATTAGCTCTAAGGCTGACTTTTAAAAGCCATTTGCTAAAAGCCAATCGCCAGCAGCAATTAATCTACATCTTTATTCAAAAATCTGTTTTCTCTGATCTGCATGTTTCCATTGTTTTCAGACAGATAGGTATTGATATTCTGTTCTGAAGCATTGTTCCCTTCGATAGAGATATTTTTTCTTTTAAAGGCCGGAACAGACTCAAATTCGCTGGAGCTGTCGAAGCTCTGATAGCGTGAATTGAATTCTTTTAATTTATTTCTGCGTTCCATTACCCTTTCCTGATCTACGGTTTTATTCACGAATGTGAACTCTTCTTCTGCCGGTTTTGTAGCCTGTGTTTCAGGTTGGGTTTCAGCAACAGGTTCTTCTTTCAGATGCTGAAAGAAATGCTCTACTTTCTGAAGAGGCTCTTCCGTAAGCTGGTTTACTTCGTTTGACGAAACAAATTCTGCTTTCGGCCCGAAATCCGATTTCGGATCGGTGTTTTTAGATTCATTTACAAAGAAGCTGAATTCAACAGGTTTTTCTTCAGAGTATGATCTGCCTGAAGAATTTCCGGTTTGCGGCTCTTCTTTTTTATGGTCAAAATCGAATTTGAAAGATTCTATTTCAAGATCATTCGGATCTTCCGGCTCTTCATCAAGCGAAAAGAGGCTGAATGACTCTTCTTCCTCATTTCTCCAGCTGTGTTCCGGAGCATGAACCGTATCTTCTTCTCTCTCAGTGAATTTTATTTCCGTTCTTGCGGGTTCCTCTTCAATAGTCATTTTTTTTTCAGAAGATGAACTGAAGAAGGGTGCATCATTGTCTTCGTCATCCAGTCTGAAAAGGCTTTTTCCTCCGAAATCATACGACTGCTCCGGAGCATCTTCTCTTTCCTGTCTTGTTTTGAAAGGAGATTCTTTCGGTGCATCGAAACTGTCGTTCAGGCTGATTTTTATTTTCTCAGTAGGTCCTGAAAATTTTTTATTGTCATTTGAAAAACCGGTAGCGATGACAAGAACGCTTACAGAATCTCCAAGCTCTTCATCAGAACCCACCCCGAAAATGATATCTGCGGTATTTCCTGCTTCTTTCTGAATATGATCCATAATTACCCCGATCTCATCCATCGTTACTTCTTCCACGCCGCTTCGGATCAACAACAGAACGTTTTTAGCTCCTGTAATCTTGTTGTCGTTCAACAATGGAGAATCTAATGCTTTTTTAACGGCTTCTTCTGCTTTATTTTCGCCTGAAGCAACTCCGGTGGACATCAACGCTGTCCCTGAGTTCTGAAGCACGGATTTAGCATCTCTAAAGTCAATGTTTACATCAAAGTATCCGGTGATTACCTCTGCCATGCCTTTAGCAGCATTAGTCAACACCTCATCGGCCTTTGAGAATCCCTGCTTGAAACCAAGGTTTCCGAACTGCTGTCTTAATTTATCATTGTTGATAACGATAAGGGAATCTACGTTATTTCTTAATTTATCTAGGCCGTTTTCTGCCTGCTCCAGTCTTCTTTTTCCTTCAAAGCTGAAAGGAACGGTAACAATCCCCACGGTAAGAATTCCCATATCTTTTGCCACTTTGGCAATTACGGGAGCAGCACCGGTTCCTGTACCACCGCCCATTCCGGCAGTGATAAAAACCATTTTGGTATTCTGGCCCATTGCCGCTTTGATATCCTCGATGCTTTCGATGGCTGATTTTTCACCTACTTCCGGATCTGCACCAGCCCCAAGACCTTCTGTAATGGTTGTTCCCAACTGTACTTTATTGGCAACCGGATTATTATCCAACGTCTGTGCATCGGTATTGCAGATCACGAAATCTACCCCGTGAATACCTTTTTCGTACATGTGCTTCAGCGCGTTGTTTCCACCGCCTCCAACACCAATCACTTTTATTATTGATGAATTTCCTTTTGGTAAATCAAATGAAAACCCCTGTGTCCCTATATTTTCCATAACTATACTTTTTATAATTATAATTGATAATTGATTGATGATCAATGACAAGGAAAAGATCATTATCGCTTATCATTTTAACATTTATATTTTATTCTACTTCTTCAAAGAATTTTTTTACTTTTTCCATCAGCGATTGTCCGAAAGTCAGTTTTGCTGCTTTTCTGGACTGCTGTTCGCTTAAGGTTTGCTCCGGTTGTACGGTTTCCGGCTGTACGGTTTCCTGAGCGGCTTCTGCGGAAGGTACCTGAATTTCAGCCTTTGCCTCTGCAGGTTCCTGAATGGGTTCCTGAATATCAGCATTCTGTTTTTTGTCCCTGATCTTTAAACTTTCCATTAATAATCCGATGGAAGTTGCGAATTCAGGTCCTTTAAGATACTGGTTTTTATCGTTCGCAATGTATTCATTGGCAAAACCGATCCTGCTGTCAAACCCTGTGGTATAGTTGGCCAGCTGACGAAGATGCTTAAGATTGGATCCGCCTCCTGTAAGTACGATTCCTGCAATAAGCTTTTTTTTCTGCTCGAACGCGCCGTATGCTTTTAATTCGGTATTAACCATTTCCAGAATTTCCTCTACTCTGGCATTGATGATCTGCGCCAGCGTTTTCAGTGAAATTTCTTTATCCGGTCTTCCGTGAAGCCCTGGAATGGTTACATACGTACTGTCTTTTTCTAGTTCCGGAACTGCAGATCCGAATTTTACTTTCAGCTGCTCAGCATGCTTTTCTATAATGGAACAGCCTTCTTTAATATCTTCCGTAATGATACCGCCACCGTAAGGGATTACACAGGTGTGACGAATAATATTGTCTTTAAAAATAGCGATATCGGTAGTTCCGCCACCGATGTCTACGATAGCTACTCCTGCTTCTTTTTCTTCTTTGGTTAAAACGGCTTCCGAAGATGCCAAAGGTTCCAGGGTAAGGGCTTCCATTTCGAGTCCTGCTTCACGTACGCACCGAGCGATGTTGCGGATGCTTCCCATCTGGCCTACGACAACGTGGAAATTGGCTTCCAGACGTTTTCCGTGCATACCAACAGGCTCCTGAATTTCTCCTTCGGAGTCTACCTTATATTCCTGAGGAAGTACATGGATAATTTCTTCACCGGGGAGCATGACCAGCTTCTTGACCTGATCTTTTAATGCTTCAATGTCATCATCTGTGATGAATTTGTCCGGATGTTCACGCATAATATAATCGGAGTGCTGCAGGGAACGGATGTGTTTTCCTGCGATTCCCACCGTCACTTTACGGATAGGAACTCCTGCGCTGGACTGTGCTTCAGACACAGCAGCCTTGATTGAATTAATGGTCTGCGAAATATTATTCACAATACCTTTGTGAACACCAAGACTCTTAGCCTTCCCTACACCGAGAACTTCTATTTTCCCGTGTGCATTCCTCCTTCCGACAATCGCGACAATTTTTGTTGTCCCGATGTCCAGACCTACTGAATACTCTTGATTTTCCATTTGTTATATCGATTTGATTTTTTATTCTATTTTAACTTTTGCCTTTGTTTTCGGCTTTGCTGCCGTAGATTTCTTCTCTGTTTTTTTGGTTTCCTTTGGCTTGTTTACTGTTTTTGGTTTTGTTGAAGAGGAGGTTGGTTTTTTAGTTTTTTTTATTTCTGCCGGCTTGGGCCTGTCATCAGTTTTCTTTAAGGGAACCACCGAAGCTTTTGCCAGTTCTTTGTTTCTTGCAGTGAGAATACTGTCGTTTTCTTTAAAATAAGGATTTAAAGTGGTAACAATCTGATTCTGGTATTTCACGGAGACCATTCTGTATTTCTCGGGATCCTGATACACAAGGTATTTTTCTACAAATGTTTTAAAGCCTTTCACTTTAAATTCGATATTATCCAGATCTCCGATTTCTACCTTATAGTTTCCTTCGCTGGTAAGCAAATTGTAATCGCCGTTGTCTTTGGAGATACCAATAAAATATTTTTTGCTGAATTCATCTTTATCAATTTTTTCCACCAGCTCTGCCAGCTGTTTATATTCGTCTTTCTGTACATCTCCGGTTACGAGCATGCAAGGATGCGAGTATGTTTTGGAAATCGGGAATTCTGTACCTTTTTCGTCTACATAGAAGTCTCGTCCGTTTTTATTCAGCCTGAAAACAGGAACGCGCTGTTTGATATCAAGGTTTAGTTTTCCGTTCAGATTAAGATATACATTGGCGCTGTCTACTGCCGGAAGGGCATTGATTTTCTTTTCCAGGGCAGGAATATTAAGATCTCCTACTTTTCCGGATGGATTTTCTTTTTTTACGATTTCGCGGATATCTTTTTCATCAATAAAATAAACCGGTGTTTCCTCGTTCATTTTTACAGAAATTTTATTGTCCGTAATCTTCTGCCCACTGAATTTCTTCAATGAGAAGCTCAGCAGAAATCCGAGAATGATTACTGTAATAGCAATTTTTAATATTCTGTATTTATTTTTCATTTATTTCTATTCTAAATGGCTTCTTTTTATAACTATCATTTTAAACGCTACGTTCGCAAGGTTTTAATGACTCTCTAATTTTTCCGCTCGCAAGGGCGTTTCACTCAGCGAATGATAGCCGAAAACATTATACCATATTTATACTTTTATTTATGGTGTTTTAAACCCAAGCTTTTATAATTTATTTACTGCTCTTTTTACTCCATCTTTAAATAAGGTAGAATGAAAATTTAAAATCATCCCCAATTTCATTTCTGTAACTCTTAAATAGTTAAGAAGCTGAAAGAAATGATATTTATTAATTTCCGGAACTGCTTTTATTTCTATAATTACTTTATTTTCAATTAATAAATCAACTCTAAATGCCTTCTCAATACCAAACCTTCATAATTGATACTAATATCTTTTTGGCTCTCGATGTTAAGTCCACAATTTTTCAATTCATAAATTAAGCATTGCTCATACACATTTTCATAGAGTCCTATTCCAAGTTTACGATGCACTTTCATGCCTGCATCAAAAACTATATTTGATATTTCATTTTCTGTCATTTGTGTGTTTTTAATTTATTCAGAAATGATATTTTTACCTATCATTTGCTGAGTGAAACGCCTTTGCGAACGATTTTATACGGGTTATATAAATTTCCGTTGCGCTCGTTGCGTTTATTAAATTAATATTTACTCATCCACTCACAGATAGGATCATACAATGTATCAATATTTCCTGCGCCTACGGTGAGAAGGATGTCAAATTCTTTTTCTTTTATTTTACTGAAAGCATCACTTAATGTTGAAACTTCCTTTTTATCTAAAGTCACTTTTTCCAAAAGCCAGTCTGAAGTAATACCTTCAAAATTTTCCTGAAGCTCTCTTGCCGGATAAATATCAAGCAGGATCAATTCATCTGCCTTACTAAGGCTTTCCGCAAAACCATCCGCAAAATCTCTCGTTCTGCTGAACAGGTGCGGCTGAAACACCACCAATAATTTTTTTTCAGGGTAAAATGTCCGGATGGAGCTCATTACCGCATTAATTTCAGTAGGATGGTGAGCATAATCATCGATATAGATTTTACCGTTCTGATATCTGTGTTTGGTATATCTTCTTTTAATTCCTTTAAAATTAGCAATCGCTTTTTTAAGGGTTTCAAAATCCACACCTAAATTGTGGAGAATGGCTAATGCGGCTGTAGCATTTTCCACGTTATGAATTCCCGGAATTTCCCACGCAAAATCTCTCACTGTTCCTTCCGGGGTATGGAAATCAAAATAGATTGTATCATTTTCCATCCGCAGGTTATCCGAATAATAATCTGCTTCTTCATTTACAGCATAGGTAATGTGTAGCCTTCCGATGTCAATGCCTTTTCTTACAAAAAGCTGTTTATCGTCCGGAACCAATGCGGCAAACTGCCTGAATCCTTCTTCTATGGTATTTTTGTCACCATAAATATCCAGGTGGTCTGCATCAGTTGAGGTAATGACTGCCCAATCCGGCGAGAGATTAAGAAAACTTCGGTCGTACTCGTCTGCTTCCACTACGGAATATTGAGCTCCGTTATAGAGGAAATTGGACCTGAAGTTTTCGGAGATTCCACCTAAAAAACAGGAAAACGGTAAGTCTGCCTCTTTGCATAAATGCGAAACCAGGGTAGAAGTCGTTGTCTTTCCGTGAGTTCCCGCAACAGCAATACAGTCTGTGTTTTCCGTAATTAATCCCAGTACTTTTGCACGTTTTAAAACCGTAAAATGGTTATTATTAAAATAATCCAGAATCCCTAAAACCTTAATGGCAGGTGTATAAATTACCAATGTATCTTCTTTCTGAAGGGAGGTAATTTTTTCATCAATTATATCATCAAAAACAATATCAATTCCTTCGTTCATCAGGGCTTGGGTAAGTTTGGTGCTGGTTTTGTCATAACCTGACACTTTTTTGCCCGAAGCATGGAAATACCGTGCCAGAGCACTCATCCCGATTCCTCCGATCCCCACGAAGTAAAAATTCTGATATGTTTGTAAACTGTTCATTTTATATTTAATCTTTAATAGCTCTGTAACTAGGTTAGAGCGATATCGCTAATGCTATTTATTTAAAGCTACAATCTAAGCTTCAATGGACCATTAATAATGAATAATCAATTTTAACGGTGTCAGGCTGAGCTTGTCGAAGCCTCTACTCTTTCATTCCAGCTTTTGATAATTCAGGTAACAGATCCCAGTTATCATTTATTATAGCCTCTTTCTTTTTTCTGCTCCATCCTTTAATTTGTTTTTCAAACTGTATGGCTTGATTCACATCATTAAATTCATAATAGAAAACCAGTTCTACCGGTTTTCTTGTATATGTATAACTTGCAGGATTTAATCCAACATTATGTTCGTTAATTCTTCTTTCAAGATCATTGGTAAAACCTGTATAATAAGAGTTATCAGAACATTTCACAATATATACATAATATATTTTCATTCATTTGTGTTGTTTTAATTGGCCCTTCGACAAGCTCAGGGTGACATCTCTAATACTAACTGCTTTATCTTTCAATTTTAATATTGCAAAGCCTTGTTAGCTTTAAGTATTATTCTTTAATTTCAAATAGCATCTTAAAACAAGCCTTTATGTTGTGTCAGGTGAGCTTGTCGAAGTCTTCTTTATTATATAACTTTTAAAATCTCATCTACAATTTCTTTAGCCGCATTGGGCTTAGCGAAATATTGCAGATTCTGAGACATTTCTTTTCTTGTATTTTCATTTTCGCAGATTTCTGAAAGGGTATTCCAGAATTTTTCCTGCATTTCAGAGTCTTTTACCATTCTTGCTGCGTTTTTTTCTACCAGGTTCATCGCGTTTTTGGTTTGATGATCTTCCGCTGCAAAGGGGAATGGCACCAATAGCACCGGCTTTTGTGTTACTGCCAGCTCGGAAATGGCAATAGCACCTGCTCTTGAAACAATAACATCTGCCGCGGAATATGCCGTTTCCATGTCTTTGATAAACTCTTTCAGTTGAATGGAAGCTGGAAGCTGGAGAGTGGAAGACAATTCACTGTAATCCAGTTTTCCCGTTTGCCAGATCAGCTGATAACCTTTTTGCTGCAAGTTTTCAAGATTTTCTTTCCATCCGTTATTTAATGTTCTTGAGCCTAAAGATCCGCCCACTGATAAAATCGTGAGTTTATCTTTATCAAGTCCCATTTTTTCTTTTGCTTGTGTAGCATCCTGCATTCCGGAAACTATCGAAGAACGGATAGGGTTTCCTAAAAACTGTATTTTTTCAGCCGGAAAACCATCAACCTTCGGATAGGCAGTAAATACGGCCTTTGCTTTTTTGCTTAATATTTTGTTGGTAAGTCCGGCGTGGGCATTCTGTTCCTGAATAAAAATCGGGATTCCCAGTTTGCCTGCTTCGTACAATGCGGGTCCGCTGGCGAATCCACCTGTTCCTACTGCAAAATCAGGAGCAAAATCTTTAATGATCTTTTTAGCTTTAGATAAACTTTTTAAAATCTTGAAAGGCAATCCTAAATTTGAAAGCATATTCCCACGGTTGATTCCTGCAATATCGATTCCTTCAATTTTGTAGCCGGCCTGCGGAACTTTTTCCATTTCCATTTTGCCGTTGGCTCCAATGAACAAAAATTCTGCATCCGGAAATCTTTTTTTAATTTCGTCTGCAATAGCAATGGCCGGGAAGATATGTCCTCCTGTTCCGCCTCCGGATAATAAAACGCGGATAGCTGTTGGCTTCTGGCTGTTGGCTGATTTATTGTTCATTTATTATTTAATCAAATTTTATATGATTCGTTTTATTTCAGATAGGATTTTATCCTATCCTGATTTATATCGTCCCTTCGGGACTCCCGTTTTTAAGCTATATCGTTTATTTCTGCAATGCTTTGCTTTTTGCCCAGTCCTTCTTCATCATAAATCTGAATTCTGGAGCTTATATTTAAAATTATCCCCAGCTGTAAATAGGTTACCAGCATGGAAGTTCCTCCATAACTGATCAATGGCAACGGCTGTCCGGTCACCGGAATCAGGTTGACTGCCACGGCGATGTTTACCGAAAGCTGCACAAAAATCATCACCCCGAGGCTGAGCACGAGCAACGATCCGAAAAATGCCGGCATTTTGCTGGCGATCATTACGATCCTGATCATCATAATCAGATACATGCTGATGAGAAAAGCAGCTCCTATCAGTCCGTATTCTTCAACAATCACCGCAAAAATAAAGTCGGAGGCAGATTGTGGAAGCATTTGTTTTAATGCACTTTTTCCGGGGCCCATTCCTGTAATTCCGCCATGAACAATGGCTGCTTTGGCCTGCATGACCTGGTAATTTTTGGCTTTTACGCTTTCATCGTCTACATCAGCTGATTTGGCCTTGCTTGAGGTAAATGTTTCGATACGGCTCATCCAGGTGTGTACCCGGTTTCCTCCGATGAGGTTTGTATTCAGCGCAATAATCAAAAACAAAACAATGGCAATAAATGAGGCCGAGATAAATCCGGCAATATATTTCCAGTGAAGCTGGCCTATAATCAACACAACAACAGAAACCATTAAAATCATTAGCGCCGTAGATCCGTTATCTTTTGCTACAAGTACGAAAACAAGCAGGATAGGCCCGAAAATATACATGATGTTTTCAATCGGGAGCCTTTCTCTTGTGATTTTCTTAGTCAGATATCTGCAGAGATAAATGATCAGCATTAGGAATGCAAAAGAAGAAGGCTGGAAAGATATCGGCGTGCCCGGAATTTTCAACCATCGTGAGGCACTAGCTCCATCGATGGTTTGTCCGGTAAACATGGTGACAATCAATAGAATAATCATTAAACCAAGCAGGATGCTGCTAAGCTTTCCGATATATTCATACTTTACCATCCCTACCACTCTCATGATGGAAAGCCCTAAGACTACAAAGAACATATGCTTGATGACGTGACCGGTTGTGGTCCCGTTATTTACGATATATTCCAGGTTTGAGCTTGCTGAATATACCGGGAAAATAGAGAAAATGGAGATCACAAGAATGACCATCCAAAGTACTTTATCGCCCTTCAGGAATTCAAATCTGTTTTCTGTGTCTTGTTCGTTCATAAATTGCTGTCGGCTTTTTGTTAATTGCCATTTGCTTTTAATACCTGTTCTTTAAATTGCCTTCCTCGGTCTTCATAGCTTTTAAATAAATCAAAGCTTGCACAGCATGGTGAGAGTAGGACCGTATCGCCTTTTTTAGCGAGCGATTTTGAAATTTTTACTGCTTCTTCCATACTTGATGTGTCGTAAATAAATTCTTTTTTGTCTTTAAAGAAGTTTATAATTTTTTCATTATCAATGCCTAAGCATACAATAGCTTTTACTTTTCTTTTAACCAAATCTTCAATCTCGGTATAGTCGTTTCCTTTATCTATTCCGCCAACGATCCATACGGTCGGATTTTTCATGCTTTCCAAAGCGTAATAGGTTGCATTGACGTTGGTGGCCTTGCTGTCGTTGATGTATTTTACGCCGTCAATCTCCGTCACAAACTCCAGCCTGTGTTCAACGGCCTGAAAAGTCATTAACGAATTTCTAATGCTTTCATTGTTGATTTCCAGTATTTTACCCGCAATAGATGCAGCCAGACTGTTGGCTACATTATGGTTTCCCAGCAGAGATAATTCTTCAATTTTCATCGAGAAGTCATCTTCCATTTTAACCACGATATTTTCATCATCAACGAAACCTCCTTCAGACAGTTTTTCTTTGGTGGAAAAAGGAATCATCTTAGCTTTAACTTCAAGTTTTTCAAGGATGTTTTTGCTCATTTCATCATCTTTGTTATAGATGAAGAAATTGTCGTTTTCCTGATTTTCGGTTATTCTGAATTTGGCTAATGCATATTCTTCATAATTGTAATTGTACTGATCGAGGTGATCCTGTGACAAATTCAGCAATAAAGAAATGTACGGTCTGAAATTCTGAATATCATCGAGCTGGAACGAGCTTACTTCCAATACGTAATAATCGTAGTTTTCATCGGCAACCTGCTTTGCGAAGCTGTACCCGATATTTCCTCCGAGACCTACATTCAATCCGTCGTTTTTCAGGATGTAATAAATGAGTGATGTGGTCGTTGTTTTTCCGTTGCTTCCTGTGATGGCGATGATTTTGGCATCGGTAAATTCCGAAGCAAATTCAATCTCGGAAGATAGCCTTATTCCTTTTTCATGAATTTTATGGATGATGTCTGCCTTTTTGGGAATTCCCGGGCTTTTCACGATCCAGTCTGCCTTCAGGATTCTTTCTTCATTATGGTTTTCCTCTTCAAATTCAATTTCATTTTCCGTGAGAAACTGCTTATAGTGATCCTTAATAGATCCCTGGTCTGAAAGAAAAACTTCCAGGCCTTGTTTTTTAGCCAAATAAGCAGCACCGCAACCGCTTTCTCCTCCTCCTAAAACAACTATTTTCATATCATTTTGATTTAATGACTGAAAGATTCTGAATTTACATTTCCTGAACCATTCAATTTTAAATTAATTTCTTATCTCATCTTCAATGTAATGAGACATACAATTGCCAGCATAACCCCAATAATTATCATTCTGTTAACGATTTTACTTTCGTGAAAACCGCCTTTCTGATAATGGTGGTGAAGGGGTGACATTCTGAATAATCTATTGTTCTGGGCATATTCCAGCCCGTATTTTCTTTTTCTGTATTTGAAAACAATTACCTGAAGCATAACGGAAATGTTTTCTATTAAAAAGATTCCGCATAAGACAGGAATCATTAATTCTTTTCTTAAAATAATGGCTAAAACAGCGATTACGCCTCCCAGCATTAAACTTCCTGTATCTCCCATGAAAACCTGTGCAGGATAGGTATTGTACCAGAAGAAACCGATAACAGCACCCACCATGGCGACCACAAAAATGGTGGTTTCACCCATATTGGGGAGGAACATAATGTTCAGATAATCAGCAAATATGATGTTCCCTGAGAGGTAAGCAAAAAGGCCCAATGTGAGTAATATAACAGTACTGGTTCCTGCTGCAAGGCCATCGATTCCATCGGTAATATTTGCGCCATTTGAAACGGCTGTTACAATGAAAATCACAATAGGGATGAAAACCATCCAGGCCCATTCGTGAGCGTCCTTATCATTCATCCAAAAGAGCATTCCGCTGTAATCGAATTCATTATTTTTAGCAAAAGGAACTGTTGAAATTGCAATTTTTTCTGTTGGCATAAAGTTTTGCTCCACATTGTTGCGGTTTACCACTTTGGCATCTGCGTATTTTCTCTTTACGGTAATATCGGGGTGGAAATACATAGTTACTCCTACAATTAATCCTAATCCTACCTGGCCTACAATTTTAAATTTGCCGCTCAGGCCATCTTTATTCTTTTTTATTTTCTTCAGATAATCATCGAGGAAACCGATAGCCCCCATCCAAATAACCGAAACAATGAGAAGAATGATATAAATATTGGTGATTTTTGTGAAAAGCAATACAGGAATCAGGGTAGCGAGAATGATAATAAGGCCTCCCATTGTGGGGGTACCTTCTTTTTGCTTCTGTCCATCTAAACCGAGATCACGTACCAGTTCGCCCATCTGTTTTGCTCTCAGATAGTTGATAATCCTTTTCCCGTAAATAAGAGCGATGGTTAGAGAAAACAGAACCGCCATTCCTGCACGGAAAGAGATGTACTTCAACAATCCAAGTCCGGGGACGTGGATGTCGTGGTTGGTTAAATATTCGTATAGATAGTATAGCATTTTTTAATTATTGATGTTTGATAATTGATGATTGATATCTGAAGGATATTAAACAATCTTACTCTTTAATTTGTTCTTATAAGTTGATGTCACTTTCAAAATCTCTAAAGACTCATTCATAAGTTCATCTATCATTATTTTTGAAGCTATATTAACTTCTTGGATTACTTCCAACCAAAATACTGTTTCATCTGCTTCTTCTACAACTATGCAGATTTTAGCATATTTTTCTTTGTCTGATCTTGCTCTGCACATTGCTCTATAATTAGCTGCAACAGAACTAGCCGAACGGAATATTTGTTTTCTGATTACTGATACTTTATCAGAATATGTCAAATCCGATAAACTATTAATTATATTTATTGCTAAAGTTTTTGTTCTTTGAGCAAAAATCTGATTGTAGTTATTTTCCATCATTAATCAATTATCAATAATTATTTATATTTACTTGCTCATTAATTTCCAAAGCTCGTTAATCGTTTCTTTGTCATCAAAATGATGTTTCACACCGTTGATTTCCTGATACGTCTCGTGGCCTTTTCCGGCTACCAGTACAATATCTTTTGGTTCTGCAAATTTTATGGCCATTTTAATGGCTTCTTTTCTATCCGGAATTGAAGTGTACTTGCTGAAATTCTGAGGTTCAACGCCTGCTTCAATTTCCTTTATAATCGCTGCCGGATCTTCCGTTCTCGGGTTATCCGAGGTAATGATAGCCAATGTTGATTTTTTGGTGGCAATATTTCCCATTTCGGGTCTTTTTGCATGATCCCTGTCGCCTCCGCATCCGAAAACCGTGATGAGTCTTTCATTTTTTGTTCTGATATCATTGATGCTGTCCAGAATATTTTCCAACGCATCCGGAGTGTGGGCATAGTCTACGATAAAAATGATTCCGCCATCTGATTTGAACGTTTCAAATCTTCCGGAAACTCTCGTCAGCTGACTGATAGCCTGTAAAATTTCCTCATTTTCAAAACCGAGTTCTGAAGCAATCCCAAAAACCAGCAGAAGATTGTAGACATTGAATTTTCCTGTAAGGGTCGTCCAGAATTCTTTTCCATTGAAATTCAGCAGCATGCCGTTGAAATCCACTTCCAGTAATCTTCCGTGATAATCGGCTATGGTTTTCAGGGCATAAGACTTTTTTACGGCCTTTGTATTCTGAAGCATCACATTGCCGTTTTTATCATCAATATTGGTGATGGCAGTGGCTGCTGCATCCAGCTCATCAAAAAACCTTTTCTTCGTTTTTAAATATTCATCGAAGGTTTTATGATAATCCAGATGGTCGTGGGTAAGATTCGTGAATCCTGCGATTTTAAAATGAAGCCCTTCAATTCTGTTTTGGGCAATTCCGTGAGAGCTTACTTCCATGAAAGCGAATTCGCATCCTTCCTCAACTGCCTGAGCTAAAATTTTATTGATGGTAATTACATCAGGCGTTGTATGGGTAGCAGGAATGATCTGATCTGCAATTCTGATCTCAACCGTAGAAAGCAATGCTGAATCATAACCTAAATTCTTGAAAACATCAAAAAGCAGGGTCGAAACGGAGGTTTTTCCGTTGGTTCCCGTAACTCCTATTAATTTTAATTTTTCCGAAGGGTTTCCATAGAAATTGGAAGCCAGATGTCCTAATGCCTTGGATGAATCTTTTACTTTAACATAGCTAACCCCTTCAACTAGCGTTTCAGGAAATTCTTCACAAACAATGGCTTTTGCTCCTTTTTCAACAGAAGATGCAATAAATGAATGCCCATCCACAACCGTTCCTCTCACTGCGATATACAAACAGTTGTCGGTAACCTTTCTGCTGTCGAAAACCAATTGTGAAATTTCACGGCTGTCGTCACCATGAATTTCCAGAACCGGGATTCTCTTTAATAAATCAACTAATTGCATGTTTTCATTTTTTTATAGGATTTACATCCTATCCTATTTTAAATCGTCCTTTGAGGACTCATTCTTTTAATTTTGCAGAGATAAATAAATTCTCTGGTTTTTACTGATGGTTGTGCCTTCCAGTGGGAATTGTTCTTTAATTCTTCCCACGCCTTTAAAATCAACACGGTATCCTAAATTCTCAAGCTGCGGAATAACATTTTTCCCGATCAATCCTACTACATTTGGCATTTGTTTATTGTTGACGGCTACTTTTACATTAGGTTCAACCATTTTATTAAGGTTTACCTTTTTGTCGACCAGCATTTCTCTTTCGATATTTTGAGGTGTTTTCAGGAATGTTTTCCCAGCAATTTCTTTAAATACGGGAGCGGCAACCGTTGCTCCGTAAAATCCTTTTGAAGTATTCGGCTCACTGATCATCACGTAACAGGTGTATTTTGGATTATCAGCAGGGTAGAAGCCAGCAAAAGATGAGCGGTACTTCATAGGACCCGGAAGCCAGTATTCAAATCGTGCAGTTCCGGTTTTTCCGGCCATTTTCAAATTCGGGGTGAAAATACTTTTTGCAGTTCCTTTTTCCACAGCTTTGGTTAAAGCGTGCGTCATCATTTTAATGGCTTTATCAGAAGCCATTCTGCTCACCATTACCTCAGGTTTGGCATTGTACATTACCCTGCCGTCTTTCATGATCTTATCGATGAATAAAGGCTTAAGCATTTTACCTTTGTTAGCAACTCCGTTGTAGAACGTTGTCAGCTGTAATAAGTTGATATTGGTGGAGTATCCATAGGCGATAGATGCTAATGTTGCAGCATTCCATCTTTTGCTTTCAGGAGTAAGAATTTTAGGTTTTGTAATTCCGGGCAGTTCGATATCCATTTTATCAAACAGTTTCCAACGCTTCAAATGATCCAGGAAAATCTGAGGCTTTTCTGCATAGTATTTGGTGATAAGCTTCGCTGATCCTACGTTGCTGGATTTAGCCAGCACATCACTGATATCGTAGGTTCCGCCGCCATGGCCATCGGAAATTCTCTGTTTGGCATATACCCAGATTCCGTTTCCTACATTTACGGTTGTATTTTCATCAATGAAACCATCGTCCATTGCAGCAAGAAGGGAAATGGTTTTAAAGGTAGATCCCGGCTCGATATTGTCTTTTAAAGCATAATTGTAGGAATCTACATAATCGCCATCGTCGTTTTTTCGTAAATTGACCATGGCGCGGACTTTCCCGGTCTCTACTTCCATGACGATCACGGTTCCGTGTTTTGCTTCGAAATTCACAAGTTGTTTTTGTAAAGCCGAGTGTGCAATGTCCTGAATTCTAAGATCTAAGGTAGTGTAAACATCTTCTCCGTCTACCGGCTCCTGAACTTTCCAGAAATCAATAGGTTTCCATTGGGAGGAGTTGATTCTCTGTTCAAGTCTTTTTCCGTCGGTTCCTCTTAAATATTTGGAGAACGCACCTTCAAGCCCGGAACTGAATTCTCCGTTATCCATCCCGATTGTTCCGGCACCTATTTCGGAAGTTGCCAGTTCTCTTTTATAGTTTCTGTCAACAATAAAGCCGCCTTTATTTTTTCCTTTTTTGAAAATCGGAAATTTTCTGATTCGGTCGTACTGATCAAAATCAAGGCCTTTTACCAAAGTATAATATTGGTTCTTCTTTTTTCTCTGCTCGTCAAACTTTTTTCTGAATTCGCCTCTCGGTTTTCCGAACATTTTGCTTAAAGAATCTGTCAATGCACCGATGTTGTTGGTGTAGACTGTATCCTTCATGGTTTTAAAGTCAAGATAAATGTCGTACCGCATAACGGTAGTGGCAAGGATAGAGCCGTCTGAAGCGAAAAGATTTCCACGGGCAGCTTTAAGAGTCGCTTCGCGGTAATTTTTATTGATGTAATCATCCTTAATTTCCTGAACATTAGTATTCTGGAGGATTAAAATCCTCGCTAAAAACATGACAAACACGCACAAAGCTACCACTGCAAAGAGGTAGCCCCAACGTAACGTTTTTTTACGCTTGTTATCGTATTCATTTTGTTTTTGCATCTGTACTGTCCAGTTTTATGAGCAATTTGTGAGGATGGCTTTCCAGGGTCATCAAAGAATCCCGGGCGACTTCTTTCCCCAACTCCGATTCCATTTTTACTTTGATCAGCTTACTTTGTGCATAAGCGTTTCGTGATTTATATTCTTCTGTTTCTTCTTTTAAGGCATTAACAATTTTAATTTTTTTATTAACCAGATGATTGCTGTAAATCATGGCCATCATCAGTACGAACAACAGGAGAAAATACCGGTAGTGGATTTTGATCTCATCCCGGTTCAGGAAATTTCCTTTTATAATGTCTATAAAAGTAAGTCTCTTCTGGGGACGATATGTTGTTCTTTTTGCCAAAGACTTTTCTGATGTATTTTATTATTGTTTTTTTATAACCACCCCGTCAAAAATTCTTTGAATTTTTGCCACCCCTCCAAAGGAGGGGAATTTTGGAGTTATTTATCTATTTGTTAAGGCGTCAATATCATTCACGATTGACCATTCACCATTCACTTACACTTTTATACCTGTTCTCATCTTAGCACTTCTGGCTCTTGAGTTTTCTTCAATTTCCTTATCATCCGGAATAATCGCTTTGCTCTTTACCAGCTCGAATGCTTTTTTATAATTTCCGTAAATGTCTCTTTCGGGTTCACCTTCAAACATTCCGTTTTTCAAAAATCTTTTTACCAGTCTGTCTTCCAGGGAGTGATAGGAGATAACGACCAGTCTGCCTTCCGGCTTTAAAACATGATAAGCCTGAACCAGCATCTCTTTCAATACTTCCAGCTCCTGGTTTACTTCAATTCTGATCGCCTGAAACAGCTGGGCATAAAATTTATTTACTTTATGCGGTGGTATGTAGCTGAATAGTTTTTTCAGATCTTCCGTAGTTTCTATGCTTTTTGTTTTTCTGTGATGAACAATATCTCTTGCTAGCTTTCTCGCTTCTCTCAGTTCGCCGTAATGATAAAAAATATCGGCAAGCTCTTCTTCTCCATATTCATTAATGACTCTTTTGGCATCAAGATTCTGCATGACATTCATCCTCATATCTAATGGAGCATTGCTTCTTGTGGAGAAACCTCTGTCTGCCTCGTCAAACTGGTGGGATGAAACGCCAAGATCAGCCAAGATGCCTTCTACCTGTGAAACCCCATACATCAGCAGGGAGTTTTCCAGGAATCTGAAATTCTGATTGATTAAAGTGAATCTCGGGTCATCAATCGTATTTTTAAGCGCATCGAGATCCTGGTCAAAGCTGAAAAGCCTTCCTTTGTCGGAGAGACGGCTCAGTATTTCTCTGGAGTGGCCGCCGCCGCCAAAAGTACAGTCCACGTATATTCCGTCTGGATTCGTCACCAAATCATCAACACTTTGCTTCAACAAAACGGGGTTATGATACATGTTTAAGTTGTGTTTTTTAGCTTTATTAATAATCAGCTTTGTTATTCTTCATCGAAAGCGCCCATCACATCTTCGGCCAGGCCTGCAAAGTCTTCTTCGTTGATGGAAATCACTTTTTCATAAGCTTCTTTATCCCATATTTCGAAAAGCTCTCCTGAGCTGGTAATCACAATATCTTTCTGAAGGTTTGCAAAAGTCATCAAATCTTTTGAGATCTGAAGTCTTCCTGCATTATCCAGCTCTACTGTTTTTACACCTGCCGTAAACATTCTAATGAAATCAGCATTCTTTTTAATAAATCTGTTTAGTTTATTAATTTTGCCCATCACCTTATCCCAGGCATTCATAGGATAAACTTCCAGGCAGGATTGGAACACAGATCTTTTAACTACAAACACTTTATCGTCGAAGTTTTCCATTTGTTTGATCAAAGAAGAAGGTAGCTTTAAGCGGCCTTTATCATCGATTTTACACTCATATGTTCCAATGAAATTTTTCATTTGGGACAAATTTATATAATAATTTCCAAAAGTTCCCACTTTTTCCCACTTTTTGCCTTAATGTTGATAAGTTTTATTAAAGATTGAATTTCAGTAGTATAATAATCTGGTATGTAGAGGGTTGGCGAAGTTGTTATTTAAGCCATAGCAAAGTGTTTAAGAAAAAATGCTTCAAAAAAGAGTTTGGTATATTATTTTTATTTTAAATTAGGCTTATCAAAATATTTTTGAGGTTTAATTTGTATTTTTGCAAGGCTTTATTAAGGCATTTTATGATATTTAGTACAAGAAAAGAAAAGAAATATACCTTCATTGAGGCGGGAGAAGGACATCCATTGGTGCTGTTGCACGGGTTAATGGGTGGGTTGAGCAATTTCGATAAGATGGTGGATTTTTTTTCAGACAGGGGATTCAAAGTATATGTTCCTCAGCTGCCAATCTACGATTTGCCGGTACTCAATACCAACCTTACCACGATTGCCAAATATATCGCTAAGTTTATAGAAGCTCATGTGGAGGCACCTGCAACTATTGTAGGAAACTCTATGGGGGGGCATATCGGACTTATTTTAACACTGGCAAGACCGGACCTGATCAAAAATCTTGTTCTTACAGGAAGCTCAGGGCTGTATGAAAGAACATTCGGGGATAGTTTTCCGAGAAAGAACGACCGTTCTTATATCAGAAAAAAAACGGAAGAGGTTTTCTATGATCCTTCTATTGCTACGGAAGATCTTGTAGATGAAGTTTTTTCGGTAGTAAACGACAGAATGAAAGGAATCAAGACGGTTATGCTGGCGAGAAGCGCCATCAAGCACAATATGCTTCACGATCTTCCAAAGATCCTTACACCAACCTGCCTGATCTGGGGAAAACAGGACAACGTAACTCCTCCTGAAGTTGCAGAAGATATGCACAAATTCATTCCGAACTCAGATTTATTCTGGATTGATAAATGCGGCCATGCAGCCATGATGGAAAAACCGGATGAATTCAATGAAATTCTGTACAGCTGGTTAAAAGATAAAGTTTAAATTAAAATATAAATAAGCCATTAAGAACTTTCTTAATGGTTTGTTTTTCTAAAAATATTTCAAGATGATTATTAAAACAGCAACATTCGTTAAGAGTAGTGGTAAGTGGCAGGACTGCCCGGAACCCAATATTCCGGAATATGCTTTTATCGGAAGATCCAACGTGGGAAAATCTTCACTCATCAATGCCATGATGAATCATAAAGATCTGGCTAAAACTTCGCAAACACCTGGAAAAACGCAGCTCATTAACCATTTTTTAGTTAATGAAAGCTGGTATCTTACGGATTTGCCGGGATATGGTTATGCTAAAGTATCCAAGTCAATCAGAAAAGATTTTGAAAAGCTGATTACTAATTATATTCTTAATAGGAAAAACCTGGTTAACCTTTTTGTATTGGTGGATTCCCGTCACAAACCTCAGGCAATCGATATGGAATTTATCCAGTGGTGTGGGGAAAGCGGTGTGCCTTTTTCCATTGTTTTTACCAAAGTAGATAAGCTGAAACCGAATGCCGCCATAAAAAATGTGGAAGACTACAAAGCGGAGCTTCATAAAACCTGGGAAGACCTTCCTGAAATTTATGTGACTTCTGCAGAAAAAAAGGAAGGGTGCGATGAAATCCTGGATTTTATTCAGAAAACCAATGAGTTCCTTGCTAATAATAATGTAAGTTTCGATGAGTAACATGATCTGGAAAATCAAAACTTTTGAAGAATTTACCGTTCCTGAATTGTATAATGTACTAAAAGCAAGAATCAATGTTTTTGTTGTAGAACAGAACTGTCCGTATCCGGATCTGGATGATTACGATCAGAAAGCGGTTCATATCTGGGCAGAACAGGACGGCGAAATTCTTGCCAACTGCCGTATTTTTGACAAAGGCATCAAATATCCGGAAGCATCCATCGGAAGAGTACTGACAACTGAAAAAGCAAGAGGGAAAAATCTTGGAAAACAGCTGATAGCATATGCTCTGGAAGCTATTGAAGCGCGTTTCCGCACGGATGAAGTAAGAATTTCCGCGCAGGATTATTTATTAAGATTTTATGGAGAATTCGGTTTTGAAGATACCGGTAAAAAATATTTGGAAGACGATATTCCGCATACGGAAATGTTTTACAGGAAAAATCAGAAAAGGCTTTCATAGATCTGAAAGCCTTTTCAATATAAATCTAATGGTAAAAATGTTCTAATTTCCGTTCACAGGATTTTTTCTTTCGTAAGAATTATCGCCAAAGCTGATTTTATAGCTGGATTTAAACAGTTTGCTCGGCTGATAATAATCTGTTGTAATGACCTGAGCGCCGCTTTCCTTAGCTTTTTCAAATCTTGAATAATCTTCTTTCCGCGCTTCCATTGTATCTGCATCTGCCCTTGTTCTGATAATATACCCTTGTTTTACCAGGTTTGCAATTTCAGGGTTAGGATCATTTCTGAACAATACTGCCGATTCAGGGGCTCCGGGTTCGGAATTGGTGAAAATCATTCTCCCTTTGAGTGAAGGATGATCTTTCATATAAAGGTCTCTGTTTTCACTGTTGTTGTCGAGAACAAACAGAAATTTTCCCTTTGCATCTTTCACCTTCGGCCAGTTTTTGTTTATAACGGCTTCATTTAAAGTTTTATAAGAGCCGCGGATGTCATCCGGAGTGATAATTTTATTTTTTCCTAAATATTTTCTGAGCTCATTATCAAGGTCATCAAAAAGTTTTGAGGTATAATGTTCCGGTTCTGTTCCGAACTGATTGGCATTTCCATCCTTTGGTTCGAGGGTAATAAATACCGGATTATGATCGGGATGTGCTTCGGACCATTTTTTTAAATCTTTCAGACAGTCTTCCAGTGTATAATATTGTGTCTGGTAATCAATATCTGTAATATGAATCATTTTATAACCGGGCTTTTTCATTTTGCCTTCCGGATCGAAAGGCTGGGAAGTTTTTACCAGATCTAAAATCTTAGGATGCGCATATTTACCGCCTTTACTGTCTGCATATACATCTATTTCCAGATTTCTTAATCCGAGATCCAATTGTTGTGGAATAGGAATGTGTTCATACTGAATTCTGGGCAGGAAATTCAATGAGTCGTTTTGGGATAAATAGCTGTACACTTCCGGCAGAATTGCCTTTTTATAAGAATTGTGCGAACCGATTACCTGTACTTGGTTTATTTTTAAATCATTAAGATCCTGGATCTGTGACTGGAACAGTTGTATACAAGATACACACAGTCCTACTAAAACTACCTTTTTCATTGCTTCAATTTTCTTAGGCGAAATTATGAAGTCTTATGAAAGCCAGATTATATATTATGTTAAGTGTTTTTTAAGATTATGTAAATGAAAAAATATCATTCTGTCAGTAACTCCCTGAAAACTAATAATCGACCATGCTGAAGAATTCTAAGAATTGATATTTTATTGATTTTAAGATAATATTATGTTAAAATGTTTTAAGGTTAAACGTTTTTACTTTGTATCCCGAAATAAAACTAACGACGGGCAGAAATGAAAACCACTGTTGCGGCAACAACAGCGGCGTTTTTATCAAGCATGTAACGTCATGTAATTACTTACTTAATGATATGTACCACAAAATTAACTCTTTTAGTTTTAAAAAACTAATTCCGGTTGCGATGATTTTCCTGATGGCAAATCAAACCCATGCAGAAAACCTTTCGGCCAATTACAGTATTGCTTTTCAGGCAAGCGAAACCATTACAGGAAATGTAACGGATCAGGATGGTGCTGTTATGGCAGGAGCAACAGTTACTGTTGTTGAAAGCGGAGCCACAACGACAACCGATGATTCGGGGAATTTTACGATTTCTGCAAGTATCGGTCAGACCTTATCTATCTCTTACGAAGGATATGAAATCAAGACCACAAAAATTTCGGGAACAACAGTTTCGGTTCAGCTGAAATCAAAGAAAGGGGCAACTTCTATTGAAGAAGTGACGCTTGTAGGATACGGATCTCAGAAAAAATCCGATTTAACAGGGGCAATCAGCCAGCTGAAAGCAGAGAACTTCAAGGAAGGGATGAACATCTCGGTGGATAACCTGATGCAGGGAAAAATCGCAGGGGTACGTATTGTACAGACAAGCGGTGAACCGGGAGCGGGAGTGAATGTTTCCATCAGAGGAATCGGGTCTATCAGAAGCGGGAGTACACCATTATTCGTTGTAGACGGTGTTCCGTTGAATAATGATCCGGTAAGTGCACAAAGCCCGAACGTAGGTTTGGGAAATGTACAGGCTAAAAATCCGCTGAACTTTTTAAATACTTCCGATATAGAATCAATCACGGTTTTAAAAGATGCTTCAGCTGCTGCAATCTATGGAGCAAGAGGTTCAAACGGGGTTGTTCTGGTGACGACAAAAAGAGGAAAAAGAGGAGAACCGATTTTTACTTATGACACCTATTTAGGCTTTTCTTCGGTGATTAAAAAGCTTGACCTTTTAACGGCAGATGAATACAGGGCAGCAGGAATCAACAAATTATATGATCACGGTGGAAATACGGACTGGCAGGATGAAATTTACAGAAATGCCGTTTCCTCCAATCATTCGGTTTCCTTCTCAAAAGCAACGGATACAGGAAGCTATTTTGCATCTCTTTCCCATATGGATCAGGATGGTATCGTTTTAAACAGCAGCTTTAAGAGAACAACGGCCCGTCTGAATGCAGAAGAATCTTTCTTCGATAATAAAAGATTAAAAGTAAAACTAAATCTTACGGCTAGTGATATTAAAGAAACCGGAATTCCGAACGGAGGAAATGCAGGTTCAGACGGTCAGCTGATTATCCATGCCTTAATGGCGAATCCTACCCGTTCCGTATACGATGAAAACGGAAATTATACCAATTTCAATATGAACGCTCACTATAATCCTTTGTATTTATTGAGTGTTTACAATGATAAAACCAATACCTTCAGGATATTGGGAAATACGGAAGCTACGCTTAGAATCTTACCGGGACTTAATTATAAGTTCAATTTAGGGGTTGATAAAACGATGTCGGAAAGAAATACCACTATGTATCCGAATGTTACCGACAGAACTCCAAAAGGAACGTATGTTCAGGCTAATCTGGATTCTTACAATGTCCTTTTGGAACATTACCTGACGTATGATTATAATCTGAACAGACATAATTTCAATGTGCTTGGAGGATTCTCCTATCAGAAATTCAAAAATACCGGAACGTATTTCGGAGTTAGAGATATAGCTGCCCAGGGAGCAGGAATTGCTCCGGAAATTAATCCGGGCTATTCAGGGACGGCTTTTGTTCCGGGTGCGGGCTATGCTCAGGAAAATGAATTACAATCGTATTTCGGAAGGGTTAATTATAATTTCGACAAAAAATATTTATTAACGGCTTCATTAAGAGCCGATGGTTCAACACGTTTTGGAGATAACAATAAATATGGGTATTTCCCGTCTGTTGCTGTGGGCTGGACGGTTTCTAATGAGAATTTCCTGAAGGATTCCCAAATCATTAACGAACTAAAGTTAAGAGGAAGCTGGGGACAGACAGGAAACCAGGAAGTTCCCAATAAGATTACACAGGCAAGCTCTTCTTTGACGCAGGCTGCAGGATATTATTTGTACGATAACTTAAATCTAATCAACGGAGTCGCGATCAACAGAACAGTGAATCCTGATCTGAAGTGGGAAGTGGTAGAGCAGAGCAATATCGGGGCAGATTTCAGTTTATGGAGAAACAAATTGTATGGATCATTGGAATATTATCACAAGACGACAAAAGATCCTATATTAAATATTCCTTCAAGCCCTTTGAGCCCAACAAGTACTGTGTGGAGAAATGTGGATGCAAAAATTGTAAATAAAGGATTTGAATTTTCATTGGGTTCAGAAATTATCCGAAACGAAAACTTTACCTGGAACGTGGATGTAAACGGAGCAACGGTAAATAATGTGGTGAAAGACCTTCCTGTTTCTGCAATTTATTCAGGAGAGGTTTCCGGACCGGGACTTTCCGGGGTTACGGCCAATATTTACAGAAACGGCTACGAAGCAGGATCTTTTTACATGTACAACTACCTGGGAATAGATGCCAACGGAAAATATATTTACGAAGATCTGAATTCAGACGGAAGAATCGATCAGAATGACAGAAAGATTTTCGAAGGAGCGATTCCAAACTTCACTTTCGGGATTAATTCTTACATGAAATATAAAAAGTTTGATTTTGCTTTCTCATTCATTGGGCAGACCGGAGGTTATCTGGTAAACAATACGGCACTGGATCTGAACATCAATAATTTAGCTTCAGACAGAAACGTGTTGAAAAGTTTTTACGAATCGGGGGCAAGTTTCACCAATCAGCCGCAGCTGTCTTCTTTATATCTTGAAAAATCGGATTTTCTCCGTCTGAACAATGTACGATTAGGCTATACCTTCGATATTAACCAATTGAAATTCCTGAAAAGTATCAATTTGTACGTCAGCGCACAGAATGTATTTACCATTACCAATTATTCCGGATACGATCCGCTTGTTGACACGAATAAGCAGGTGGGAGGAAACCAGTCACTGGGAATTGATTACACAACGTATCCTTCTGCAAAGACATTCATTTTGGGAGCAACTGTTAAATTTTAATTAAGCTAAAAAATTATGAAATCTAAATTTTTAACAATCAATAAAATCATTTTATCCGTTGCAGTATTGGCTTTGACAGGCTGTACCAATCTGGATGAAAAAGTAATAGATGAAGTACTGGGTGCTGAAGTGGCTGATCCTGAAGCGGCTTTGGCTGCAGCTTACAGCCAGCTTGGCGAAGGAACTTTTGTAGATCACGGAAGCGTTTTTGCTTTGCAGGAATATTCTACGGATGAAGTGCTTTTGCCAACGAGAGGAAGCGATTGGGGAGATGGCGGAAAGTGGAGAGCAATGCACGAGTTTACCTGGGATGCCAACAGTGATGTGGTAAAGACGACCTGGAACCAGCTGAATTTCGGAATTACAAAGTCTTTAACGGCTATCTCCAGTGCCAATAAAAGTACGGGAAGCAACAAAGCCTTGTTTTTGGCTGAGGCAAAAGGATTATTGGCATTCTATACTTATACAACCATTGATTTGTTCGGGCAGGCTCCTTACAGAGATCCTGATAATATCAATGCGCCGATTCAGATCAGAAAAGCAGATGCTACCATCGATGAATTAATCAAAGAGGTGGAAGGGCTTATTCCTAATTTAGCGGATATTAAAACACAAAATACCCATGCAGGAAGATTCACAAAACAGGCGGCTTATGCGTTGTTAGCAGATATGTACCTGAACAGGGCTGTTCTGAAAAACAAAACGGCAAGTACTTTCAATTTCACGGAACAGGCCGTGAATGGGGGTGGAACGGATATGGATAAAGTGATTCAGTATTCTAATTTATTGATTAATAATCCGCTATTCAGTTTAGAATCCAATTATTTCCACAATTTCGATATCAATAATGACAACAGTAAGGAAATGATCTTCTCGGTGGTTCAGAAGAAATTTGCGGGTTCTGATAAGGGTTCTGATAATGATCTTGCTTATATGTCGATGGAAAGAATTCAGAAGCCATCTCCGGATAACAGAGGAACTAATGCATCGTGTATAACTCCTGAGTTTTATTATTCATGGAACGGTAACCATGATGATCCGCGTTTCCAGAGGTCTTATCAGTACGAAGACGGAACCTGGTTCAGAAATGACGGAACCGACGTAAGCGTGCCTTCAACAAGCAAAGTTGAGGGAACCGGAAAGCCTTGGTTTCACTTCAACAGAGGCTTACAGGTGGGGCAGCAGTATGGGCCTAAAATTCTCTCAAACGGTAATTTTGACATGACCTCAGACGGAAGAATTAAAGTGTACAAATTATTCACCGAGAAAAATACGACGCTTGCAGCTGATTTCACTCCGGAACTGAATTTTGACAATCCTTCGGAAGCTGTTTTTACTCAGGCACAAATCAACAGAGGGGTAAGAAATTTCAAATTTGAATTTGATCCGGGTTACGGAAATAACGGGACAAGTGGAATGGATGTTCCTTTATACAGATTAGGGACGATCTATATGATGAGAGCGGAAGCTTATTTCAGAAGCGGAAATGTAACAGCAGCATTGGCAGATGTTAATAAGCTGAGAACCAGCAGAACGAATGACGCTTTAAAGAACAATGCTCCGGGTGTGGCCCTTACTTCTCTTGATGCAAATACATTATTCAGAGAATCCGGGTTTGAACTTTATTGGGAAATGTACAGAAGAAAGGCGATGATCAGGTTCGGAAAGTTTGATCTTGCAGGAACTGCAAAACCGGCATCCCAGCCTTACCGAAGAATATTCCCGATTCCTCAGGCAACCATTGATGCCTCAAAAGATTTTACCCAAAATCCGGGATATTAAAATACTTCATAGACTTACCACTAGTTATTTAAAAAGCGAAGAGAAACCGTTCTCTTCGCTTTATTTTTTTAAGTCTAAACCTTCAAGGTTTTTAAAATCTTGAAGGTTTGAAATTATTTTTGTTTATTCAGCATTCAGCATTCCCAACTCACCGAAATGCTTTTTGAATTTCTGGATTTTAGGACCAACCACGGCGCTGCAGTAAGGCTGTGTAGGATTTTCGTTGTAATATCCCTGGTGGTACTGTTCTGCCGGCCAGAACTTATCGAATTTGGTTAATTCCGTCACATATGTTCCCTGCCATCTCCCGGACTGTTTAGACTTTTCAATGGCTTCTTCAGCTTTTGCTTTTTCAGCATCGTCTTTATAATAAATTACCGAACGGTATTGAGTGCCGATGTCATTTCCCTGTCTGTTCAGCTGTGTAGGATCGTGAAGGAAAAAGAAAACATCCATCAATTGTTCATATGAAATGACAGCCGGATCATATGTGATCTGTACCACCTCTGCATGACCCGTTTCTCCGGTACACACTTCCTCATAAGTGGGATTGTCTTTATGTCCTCCGGAATATCCTGAAATGGCAGACTGCACGCCTTTCAGCATATTGAAACAGCTTTCCACGCACCAGAAACATCCGCCTCCGAAAGTAATTTGCGCTAAATTATTGTTATCCATTCTAAGTTAATTATTGTATTTGAATATTTTTCTCGTTTAAGGAATATTGGAGAAAAAAACCAATCAAAAATAAGGAAAAGTTTTTCAATTTTTGCACCATCATCCGATTCAAATCCAAATGATGATGATAGATCAGACAAATTAATTTTACATGAATTATGCATAACTACCTTTATATTCCAAAAATAAATCAGCAAAATTGCATTATTCATGCAAAGAATTTATCTTAAAAGAATATCATTTTAAGAAAGCAAAGAATAATTAGCAAAGTTGATTTGACGAAGCTGGCATTTTGCTTCGCGTTGCAATTTATTGCTTTTGCTTTCTAGAATCAACGGACGGATAATTACTCTTTGCGTTTAAGAAATATTATATACAAAAGAGGAATTAAAAAAGCACCCTTAAAAAGGATGCTCAATTAGTATTTAAATTAAATTATTTTCAATTATTTTTCCCAAACCAAGGCACTTGCTCCCAGAATGGCGGCATCTGCTTCATCAAGCTCACTAAATACCAGCTTCACTTTATTTCTGAAAATAGGAAGTAAATTTCTTTCCATGTGAAGTTTTGTAGGTTTTAAAATAAAATCACCTGCTTTGATAACGCCTCCGAAAAGAAGAATAGCTTCAGGTGAAGAAAACATCACAAAATTGGCCAATGCTTCCCCCAATTTCTGTCCGGTATATCTGAAAACCTCAATGGAAATAGGATCGCCTTTCAAAGCGCATTCATGTACGGTTTTAGAATTGATGGCCTCTTCAGGATATTGATTCAGCATAGATTCCGGAAATTCAGCACGCATTTTTTTTGCGGTAATGGCAATTCCCGTGGCAGAAGCGTAAGCTTCAAGACAGCCTTCGGAACCAGTACTCCAGTGCTTTCTTCCGCCGGGCTTTACAATGGTATGTCCAAGCTCTCCCGCGAATCCGTCATGTCCGTAGATTAGTTTTCCACCGGCAACGATACCGCTTCCTACACCTGTTCCAAGGGTAATCATAATGAAATCCTTCATTCCCCTTGCTGCTCCGAAAAGCATCTCTCCGATAGCCGCAGCATTGGCATCATTGGTTATGGTACAGGGAAGCCCGAATTTGGCTTTTATCAGTTCCGTAAAAGGTACTATTCCTTTCCACGGAAGGTTTGGAGCCTGTTCTATGGTTCCTGTATAGTAGTTGGCATTTGGAGCTCCCACTCCTATCCCATCAAAATTTTTGTTTTTTCCGTGGCTTTCGATCAGCGGATGAACGGCCTCGTATAAAGCATCAATATATTCTTCTACGGTAGGATAGGCATCTGTCCGGATATTTCCTTTTTCCAAAACTTCACCTCTGTGGTTTACCACTCCAAATTTTGTGTTCGTTCCGCCGATATCAATTCCCAGCGCAACCTGTTTTGACAAATCTACTAATGACATTTCTCTTCTTAATAATTCTAAAAGGCTAAAATTATAAAAAAGATATTATTATTAGACGATTAAGCAGCATTTTATTTAAAAAAAATATTAAGCTGTTTTTATCTTTTTCTTTTTTCTTCTTCCCCACCAGATCATAAAGCCGGTTACTGGTAATGAGGCACATATGAGGCTTACGATAAAAGCGATGATCTTTGTCGGCAGCCCAAGAATCGATCCTACGTGGATATCATAGTTGGCACCTACTGCTTTTTCACCGAAATTTTTGTCTTTCATATCGTGGGTATGAAGCAATTCTCCCGAGTTTTCATCAAAAATAAGGCTGCTGCTTTTATGATAAGAGTAGGATAAATGTTTTACATAAACTTCAAAATTCGGGTGTTCATGATCGTCCATATGCTCGTGGCCCAGATCAATGGAAAAACCATATGAATCAGGATATTTTGCTTTAACAGTATTGCTGATTTTATCTAAAGTACCTTCCGCTCTCATCTCAATCGGAGCTTTGGTTTTGATGGAAGAAAAATCGGGATAAGCAGTTTTACCTCCGGAAAAAATAAAATAGATCGCAGCCTGAACGACAAAGAAAGCATAAAATAACCCGGTTATGGAAAAGATCAGCGCAAAGATAGAAGCATAAAAACCAAGAACATTATGAAGATCGTAGTTTTTTCTTTTCCAGCCTTTTACGTTTTGCCATTTGAAAGAAAAACGCTGTTTTCTGGCGGCTTTATTTTTCGGCCACCAAAGGATGATGCCTGAAATGAGCATGATAATGAATATGATCACGGGAATGCCCACCAGATACGTTCCCCAGGACTGTTTCAGAAGATAGCTCCAGTGAATCATTTTTACAATCTGGAAAAATCCGTTTTTCTCATCGTAGGTTCTCAGAACCTTCCCGCTGTAAGGATTTACATACGCCACTTTATAGATGGGGAATTCGTCAAAATAATTCCAGCCTTTAGGATCATGCTCATACCAGTAAAAAAGATAAGACATCTTTTTATCAATCGGAATATTTACCCAGTGGACAGGATATTTTTCCTTTACCTGTTCCACAACGGCTTTTTCCAGTACACGGATTGGAAGAACCTGTTTCTGTTCAATATTTTGTTCGTTATGATAAATGACGTCTTCGCGGGTGAAATTTTCAATCTCATCTTTAAAAACATATAAGGCTCCTGTGATTGAAATAATGAAAATCAAAAAACCAATACCCAGTCCGAACCACAAATGAAGCTTACCGGTCCATTTTTTAAAGGCGTTTGGTTTTTTTTTATGGTGATGCTTTTTCCTCATGTTTATCCTTAATTGCGGCAAAGATAAGGTTTAATTTTTATTTAGAATATTTACAATTAAGGATTTTCATCAGGTTTTTTGTATTCAACTTATATAAATAAAAAACGCCTCACTTATTTAAAGTGAAACGCTTTTGTGTTAATTTGATCGGAATTATATTTAAAATTTATATTCAATAATGAAGGTGCCTCTCATTCCCAGAGCGTTGGTGAAGTCGCTGTCTCTTGCAGCCCACCATGCGATAGCAGGCTGATACATTCTATTGAAAAGGTTTTCGATTCCTAATGACAGTTTCCAGCTATTATTAATCTCATAACTTGATTTAAAGTTGAAAACAGTGTATGCGGGAACTCTTCCTTCACCATATGCGAAAAGCCCTGTTTTAGCATTAGGCTGAAATCTGTCCTGCTCAAAAGCGTGAAGCATATCCAATCCTACCGATAATTGGTCAATAGGTCTTGCCTGAACATAAGCCAGCACTTTTGGTGCGGAAATCCTGCTGTTGTTGATCCGGGTAGAGTAGTCTCCATCATCTTTTGGGGAGGTAATGCCTTCCATCCAGCTGTAGCTTCCCCCAAAATGGATCCATCGTGCAGGAGAAAAATGCAGGAATCCTTCCACGCCGTACACTACTTCAGGAGCTCTTTGTATGGTCAGGGCACGATCCGGACTTTGTATAAAAGTCGCTCCCAATTTTGACGTGCTTACATAAGAAGTGAGTTCGTAATTGAGCCATTTGGTGATTTGTCCTGTCGCTCCCAATTCATAATTGTTAACGATAATAGGTTTTGTTTCAAGATTATTGATGGTTTCCGATGTGGATGTTCTTAGAATTCTTCCTAATTCATTAATGGAATAGGCCTGTGAGAAGCTTCCGAAAATATTGATTGCCGGGTTGATATTGTAACGAACTCCTACGTTTCCTACTAATGCGTTGTACTCCAGATTTCCGCCTTTTACAAAAATACTTTGGGTGAAAGTTCCGTCATTTTTGATGGTTGACAGCGTATTGAAATCGCCGACTTTTACTTTAATGTTTTCATAACGAAGCCCTCCTTTAATGGTTAATTTTTTCATGAGATCAATTTTAACCAACATGAAAGGAGCAATATTCGTCATATTCATATCCGGCGTCCAGTAACGTCCGTCTTCCAGTTTCTGAACCGTCTGGTCATTCAGAACATCAACACCGTAAATTATTTCAGCCTGTGAATAAGTCGCGTTCCAGAGCTGGGTGTCAAAATTAGCTCTTGCTCCGTATTTTTTTGAAATGACATTAGATTGTCCGCCATTGAAGAAGGTATCACTGTAGCCATAAACCGTTCTGAAATCCTGAAGGTATAGATTTACATTTAATGAAGTGCCCTGCCAGATTCTTTTATTGTCATAGCTTAATTTTATATTATGATTTCTGGGCGTTCCCTGTGGAGTAGTCTCCAGCCCTTTTCCCTGGCCTTCTCCAATCGTTGGAATTAATCCGTACTTTCCTGTTTTAAGACCTAAATTAAGATCAGATTTTGAGGCGTATCCGATGTAAGAGGCTTCAATCCTGTTATTCTCGTTAAAATTATACCCCAGTTTCAGCATTCCGTTGTAATTATCCATTTTCGCGGTGCTGTAGGTTGGGCTGAGATTTATTCCATCTGCATCTTTCATGTACCCTGTTCTTTCGTAAGCGAAGGAAGCCACATATTCAAAATTTTTGGTGATTTTTCCTGATAAAAGCTGACTTGCCCTGAATCCTAATGTTCCACCGTAAAGCTGTCCTGTGATACCGGCCTGTGAAATTCCCGAGATTTTTTTATCGCCGCTGCTTTTTCTGGTGATGTAATTGATGATACCACCATCTGCACCGTTTCCGTAAATGGATGAGGCGCCTTTGATCACCTCCACTCTTTCAATAACTGAGGGATCAATTGTCCTTAAATCCCTTGCACCGTTTCGAAGCGGAGTAGATTGCGGAATACCGTCAATCAGTACCAAAACCTGTCGTCCTCTTAAAGTTTGCCCTGTGTTGGAGGTTTGTCCGGAGCTCGTTGCCAAACTCGGAACCGTATATTGTAAAATGCTTGTAATATCTGAATTTACCGTTAGTTGTGACTGAATCTGTTTTTGATTGACAATCGTCACAGACCCCGGAATTTCCTTAATGCTTTCCTTTTTCCTTGACGCAGTCATTACAACCTCATCCACATCTTTTACCTGTAATGTGTCTCTGTGCTGAGCAAAGATGGTTGTAGATGCTAATGCAGCTGCTGCTAAAATGGTCTTTTTCATGATATTTTTCTAATTCCTTTTTTCTTTTTTTTACCCAGCCATATTATAAATCCGGTTATGGGAAGCGAAGTGCAGATTAAACCTGTGATGAACCAGATTATTTTTCCGAAGATCCCGAAGTACGATCCGGTGTGGATATCATAATTGGCATTGGCGTATTTTTCGGCGTTGGTTAATTGCTGATGTGGTTTATTCATCAATAGTTTTCCTGAATATTTATCAAAAACAACCTGGCTCCGGATGGCAAATCTTCCGTTTTCCCCGTAGACGGTAACAGGAATGTTTTTCAGTTCTTTTCCTTTTTTGTTTTTTCCATTCACTGGAATTCTGAAACTTGACGATGAAGTGTACAGCTTTTTGGTCTCCTGTGCAGTAAGATCGTAAACAGATTTTTTGACAGAAAAAAGAGAGTCGGGAGATTTAATTTCTTTTTCTTTCGGAAGTTCTGTTGAACCGGATAATGTAAAATTAAAAGCATTTTTAACCCATGGAAAGGAAAAATAAATACCTGTTAAGCTTAATATCAACGCAATGAATGAAGCATAAAATCCTAAAATATTGTGGAGATCATAATTCTTCCGTTTCCATGTTGTGAAATTTTTCCAGTTGAATCGGAACCGGCCTTTTCCTGCGTTTTTGTTCTTAGGCCACCAAAGAATAATTCCTGTAATGAGCATGATGATGAAGAGCACAACAGGGATTCCGACAACATATTTGCCCCAGTCTGCTTTTAGTAATAAACTCCAGTGGACGGATTTCAGGATAGGGAATATGTCGTATTTTTCATTGTAAATGCCCAGAATCTCTCCGTTATACGGATTTACATACACCAGTTTATTGATCTTCACCTCATCAAAATAATTCCATGCATTTTTATCTTTTTCGTAGTATAAAAATTCATAAGACTTGTTTTTATCTAAAGGAATTTCAACAGAACTGACCGGAAACTTTTCATTGATTTCCAAAGAAACTTTTTCCTTCAGAACTTCAATCGAAAGCGGATGATGCGTAATTGTTGTAGGCTTTACGTAAATAACATCTTTTCTAAGAGCACTCTGGATTTCATCCTTAAAAACATACAGGGTTCCCGACAGCGAAACAATAAAAACAATAATTCCAACGGACAATCCCAACCACAAGTGCAGTTTGGCAGACCTTTTTTTTATAAATGAAGGTTTCTTTTTATGATGATGTTTCTTCCGCATAGTAAAAAAGTTAACCTTCAATTGGGGTTAACTTTTAATTATTTAAAATTTATATCCTACTGAAAGTCTGAAGTTTCTCGGAGCTTCTGCCTGATAGTAGTAATAAGCGCCGTACGGTGATCCTGAATACAGGTATTTGTTGAACACATTGAATACATTCAGCCCTACTCTGAATTTGGTATTTTCCCAGGAAAGTCCCGCGTCAAATTTTAAGTAATCATCCATGTCTTTCTGAGCTCCTGAGCTTGCCCAGTTCCAGCTGCTTCTGTCGGCAAGATATGTTCCTCCGAACGAAAGTCCGAATCCTTCTAATGCTCCGGTTGTGAATGTATAATTCAGCCATCCGTTAGCGGTATGTTTTGCGTATCCAGGAACTCTCATTCCTACAGGATTATTCACCGGATCATTTGATTCGGTAATTTTGTTTTCGGTAAATGCATAGTTAAGAATAGCATTAAATCCTTTTGTAATTTCTCCTTTCAGATCAAACTCGATTCCCTGCACTCGTGTTTTACCAAGGTCAATCACGAAGTTTTCAAGAGCACTGTTTGCCGGATCATTTACGGTAGCATTTCTTTTGATGATGTTATACAATGATAAAGTTGTATTCCATTTTCCACCAAACCAGTCTCTTTTTACACCCACTTCCGTATTATTTCCGGTAATAGGTTTAGGAATACCGCCTGTCCTGAAAAACCCTGCCTGTGGCACGAATGACTGATCATACAAACCGTATACAGATGTATTTTCGTCTATAGAATAGCTTATTCCCACACGTGGGGTTATTTTATCCGCTTCTGCGTTGGTTCCGTAAGAATTTTCCTTCACATTGGTGTATCTCGCCGCAAGGGTTAATCTTAGAGCATCATTGAAAAAGCCTAATTCATCCTGAACATATAATCCGGTGTAGTTTTGCTCGATAGTACCATAAGGAGTTGCTCTGCTTTCCAAAGATGTGCTGGTATCAAACTGAGCATATCCGTTTGCCGGAGGAGTATAGGTTGTAGAATTGATGTTGAAAGGATTGGCATCTGTATCTAAATTGTGGGATTGATTCCAGTCTGCCATATATTTTTTTGAACCTAAATCCAGTCCGGTTAATATTTTATGAGAAACAGCCCCTGTTTTCACATAACCGTTTAAGAAAACCTGTCCGAATTTCATTACATTGCTCGCTTCCCAGAAGTAAAGTGTTCTGATCATATCGCCATTTGGTAAAAATTTAGACGGCCAGATATCGCTTCCCAGGGTATATTCGTTAACGTAAGTAAGCTGTGAGGTTAGTTTCCAATTTTCATTAAATTTATGCTGTAAATTAACGTTTACGGTATTATTATCAACATTCGTAGGATCAATTCCCGGGTCTGTCATTGTATATTCAACAGGCTTGGTAGCATAGCCTTCGTAACTGAATACGTATGCAGAACCTACTTCAGACATTTTTGCCTTCTGATAAATATATTCTGCCGTTAAAGTTGTTTTATCGGTAAGATTTACTTTTAAAGACGGGTTAATGATATATCTGTCGTTGAATTCGTAGTCTCTGAAGCTTTTTTTGTTCTGAGCCATTAGATTCAGTCTGAAAGCTACCTTGTCTGTAATTTTCGTATCAATATCTGTTTCTCCTCTATACATATTGAAACTTCCCAAAGTTACTCTTGCCGAACCGTTTAGAGATTGTCCTGTTGGTTTTTTGGTCACAATATTATAGATACCGCTCGGTTCACCGTTTGACATCAGGAAACCGGATGGACCCTTAATAAATTCGATATGATCTACATAGCTCATATCTTCGCTTAGCGGCCCCCAGTTTGAAGTAACATTTACACCGTTCATAAAAGCAGCTGCTCTGGATCCTCTCATGTTTACTCTGGTGTACATATCTCCCCAGTGTTCCAGCCTTTGTGCTCCTGCAACATTTCTCAGCACACCGTCGCCTAACGTTGTTACCTGCTGATCTTCTAATGCCCTGTTGGTAATGATAGAAACATTCTGAGGAATTTTAATTAATTCTTCGTCCAGACGCATAGAAGATGATCCTTCTTTTTCTACATACTTTTTATAATATTTCCCGTTTACAATAACTTCCTCAATATCATTCGACTTAATCGTATCGTTTTCCTGAGCAAAAGTTAGCATAGAACCTAACAGCGAAGCGCAGATCAGTACATTTTTCATGAAACTCAAATTTTTTGCAAATATATTGTTTTTAATTATTCTAAATAAATTATCGGGTTGATATTTATCATAATATTAATATACCGCAAATAATAAAAAGCCGCTCCAGGTAATTCTGAAGCGGCTTTTATCTATTTTAAAACTATTTTTCTTAGGCAGGAATTTCTCCTTTGTATAAGAATGAAATAATTTCTTTATTCAATTTGTCGATCATTTCACTGAATAAGTGGAAAGATTCCTGTTTGTAGATTACCAGCGGATCCTTCTGCTCATAAACAGCACCTTGGGAAGATCTTCTTAAATCGTCCATTTCACGAAGGTGAAGCTTCCAGTTTTCATCAATGATTGATAAAGTGATATTCTTTTCAAAATCGTTGATTAAGCTGTCGCACTGTGTTTCATAAGCTTCTTTGAGATCAGTAACGATGGTCATTGTTTTATGGCCGTCGGTGAAAGGAACCTGAATCATTTTGAACATCGATCCCTGGTTCTGATACACATTCTCAATAATCGGGAATGATTTTTCTTTCAGTAAGTTCAGTTTCATCTGATAATCTTCCTGAGCAGCTTTGAATAGGACATTGGTTAGATCCTGAATATTTTTGCTCTTGAAATCATTTTCAGAAATTGGCGATTCCATCGTAAACGTTTTGATGATTTCGTATTCGAAATCTTTATAGTTTCCTGATGCTTTTCCTTTGGCAACAATAGAGTTGGCGACATCAAAAATCATGTTCGTGATATCATACTTCAAATGGTCTCCGAACAGTGCATTCTTTCTTCTCTTATAGATTACGTCACGCTGTTTGTTCATTACGTCATCATACTCAAGAAGTCTCTTTCTTGTTCCAAAGTTATTTTCCTCTACTTTTTTCTGCGCTCTTTCAATTGATTTTGAAATCATGGAATGCTGAATTACTTCACCTTCCTTATGACCCATTCTGTCCATCATTTTAGCAATTCTTTCAGAACCGAAGAGACGCATTAAGTTATCTTCAAGAGATACATAGAACTGTGAACTTCCCGGGTCTCCCTGACGTCCTGCTCTACCTCTCAGCTGTCTGTCAACACGTCTTGAATCGTGTCTTTCCGTACCGATAATCGCTAAACCTCCTGCTTCTTTTACTTCTTTAGTCAGCTTAATATCCGTACCACGACCAGCCATGTTGGTAGCAATGGTTACCACGCCCGGCTGACCTGCTCCTGCAACAATTTCTGCTTCCTTCTTGTGAAGTTTTGCATTCAAAACCTGATGCGGGATTTTTCTTAATTGAAGTGCTTTTGATAATAACTGAGAAATTTCAACTGAAGTGGTACCAACCAATACGGGTCTTCCGGCAGCAGTAAGTTTTTCAATTTCTTCAATTACGGCATTGTATTTTTCACGGTTGGTTTTGTAAACCAGATCCTGTTTGTCGTTTCTTAAAATCGGACGGTTGGTAGGAATTACCACTACGTCTAATTTATAAATTTCCCAAAGCTCACCCGCTTCCGTTTCAGCAGTACCCGTCATCCCCGCAAGCTTATTGTACATACGGAAGTAGTTCTGAAGGGTAATGGTAGCAAACGTCTGCGTAGCCGCTTCGATTTTTACGTTTTCTTTCGCTTCAATTGCCTGGTGAAGACCGTCTGAATAACGTCTTCCTTCCATGATACGGCCAGTCTGCTCATCAACGATTTTTACCTCACCGTCAATCACTACATATTCATCATCTTTTTCAAATAAGGTATAGGCTTTAAGCAATTGGCTCATCGTGTGAACTCTTTCAGACTTTTCGGCAAAATCAGAGAATAATTTTTCTTTAGCTTCAAATTCTTCTTCTTTAGACAAATTTTTAGCTTCCAGCTCTGCGATTTCGGTTCCGATATCCGGAAGAACGAAGAAATTAGGATCAGAGTTACCCTGCGACATGTATTCAACACCTTTGTCGGTAAGGTCAACCTGATTGTTTTTTTCCTCAATTACGAAGTATAAATCTTTATCTACAATCGGCATATCGCGGTTGTTGTCCTGCATATACTGTGCTTCTACTTTCTGAAGCAATGCACGGTTTCCGCTTTCCGATAAAAATTTAATCAATTGTCTGTTTTTAGGAAGACCTCTGTATGCCTGAAGCAATTTGAATCCTCCTTCTTTGGTGTTTCCTGCCGCGATTAATTTTTTCGCTTCATTAAAAATGGCAGAAACGGTTTTTTTCTGAACTTCAACAATTCTGTCGATAGACGGTTTCAGCACATCAAATTCCTGTCTGTCTCCCTGTGGAACCGGACCGGAAATAATGAGCGGCGTTCTTGCGTCATCTACCAATACAGAGTCAACCTCATCCACGATAGCAAAGTTCAGTTCTCTTTGTACTAGCTCTGAAGGAGAGGTTACCATGTTATCTCTCAGATAATCGAATCCGAATTCGTTATTGGTACCGTAAGTAATATCGGAATTGTAGGCTTTTCTTCTTCCGTCTGAGTTCGGCTGATGATTGTCGATACAGTCGATTGACATCCCATGGAATTGGTACAATGGTCCCATCCAGGCCGAGTCTCTTTTCGCAAGATAGTCATTTACTGTTACCACGTGAACTCCTCTTCCCGGAAGTGCATTTAAGAAAATAGGAAGCGTCCCTACCAGAGTTTTTCCTTCCCCGGTTGCCATTTCGGCAATTTTACCGCTGTGAAGAATCACCCCTCCGATAAACTGTACGTCGTAATGCACCATATCCCAGTTTACCTGAGTTCCGGCAGCATTCCAGGAATTTTTCCAAACCGCCTGATCTCCCTGGATTTCAAGGAAATCTTTACCTGCTGCGGCCAGTTGTCTGTCCCAGTCGGCTGCAGTAACCCGGATTTCTCCATTTTGTGCCCATCTTCTAGCAGTTTCTTTTACCAAAGCAAAAGCTTCAGGAAGAATCTGGCTGAGGACTTTCTCCTCAATGTCATATGATTCCTTTTTTAGAGCCTCAATTTTTGAAAAAAGCGCTTCTTTTTCGTCAACGTTTTTCGAATTTTTTATCTGCTCTTGTATCTGTTCTATCTGGGCTGTGATTTTGCTGGTTGCAGACTTAATGCTCTCTTTAAACTCAGCAGTTTTTTCTCTCAAGCCATCGTCAGACAGCTGTTGAATAGTAGGTTCAACAGCTTTGATTTTTGTTACAACTTTTTTTACTTCTTTTAGGTCCTGCGCTTTTTTGTCTCCCAAAAACCCTTTAAGAACTTTGTTTAAAAAACTCATAAATTTTTTGCTTTATGCCTAAAGCGTATGCTTTAAGCGTTTTAAATAACACGCTTTTCGTGTAAAATTGATATGTAAAAAAGGGCAAAAAAGCTCTAAGCGATGCCTAAAGCCTGATTGCTTTTAATTAATATTCGTCTTCGTTCCAAAGGAAGTCTTCATCGGTAGGATAATCACTCCAAACTTCTTCAATAGATTCGTAAATCTCTCCTTCATCTTCAATTGCCTGAAGGTTTTCCACTACTTCCATCGGTGCACCAGTTCTGATTGCATAATCAATAAGCTCTGCTTTTGTCATTGGCCAAGGTGCGTCACTTAAATATGAGGCTAATTCTAATGTCCAGTACATAATTTTCTAATTTTTTTGCAAAAGTATAAAAATAGCTTATATTATATGCTTTTTTACACCTGATTTTCAATTCTTTTTATTAATTTTTGTTCATGGTGAATCACAAACCTTTGTTCTGGTGTGATGTCAGCCTGTTTGCAGTCATTTTCTCAAAAACCATTCCACAAAAATTTTTATGCCATTTTGGAAGTTGGTGTCAGGTTTATAGCCGATTAATGTCATAGCTTTTGTGATATCTGCGTTGGTTTTCAGGACATCTCCGGGCTGCATTGGCAGATTTTTCCGGATGGCAGATTTTCCTAAAGTTTGTTCTATGGTTGACAGCATTTCATTAAGCGTGATGACTTCACTTTCCCCGAGATTGATGATCTCATAGATGCCGGAACGGGTTTCCAGATAATCAATTGATTTTAATATTCCATCAATAATATCATTAATAAAAGTATAATCTCTTGCTGTTGTACCATCACCATAGAAAGGGATTTCCTGATCTTCTGAAATTAATTTTGTAAATTTATGAATGGCAAGGTCCGGCCTTTGTCTTGGTCCATACACCGTAAAAAAACGCAGTTGGATCATGTCGATTTTATATAAGTCATGATATACATGGCCTAAAATTTCACCGCATTTTTTAGTTGCTGCGTAAGGAGAAATAGGATTATCTACATTGTCGGTTTCAGCAAACGGAATTTTTTCATTATTTCCATATACGCTTGATGAAGAGGCTGCAATAACTTTTTTAATAGTAAATTCTTTGCACAGTTCCCACAGGTTCATGGTTCCGCGGATATTCACTTCTTCATACTCCAAAGGTCTTTCGATGGAAGGGCGCACGCCGGCAAGGGCTGCAAGATGGATTACCATGTCGATGGAATGCTTCCGAAAAATCTTTTCAAGTCCTTCTTTATCACGGATGTCCTGGTAATATAGGGTATATCGTTCTGATTTTATCAAGGAAATCAGTTTTGCAATATCTTCCTGCTTTTCTGAAAATTCAAAATCCGAAAAATTCTGTATTGAATCTAAAGTATTCCTGATTTTTATCTGATAATTGTAGAAATCATCAAAATTGTCAATATTTATGACAGAATGTCCCTTTTTTAATAATTGTTCTACGAGATGAGAACCAATGAATCCGCTTCCGCCAGTTACAAGATAGACCATTTGTGACTTTTTATTGGAGCAAAAATATAAATTTATTTTTTGAAAATATAATCATTACTTTTACTTTATAAAGTAATATACACATTATGCAGTTTCAGGGACAAATTTTAAAAATGACGAGCTTTAATGATGAGCCTATTCAATATTATCTAAATCTTTCCGGTGATCTTATCCACATGAATGAATTGTTTGGGAAAGAACTGACGATAAAGCATACCGGTTTTCAATGTGTTAACTGCCAGGAAAATAAACAGATATACAGAATGGGTTTCTGCAAAAACTGCTTTTTTGAAAGTCCTTATGCGAGCGATACCATTATCCGCCCCGAGCTTTCTACCGCCCACCTCGGAATTGCGGAACGGGATTTGGAGATAGAAAAAGGAATTCAGCTTCAGCCACATACGGTTTATCTGGCTTATACGGGAGAAGTAAAAGTGGGTGTTACAAGAAATACACAGATTCCTACGAGATGGATTGATCAGGGCGCGACTTTTGCTCTGCCTATTGCGAGAACCGAAAACCGGTATGAAGCGGGAATGATTGAAGTTGCTCTCAAACAGCATGTTCCTGATAAAACCAGCTGGAAGAAAATGCTCCAGGATGACCTGGAAGATGATATTGACCTGGCGGATTTCCAGCAGAAAATAAAAGAATATTTTCCTGATGATTTCCAGAAATTTTACAGTGAAGGCGAAACGCTCTGGAGGTTTGATTATCCTTTCGAAAAGCCTGAAAAAGTAACATCCTTTACGCTTGATAAAAGACCGGAATTTACCGGAAAGCTTACCGGTATAAAAGGACAGTATCTCGGTTTTGATGGGGGAGAGTTCATGAATGTAAGAGGCCATGAAGGGTATTTTATAGAGCTCAATGTCAGGAGCTGATTTAAATAAGCAAAATATGTAAACATGAAAAAGTGGGTAAAAAAGCTATTGGTTGGTCTGGGAGTTTTGTTGGTGATCATTTTATTGGCGAACTTCGGACTTAACATCTGGCTTAAGACCCAACTTCCCAATTACATTAAAAACAATACCGATTATAAGGTTTCCTATAAAAGTCTTGAAGTAGATTTGCTTTCGGGAAATATTCTTGCGAAGGAAATATCTGTCAATAATAAAAATCCCCAAAACAATAACGTAATAGGGCTTCAAGGCACCATTGATACACTTAAAATAAGCCGTTTCGGGATTTATGATGCGGTATTCAATAAGCAGATCAGTTTATCTGATCTTTTACTTTCAAAACCAAATCTCAACGTAATTCTCGCGAAACCGGTTGATGATAAAACCGGGAAAAAGAGAAACCCCGTAAAATTTGAGAATATTAGGATCAATGATGGGAATATCAGTATTTTCAAACATACCAAACAAAAATTTCTTTCAGTTCAGGATCTTGATCTGTATGTGGAAAATCTGCAGCTTACCGAAGAATCTGTGGAAGATAAGCTTCCCGTTGTTTTTGATACATATGATATTAAAGGAAAGAATTTCTTCGTTCGTCCCGATGATGTGTATGCACTCAAGATAGACTCTATTAAAACATCAGACGGGCAAATGACGATTAACAATTTTCAGCTGGTTCCGGTATTGGATTTTGAACAGTTTAAAAAATATTATCCTAAAAAAAATAAGCTTTTCCAGTTTGCCATTAAAAAAATGGAATTTACCGATCTGGTTCTGAAAAAGAATAAATTATCTCTTGCCAATGCCAGCTTTTATGAGCCGAATCTTTTGATATATACTACAGACGTTGTTCCTGTTAAGGTAAAGAAGCCTTCCGACTTTGAGATGAATCTGGAAAATATAAAAATGAGCAATGCTACTGTACAGGTGATGAAGCCTGATGGCAATAAACTCCTGTATGCTAAAAATCTCAATGTTGATGTCAGCCAGCTTAGATTTGACAAAGAAACACGAGAGGAGCTTATTCCTGTGGGGTATAAAAATTTTCAGATTTCCGGTAAAGATGTTCTGTTTTCCAATCACCAGGATTTCAGATTTGGCAGTATGACCCTGAATCCTAAGAAAGGGGAGGTAAGAAATATTTCAGTTGCCCCTAATAATGCTTCAACGGATAAAACCTCAATGAATCTTTGGGCAGATTATATTGGATTTAACATCAATAGATGGGATTTCGCCGATAAGAAAGTGAATCTCAATGTAAAAGATATTCTGGTAAGCCGTGTCAAAGGAAAAATAACGGCAGGAACCGCTCAAGTTAAAAGCAATAAAAAATCTGGTACTAGCGGAATTCAATTTCCTATTCTGATCAGAAAAGTTGTTCTGCAAAATTCGGATATTGTATATTCTAAAAATAACCAGCCGCTCAGTTTTCAGAATCTGAATGCAACCGTAAATGATATTCAGCTTGTTTCAAAAAAGGATAATGCCGGAATTGAAGCAAAGATAAATAAGTACACCGTTTCAACTAAAAACTTCGGTTACAAGACGAAGTTTTATAATATGACAGCCGGATCATTGAAGCTTGATCAGAATAAAATAAACGTAACTGCTTTTTCTATGAAGCCTCTTGTTTCGAGGGCGCAGTTTATCAGAATGATTCCTGTTGAAAGTGATCTGTATAATATTACAGCAAGCCAGATCACGGCAAATGGAACCTGGGATTTGTTTTCTGACCGCAAATTAGTACGTGCCTCCAATATTACGATCCATAATGCAGATGCCAATATTTTCAGAAGTAAAATCCCGAAAGATGATCCGAAGGAAAAGCCTTTATATTCGAGAATGCTGAGATCCATTAAAATACCGATGGTTGTTAATAATCTTAACTTGAAAGATTCGAAATTAGTATACGAGGAAGATACACCTGAAAGTGCCGGTCCCGGGAAATTGACATTCAGTAATTTTAATATGAATGTTAAAAATCTGAATTCTGCCAGGATCAAAGGAAATCCTACAAAAGTTGATATTAAGATCAACTGCTCTTTTATGAATCTGGCGCCACTTTCGGTAAACTGGAATTTTGATGTTGCAGACCAGGGTGACCGTTTTGCGATTTCGGGACGAACAACCAATCTTCCTGCTACGGGAATTAATCCGTTTATCCGTCCTTATCTTCACGTTACGGCTACCGGAACCATTCAGGAGATGCTGTTCAATTTCAGAGGAAACCCTAAAGGACTGAGCGGGAAATTCAATCTTAAACATAAAGATCTTAAAGTGACGATCCTGGATAAAGATAATAATGAGAAAAAAGGCTTTCTTACAGCGGTTGCCAATCTTCTGGTGAAATCGGATTCCGGGAAGCTTCCGGAAGATGTGGACGTAGAAGATGTGGAAAGAGATCCTACCAAATCATTTTTCAATCTTTTCTGGAAAGGAATTGAACAGGGATTAAAGAAAACGCTGATTGGAATTAATATTGATAACGCTAAAAAAACGGCTGCCAAAGCAGCTTCTACCGTGAAAAGTGTAAAAGAAGATGTCAAGGTAATGAAAGCATCTGCTAAGGAAATCGGACAAGCCATGAAGAAGAACCCTGAAAGTAAAAAGCCAAAAGAAGATACTGAAAAGAAAGGTTTTTTGAAGGGTGTATTCAAGAAAAAAGAAAAACCCGAAACTGAATAGTTCCGGGTTCTTTATATTAATCAAAATCAAATTCGTCACTTTCGAGAATAGGAACTTCGCGAAGGAAATTATCAAATTCCTTAGGATAATTGCTTCCTGCACCATAAGAATCGATGATCATTCCCAGGTTTCCATCGGAATCTTTTACTACATACAGAACAGCGTTATCATCGGGACTGCTTGGACCTTCAAATCGGTATGTTTTTATGATGGTGAGTTCGTTTGGCTGATATATTTTTTCAGAGTTTTCCAATTTCATTTCACAATTTTCATTCATCCTGAATTCTCTGTGAATGCCTCTTTGGGCAAGTCTTGTCATGACCTGACTTAATGTCGTCATTTTGTCAATATTTCCTGTACCTTCCATAATAATATTTTTCTTCTAAAATACAATAATTAAACCAATCATTTTAAATCGATATATTTTATACGACGGTTCGTTTGTTAACAAAAATTATATTTATAATATAAGATTGGGTATGCTTTTTGCAATAAACAGAATAATAAATCAGACGAAATATGAAAAAGGAAGTTGGCGTTTTACTGGCAGGAGGAGTCGGTCTTCTGGCAGTATTAAGTATCATCGGAATTAAAAAGATATTACATAGAAAAGATAAAAAATACAGTGATGCTTACTCAGATTATCACAGACATTTCGATCCTAGAAATCTTGAGGAAGATTATCACGGCATTGAATTTTATGCGTTAAAATAATAAAACAAAATATATCCAATTTATTGTAATCCGGCACCAACAGGCTGCCGGATTTCTTTGTGGAAAACTTTCATGTTAAAACTCATTATTTTCTGAAACTTCCATTCTAATTTTACAGTATAATGCAGAATGAAAATATCATAAAAGGTCAGGGAGCTCAGCGAAATGTAATTAACCGTTTCGACAGGTACACCTATGAGCCGGAAGATGAAGATTGTGAAACGGTAAAAACATCTTTTACCGAAGTGTTTCCGAAAACGATTGTAAATCAGGTCAAAAGCGAAGACCTCCCGATGGAATATTCCATGAATCCATATCAGGGTTGTGAACACGGCTGTTCTTACTGTTTTGCCAGGCCTACTCATGAATATTGGGGATACAGCGCGGGAATCGACTTTGAGAGAAAAATTATGGTGAAGAAAAATGCACCGGAGCTGTTGGAAAAATTCTTTCAGAAGAGAGGCTATCATCCCGAGCCGATTCTGCTTTCCGGAAATACAGACTGCTACCAGCCTGCAGAACGGCAGTTCGAAATTACCAGAAAATTGCTGCAGGTTTGCCTTGATTACAGACATCCTGTGAATATCCTTACGAAGAACGCTTTGGTTCTTCGGGATCTTGATTTGTTAAAACCAATGGCTGAACAGAATATTGTGTCGGTTTCCTTAAGCATTCCTACCATCAACGAAGAGCTGCGAAGGAAAATGGAACCGCGGACAAGCTCTGCCAAAAATAAATTAAAAGCTATAGAAATCCTTTCTGAAAACGGGATTCCGGTTAATATCATGGTGGCGCCGATTATCCCCGGCCTGAACAGCGATGAGCCGTTGGCTATTTTAAAAGCGATCTCAGATGCGGGAGCGCAAAGTTTCGGGTATACGCTGGTACGACTCAACGACACAGTAGAGCCTGTTTTTGTAAACTGGATTGAAAATGCTTTTCCGGACCGCGCACAGAAAGTGTTGAATTTAATCCGTTCGATGCGGGGAGGAAAACTGGGCGAAAAAAAGTTTTTTGACCGGCAGAGGGGGGAGGGGAATATTGCAGAAATGATTCACAATACATTCAAAATCGGAAGAAAGAAGTTTTTTAACAACAAAGAATTTCCGAAGCTATCTACAAAGAATTTTACCGGCTCCAGAGATCAGCAGCTGAAATTATTTGTAACGTCCTGAAAAAATGATACAGGATTTAACAAATAAAAATATTTACTAAGCGGTGCAGATATTATTATTTGCACTGCTTTTGTTTTTATAAGATTTAGGTATGAGCTCCTGCTGCCGGTGCATCTGTGATGGTGTTAAGTAATGATTGGATAAATGGGGTCTTAACTCATTATACACTTTAACAGCATGGTTAACCAAAATCTTTCTGCTATTCAAATCTACATTAAATTTATCAATATCATATTCTTGTTTTAAAATTCCATTGACCCTTTCCGCTATTGCATTCTCGTAAGGAGAGGATTCCTGCGTCATGCTGCAAAGGATCTTGTTTTTGTTCAGTACCTTTTGATAATCATCGGAACAATACTGTAAACCTCTGTCCGAATGATGAATAAGTTTTGTCGGCTTTTCTTTTTTCAAAGCCGTTTTTAAAGCTCTTAAGGCAGATTCCGTAGCCAGAGAATCCGACACATCATACCCTACAATCTTCTTGGAATAAGCATCAGTTATCAGACTTAAATACGATGGATTCTCCCTGTTTCCTAAGTAAGTAATGTCTGAAACCCATACCTCATTGGGTTTTTGAATGCTGTATTCCCTGATCAGGTTTTTGTGTTTTTTAAAACGATGATACGAATTGGTTGTCTTATGATAAACCTTTTTAGGAATGATCAGCAAATGATTGGCTCTCAATATATCAAAGAACTTATCTCTCCCTATTCCCAGATTTTCAAGCCTGCTTCTCAAAATAAAATATAGTTTTTTACCGCCCATTTTCGGATGCACCATTCGTACTTCAGCTACCCAACAAACAATATCCCGGGCCATTTGCTTTCGGTTATTTCTGCGTTTAATATGGCGGTAATAAACCTGTCGGTCTACCCCGAACAGCTGACAGGCGAAACTTATGGTTTCTTTTTCTTCCTTTCGGAAAGATTCGATAGTTCGGGTGGTGAGTTTTTTCGTATATCAATCTGGTATTCCTGTTCGGCAAGGTTGATCATCATATCGAAGATAATGGCTTTCTTGTCCGCTACATAGGCTTGTTTCTCCAACAGGGCTTTCTGTTTTTCCAAAAGTTTTACTTTCGCTTCAAGCTCCATGACTTTTTGTTCTGGTGATTTTGGCATATTCGAAGGGGTTTGGTTTTCCCAATCAAAGTTACCAAATTTTCTCAGCCAGCTTACAACAGTACTCCTTGACTGGATACCATACTTACGGCAGGCCATAACAGTCGAAATTTCTCCCGATTCGATTTCTCTTACAACGTTTAGTTTAAATGACAAACTGTAATCGCGTTGAGTGCGTTTTACATAGCGGTTTTCTTGATTGTTGTCCATAACGATAAAAATTTGTGTATCGCTATTTCAGGACGGGACATATATATTAAAAAAGACATCCCCTGAGAGATGTCCGATATAAAATTATTAATATTTAATCTTTTATAAGAAATGAAAGATCAATCAGTTTTGATGACTTTAGAAGTTTCCGTTCCGTTTACGGTTTTGCCTGAAATGATGTATACCCCGTTATCCAGAGCTGATACATCAATATCCCCCTGCTCAGCATTTACTTTATACGTCTGAATTTTCTTTCCTGTTGCATCATAAACAGTCAGTTCATTTACTTTATCTTTTGCACGATAATGTAAAACATTATTAACCGGATTCGGATAGTAAGTAATTGATGACTTTGGAGAAGCTTTCACATCATTCACCCGTAAAACATCATTGGTGATTGTAAAATTATCTATCAATGTAGAATATCCCTGTGCGTTTTCACATTCGATAGCAACCTGATAAAGGTTGGGTGGCAGATTCACGTTTGCGAAATTGTACCATGAATTAAAAGGCGGCTGAAAGCCCATCACCATATTCCATGGATCGGAAGCTGACATGCGATAGTAAATTCTTACCCAGTTTGCATTGGCTCCCTGTTGCGGATTGATAAGATAAAAGCTTAATCTTGGCGAAGTGAGCACTGAACTGTTCAGTGGCGGAGTGACGAGCTTTGTTTTCTCAGCTCCGGAAGAATTCGCCGGAAAGTTGGCAAATTTTGATCCTCCAAAAGCAGTTACTCCAGGACTTCCTATTGTTGCAGAGGATGCAAATGTCCAAGACATGTTGCTTGTTTCATAAACCTGTGTCCAGCTCGATCTGGTAGGTGAATTATCCTCAAAAGTTTCCGTCCAGGGAAATGTAGAAATTTGGGCATTAAGCCCGATTGCAGAAAAAACAGTAAAAACCGAAAATAAAAATCGATTTCTAATTTTTCCAGAAAATAGATTTGTTTTCATTAGCAATTATTTTAATGTTAATTTGATAACAAAATTATAATATAAAAACAAATAAATCAAATATTTTTAAATATTAATATGAAAAACTTAATAAAAATCGTTTAACCAATAAAAATAACCACTATTATAAATAGCGGTTATCATATTTTTAATACTATGTAAATTTACTAGAGAGTTATTTAAAATCTTCTATCGCTTTATTAAGCAGATCGATCTGTTTATTAATATTTGCGGCACTTTGAGGATTCTGTTTTAATAGTTCCATTTTCTTATTCAGACCATCCTTCAGCATCTGGCTTATCATCATTTTTACCTGAGGATTTTCGCCGATCTGTCCTTTTGCCTGGCCAAGAATTTTTGTGATGCTTTCTGTCGCTTTTACATTATCCGAGGTCATAATCCAGTTGAAACCTTCTTCAGCAGACTTTCCAAGTTCAGGATTCTGGAATTTGATGAAGGGATAGAACGCTGCAAACTGTGCGATATTAGACATTTGTGAAGCCACTTTATTCTTCACAATAATTGGGAGCATTTGTGCGGCTAATGTTTCTGACGCACCTTCCAGATCAATTTTATCGGCGTATGTAGCGGCTTTAGTCGGATCAATAGCAATAACAGCACCTACGGAACTTCCTTTTACGGCATTGGAAACAGCATTTGTTCCTTTTTCAAATATTGGCATATACTTCTTGTCCTTTGTTTTCGCCAAGGCTGAAATGGCTGCTGCCTGTACCAGCGTTTTAGGATCACTGGAAGCTAATTTTTCCACCTCTGCGCCTAAAGCTTTCAACTGGTCCGCATTCGAAAGATCCATAAGCTGCAACGCTTTTATTCTTGTTCTGAAATAAGGATCTTTAATGGCTGCTGCAAGTAATTTTGTAGCTGCGGGATTTTTTCCTACCTGATCTTTAATTCCGTTTAGAGCATTGTATCTGCTTTTGAATTCTTTTGATCCCGTAAACTGCATCAGATACTGCTCAGGCGTTTTCGTATCGTTGATATCTGCCAGTAAAACCCCGTCTGCATTGATATTTACAAGATCTGCGTTTTTAGCAACATCAAAATTAAAGGTATTTTTTGCTTCGGCATTTACCCAGACATTATATCTTTTAGGCTTTCCATTTTCGTAAACATCGATGGCCAGAGGAAACTGGAACAGCTGTTCCTGTGTCTGCTCGATGGTTACTGCAACCTGTTTTTTGACCGGTTCAAAAGTGTATGAGTAGTTGATTTTCGGGTTTCCGCTTCCGAAATACCATTGATTGAAGAACCAGTTCAGATCTTTTCCGGAAACTTTCTCGAATGAAAGTCTCAGCTGGTGTGCTTCTGCATTCTGATATTCGTTGGTTTTAAGATAATCCTGCATTCCTGCAAAGAATGCTTCATCACCAAGATAATTTCTGAGCATGTGCAGAATTCCGCCACCTTTCTGATACGTTACCAGATCGAAAACATCTTCGCGGGAAGCATAGTTGAAACGTACAAGGTCTTTTTTGAAATCAGTAGGATTATGGATGTACATATTTACGTCCGTCATCTGGTGGTAGTCTGCCTGATCTTTTCCGTATTTGTATTCGTTCCATAAATACTCGGAATAGTTGGCGAATGATTCGTTTACCGTAAGGTTGCTCCAGCTTTCTGCCGTTACAAGATCACCAAACCAGTGGTGGAACAATTCGTGGGCAATGGTATCTTCCCAGGTGTTTTCATCAATTAATTGTCCCGGTTTCTGCAGGATATCGCTTCCGTGAAGGGTAGCCGTTGTATTTTCCATGGCTCCGCTCACATAGTTTCTTCCGGAAATCTGTGCATATTTAGCCCATGGATAATCGTAGCCTAATTTTTTAGAGAAAAACTCAATCATCTCCGGTGTATTTCCGTAGATCTGTTTTGCATACGGCTCAAATTCTTTCTCAATATAATAGTCGACGGGAATATTTTTCCATTTATCTTTCACAATGGCATATTCGCCTACTCCCATGAAAAACAGGTAAGTAGAGTGTCTTTTATCCATTACCCAATGATCTGTTCTCAATCCGTTTGATTCTTTCTGAGAGTCTTTAAGGATACCGTTTGAAAGGGTAACATATTTGTCAGGAACCGTCATGTAGATTTCCTGTGTGGTCTTCTGATTGGGTTTATCAATGGTAGGGAACCATGCAGAGGAAGATTCTGTTTCTCCCTGTGTCCAGATCTGTGTCGGCATATCGGGATCTTTGCCTTGTGCGTTGATGAAGTAGAGCCCTTTTGCATCATTAATGGCAGCACTTCCTTCCTGCTTTACTTCGTTGGGACGGGAAGTATATTTGATGTAAACCGTATAGTCCTGATTTTTCTGATAGGTTTTATCTAAAGCAATGGAAAGAACATCTTCTTTATAATCGTATTTTAACGGAGTTTTTTTACCATTCGATTCCAATGCTACTTCGTGAATCAACATTCCTTTGGCATCCAGCATCAATGTATTGGAGGGGTAAAAGTAAGGAGATGCCGTGAGCCATTCTTCACCGTTCATCTGCTCTTTCTGATAATCGAAGTTTACTTTAAGTTTGGTATGTTTAAGTTCTGTTACTTTGGTATGAGTTGCTCTGTAGACTTTCTCTCTGCCGGAAGTTTCAGTTTGTGCCGCTACATTGGCGGAAAAGAAAATTCCTAAAATAGCGACCGATAAAATGGCTTTTTTCATTATGATTAAAAATTATTTCTTGGTTAAAATATCAAAAATATCGTTGACTAACGTTTCGTAATCTCCTTTTTTGAACTGTTCTTTTGTTTTGGCAAAGGCTTTTTTCAGCTCGCTTTCCGGATTTTCGTCGTCAATAATTTCTGCTGAATCTACACCTTTTAGCTGAAGTATAACGGTTTTCAGGACTTCGATGTCTGCATTTTTTTCGATATTTATTTTTAAATATTTCATTGTTTATTCTTTTATGAAGATGTTTTTGGATCCTCCCTGTATAATGATAAACTGATTTTTTTCCGGGTAAAAATCAATTTCAATTCCTGCCCTATCAAATGTAAAATTGGTAGCGGATTTTGCTTCGAGAGGAAATGCGCTCTGTGCGGTTGCCTGCGCCATCAGTTTTTTATCCTGAATAAAGATAGTAATTTTCGGGGGTATCCCGGAAGAAGAATAGGTTCCCGTATATTTTTGAAGCTCACTTTCAGGAATTTCCACTGTTTGAAAATCCGGCATTTTAAAATCTTTCCCCAATGCTGTTTCTATCAATTTAATAGAAATGTCATTAGTGTCCGTATTCGACTGATTGGTTGTAAAAGCCATGGCTACTTTCAGCGTCGGGAAATAATACAATGCTGAACTGAAGTTATCAATTCCTCCGGTATGGCCATATCCCCACTCTTTTCCAAAGGGAACTTTTATCAGACCATATCCGTAACCGTCGACAAAGTTTTTCATCTTTTCAACGTTTTCTTTTTTAATGAGTTTTCCCTGTTCAAGACCCAGTATAAAGGTTAAGAGTTCTCCTGGCGTTGAGATGATATTTCCTGCACCGATGGGAATGCTCATGTCCGTTTCGGAAGAGACTTCATATTTTCCGTTGACAAACTGATACGATTTTGCCTGGTTTTTTGAAGGGTCAATTTTTCCTCCTACTTCTGTAAGGGTTAATTTTAAAGGCTTTGCAATTTTGGTTTTTAGTAAATGTGCATAAGATTTTTTATATATTTTCTCAAGGATAAAGCCCAAAAGGATGTAATTGGAGTTGCTGTATTCATGCCTGGAGCCCGGTTCAAAATCATTTTTGTATTTTTTGATGATATTGATTAAGTCCTTTTCCGTCTGAGGTTTTGTATAATATTGTGCGTATTCTGCTTCGTCGGTAAGGTTATGAATACCGGTTCTGTGCTGGAGTAAATTTTCGATGGTAATTTTATCTGCACTTGTAATTTCCGGATAGAAGTCTGATAGTTTTTGGTCTAATGAAATCTTTTTGTCTTCCACGGCCTGCATGATCAGAACAGCGGTAAACGTCTTACTGATCGAACCTACACGATATTGTGTGCTTACATTCGCTTTCTGGCTTTTTTCTGCATCTGCAAATCCCACCGCTTTAATGAAAGTAGGATTATTATTTTCTGCGAATGCAAAACTTCCCATTATTTTATGGTATACAAACAGAGAATCCAGGTAGTTGGACATTTTATCTTTCACCGTATTCTGGGAAAAAATCATGCCTGAAATACCAATTGCTGAAAGGAAAAGCAGCTTCTTAAACATGTCTTGAGATTTACTTAATAAGTTGAAAATTTCTAGTGAGATGTTACAAAAAAAGTGAAGTTTTACGCTTCACTTTTTAATTGGTTCTTGGGTAAGAATATATATTTACTTAAATCGCCACAGGAGCTTTTATCCCCGGATGCGGATCATAATTTTCCAGCATAAAATCTTCAAAATCGAAATCAAACAAATTTTTAATTTCCGGATTGAGCGTCATTGTTGGAAGCGGCCGCGGCTCTCTGGAAAGCTGTTTTTTAACCTGTTCAAAATGATTGTTATAAATGTGAACATCTCCGAAAGTATGTACATAATCTCCAACTTCAAGATCACAAACCTGAGCTACCATCATCAGCAATAAGGCATAGCTTGCAATATTAAAAGGGACTCCCAGAAAAACATCGGCGCTTCTCTGGTAGAGCTGCAATGATAATTTCCCATCCGCTACATAAAACTGAAATAAGGCATGACACGGAGCCAGCGCCATATTCGGGATTTCGGCAACGTTCCAAGCAGAAACAATCAGTCTCCTGGAATCCGGATTTTTTTTGATTTGCTCAACCACGTCCGTAATCTGATCGATCACTTTGCCATCTGCCCCGTTCCAGCTTCTCCACTGCGCTCCGTAAACAGGCCCGAGATCGCCGTTTTCATCAGCCCACTCGTCCCAGATGGAAACACCGTTATCTTTCAGGTATTTAATATTGGTATCTCCTTTTAAAAACCACAGCAATTCATAAATAATTGATTTCAGGTGCACTTTTTTAGTGGTTACCAGGGGAAAACCTTTTGAGAGATCATATCTCAGCTGATATCCGAAAACACTTCTTGTGCCGGTCCCGGTTCTGTCGGTTTTATCTGTTCCGTTATCTAAAATATGCTGTAAAAGGTCTAAATAGTTCTGCATCTGAAAAAGATTTTAAGGCTCAAATTTAAAGAAAGTATTCCGAAATTATATGAAAAAAGCATCCATTTTGATGGACGCTTTCTATTGTTGAAAATTAAATTTTATTAAACTGCCGTATAACCGCCGTCTACAAGATAATAAGCTCCCGTCATAAAAGATGATTTTTCCGAGCTTAAAAATAAGACAAGTTCTGCCACTTCTTCGGGTCTTCCCAGTCTTCCCATCGGATGTTTTGCAATAAGGGCATCCTTCATTTCTCCGCTTGCACTTTCCAGAAGGGGTGTTTCAATATAGGCAGGGCCTACTGCGTTGCAACGGATGTTTTTCTGGCCATATTCGGCACCGATATTTTTGGTAAGCCCTACCACGGCATGTTTTGCGGTAGTGTAAGCCGATGAAAGCGGTGCCGCAACCGTACCATGAATAGAGGCCATATTCACAATAACACCTCCTCCGTTCTTTACCATCTGCTCCAGCTCATATTTGCAACCGTAGAAAACACCGTCCAGATTTACACTTAATACTTTCCGCCAGCTTTCAAGGCTGTAATCTCCCGTCAATGCCTGCTCGCCGCCAATTCCTGCATTATTGCAGGCAATATCAAGCCTACCGTAAATTTCCACGGTTTTCTTTACCAGAGTTTCCACTTCTTCAGGTTTTGAAGTATCCGCTTTTACGAAAGAAGCTTCTCCTCCTTTTGCTTTAATGTCTTCTACGGCTGCGTTGCCATGTTCTTCATTAATATCAGATACAATAACTTTCGCTCCTTCTTTTGCATACGAATGTGCAACAGCCAGCCCGATTCCGGATCCTGCTCCTGTTACGAGCGCTACTTTGTTGTCTAAAATTCCCATAGTGATTTTTTATTAATCTATTTGTGATAAATGATACCACAATTTACGACAAAAACCTGGGGTTGCTTCCAAAGTAAGCAATAAAATTTTCTTAAATTATGGTTAAATATTGGTAAATACAACACTAAGAAGTGGTCATCAGTATACTACCAGATCTGTTTGATGGCTTGCGGTGTATTGTTGAGGGAAAACTTCTGTCCGCCAGTTAATCCTGCCATCGCTTTGGCTAAAGGAGATTCTGCGGAGACGGTCATCACTTTACGGTTATCAACTATTACTTCTCCTACAGAAGCAGCAATATAAAATAATCCTCTATCGGTTTCTATCAATGCTCCGCTCTGAACTTTTTCAGAAGAATCTGCATTTACTTTCTGAAGCAATGCCTGCTGGTTCAGTGTTTCATTGAGCTGCCTTTGGAGATTGTTGATTTCCTGCTGGAGCATTTCCCTGCCGGTTTCGTATTTGTCGCCCATTGAACTTTTGGTATCATTGTTTGAGGCACGTGTATCGTCGATCAGTTTCTCAAATTTTTGAATTTTCTCTGCCAGTCTGCTTTTTACAGCATCTAATAATTTGGATTTATCCATAACTGAATTCATTTCGCATAATCACTTCAAATGTATTAAATATGTTGCTTACTCATTCTAACAGCAACATTTTGTTATGATCCATATTAAAATATATTATTTAACATAATAAATTTATCATTTCTTTATAACATATTTTCAAATAAATATATAAATTTGTTAAATATAATTTAATTAAAGTAATTAAATACAATATAATTCACAAAAAAAAAAAAAAAAAAAAAAAAACAATGTGCATGAAAAAAAATCTTTCTGTTTTAATATTAAGTTTATGTTTTACGACAACTATAGCACAAGTAGGTATTAATACTACCACACCACATCCTTCTTCTATTCTAGATCTTAATTCCAGTACAAAAGGATTTCTTTTACCGAGAATTACTACTGCCGCTGCAACCAGCCTCTCCGGTACAGCAAGCGAAGGTCTTATTGTTTTTGATAAGGATAAGAAAGCTTTTATCGGTTGGGACGGCACAAAATGGCAAAATCTCGGTTATGAGGAGATTAATACCATTCCTTCCGCAACCAATCTTACGATTAGTGGAAATTATACAACCGGATCTGTACTCACAGGAAATTATACATTTTCTGATGCGGAAAGCAATCCTGATAATGCTTCTGCTTTAATTTGGAAAAGGGCAGATGATGCATTAGGAACCAATATTACAGCAATTGCTTCTGCTACTGCACAAAATTATATCACCGACGCTGCAGACCTGAATAAATTTATCCAATTTTGCGTAACTCCCGGATCTTTAGTTGGAGCTTCACCCGGTTTGCAAAAATGTTCAGCCTGGGGTGGGCCTGTTGGTGCAAACCTGGCTCCTACTGCTGCTGCTGTAATCATTACTGGAAATGCAATACAGGGACAAACTCTTACAGGAAGCTACACTTATAATGATGCTGAAGGAAATACACAGGGAGTTTCCACTTTCAGATGGACACGATCAGATAATGCTTCGGGAGCAAATGAAACAACAATAGGAGGAGCAAATACAACTTCCTATGTTTTAGGGCCTGGAGATATGGGAAAATATATTAAATTTTATGTTACTCCAATTGCGACTTCAGGTACAATAATGGGTACAGAAACAGGCTCTGCCTTTAAAGGTCCTGTGGTAACTCTTTCAACAGGCACCATTTTTTCGCAAGGATTTGAGACTGGAGATGCGGTAAATTATACTACTTCCGGATATTTTCCTGCAGGTTTGAATTTTACATCAGGGAGTACAGCAGCAAGCGGAGACGCGCCTGTCTCATCACCGTTGTTTTCAACAGGCTCCAGGGGATATGGATATTCTAATCCAACTTCGGCGGGTGTCACAAATACGTATGTTGAATTTAATACGGTTGACGCATCAATGTATACCAACAATATCACTTTCAGTTTTGATGTTGCAGCTTTTTCCATTGGAAGTTCAGCAAACGGAATGGAAAGCACGGATTTTGTAACGGTGGAGATAAGTACCGATGGCGGTACGACATACGCTACAAAGCTCACTCTTCTGGGAGGGAATTCTGCAACAGGATCTAACGTAAGATGGGCATTTTCAGGTACAGGCACTGCCACCAATAGTTACTCTTCATCCAATCTTAATGTAACATCACCTAACACGTCTAATCCTTCAGGAATTACTTTTACAGGAAGCCAGGCGATTACAAAATTATCCGTAACAGGAATTCCCAATTCAAGCCAGCTTCGTGTAAGGATTGGATTAAGAAACAATGCTTCCCCGGAATGGTGGATTATTGATAATGTACAATTAACGGCTTTATAATATTGACAAAAGAAATCAAACCCAATAAGAATCTCCGCCTGCGCAGGCGGAGATTCTTATTAATTATTTCTCAAAAACAGCGTAATCGCCGGGTTTGAAACTGAAGTTCTGTCCTTCCTGGAAATTTCTATTCATTTTTGTGAAAACATTTTTGAAATTTCCTGAGAGATGATCATCCTCAATATTGAAGTCTACAGGATCTTTTGACATATTCAGGACAACAAGAACCTCATGCTCGCCGTTTTTCCTGATATAGGCAAAAATCTTATCATTGGCAGTGGTATCCAGGATATAAGTTCCTACGTTCGGATCTCCTCCTCTTAAAGCCGGATTGGAAGATTTCAGGTTTAATAATACTTTATAAAACTCTGCCATCTGATACGTATTGGTCCACTGTATGGGATCTTTTTCAAAGAATTCGAGTCTCTTCATATTCGGGAGTTCCTGCCCTGAATACAGCAACGGAATCCCGTTCCACGTTGCAGAGAAGACTGCCATTGGCTTGGCAATAACACCGTATTTTTCATACTCGGTGCCGTTCCATGAATTTTCGTCATGGTTACTGGTAAACCAAGCTCTCATAGAGCCATCACCAATATTGGAATACTGGATAAGAAGATCTTTCAGTTCCTGTATCGGGAGATTTTTCTTGTAATAATCTTCTGATTTGTGCATCCACTTCCAGGAGTAGCTTGCATCAAAAACTTTTCCATATTCCGGGTTTTCAAGCTCGTCATATTCACCGATCCAGAAGAGGGGTTTTATTTTTTCCACTTCCGGACGCGCCTGCTGCCAAAAGTCTACTTCCACCCACGAAGCTAGATCACATCGAAATCCGTCGATACCGGTTTCCCTGATCCAGAATTTCATTGCATCAATCATTGCAAGCCGCATTTCCTGGTTTTTATAATCCAGTTCTATGATATCGTCCATCCCTGAAGCCCGGTGAAAGCTCCCGTCCGGATCTTTCAGATAAAATTCGGGATGCGTTTTTGTCCAGACATGATCCCATCCGGTATGATTGGCAACCCAGTCGATGATTACTTTGAACCCTAAACGGTGCGCTTCGTTCACCATATGCCTGAAATCATCCATGGTTCCGAATTCGGGATTAATGGAGGTATAATCTGCAGCAGCATACTGGCTTCCCAGGCTTCCTTTTTTATTCTGCTGTGCAATAGGAGTAATGGGCATAAACCACAGGGTTTTTACGCCCATCGCCTTTAATCTTGGCATTTCTTTTTCAAAGGCTCTGAAGGTTCCTTCTTTGGTATATTGTCTTAGATTAACTTCATAAATATTGGTGGTGTGTTTCCATTCTTTAGGCTGTTCCGTCATTTTTTTTGTTGTATTTTGGGTGGCACAGGAAACGATTCCCAGGCCAATTATCGCTAATAAAAGTAATTTTTTCATTATTTCTCTTTTAACAAAAATAACAATTGTGATCGTAAAAAGAGAACAGTGATGGTTTAATTTTGCAATGCAGCGAATTTAAGTGTGACGATCTTGCTTTTCTAAATCTGTCCGATCGATTCTCAGGCCGCTCATTTCTTTTTGTGCCTGCTACCCTAGCCCTGATCGCAGCATCTGTCTGAGCTCATTTTATTTGTTTCGGCGGCGCGGCTTTGGCGCGCCGCCGAAACAAATAAAATAGCG
>CAJYWN010000012.1 GCA_913778275.1 uncultured Chryseobacterium sp.
TTCTTTTCAAGCATGATTTGTATATGATAATAAAAAGATTATCTCTTAGCGCGTGATGCACTTACAGTTAAACTCTTTCTGCCTTTAGCTCTTCTCGCAGCCAAAACTCTTCTTCCATTTGGCGTAGACATTCTTTCTCTGAAACCGTGTTTGTTTCTTCTTTTTCTTTCTGATGGCTGGAATGTTCTTTTACTCATTACTATATGTTTAAATCGTAATTATCTATTTATTTTCAGGTTGCAAAGATATGCAATTTTTTAAAAGTTACAAACTTTACCCATATTTTTTTGAAATTTTTGATCTTTAATTTATAAGAGAAGAGTAAAGCTTCATTACATAAAGGTTTTTACAGGATGACAAAAATAATACGCAGGATACATTTAAAAGCTCTATCTTTGGAAACTTAATTTTTAAAGAAAATATAAAAAAACATCCCATGTTTACACCCGCGGAACTTTTAGAAATCAATACATTACTGACTCCGGAAAACAAAATCGTCATCCTTACCCATTACAATCCTGACGGGGATGCGATCGGTTCCAGCCTGGGTTTAAAACATTACCTTAAAGCCAGAGGAATTTTCGCCGAAGTAATTGTTCCCAATGATTTTCCTAAGTTCCTAAAGTGGATGCCGGAAGCTAAAAAAGTGCTGATCGGGGAGTACAAAAGAAAAGTAGCTTCTGAACTCATCAGTGAAGCGGATGTTATTTTTTGCCTTGATTTCAATGCGCCTTCCAGAATCGGGATTTTGGGAGACTGGCTTACCAATTCCAAAGCGAAAAAAATTCTTATCGACCATCATCAGCAACCGGAGCATTTTGATTTTGTGTATTCAGATACGATCATTCCTGCAACATGCCAGATGGTGTATCATTTTATAGAAGCTTTAGACGATGAAAATCTCGTTGATAAAGATATTGCAGAATGTCTTTATACAGGAATCATGACCGATACAGGAGGATTCCGTTTTCGTTCTACCAGCGCAACGACACACCGGATCATCGCCAATCTTATCGAGCACGGAGCAGATCCTGCTTTAATTACCTCAAATACCTGGGATACCAATACCGTTTCGCGTCTTCATTTATTAGCTTTGATTTTAGGAAGAATTGAAGTGGTAAAAGACGGAAAAGTTGCCGTTCTTTATTTAACAAGAGAAGAACTGAAAGAGTACGGTTTTCAGAAAGGAGATACGGAAGGCTTTGTGAATTATGGTCTGAGTATTATGGGTGTGAAAATGGCGGCTTTCTTTATGGAAGATTTATATGAAAATTTCATCAAGATTTCTTTCAGAAGCAAAGATGATATGGATGTTAACCAGTTTTCCAGAAAATATTTTAATGGGGGAGGGCATATTAATGCTGCAGGTGGAAAATCTTACGAATCCTTGCATGATACCATTGAAACATTCAAAAATAAAATTGAGGCTGAGAAAAGTTTATAATTGAGATTTAGGTTAAGAGTAAGCCTGAGAAATTCGTTTAATTAATATTCGAACCTGAATAATCATTAGATTTAGAGGCTTCGTCATTTCACTTCTTGCAATGATACGCTTTTAACTCTAATACACTAAAGCTCTCAAGCTTGTATTTAACTCTGAAGCCGCGAATGTCCTTTTTCCTCAAGTTCTTTGCAGGTATATTCATACACTTCCTGAAACATAATGTCAAGGAATTTTTTGTTGAATAGACTGAATTTTGTCATTTTGGGCGGATCCAGAAAAATGTCGCAGGATTTAGCTTTAGAATAAACGGATTTTGCAATCGCAAGGTGCAGGATGCGGTCGAATTCCTTCATTAAACTCATTTTTTCAAGGCTGTCATAGCTGATGGAATTAACGTGTGAAGCAATGAGGAAATCACATTTATCAATGATAGGTTCGATAGGAAGGTTGTCTAAAACGCCACCGTCCACATAGATTTTTTCACCGATTTTTACGGGTGGTAAAATAAAAGGTACGCTTGATGAAGCGAGCAGCGGCCCAAAAAGTTCTCCTTCCGAAAAGAAATCTACAATTCCGTGCGTCATTTCGGTAGCAGCTACATACACCGGAATTTTTAAAACTTTAAAATCATCTTCCGGAAAATGATCCATGAATAGTTTCAGAATAAATTTCGAACTGAAAATTCCATTTTTAGAAAGTTTTAGATATGATCTGGAAAAAAAAGTAGTCTGTTTGACGATTTCCATCATTTCGTCCGGTGATTTTCCCAGAGAATAAAAGGCTCCGACAATAGATCCCGCGCTGGTTCCCGAAATGATGTCCGGCTTAAGATGATATTCTTCCAAAGCCTTCAGAACGGCAATATGCGCAATTCCACGCATTCCTCCTCCTGAAAGAGTGAGGCCGATGACCGGTTTCTTTTTTTTGAATAAGAAATCCAGCATATCAGAAAACTAAATGTTTCGGTAAATGATGGAGAAGCTCGGTATTGATAATTTCCGCGCAGATGGCTGGTTTTTCCCAGTGTCCGTTGTGTCCGCAGTCGAGAACATACGATTTTATATTGGTTCTGTCGGGAAGGTTTTTAATCATAGGCTCCGTTTTTACTGCATTGTCGTGTTTTCCTGCTAAAACTAAAATTTTACAGTCAAGGTTTTCAAGAACATGCCTTTTATCGGTTCTTTCCACCATTCCTTTTACAGATGCAAGAGCACCCAGATTATTGGTGGAAAGGGCAACTTCAAGTGCGGTTTCTATTTTGCCTTCCAGAACATCCCGCTCGTTAGGATTGAAAAGATTGGGAACTCCCGCTCTTGCGTAATGCGCAAAAGCATCTTGTATGATCCGGTAACTCTTGATGCGCTGTTCTTTTTTTTCGGCATCATCGGGAAGATAGGAGGAAAAGAATAAAGTTAAACTTTTCAGGTATTCCGGATATTTTTCGGCAAAGCCTAAAGAAATATAGCCGCCCATAGAATGGCCAAGCAGATGAACTTTTTGAAGATTCTGGTCGTCCAGGACTTTTTTTACCTCTTCTGCCATCAGCTCCATAGTCTGAACTTCTGCGATAATGTCCGATTGTCCGTGTCCCGGAAGATCGATTTTCAACAATGAAAAATTTTTGGAAAGGTGAGGTTCCATATCGCTCCAGATCGAGATATTCTCCATAAAGCCATGAAGTAAAACCAATACTTCTTTCCCATTTCCTGTTCGTTCAAAGTTCAGCATAATTTCAATTAAAAATGAATATCAATATGATCAACAAATCCCGAACCATTTATCATGTCCTGGAGACGGCATGTTTTTCCGCCATCTTTAGACATGAATGTTTTGGCTCCTTTTCTAAGATATGGTTTACCGTTCTCATGTTCGGAAATACTTTGTGAAACCGTTCCTGTAAAGTTCATATGCTTATCGGAAACTACAGCCACGAATCCTTTAATTTCTAAAGAATTCTTTCCGGATTGTAATTGCCCGGAAACATTGTAATGGTCTCTTTCACCATCAATTTTTTCGAATGAGATAGTTCCTGAACCTTCTATGGAGTTATGAGTGAGCTTATGAGGTCCGCTGAAATCTTTGAAATGGTTTTTGGACTTGATACTGTCGTTGATTTTTGTTCTTGCAGTATTAATGGAATCTACGATTTTGGTGCTGTCGGTTTTATCTGAGATAGAATTTGCTTCTTTTTTAGAGCAGGAAATAACAAGTGTCGTTACGGCAAAGGCGGTTAAAAAGTTTTTCATTACATAAATTATATCCAAAAGTAAATAAAAAAGAGCATTCTGAAAATGCTCTTTGCTGTTTATTGGGTTAATTCATCATAAACTTTCTTTTCCCACGGTTTGATGTCGGTAACTCCGTAGCGTTCTTTTTTGGAGATTGCGATATTGTCCAGAATATCTACGAAATTTTTATAATTGGCGTCATCAGTAGGCTCAATAATGATGGTAAAGTTTTCTTTTTCAGGAGCCTTGTTATAGGCTTCTGAAATAATTTTAGTGATGTTGATTCCGCTGAAATCGGTTTCCTTTAAATTCGATGTATCTAAATCTTCTTTAGTTTTCTGATGATAAAAAACCCGGCTGTCTTTTCCTAAAATAAATGTTATCTGATTATTAACATCAATTGGAGGGGTAGGTTGGGAATTTGGATTTGGGTCTTTCGCAGGCAGTCCCAGATCCATGACATTAGGTTTTGTAAAATTGGTGGTAAACATAAAAAAGGTAATTAAGAGAAATCCCAAATCCACCATTGGAGTCATGTCTACACGGATCATTTTTTTTCTTTGTTTGCTGCCTCCCTGCTTTTCTTGTGCGATTACTTCAGCCATAGTTAATAGTTTTTAAATGTTAAACGGTTTTTAAATAAGCGTGTCGATTTTGTACTTATTACTAAAATTTAATACAAATTATATACCTGATTTCTTATTTCGATGATAGATTTGTATTCTTTAAATAAGATATTTTTTATTTCTCTAAAAATCAGTACAATAAAAAAGCCTTTCGGGATGGAAAGACTTTCGTTCTGTTTAAATCGTAATGATTATTTATTGTTTTTGTAATAATTTACTCCGCATTCAAGGAACTTTTTAAAATCCTCTTTAGGCATATATCCGGAAACCGGTGTATTGATTACTTTTCCGTCCGGAGTCAGTAAAACATAATGCGGCTGCGAATTATTATTAAAGTTTACCTGTTGGAATAAGCTCCACCGGTCACCGATTGTTTTTACTTTTTTCACCTGCCCGTCACCGAGATCAATTTTTGTTTTCTGATCTTCCGGCAGTTCTTCTTTATCATCAACATACAGGGAAGCCAACACAACATCGTTCTGGAGGATTGGTAAAATATCACCTTCACTCCATACGAATTCTTCCATTTTACGGCAGTTTTCACAACCGTAACCGGTGAAGTCAATAAGAATCGGTTTGTCTTCTTTCTTGGCAAGTTCCACGGCGTTGAAGAAATCATGTTCGGGATGCATTCCTAAAATTCCGTCTTTTTCATCGTGGAAATAACTAACGTTCAGCGGAGGTAAAATTCCGCTCAACAGCTGTAATTTCGGACGCTCTGAAGGAATTAATCCCTGCACCAGATAAATTACAAATCCTAAACCAAGAACTCCAAGGATTTTTCGGGTAATAGAAATTTTCGGCTTTTTATCATCATGCGGGAATCTGATTACTCCAAATAAATATAATGCTAATCCTAAAGCCACAAGAATCCAGATCACAATGAACAGTTCTCTTTTCAATAAGAATGTTTTGGAAACCAAATCTGCTTTTGATAAAAATTTCAGTGCTAAAGCCAATTCTACGAAACCTAACACAACTTTTACCGTATTCATCCATCCTCCGGATTTAGGCAAACTTTGCAGTGCCTGCGGAAATAAAGCCAGCAATCCGAAGATGATTGCCCAGGCCAATCCGAAACCAGCAAGAGCAAAAGTCAGCAGCATAGGAACGTTTGCAGAGCCCGTTACAGCACTTCCCAGTAAGCTTCCCAAAATAGGACCTGTACAGGAGAAAGAAACGATTACCAGTGTCAGAGCCATAAAGAAAATTCCTACAATTCCTCCCGTTTCTTCTGCTTTGGATGATTTGTTGGCAATGGAACTTGGTAACGTAATATCATAATATCCGAAGAAACTTCCTGCAAAGAAGATGAATATGATAAAGAATGCGATATTGAGCCATACGCTGGTGGATATTTCATTGAAAATATTTCCTGCAATCCCATCAATAATGTGAAAAGGAACACTTAGCAAAACAAAAATCAGGAATATGAAAAATCCGTAAATGAAAGCATCTCTTTTTCCTTTGGCTTTATTGAGGCTTCCTTTGGTAAAGAATGAAACCGTAAGCGGGATCATTGGAAAAACGCATGGTGTAAGCAACGCAATAAGTCCACCGATAAATCCGAGAAGAAGATACGTCCAGTAATTTTCAGCTACTTTTTCAGAAGCAACGCCACAGTCGGTAAGCGGTTTTTCAAAATTAATTGATGCTATTTTCAACTGTTTGGGATCCAGTTTTGATGTTTCTGTCAGGGTTACCGCACCTTTTACAGGATTTTCAACCACCGTTTCTGCATTTGCAGAATCTTTTGCCGGTTCGGCAGTTTCTGTTGCGGTTTCTTCAGAAGCGCCTTTTGGTGTTACCTGTTTGTTGAATTCTAATGTATTTGGGGCGAGACAAACTCGGTCGTCACAGGTCTGATAAGTAATTTCAGCAACAACATCGCCTGGTTTCGTGCCATCTTTTAGCTTGAATTTTTGTTTAAAACCTGCAGAATTGGAATAATAAACAATTGTTCCGCCGAAAGCTTCTGAAAATTCTTCATGCTTTTTACCCACTTCGGTAAACTTGCCGATAAGCTCAATATTTTTTCCGGAAACTTTATATTCTGTAGGAATTCCAGTATCTTCCGGAATGTCTTTGGAGTAGATATGCCAACCACTTTCCATCGTTGCGTCCAGCACAGCTTCATATTGATTGTCTCCTAATTCGTTGATTGTAAATTTAAATTTTACAGGATTTTTGATTTGTGCATTAATTCCTGTTGCTACAAACAGCAGAATTAATAAAAACCAGTTTTTAAATTTCATTTTACTTCTTATTAAAAATTTTGAGAATATATCCGGACTTCTCACTCCCTGCATATCTCCGGTCCTGTCGGTAGGGGATAACCCCGAGTACAGCATTTTCGCTGTCTGTAAGGAGCCAGATTTTTTGCCTCGCTAAATTAGATATTTTTTCGTCCCTAAAAAACTTGGAAACTTTCTTTTTCCCCGAAAATCCTAAAGGATAAAATTCATCACCGTCCTTTTGTCTTCGCAATCGCACTGGAAACCTGATTTTTTCGGCATCGAATTCCCAGTCGAACTCAATATTGATTTCTTCAATGCTCTCCATTATATTTTCGAGATCAATCGCTGTTTGGTTTTCGGAAAAGTCAAATTTCTCAAGTAAAACAATTTCTTTGTCAAAATTGTTGAAATCACACTTTTCATGCAGCTTTTGTAAAACCAATTCTCCGTAATTAACGATCAGCTGATACTCTTTTGAAAAAAACACGCTTCCGTTTTCCGCTGTAAAGATTTTCGCAATTTCTGTTTCCTGATTAAATCCGAACTTCCTTAGAATTTCAAATTTCACGAAATCACTTTGTCTGCTGAGCTGCTCCTTTGATAAAATTTTGTCGTGCTTGTTAAATACAGTAAGTTGGTTTTCAATCTCTAAGATCTGCTGCTGTACAAAATCTTTTGTCTGGTTAAGATGCACCGAACTTTTTTTAAAATTTTCAAGGAAATGCGCGTTTGTTTGCAGTAGTTTCGGAACAATTTCATTCCGTACTTTATTTCTCAGATAATCATTTTTCTGATTGGAAAGATCTTCGCGGTATTCGATATGATGTTCCTTTGCAAAAGCATAAATCTCTTCTTTTGAGATGGATAATAGCGGCCGTAAAATAGTATTCTCATTGGCTGGAATTCCACTTAAGCCCTTAATGCCGGCTGCTCTGGAAAGATTAATGATGAAGGTTTCAAGCTGATCGTTCAAATGATGGGCGGTTACCAGAAAATCAAGATTTTCTCTTTCCCGGATCTGTTTGAAGAATGCATATCTCAGCTCCCGTGCCCAAAGCTGAATGGAGTTTTCAGGTTTTTTATCTATTTCCGAAACTTCGTAAACATGCAAGGTAATACTGTTCTTTTCACAAAAATCCCGTACCACTTTTTGATCAAGATCGGAATCTTCACCACGGAGTTTGTAATTAATGTGCGCAATCTGGAAGGGCAATCGCAATTGATTAAAACAGTAGGATAAAACCATAGAATCTGCGCCACCGCTTACCGCCAGAAGATAGGTGCTTGTTTCGGGTGCCGTTACAAGATTTTGCAATTGATTTTTAAAGTCTGACGTTTCCAATATCTATGCTGAGAATTTCTTTCTGCAAAGATAATCTATATAATTAAAATGAATTTTGTTACCTTTGATCGTCTAAAAATGATTATTTATGAAAATTTTTAAAATCTTAGCAGTATCTGCAATGGTGTTGGGGATGACATCTTGTATCAGCAAAAAACAGTATGATGCACTGAGCTCAAACTACAAACAATGTATTGAGAACGTGGGTGAAAGACAGAGAGAAATTCAGGATCTGAAATCTCAAAACTCTGCTTTGACAAGCGAAAATAACCTGTTGAAAAGTCAGCACGATGCATTGAAGTCATCACTGGATGCCTGTCTTTCCAATACAGGAAAAAGCTCTGCCAATATCGACAAGCTGGTGGGAGAAATCAATGCTTCCAACTCTTACATCAAACAGCTGATTTCAAGCAATGCTAAAAACGACAGCTTAAATTTAGCATTATCAAACAAACTGAAAAGATCTTTGGATAATGTGGCGGACAGTGATGTTCAGATAAAAGTATTAAAAGGAGTGGTAATGATCTCTCTTTCTGATAAAATGCTGTACAAAACAGGAGACTATAATGTGTTGCCTGCTGCACAGGAAGTGTTAGGAAAAGTAGCGAAAGTAATCAATGATTATGACAAATATTCTGTATTAATCGAAGGAAATACGGATAATGCTCCGTTGAACTCTCCAAACTTACCGAGAGACAACTGGGATCTTTCTGCATTAAGAGGAACTGCGGTAGCTAAAGTATTACAGACTCAGTTTGGAGTAGATCCTGCGAGAATTACTGCCGGTGGTAGATCAGAATACAACCCTAAAGCAACCAACATGAGCGTTTCCGGAAGAGCTGAAAACAGAAGAACGGAAATCATCATTATGCCTAAACTTGATGAATTCATGAAATTAATGGACATCGCGCCGAAGAAATAATAAGAGAACAAACATTCAATCAATAACAAATAAATCCCGAAGCAATTCGGGATTTATTTTTTTTAATCAAATTAATTCTTCTTTTTTCAATAATGAAATAATTCGCTGTAAAAATGAAGTGGATATTTCCGGCTTAGTTTTCTTCAGAGAATCTGTTCTGTCTTTGGAGAGTACAGCGCTCTTTTTCTCTTGGTTAATTTGTTTTACTCCCGCATTCATTTTAGTTAGTGTTTTTACCCTGATCCAAAGGTATGGCTATTCACAAAAACACAACATCCGTATTTTCACGGTATTTTTCTGTGGATTTCCCGCGGCGAGGAATATTTGCGATTATTTGGGCTTTTTATTTATATTTAAGTAAATTTGAATCAACAAAATTTGAAGAATGAGCTTTTTTGAAGAAAAGAATCCGGAAATGGACCGATATCTGGAAACCCATGCTTCGTCTGAACCCGAAATCCTGAAAAAACTGAGAAGGGAAACCTACCAGAAAACCACTCAGCCGCACATGATTTCAGGATATCAGCAGGGCAGGCTGCTGACGATCATTTCCCAAATGATGCAGCCGGAAAATATCCTCGAAATAGGAACTTTCACAGGATACGCCACTCTTTGTCTTGCATCCGGACTTACCGAAAAAGGCAGAATTACTACTCTTGATGTGAATGAAGATTTGGAGTATTTGCCTAAAAAATATTTTGCACAAAGCGCACATTCTTCTCAAATTGATTTCAGACTTCAGGATGCGAAAGAATTTTTAAAAGAGACCGATCAGTTCTTCGATCTTGTTTTTATTGATGCAGATAAAGAAAATTATGCGGAATATTTCAGGCTGATTAAACCGCGCACGAAATCGGGATCGGTAGTAATGTTCGATAATGTGCTCTGGTATGGGAAAGTGCTGGAAGAAAATCCGAAGCAGAAGTCTACACAGGCGATTAAAGAACTTAATGATCTGATCGCTCAGGATAATGATTTTGAAAATCTTATTTTACCTTTGCGGGATGGTGTAAATTTTTTACGCAGAAAATAAAATAAGGCTGAGTATAGGGTTGTGATCTATTACCTTATCCTCAATTTAAACCTTTAATAAATTATGAATAAAGGAATTTGTATTGTAACGGTAGCGCCCGTACGTGCGGAAAATTCGGACAAAGCGGAAATTGTCACGGAAATGCTCTTTGGCGAAAGTGCCGATATTCTTGAAGTGAATAAAAACTGGACCCGGATAAAAATGCATTATGATGGCTATGAAGGCTGGATGGATACCAAACAGCTGAAACCCATAACCGATGAGGAACTGGCTGCCCGAAAAGTAACCGTGGTGACCGAAGATTTTGCTTCCGTTATGATGAAAGACGGAAAAACGCTTCTTTCCATGGGTTCTGAAGTGGAATTTCCGGTAGTGGCATCCAGAAGAAGCCATAATGTTCGGGAAAGTATCGCTTTAACGGCAAAAGAGTTTCTCAATGTTCCTTATTTGTGGGGCGGCAAAAGTTTTTTTGCGGTAGACTGTTCCGGATTTACCCAACTCGTGTATAAAGTTCATCATATAAAATTACCGAGAGATACCTCGCAACAGGTAGAAGTGGGTGAATCTTTAACTTTCGTTGAAGAAAGTCAGCCGGGGGATCTTGCTTTTTTTGAAAATCCTGAAGGCAAAATTATTCATGTAGGAATTATGCTGGATAACCAGAAGATCATTCATGCTTCCGGAAAGGTACGAATCGATACACTGGATTCTACCGGTATTTTTAACAAAGAAATGAATAAACATACTCATAAACTTAGAGTGATCAAAAGCATATTATAATTTTTTCTAAATGAAATGAAAATGTTTTCCTTTTGATTTTGATATTTTAAATTTGGAATGCTGGCATTTCTGTGGTGATTTAGCATAAAAAATATAAAGCATTACCTAATTGGGGGTTTAATTGTATTTCATTTTGTGTTCTTTTTAAATGAAATTTAACTAATGGCTTTTTTATATAACATATTTATCAGCTTAATGATTATCGGAATGAAGATCTTTTCTTTGTTTAATGACAAAGCGAGGAAAGGCATTCTTGGAAGAAAAGAATCTCTACAAAAGATAAAATCGGGATTTTCAAAAAATGATAAAGTAATCTGGATGCATGCGGCAAGCCTTGGAGAATATGAACAGGGACTTCCGGTTTTGGAACAGCTGAAAGAGAAATTCCAGGATCATAAAATTCTTATTACGTTCTTTTCGCCTTCCGGCTATGAAAATGTTATAAAGAAAAAAAATATTGCAGATGTCATCTGTTATCTTCCATTTGATAAAAAAAAATCTGTAAACGAATTTGTGTCTCACATCAATACGACTTTATTTTTTACCGTAAAATACGACTATTGGTATAATCTTTTGGAAGAGCTTAAGCAAAAAGGAACAAAAACGTATGTGATTTCCGCCCTTTTTTATGATACACAATCTTTCTTTACTTCATACGGAAAATGGTTTGTAAAACAGCTGCGGAAAAATATTGACTGGTTCTTCCACCAGACGGAGATGTCCTTTGCACTGGCTAAAAGTGTCGGTCTTACAAAATCTTCGGTGACTGGAGATACCCGGTTTGACCGCGTGAAGCAGCTGCAAAATCGGAATAATCATATTGAATTTATTAAAGAATTTATAGGCGGGGATAAGGCTGTGGTTTTCGGGAGTTCCTGGCAGGCGGAAGAAAAAGTGGCGGAAGAAGTGCTGCAGGGAAGCCCGTATGCAAAACTGATTATTGCGCCTCATGATCTTAAAAGAGTTCAGCATCTGAAACAGATTTTTCCGGATGCTATTTTATACAGTACCATTAAGGAAAAGCTGGGAATTTTTAAGTCGCGGGTTTTAATAATTGACAGCATTGGTCTGCTTTCAAAATTATATTCTTACGCAGATATTGCGGTGGTAGGAGGCGGTTTTCATAATGCCGGACTTCACAATATCCTCGAAGCTGCAACTTTCGGAGTTCCTGTGATTTTCGGAAACCATTACCGAAAAAACCCAGAAGCAGATGAACTTATCTCTGCAGATGGTGGAAAATCCTTTGAAAATGCAGGTTTGGCAGCAGACTTTGTAATGTTTCTCATCAATAATGAAGAGATGCTAAACATGATGTCTGAGAAATCTAAAAAATTTGTTGACGAAAAACCGGAGTCAACAGTGTTGATTATGCAGAAGATCTTATCGTAAAAACCCCTGGCTTTTAATTTCTTTGATAATCTGGTCGAAGTTTTCAGGTATTTTGTCACTTGTAAGCCAGTTCATTTCGATTCCGTTGTTCTTAAAAAGTTTTGAAAGATAATTGTTCTCAAGAATTTTTCCTTTCAGTTCATCCAGGTATTCATCAATTTCCATCCAGTAGTCCACATCCAGTTTTTTGGTAAGAAGCAAAGATTTCACGATTTTATTAATGAGATACAGGTAGAGTTTATAGACATTGTCAAAGCGCTGCCGGCCAAGATCATTATTGTAATCAAGAATTTTGTTGATCAGCAAAAGATTAAGACTCACTTCCCCGAATTTGTCGGTAGTTATTTTTACATGTTCCGTAATTTCCGCACTTATTTTTCGGATGATGCTCAGAAAATATTTTTGATTGCTGATGTATTTTGAAGCAAGTGCTACCTTTTCTTCAACAATTTCTTCCATAGCGTCCCGCTTATTGTCGGTGGTTTCGGGATCAATCAGTTCGAAATATAATTTTTTTGACAGAAGCTTATCTTTTTTTAGTAATCTGAAAATAAGCTTGTCTTTTTCCGCCGGAGAAAAATTACTGAGAGCAGCCTTGAATTCTTTTGAATATTCCATTTTTTAAATTTAATTAAAAATTTTCGAATATTTTAAAAATCCATTTAAAGCCCAATTGGCAGTATAATACAGGGATTTCATCGTAGAAAACCCCATGAAATCTTTATAGACCAGATATTGATCTTTGATAATGTTTTTTTTCTTCCTGGAAACGCTGTTCTGGCGCATCCTGTATTTGGCAAGCGTTTGCCGTATAGGATAGCCTTTCGGAATTTCCTTTAAAAGATTCAGCCACATCACATGGTCTTCACGTTTGCTTTTTACAGGGAAAAAAAATTTGCCGGCTCTTCTGGTGTCATACATTGTGGAAACCGGAGCCAGTCTGCAGGTTTTTAAAAGATTTGAAAAAGTGACGACAGTATCAGCCTGAAAATCTTTCAGTACAGGCTGCATCGTATGCTCATCACATCTGGAATAATTGCAGTAAACGAGTTCAGCATTATGCTCTTTCATATAGCTGATCATGGTGTCAAGATATTCTGGATGCCAAAGATCATCGGAATCAAGAAATGCAATATATCTTCCTGTGGCTCTTTCCAGGCTTTTATTTCGGGCGTTTCCAGCGCCGCCATTTTGTTCCAGGACCTGAAGCTTTATACGTGGATCATTGTATTTCTGTATAACGGCAACGGTATTGTCCCGGGAAAGATCATCGGTAATCAGCCATTCCCAGTTTTCATAGGTCTGGTTAAGTACGCATTGTATCGTTTCCTCAATAAATTCTGCCGAATTGTATGAGGGAGTGATAATGGAAACAAGTTCTTTCATCTGTGTTGATATTATAAAAATTTTTTCTCATAAAAATGCCATGAACAAATCCCTACTGCAACAACGAGGAGCATACAGACTGCCGCTATCAGGTAAGGATTGTAATTCTGAAAAAAACCCAGCGAGGTAAAAACCCGGATAATGGGAAAATGAAAAATATAAATTCCGTAAGTGAAATCTCCGTACTTTCCGAAATTATTTAAAAACTTAAAAGAATAGGCAATATATAATACAATAATACCAATCATCATGGGGGAGAATAATTTAATGCTGAAGATCAGATCAATCCAGACTGTGATGACGGCAATTATAAAAAAGGTGCTTTTGTGCTTTATAAAATAATCGAAATTAAAATAAATCAGCATTCCCGGAATGAAATAAGAGAGTGAACCCGGAAGTTGTTTCGCGGCAGACATTTTATCTAAATATTCGAAATAATTAAGATAAATAAGAGAGAGGAAATACACAATTATCAGGCTGGTGTTTCTGTATTTATTGTTTTTTCCGAACAGTAAAAAAAGTAGAGGAACGAAGAAATAATAAGACATTTCAACCTTCAGGGTCCAGAGCGCTCCGTTTACTGCCTGATTGCCGAACACTCCGGGCAGCCAGGGTGCTTTAAAGTTCAGGAATAAAGAATTCCAGAAAAGATATTTATAAACCTGAGGATTGCTGAAATACTCGGTGAAAGAATAGGTGCTTATCAGGCTTAATAAAATCGCACACAGGAAAACGACCAGCAGATAGGCAGGAACAATTCTTCTGATTCTTTTTTCCAGATAACTTTTTAAGCTTGAAGACCGTTCGTAGCTTCTCGCAATGAGAAAGCCGCTTACTACAAAAAAACCAAAAACAGCGATTTCAATGGGGCTGTACTGAAGGATTTCCAGTTCTTTAGAAACGCTTAATGTTCCAAGATGCCCCAAGAAGACAATGAAGGCAAGGAGAACGCGGATAAAGTCGAAATTATTTTTCGTTATCATTTGTGTTGTTTTATACAAAAATAGCTTTTTCCTACAAAATAGATACTTCTACGCCTAAATATTTTTAAAAATAATTAAGTTTGTAATTATTTTTTGCAAAATATTATTAAATAAATCAAAAAAATTATAATTTTAGCACTTGAAAAATTTGATACATGAAGAAATTAGCATTACTATTTGCAGGTCTATCTTTATTCGTAGCGACAGGATGTAATAACGACGACGATAACACAATAGAATATCCAATTGTGGGAACATGGCAGCCTATGAAAGTGGTTGTTACAACTGTTCCGACAGGTGGAACTCCTGTTTCAGACGGAATTTCTTTTGATACCGACTGCCAGAAGACTTCAAGATGGGTGTTTGCAGCGTCGGGTTCAGGAAAAAGAACCGATAACGGGGACGGATCTTCACCGGGAACCTGCCAGCCTACTTTCGACAGAAACTTTACTTACACCTATGACAAAGACAGTAAGGCTATTCAGCTAAAATATCAGGGAATTGTTGAACCGGACAAAGGAAGCGTGGTTACTCTTAATGAGACGACTTTAAACATTAAAATAGAAGATACTTCAAATCCTACTAAATATCAGTCCAGAACTTATACATTAAAAAGAATTCCTCAACAATAAAAAGCTTTCGCTCATGATAAGCTTAAGATCTCATCTCCGGATGAGATTTTTGTTTTTTATATTTAATTCAAAATTAATTCTATTTGTGCTAAAATCATTATTTTTGTGATTCTTGATTTTTAGAGTTAAAATAAATTTTAATCTAATGTATCTAAGTCTAACATCTAATATCTAATTACAAAAAGTGTTTTACGATCATCAGCAGATAGAAAAAAAGTGGCAGAAATACTGGGAAGAAAATCAAACCTATAAAACTTCCGACAGCACAGATAAACCTAAATTTTATGTTCTCGATATGTTCCCTTATCCATCGGGTGCTGGGCTTCACGTTGGACATCCTCTCGGATATATTGCATCGGATATTTATGCGAGATATAAAAGACATCAGGGATTCAATGTGCTGCATCCGGTAGGCTATGACAGTTTCGGGCTTCCTGCTGAGCAGTATGCAATCCAGACAGGGCAGCATCCTGCCGTAACTACCGAACAGAATATCTCCAGATATGAAGAGCAGCTCAGAAAAATAGGCTTTTCTTTCGACTGGAGCAGAGAAGTAAGAACATCAGATCCTTCTTATTATAAATGGACGCAGTGGATTTTCATTGAACTGTTCCATTCCTGGTACAATAAAAATACGGACAAGGCGGAGCCGATTTCCACTTTGGTCAAACATTTTGAACATAAAGGTACAGATGGTCTGAATGCCAATCAGACTGAAGAACTTCACTTTACTGCTGAAGAATGGAATACGGCTTCTGAAATGGATAAAGAAGATATTCTTTTGAATTATCGTCTGGCGTACCGGGCGGAAACTACCGTAAACTGGTGTCCTGCTCTTGGAACCGTGCTTGCAAACGATGAGGTAAAGGACGGGAAATCCGAAAGAGGAGGTTTTCCTGTTTTTCAAAAGAAAATGATGCAGTGGAGTATGAGAATCTCCGCATATTCCGAGAGATTGCTGCAAGGTCTGAAAAGTCTTGACTGGCCACAGCCTTTAAAAGATTCCCAGGAATACTGGATCGGAAAATCCCAGGGTGCCCAGGTGAAATTTGAAATTGAAGGCCACCCGGAAGAAACAATTGAAGTATTCACCACGAGGCCTGATACTATTTTCGGAGCGACTTTTATGGTATTGGCTCCGGAAAATCCCTTGGTGGAAACCATCACCACTCCGGAACAAAAAGCTGAAGTTGATGGCTACATCGAAGAAACATCCAAGAAGACGGAAAGAGATCGTATGGCGGATGTTAAAAATGTTTCGGGAGCTTTTACAGGAACTTATGCAATAAATCCATTCAGCAACGAAAGGATGCCGGTTTATATTTCAGATTATGTTTTGATGGGTTACGGAACAGGAGCGGTAATGGCAGTTCCGGCTCACGATGAGCGCGATCACAGATTTGCAAAGAAATTTAATTTAGAAATAAAAAAGGTTGTAGAGACTAATGAAGATATACAGGAGAAATCTTTCGATTCTAAAGATTCCGTTTGTGTAAACTCGGATTTTTTAAATGGACTGAAATATGATGAAGCTAAAGCTCTAATTATTTCTGCTATAGAAAAGAGAGGAATAGGGCACGGTACCACCAACTACAGACAGCGTGATGCGATTTTCTCCAGACAAAGATATTGGGGTGAGCCGGTTCCTATATATTATAAGGATGGAATGCCTTACGCATTGCCTGCCTCTGCACTGCCTCTGGAACTTCCTGAAGTTGAAAAATATTTGCCAACTGAAGACGGAGATCCCCCATTAGGAAATGCAAAAACTTTTGCATGGGACGAAGTAAATCAAAAAGTAGTTGATACGGATTTAATTGATCAGAAAACAATTTTTCCTTTAGAACTATCAACGATGCCAGGTTGGGCAGGAAGCTCATGGTATTTCTTACGATATATGGATCCGCATGACGAGAATGTTTTCGTTAAGAAAGATCTGGCAGATTACTGGGGACAGGTTGATCTGTATATCGGAGGAAGCGAACATGCGACCGGGCATTTGTTGTATTCAAGATTCTGGAATATGTTCTTGAAGGATAGGGGATATATTAACCATAATGAACCTTTTCAAAAACTGATCAATCAGGGAATGATTTTGGGGATGAGTGCGTTTGTTCATAGAATTGACGGAACCAGCCAATATGTTTCTAAGAATTTAGCAAAAGATTATCAGACCCAAAAGATCCACGTTGATATATCATTGTTAAAAGGTACATCCGATGAATTGGATACGGAAGCGTTTAAAACATGGCGGCCGGATTATGCGGATGCAGAATTTATTTTTGAGGAAGGCGGAAAATTCATTACGGAACGTGAAGTTGAGAAAATGTCCAAATCAAAATACAATGTCGTAAACCCTGATGATATCTGTGAAGAATATGGAGCGGATGGTTTAAGATTGTATGAAATGTTCTTGGGACCGCTGGAGCAATCCAAGCCCTGGAATACCCAAGGTCTCAGCGGTGTATATGGTTTTCTTAAAAAATTCTGGAATTTATATTTTAATGGCGAAGTTTTTGAAGTGTCAGAAGAAGAGCCTACAAAAGCGGAATATAAAGTTTTGCATACCTTAATAAAGAAAGTGGTGTATGATATTGAAAATTTCTCTTTCAATACATCTGTTTCTTCATTTATGATTGCGGTGAACGAATTACAAAAAATAAAATGCAATAAACGCAATATTTTGGAACCATTGGCCGTTATCATTTCTCCGTATGCGCCACACATCTGTGAGGAGCTTTGGAGTCTGCTCGGTTATAATAGCTCAATTGAGTTCGAAAAATTCCCGGTACTTAACGAGGGTTATCTGGTAGAAGACGAATTCGCGTACCCGATCAGTATTAATGGAAAAACAAAACATAAATTATCATTGTCTGCACAGCTTTCTGTAAAAGAAGTGGAAGATCTGGTAATGCGGGACGAAAAAGTTCAGCAGTTTCTGGAAGGTAAAGCACCGAAGAAAATTATTGTGGTTCCTGGAAGAATTGTGAATATTGTAATTTAAATAAAAATTAACATTGGCAAATTAAAAAAAATAAAGAGCTATATTTTTTAAATTTTTAATGTAATTGCTAATTTTGAGGATTATTGCCAAAAAAAGACAAAATAATTATAATATCAAAAGTGTATTAAAATTTTATTGTCAAAAAAAACAAAAATGTTTATTTGAGACTCTTGGATTTTAATTAATTTTGCCTTTAATTTACACCTTGTAAAATTTTAAAACAATATAATTTAGTTAAATATGGAAATGAATGTTTCAAAAAATGATGAGCAAGTAGTTGCTAGAAAAGCGGGAGGTTTAAACCCAGCTGTTATTATTCCTATTATCTTAGCTATAGGAATTTGTATTTATTTATTCGTTTTGGGTAGCCCTGGAAATTTTAAAGATGCTGAAAAACTAGGTGCAGGATCTGTAGCATTTTCAGATGTTGAAGGAAAAGACATTCACCCAGATTCTTTCTTAGGTATTATTTACAAAGGGGGAGTTATCGTACCAATCTTGATTACTTTCATGCTTACGGTAATCGTGTTTTCAATTGAAAGAGCTTTAGTATTAGGAAGAGCTGCAGGAAAAGGTAACTTAGATAACTTCGTAATTCAGGTAAGAAGCCTATTGAACCAAAACAAAATTGATGAAGCTTTAGAAGAGTGCGACAGACAACAAGGTTCTGTTGGAAATGTAGTAAAAGAAGGTCTTACGACTTACAAAGCTTTATCTCATGATACTACGCTTAACAAAGAGCAAAAAATGGTAGCGCTTAATAAAGCAATCGAAGAAGCTACAACTCTTGAAATGCCAATGCTTGAGAAAAACATGATGATCCTTTCTACTTTAGGTACTGTTGCAACGTTAGTAGCACTTTTAGGTACGGTAATCGGGATGATTAAGGCGTTCTTCGCATTAGGTTCAGGAGGTGGTACTCCAGATGCTGCTGCACTTTCTACGGGTATTTCTGAAGCATTGATTAATACAGCTTTAGGTATTGGTACTTCAGCAATCGCTATCATCCTTTATAACTTCTTTACTTCTAAAATCGACGGATTAACTTATAAGATCGACGAGATCGCAATGAGTATCCAACAGTCTTTCGCTGAATTCAACTAAGAATTGTAGCAAAGAATTTGCACTAAGTAATAAGAAGTCTAATTAAAAATTATTAATAATAATGGCGAGAGTCAAACCAAAAAGACATGGAGTGGTAACGGATATGACGGCAATGTGTGATGTTGCTTTCCTACTGCTTACATTCTTTATCTTGACCACTCAGTTTAAAAAACCTGACGTGGAGCAGATCAAACCGCCATCTTCAATATCAGAGAAGTTACTTCCTGATGCAAGTTTGATGACCATCAACGCTACACCGGACGGGAAATTCTATTTCCAGCCTGTTGAAAACGCATCAGAGAGATTACAGCTTTTAGACAATATGGGCAAAAAGTACGGTGTTACTTTTGACAACAAAGAAAAAGCTGCATTCCAGAAAGTACAGGCTATCGGGGTTCCTATGAACCAGCTGAAAAGCTATCTTGATTTGCCAGATGACGAGCAGAAAAATTTCAAGAGTCCCACAGGGATTCCTATGGATAGTACAAATAAGCAGTTGGTAGACTGGGTAAAAGAAAGTCTTGCCGTTAATCCTGATTACAAATTGGCGATTAAAGGAGACGTTACTACAGAATATCCTAAAGTGAAAAGCTTATTTGAGGGTTTAAGAGATATCGATTTTCTTAAATTTTGGTTGATTACATCACAAGAAGGTAAACCTAACGAATAATATCGATTAGAAATGGCAGAAGTACAAGTACAGGAAAAAGGCGCCAAAGGCGGCAAGGTACGTTCCAAGAAACAGAGTACCAGAGTCGATATGACTCCGATGGTGGACTTGGGTTTTCTATTGATTACCTTCTTTATGTTCACAACCACATTCTCTAAACCGAATGTAATGGATTTGGGTCTTCCGGCAAAACCGAAAGACGAAACGAAAAAACCACCTCCAACAGAAATTAAACTTTCTAACTCTATCTCTTTATTATTAGGGAAAGACAATAAGATTTTCTGGCACCAGCAGGACAACACTTCCTTAACAGACCAGAATCTTAATGAAACTACTTTCGATAGAGAGGGAATCAGAAAGGTTATTGAGCAGGCAAAAGCAAATGCAGCTGATAAATCCAAATTTACCGTGATTATCAAGCCTACTGACGATGCTGTATATAAAAACTTCGTAGATATTCTTGACGAAATGGCAATTACAAAAAGTGAGCAGTACGGTGTTACTGATCTTAAGCCTTGGGAAAAAGCCATTTATGATAGAAAGGTTGGGAATTCCGGAGCTGCCGCAGCACCGGCTACTAAGTAACTTAAACCATAAAATTGTAAATCTATGGCAAACGAAAATGTATACGATTCAAATCTAACTTTAGATGAGATTGTATTTGAAAATAGAAACAAGGAATATGGTGCATACGATTTAAGACATCAGTACCCAAAACTTCTGACAAAATCTTTCATCGTTGGTACAGCAATATTCCTCGTTGCGGCATTGTCTCCTTTTATTTATCTTACCATTAAGAGATTAACTGAACCACCTAAACAGGAAGTAAAGGCAGATTTAGTAGAAATTCTTCAGGAAGATAAAATTATTGAGCAGCCGAAAGAAGAAGAACCACCGCCACCACCTCCACCAAAAGAAGAGGAGAAAATTGAAATTATTCAGAACGTGGTTCCGGAGCCTGTAAAAGCTCCGAAAATTGAAACACCACCGCCGCCAATTTCTAAGCAGTTAGAAACAACGACGGGTCTGGTAAATCAGGAAGGGGTAAAAGCTCCGGCTTATACACCTCCGCCGCCACCGCCATCAACAGGTACTAAAGCTTCAACAGCTGAGGTTAAGCCGCAGGTAAGTGATACTCAGGTATATACCGAGGTGGAGCAAACAGCTGAATTTCCTGGAGGTATTAATGCTTTTAGAAATAAAGTATCAAGTAACTTTGATGGTTCTGCAATGAACGGAGATGAAGGTACGGTAAAAGCTGAAGTTACTTTCGTTGTTGAAAGAGACGGTAGTATTACAGACGTGAAAGCGAGTGGATCAAATTCAGATTTTAATGCAGAGGCGATCAGAACGATCAAGTCTATTAAAAATAAATGGACTCCTGCTAAAATCAACGGGCAATCTGTACGTTATAGATTCAGATTACCTTTGACTATGAATTTTGAAGGATAATTTATCTTTAAATTATAATTAAAAAAGAGAAGCATATGCTTCTCTTTTTATTTTTTTTGGTATTTTTGTTATATGATGTTCAACTGGTTATCCCTCGTCACGGGATTATTCTATATCGTTTTGGGAGTTGTGGTTATTCTCTACAAATTCTTTTTTACTATTCTGGAACCCGGAGTTGCATATGCCTTAGGAGCATTGCTTATCCTATACGGTATTTTCAGAATTTACAGAGCGATTTCAAAAATTAAAAATACGGATCATGAGAAATAGTATTAAAATCATAATGCTGTTCTTTCTTAGTATAATAGCTGTTGGTTGTAAAAAAGAAGAAAAATCCCCGTCCTATAATAAAGGGGAAATGACGATTCTTACTGACGAATCCTTTAAAAGTGTTACAGAAGCTCTTGCAGAAGGATATATGATTAATTATCCTGAAACTAAAATAAAGGTAGTCACGAAAAAGGAAGATCTGGGGTTTATTGATCTATTGAATGATAAAGCAAGAATTGTAGTGATGTCAAGAGATTTGACTCCTGAAGAAATTAAAACTTATGAGGAAAGGGTAGACCTTAAATTTTTACCGGCAAGATTTGCAGCAGATGCTGTAGTTTTTGTTGTTCCTAAAAATTCTCCAAAAGAAAGTATTTCCATGGAGGAAATTACAAAAGGTATGGAGTCTGATGAAAAACAGTTTATTTTCGACGGAACCAACTCGAGTAATCTGAATTTCGTTGCACAGAAACTAAAAAAACAGCCTAAAGATTTAAAATTCTCCGTAATTCCCGGTAGTAAAAATATTATAGAAGAGCTAAACAAATACCCTGATAAAATCGGCGTTATCGGTCTTAATACTTTCAGTAGACCTTATGATAAAGAATCTGAACAGTTGAGAAGCATGGTTAAAATACTTCCTGTTGAATATAAAGGAAAGCAATATAATACCGATTTCGAAAACCTTAGAAAAATGAATTATCCATTTACGAGAGTTTTATATTTTTTAACAAATGAAGGAAATTTTAATATTGCCAACGGCTTCATAAGATATTCCTGCACGCAGCTCGGACAGATGATTGTTCAGAAGGAAGGTCTGCAGCCTTATAATATCTACAGAAGAGAAGTGCAGATGCGTTAAAATATATTAAATTAATATGTTAGCCCAAAATAAATCATTATTTTGGTCTGAAAATTGTGTACAATATAAATCGAATTAGATTAGAAATATAAAATGAGAGATATAATGAATATGAATGTAAAGAAGATTGCTTTTGGAGCAGCTGTGGTATTTTTTACCAATTTTGCTTTTGCGCAAACTGTTCAGGATGGCATCAACAGTATTGATAGTGATAAATTTGCTCAGGCAAAAACTAACTTTACGAACATGGTTGCATCGGCTCCAACAGCTGAAAATTATTTTTATTTAGGAAATACTTATCTGAAGCAGGGAGAACCTGATTTTGCAGCAGCAACAGATAGCTTTAACAAAGGTCTTGCAGCAGACAGCAAGAGTTATTTAAATAAATTAGGATTAGCTGCCGTTAAACTTGGAAAAGGTGACAAAAATGCTATTTCTGAAATCCAGAAAGTTGTGGCTGACTCAAGAGAAAAAGATGCAGAAGTGCTATTCAGAGCCGCTGAAGCTTTAACTTTATTTGAAAAGAATAATTCCCCGGATTTAGCAATTCAGTACCTGAACAAGGCCATCGAAAGAGCATCTAAGAAAGATGTTCCGGCACACTATTATTATACATTAGGTGATGCATACAGATTAAAAAGAATGCCTGGTGATGCAATGACGGCTTACGATAAGGCACTTCCTTTAGCTAAAAATAAAGCATCCGTTTATACAAGAATCGGAACATTATGGATGGCAGCACAACAATGGCAGCAGGCTAAAACAAGTATTGACAAAGCCATTGCTACTGACCCTACTTATGCCCCGGCTTACAAAGCATTGGCAGCATACGATATCAGGTATCAGCAAAATGCGAAGGCTACTCAAGATCTTATCAATTATACCAAGTATGCCGACGAAGATCCATATACCCAATTGGAAATTGCCAAGCTTTATTTTACCAACGAAGACTATGCAAACTCCAAGCAGGTTTTAGATAAAATTTTTGATAAGATTAATGATCCTATTAAATTTAAATTAAGAGCTTATCAATTATACGCTGACGGAAAATATGCGGAAGCAAAACAGAATATAGACAATTTCGTTTCGCAGGCAGACAAATCAAGAGTACAGCCTGCGGATCAGGGATTAATGGGATTAATTGCTGCAGGATTAGCTAAAACGGAAACGGATGCCGCTAAAAAAACAGCGTTGACAACCGAAGCCCAGCAAAAAATTGCTATCGCAAAAGCAGCAAAGGATGAAACAATGAAGTGGGATATGGAGCTGGCAAAAATTGCCGGAGGAGGAGCTTCTCAAGCTGATGTTGATGCAGGACCTACAAACCCTGTAATTGAAGGATTAAAACAGAAAGTTGCTGCTAATGCTCAGGATACCGATTCTTTATTTAAGCTTGCAACCGCTTATCAGGATGCAAAAAACTGGAACGGAGCAATCCAGACGTGGCAGAAAATGAATACGCTTCTTCCCGACTGGGCACCCGGATATTACAGCTTAGGATATTCTTATCAGCAGGCAGGTAATAATGATGCAGCGAAAATCGCTTATGAAAAATTCATCAGCACGGTGAAACCTGCAGACCAGGAAGCCAATAAGCAGACGCTTGCTTACGCTTATTTTGCTGTAGCTTACATGAGTAAAGATTCTGATATAGCGAAAGCTAAAGATTATGTTGCAAAATCCGTTCAGTTGGATCCTACTTATCAAGACGCTGTAAAACTGAATGCAGAAATCAACAAATAATTAGATTTAAATAAATATATTGCTTCCCAATCGTAATGGTTGGGAAGTTTTTATTTAATATCATATCTTTGAATATATGAAAACAGATATATTAGCTTTTGGTGCGCATCCTGATGATGTGGAATTAGGTTGTGGCGGAACAATCGTTAAAATGGTTTCTGAAGGTAAGATTTGTGTTATTGTTGATCTTACTAAAGGAGAACTGGGAACAAGGGGCACCGAGGAAACACGAAAGGAGGAAGCCATGGCTTCTGCAAAAATTTTGGGCGTTGCTGCCAGAGAAAATCTGGCAATGAAAGACGGCTTTTTGGATAACTCTGAAGAGTACCAAATGAGAATTGTAAAAATGATCCGCAAATACCGCCCTGAAATCGTCTTGGCCAATGCAATTGATGATAGGCATCCTGATCATGCAAAGGGAGCTAAATTAGTGTCAGACGCGTGCTTTTTAGCTGGATTAAGAAAGATTGAAACGGTTTTGGAAGGCGAAAATCAGCAGGTATGGAGACCGAAACATGTTTTCCATTACATACAGTGGAAAAATATAGAACCTGAGTTTGTGATCGATATTTCTGATCATCTTGATAAAAAGATTCAGGCCTGTATGGCATTTAAAACCCAGTTTTATGACCCAATTTCCAAGGAGCCGGAAACACCGATTACCTCCAAAGATTTTTATGAGAGCTTAACGTATCGTGCTCAGGATTTAGGAAGACTTTCGGGAGTGACTTACGCTGAGGGATTTACGTCTGAGAAGCTGATTGCGATGAAAAATTTTGATGGAATTGTTTGGTAATTAAAAAATATATCCTATATTTGCACTCACAAAACGGTGATTGTAGCTCAGTTGGTTAGAGCGTCGGATTGTGGTTCCGAAGGTCGTGGGTTCGAGACCCATCATTCACCCAAAAATAGGACATCCTGCTTAATTTAAGCAGGATGTTTTTTTTATTACATATTCGTGACTTTATTAATTTTATCAGCTAATTATTTTTCACTCAGCTTAAAATTGATCTTTTTAACAATATGCTTTTTGTAATTTTTTTTTATTGAGGTGGTTTCAAATGGCCTGCTAAGGCTATTACCTGACGGATCGGAAAGATATTTATTCAATATAAGTGTATATTGTTTTTCTGACCACGGTTTTGCAGGGGCAAAATACCATTCTGTATCATTGGCTCCGGGAGTAATTTTTCCGTCAATTGCTGTTTCGGAATTATAGTTAACGGAAATTCCAATTTGAGCAGAGAAGAGTTCAATGGGTCTGTCGAAAACTATTTTCAGTTTGTCCATAGTATTTCTTTTAGGGATACTCAATTTATTCTCTATGAATTTTGGAGATGTATTAACAGGGCTGGTAATCTCAAATTCTTTTGTAAAGGATTTTAACTTAGAATGTCTGTCGAGTGGTTCTATCTTCCCGGTAATTTCCAGGTAATATTTCTTGCCTGTTGTAAATAATTCACCCAAATTTTCATAATATGAAATGTCCTTTTTTACTCTTCCCGGATGAATCATTAGCATCATAATTTTATCGCTAATCCATCTGGTTTTATTGTACCATACGTGCGGGATGATTTTTTTATTTTCGTCGAGCAGATTAACGTATCTGTACGCTGACTCATCCTCTGTCATCGGTACCGGAAATTCAACATAAAAAGTAAGAATATTCTTCGGTATTTTATTGTCACGAGGATATATTTCCTTTACTTCAACTTCATGCATTATTGAATGGTCGGCTGATTGGGTTTGATAATTCTTTTTTATAGTACTGTTTTTATAAGAAAAATTAGCACTGAATGTCAGTCCTTCACCAAGCTCAAACTGCGGTTTAAAAAATATTGTGTCTTTTATTTTATAATATGCACCCAATAAAGGTGTCTGAGACTCAATATTTTCCTGGATCATGAAGATTTTAAAGACGTCAGAAAGCTGTTCAATGTTTTCTTCAACAGGAAAAGCTTTGAATAGAGGCTTTTCAGGGTTGTATGAGTTAATAATTATTTCCTGTGAAAAGCACATATTGTACAGAAAAATACAAAAAAATACAAATAAACCTTTTTGTTTTATCTCAGCTGTTTTTTTCATATTGTGTAATAATTGATTAAAAAAGATAATGTGCAGACTTTCGATCCGCACATTTCATATGGTATTTATATTCTTATTTCTTTATGAAAGATTTAGAATTTATATAAACAGCTTTATTAAATACTTTTAGAATATAGTTTCCTGTAGGCAGATCTGATATTGCAATCTTTTTAGTTTGAGCACTAATATTCTCTCTTTTCATTAACTTGCCATCATAGCTGTAAATTTCCGCTTCTATATTTTTATACAGATTTTCATTGTAAGAAATGCTTAAGAAGTCTGAAGCAGGATTGGGAGATAATTCAAACGTGTTATTTTTATAGCTTTGCTCGTTTGTGCTTAATGCAAGTGCACAAACGCTTAATTTGTCAAGAGTCTGGTAGTCTGCAGACAAAGTAAGGACTTCACATGTAGAGTAATAGGCCATCGATGAAAAATTTCCCGGAAACATTTTGATTTCTTCTTCGGTAAGGGTAGTATTTGGGTTTCCGGAAGAGTCTCTCAACTCTATAGAATTACTATTATAAGTATTATTTGTAAAAGGTGTACCATCAAGGAATTTTTTTCCAATTCTATAAATTTTATTACCATTAGGCCAGTTTTGGTGCAGGTCCACCAAATAAGCATTAGTGCCATTATTAATGGCAATCGTTTTTATGGGCTGGTCAAAATTTACATTAAATGCTTCTCTTACGGTAAATAATCCGGAATTATTTATCAGAGAAGAGACCGTTTCGGAAAATCCGGGAGCGCAGGTTGTTGTACCACAAAGATACTCGGTATTATCAATTTTAATATAATTCAATTTTTCCAAAGGAGCAGTTGTGCTATACATATTTCCCCAATTAGATTTGAACATAGTGGTAGATCTTTTGCTAATTGTAGTATTGTTGGTGAATGGGGCTGAAATATAGCCGAGTTCTCCGCCTAAAGCACCGGTATTACTTGAAATAAACAGTCTGTTTCCTCCCCATGCAATGTCTTGGAAAGACGTATTGGGATTGGTGAAATTTAATGCACAGTAAGGCATTGTGTTAAAATTTAATGCAGTAATTGTATTTCCGGCATTGGTAAGCTTTACAAAATAGGGTGTTGTGCTTACCATAGCCATAATATAGACAGCATTGGTTATGGGGTTCACCTCAATATTTTTGATGGAAGTAACGGTCTGTCCTATTGCGGCAGAAATTCTGGTTTTCACGTTAGCAGAGGTAGTTGCAATGGTATTTGCTGCCTTGTCTGCAGGGTTTTTGTCGTTGATGTCTACAATAAACACTTTTCCGGACGCATTATGGGAAGCAACCAAAGCGACGCTATTTCCATCGCTTATTAGTTTGAAATTGGTAATAGTTCCCGAAGTAATCATAGTTCCGGTCTGAGGAGATACCATTAAAGAATTTTGGGCAAAGCAGAATGCAGATGCCAGGATAAAAACGAGTAAATTTTTTTTCATTCTTTTCTATTTAAAGGGTTAAAATTATTTTTTATAAATATGCCTTTCAATTATATTTGTGCTTATAAATAATTTAACTAATTAATATTTTTAACATTTTAAATGTAAAATATTTAAATATTAATGTTTAAAAATATGAAATTAATGAAAAATTTGTAATAAATGGACGGAATAAATGAGTAAATTAAAAATCGTATAATAGGGTAGATGGGAGAGGGCATAAAAAAAAGCATCTTCATCGGATGCTTATGTTTTAGTTGTTTAGATATTTAAACTTCGTCGTCAGAATCAATAGTATAGGTTCTGCTTTTGAAATCTTTGTCATGCTTTTCTGATATTACATCCTCACCTTTTTCGTTAATGATGAAATCTGTGGATTCATTAAACATCTCCTGAAAACTTTTAAAATCTTCTTTATAAAGATATATTTTATGTTTCTCAAATGTAGCTTCTCCATTCTCTCCGAAGTTCTTTTTACTTTCGGTAATCGTAAGATAATAATCTCCTGCTTTCGTCTCGCGCACATCAAAGAAATAAGTTCTTCTCCCTGCTTTTAACACCTTAGTGAAAATTTCATTTTCATGGCGTTCCTTGTATTCACTCATTGTTAGATATTTTTTAATCTTGTTAGGAACAAATATAAAAGTTTTCTTTTAATCACAAAATTTTTTTTATGATTTATTTAACATTTGTGAATGAATA